>JAVKFF010000194.1:0-60319 GCA_040226215.1 Azospirillaceae bacterium
GCCTCCTACCGCTTCATCCGCCGCCTCGGACCGGTGGTCCACGACAAGGCGGCGACGGCCCTCGCCGCGCGGGCGGCGGAGCGTGTGTTCGGGGCCGGGCGGGTACGCCACGCCTTCCCGCCCTCGACCGCCGGCGACGATTTCTCGGTCTTCTCCGCCCGCGTGCCCGGCGCCTATGGCTGGATCGGCAACGGCCCGGCGCGGGCGGGCGCGCTGCACCACAACGGCCGCTACGATTTCAACGACGCCGCGATCGAGCCCGGTGCGCGCTACTGGCTGGCGGTGGTCGAGGAGGCGTTGAAGCCCGCCGGCATCGACGACTGATCGGGCCGGTGCCCCGCTAGCCGGCCGCTGCGATCGCCTCGGCGATCAGGGCCAGTGCCGCCGCCCGATCGACCTCCAGCGCCACCCGGACCGGCCGCCTGCCGTCGGATGCCGCGACACAGGTTCCGGGCTGGCCCGCCGAAGGGTCCGTGACGACGGCGAGCGGCCGCTCCGCCCAGGTGAACAGCCCCGGATGGCTCAGCGCCAGCACCGCCAGCGGGTCGTGCAGCGGCCGGCTCTCGCGCGCTCCGGCATCCCGGAAATAGGCCTCGATCAGGCGGGCGGCGAGCGCTGGCGCCCGGCCGGACCGCCCCGCCAGCGCCCGGGTCCAGGCCCGGTCTGCGCGCACCTGGCGGGTGACGTCGAGGGGCACCAGCAGGAGGTCGAGGCCGGCGGCCAGCACCCGCTCGGCGGCGCTTGGATCGGCGGCGAAGTTGAACTCGGCGGTCAGCGCCGCGCCGGCGGGCAGGCCCGGCTGCGGCGCGTTGCCCGGCACGGCGATGGCGCCGCCCATCACCGCGAGCGGGGCGGGCAGTCGCAGGCCAGCGTCGAGCCAGGCGGCGAGGTTTGTCAGCGGCGCGATCGCCGCCATGGCCATTGGACCGGCCTTCGCCGTGTCGCGAAGCAGGCCGGCCGCGTCGGGCAGGCGCACGGGCGGCGGCGCGCCGAGCACGCCGCCCAGTCCGTCATCACCGTGGATGCCGGCCGCCATCAAGCTGGTCCCGGCAGGCACGACGCCGCGGCCCAGCGGCACCTCAGCCGCCCCCACCGCGTCGAGCAGGGCGCGGGCATTTGCCGTCGCGCGGTCTAGGCCGATATTGCCGGCCGCGCTGGTCACCAGGACCAGGTCAACCGCGTCCAGACCCAGCGCCACCAGCAGCGCCACGGCGTCGTCCAGGCCCGGATCGGTGTCGATGGCGAGGCGCAGGCGGGCGGGAGGCGGGGCGGGTCGGGATGTCGGCGTCATGGCGGTCCACTGGCGACGGTGATTGAATTGGCTTGCGCGGAGGGGCGACCTTGCGCTTGGTTCACCCCTTTGCGGATTGGCGATTCAGGACTATCCGGACACAAGTCAACCCGAACGAACAGAGGAGAGCCTCCGATGACCGCCCGTTCCCCCCTCTTCACCCTCCTCCTGGCCGGCACCGGCCTCGCCGCGCTCAGCACGGCGGCCTTGGCGCAGGACGGCCAGCTCATCATCTCCACCTGGGGCTTCAACGGCGACATCCTCGACGAGGTGCTCTACGCCCCGTTCGAGGCGGAGCATGGCGTGGAGATCGTCATCGACCAGGGCAACAACGCCGACCGGCTGAACCGCGTGCGGGTCCGCGACGGTGGCGTCGACCTGATCTATCTCGCCGACGCCTATGCCCAGCAGGCCATCGCCGACGGCCTGTTCCAGGAGATCGACCGCGGCCAGATCCCGACCATCGGGGAGATCTACGAGGTCGGCCAGGCGCCCCATGGCGAGGCCTATGGCCCGGCCTACACCATCGGCCGCTACGGCATCGTCTACGACAGCGCCGCCACGGACGATCCGGTGACCTCCTGGGGCGATCTCTGGCGCGAGGAATTCGCCGGCCGGGTGACCATCCCCAACGTTTCGACCACGGCCGGCCAGCTGATCGTGCTGGCGGCCGGGGAGCGGGCCGGGGTCGATGCCTTCGAGAACCCGGACGCCGCCTTCGCCGAGCTCGAGGCGCTGGCGCCAAACGTCCTGACCGCCTATGGCCGCTCCTCGGAGCTGGTCAACCTGTTCGCCCAGGGCGAGGTGGTGATCGCCGCCGCCCAGGACTTCGTCGTCGGCTCGATCCAGGATGCGGTGCCGACCGCCGTCTGGGCGCCGCTCGGCGACGAGGCCTACGCCAATCTCAACGTTATCAACATCCTGGAGGGCAGCGATCAGGTCGACCTGGCGCACGCCTTCATCGACTTCCACCTCAGCCAGCAGATCCAGCACGAGATGGCGGTGCGCGGCGTCGACGCGCCGATCAACCGCAATGTCGAGCTGACCGAGGAGGAGGCCGCCCGCTGGACCTATGGCGCCGAGGTGGTGGAGGCGCTGCGCCTGCCGGACTACGAGCGCCTGAACGAGGTCGGCGAGGACTGGACCACCCGCTGGGAAGCCATCTTCGCCAACTGACGCCGCCGCCGCGCTGGCGGCGGACCCGATCCGGCCCGTCACCTTTCCTTCGGGAGGCGGGCCGGCCCTGCCGCACCCATGTTCCGAGAAGGCCTTGCACCGACGCTTCCTTCCCTGGCTGCTCGTGGCGCCCGCCGGGCTGGTCATCCTGGTCATCCTGGTGCTGCCGATCCTCGACACCGCGCGCGGCACGCTCGACGCGGCGGCGGGCCACGGCCAGGCCTATCTCGATTTCTTCGACCGCGGGCTGAACCGCGGCATCCTCTGGCGCACCACCAAGCTGGCGCTGATCGTCACCGCCATCGCCGTGGTGCTGGGCCTGCCGACGGCCTTCTACATCGCCCGTTCGCCGCAGGCCCGGCGCTCGATGCTGATCGTCGCCGCGGTCTTCCCGCTGCTCACCGGCACGGTGGTGCGCTCCTTCGCCTGGATCGTCATCCTCGGCCGCAACGGCCTGCTGAACGACGTGCTGCTCTGGGCCGGCGTGATCGGTGAGCCGATCGGCCTGCTCTACACCGAGACGGCCATCGTGCTCGGCCTCGCCTACCTCTTCACGCCGCTGATGATCCTCTCGCTGGTCGGCGTCCTGGAGAACATCGACCACGACCTGATGGACGCCGCCCGCTCGCTCGGCGCCACGCCGGCGGCGACCTTCCGCCAGGTCACCCTGCCGCTGGCCGTGCCGGGTCTGATCGTCGGCTCGGTGCTGGTCTTCACCGGCTCCTTCACCGCCTACACCACGCCGGTCCTGCTCGGCGGCCAGCGCAACACGGTGCTGGCCACGCTGCTCTACCGAGAGGCGATGGTGGAGTTCGACTGGCCCGCCGCCTCGACCATCGCGGTCATCATGATGATCGTCACGGTCGCCATCGTGCTGACCATGGGCTGGCTGGCGCGGCGCATGAACCCGGCGGTGGAATAGGACGATGACCGCGCGCCGCTCCCCCTGGCTCTCGCTGGCCGCCTTCGCGGTCTACTTCTTCCTGCTCGGCCCGCTGGTCATCGTCGCCGCCTCGGCGGTCTCGGACACCGAGTATCTGGCGTTTCCGCCGGAGGGCTTCTCGCTGCGCTGGTTCCAGCGCATCTTCGAGGTCTCGGCCTTTCTCGACACCTTCTGGATCAGCCTGCAGATCGCCGTCGCCGGCACCGTGCTGGCGCTGGCCGTGGGCATTCCCGCCGCCTTCGCGCTGAAGCGCCACGGCGTCGCCCTGCCGTCCTGGATGGGCACCTTCTTCGTGCTGCCGATCCTGGTGCCGGAGATCGTTTTCGGCTTCTCGCTGCTGCGCTCGGTCTCGGTCGCGCTCGACCTGCCGATCGTGCCGACGCTGCTGATCGGCCACACGGTGATCGTGCTGCCCTACTGCGTGCGCGTGGTCTCCGCCAGCCTGGCCAATTTCGACTTCTCCGCCCAGGAGGCGGCGATCAGCCTCGGCTGCCCGCCGGTCCGCTCCTTCTTCGCGGTGGTGCTGCCGAACATCCGCGCCGGCATCCTCGCCGCCTTCATCCTCGCCTTCATCACCTCGCTGAACAACGTGCCGGTCTCGCTCTTCCTCATCGGGCCCGGCGTCAGCACCCTGCCCATCCAGATGCTGATCTATGTCGAGAACTTCTTCGATCCCACCATCGCCGCGCTCTCGGTGCTGCTGATGGTCCTCACCGTGGTGGTGATGGCGGTGGTGGAGAAGACCCTCGGCCTCGGCTATTTCGTGCGCTGATCCATGACCCAGTCGCTCTCCCTCGCCGGCATCGACGCCCATTACGGCCGCACCCAGGTGCTCTTCGACCTCGACCTCGATATCGGCCGCGGCGAGCTCGTCTCGCTGCTCGGCGCCTCGGGTTGCGGCAAGACCACGACCCTGCGCCTGGTGGCCGGCTTCCTGCCGCCATCCAGCGGCACCGTCATGCTGGGCGACCAGGACATCGCGCGGCTGCCCGCCCATCGCCGCGACATCGGCCTGGTGTTCCAGAACTACGCGCTGTTCCCGCACATGACCGTGGCCGACAATGTCGGCTTCGGGCTGAAGCAGCGCGGCATGGCGGCTGCCCGGCGCCGGTCGCTGGTCGCGGACATGCTGGCCCGCGTCGGCCTCGACGCCTTCGCCGGACGCTACCCGGCGGCCCTGTCGGGCGGCCAGAAGCAGCGCGTGGCGCTGGCCCGCGCCCTGGTCATCAAGCCCTCGCTGCTGCTCTTCGACGAGCCGCTGTCCAATCTCGACGCCAAGCTGCGCATCGACATGCGGGTGGAGATCCGGGCGCTGCAGCAGGCGCACGGCACCACCGCCCTCTACGTCACCCACGACCAGGAGGAGGCGTTCTCGATCTCCGACCGGGTGGCGATCATGGAGGGCGGACGGATCAGCCAGTTCGACCGGCCGGAGGTGCTCTACCGCCAGCCGGCCAACGCCTTCGTCGCCCGCTTCGTCGGCTTCGAGACGCAGCTCCCCATGGCGGTGACGGCGCGCGGGGCGGACCATGTGGCGGTCACGGCGGCGGGCGGCGCCAGCTTCCGGCTCGACCCCGCCGACTGGGGCGGGCTGCCGGACCGTTTCGTGCTCGGCGCCCGGGCGGAGGGCCTGCGGGTCGAGGCCGGGGAGGGCGGCGACGGCCTGCCCGCAACTGTCCACACGCGCACCTATCTCGGCCGGCAGTACCAGTACCGCGCCGACACCCCGGCGGGCCCGCTGACCGTCACGGGCGGCATGACCGCACCGCTGGAGGAGGGAGAGCGTGGCACCATCCGCCTCAATCCGGAGCAGTGCTGCATCCTGCCGGCGGCGGCATGACCCCGGAGGCGCCTGGGAATGGCGGCGGAACGGTCGTCATCGGGAACGCCTGCGTCCTGCCGCTGGACGATGCCCATACGGTGATCGAACCCGGCCACGTCATCGTACGGGGCGACCGCATCCACGCTGTCGGCGAGGGAGCGGCGCCCGCGGAGCCGGTGCCGGCGGGAGCCGAGCAGGTCGACGCGGCCGGCGGGCTGGTCATGCCGGGTTTCGTCAACACCCATGGCCATCTGGCGATGAGCCTGTTCCGCGGTCTCGGGGATGACGAGCCGGACCGCCTCAGGCGCTACATCTTCCCGCTGGAAAAGCGTTTCGTCGGACCGGAGATGGTGCGCCTGGGCACGGCGCTGGCCGCCATCGAACTGATCGAGGCCGGCGTGACCACGGCCGCCGACATGTATTATTTCGAGGCGGCGGTGGCGGCGACGCTGGGCACCGCGGGCCTGCGCGCGCTGGTCGGCCAGACCGTGGTCGACTTCCCGGCGCCCGACGCCGCCTCGCCCGACGACAGCCTGGCGCGGACGGAGACGCTGATCGCCGACTGGGGCGGTCATGACCGCATCCGACCGTCCGTCGCGCCGCACGCGCCCTATACCACCGACCGGCCGGTGCTGGAACGCTGCCGCGACCTGGCGCGGCGGGCCGGGGTGATGACCCAGCTTCACCTGGCGGAGATGGATTTCGAGGATAGCTGGGTGCGCGAGCGCCATGGCACCGGCCCGGTCGCCTTCATCGGCGATCTCGGCATGCTGGGGCCTGGCCTGGTCGCCGCCCACTGCCTCCATCTGGATGACGCCGACATCGCCCTGCTGGCCGACAGCCGCACCGGCGTGGCGCACAACGCCGGAGCCAATGCCAAGGGCGGCAAGGGCATCGCGCGGATCACCGACCTGATGGCGGCGGGCGCGGTGGTCGGCCTCGGCACGGACGGACCGATGAGCGGCAACACCATCGACCTCTTCGCCCAGATGGACCTGGTCGCCAAGCTGCAGAAGCTGCGCGCCCTCGACCGCCAGGTGATGACGGCGCGCGAGGTGGTGCGGCTGGCGACCCGCGGCGGGGCCGACGTGCTGGGGCTCGGCGGCCAGGTCGGGCGGCTGGCGCCGGGCATGGCCGCCGACCTGATCGTCATCGACCGGGACCGGCCGCGCTGGACGCCACGGCACGACCCCTATGCCGCGCTGGTCTATGCCGCCCGGCCAGACGACGTGCGCGACACCATGGTCGCCGGCCGCTGGCTGATGCGCGGCCGGCGGGTTCTCACCCTCGACCGGCGCGCCATCCTGGAGGAGGCGGACTCCTTCGGCCGGCGCCTGCGCGCGGCGCTCTAGGAGCCGTCGGGTTCTGGCGACGCAGGCTCCCAACCGTCGCCGACGCGGCGCAGCAGCGGCGTCTCGAAGACGCTGACCACGCGGTTCTCGACGCCCGGATGGCGCTCGGCGAGGCGCGACCGCCAGGCCTCGCTCTGGGCCATCAGCACGCCGATCGCCGCCACCTCGACATCGACAAGGGACAGCAGATCGAGGGCGGAGAGGATGGAACTGCCCGAACTGATCACGTCATCCACCAGGGCGACGCGGCGTCCCTGGATCAGCGGCACCAGGCGGGGGTCGAGATAGAGCCGCTTGGCCTGGCCCGGGCTGGTGATCGAGCGGATCTCCACCGACAGGTCGTCCGCGTACCAGAATTTGCGGCTGGTGCCGAGCGGCACGTAGCGGTCATGGCCGAGGGCGCGGGCGACCCCGCGGCCGGCGATCAGCCCCAGCGTCGGCACGGCGACGACGCGCTCGATCCCGCAATCGGCCAGCCGGCGGGCGAGGCCCTCGGTCAGCGCTTCCTCCACTTCGAAACTCGCCTGGTTCACGATCAGCGAGGCGACGCCGAGATGGCCCGGGCCGGGCAGGGGGCGGATCGGCTGGACCAGCCGCCTGCCATCGGGCAGCCGGGCGATGAAGGTGTGCTCGGAGAGGACGCCGACCGGCTCCCCGGGGGGCAGCAGGTCCTGCCAGACGGCCAGCGGATCGTTGCCGATATCGGGAAGGACGGTCATGGGCGGCGGTCTCGCGTCGGCGGGAAGGACTCGCCTTCTTATTGGCATTGCCGGGCACCGCCTGTCAGCCGGCAAGGGCGCCCGCGGGTGACATCCGGCGCCGCTGGGCACCACATGGACACCATGACCCGCCCCGACGCAGCGCACACCATCCATGCCCGGCACCACCACACTGGCTGGGACAACGCTCTCTCCCCTGTCCGCACCGTGGCACCGGGCACGGTGCTGACCTTCCACACCATCGATGCCTCGGGTGGGCAGATCACGCCGGAGAGCGTGGCCGCCGACGTGCCGCTGATCGATTCCGCCCGCATCAATCCGGTCACCGGCCCGATCGCCATCGACGGGGCGCGGCCGGGCGATGCGGTGAAGGTCACGCTGCTCGATTTCGCGCCTTCGGGTTGGGGTTGGACCGCCAACATCCCCGGTTTCGGCCTGCTGGCTGACCAGTTTCCCGAGCCGGCCCTGCACATCTGGCGCTACGAGGCCGGCACGCTGGCGCCCGCGCTGTATGGCCCCGGCGGACGGGTACCGCTGAAGCCGTTTGCCGGCACCATCGGCCTGGTGCCCGCCGCTCCGGGCCGGCATGGCGTGATCCCGCCGCGCCGTGTGGGCGGCAACATGGATGCCCGCGACCTGGCCGCCGGGTCCGTGCTGCTGCTGCCGGTCGAGGTGGCGGGCGCTCTCCTCTCGCTTGGCGACACCCATGCCGCGCAAGGCGACGGGGAGGTCTGCGGCACGGCGATCGAGAGCCCGCTCGAGGTCACGGTCCGGCTCGACCTGGTGCGCGGCGCGGATCTGCCGGCGCCGCAATTCACCACGCCCGGGCCGGTCACCCGCCATCTCGACGGGGCCGGCTACTGGGTCACCACCGGCATCGGTCCCGATCTCCTGGCCGGCGCGCGGGACGCCGTTTCGGCGATGATCGACCTCTTGGGCCGCGAGCGGCAGCTCGCCGCCATCGACGCCTACCTGCTCTGCAGCGTCTGCGGCGATCTCAGAATCAGCGAGATCGTCGATGCGCCGAACTGGGTCGTCTCCTTCTATTTTCCGCGCATCGTCTTCGAGTAGGGCCTATAATACATATAAGAAATGTAAATTATTATTAATACACATTAAATATGGATTGAAAAATAATGAACTGACCCGATCCTATGGGAAATTCCCGGCGGCGCCTTCCGGCGTCCACCTCCCGAGGAGCGGAGCGGCGATCATGAGCAGTCACGCCCCATCAGCCCGGCAACCGGCGGCCGACGCCGTCTGGAGCCAGGGCGCCGGCGATCCCGACGCGCGGCTCGCCCAGGTGCTGGCGCGGGCCGACGGCGCGACCGGGCTGGCGCTGCTGGAGCTGGTGCTGCGCGACGGCATCGCCGGCCGCGTGGCGCTGGTCTCCTCCTTCGGCGCGGAGAGCGCGGTGCTGCTCGACCTTGCCGCCCGGATCGACCCGGCGGTGCCGGTGATCTTCCTGGAGACCGGCAAGCACTTCGCCGAGACGCTGGCCTACCGCGAGGCGCTGGCAAGGCGCCTCGGCCTCACCGACATCCGCGACATCCGGCCGGCCGCCACAGACCTGGCGCGCCACGACCCGGACGGCACGCTGTGGCAGGGCGATCCCGATTTATGCTGCCACATCCGCAAGACCGAGCCGCTGGATCGGGCGCTGGCCGAACTCGGCGGCGGTGTCGACGGCTGGATCACCGGGCGCAAGCGCTTCCAGGCGGCCAGCCGCGAGGCCCTGCCGGCGATCGAGCTGGACCAGGCGACCGGGCGGCTGAAGATCAATCCGCTGGCCGGGTGGTCGCCGGACGACATCCAGCGCTACCTGGCCGATCGCGACCTGCCGCTGCATCCGCTGCTCGCCCGCGGTTTCCGCTCCATCGGCTGCGCCCCGTGCACACGGGCAACCCGGCCGGGCGAGGCCGCCCGGGCCGGCCGCTGGTCGTGGCTCGACAAGACCGAGTGCGGCATCCACGCCCCGCCCCTTTGACCATCCCCCGTCCCCACCCCCTTCGCGAGCCCATGACGATGACGCGACTTCAGCCGATCAGCCATCTCGAACGCCTCGAGGCCGAAAGCATCTCCATCATCCGGGAGGTGGCGGCCCAGTTCCGCAACCCGGTCATGCTCTACTCGATCGGCAAGGATTCCAGCGTGCTCCTGCACCTGGCGATGAAGGCCTTCCATCCCGGCCGCCCGCCCTTCCCGCTGCTGCACGTGGACACCACCTGGAAGTTCCGCGAGATGATCACGTTCCGCGACCGCCGGGCGGCGGAACTCGGGCTCGAGCTGATCGTGCACGTCAACGAGGAGGGCGCGCGCCAGGGCGTCGGGCCGGTCAGCCACGGCTCGGCCGTGCACACCGACATCATGAAGACCCAGGCGCTGAAGCAGGCGCTCGACCGCCACGGCTTCGACGCGGCCTTCGGCGGGGCGCGGCGCGACGAGGAGGTCTCGCGCGCCAAGGAACGGGTCTTCTCCTTCCGCAACGCGCAGCACCGCTGGGACCCCAGGAACCAGCGTCCGGAGTTCTGGAACCTCTACAACGGCCGCATCAACCAGGGCGAGAGCATCCGCGTCTTCCCGCTGTCGAACTGGACCGAGCTCGACATCTGGCAATACATCCACCGGGAGAACATCCCCGTCGTGCCGCTCTACTTCGCCCGGAAACGCCCGGTGGTGCGCCGCGACGGCAGCTGGATCATGGTCGACGACGAGCGCCTGCCGCTGCATCCGGGCGAGGCGCCGCAATGGCGCATGGTGCGTTTCCGCACGCTCGGCTGCTACCCGCTGACCGGCGCGGTGGAGAGCCGGGCGGCGAGCCTGCCCGACGTGGTGCGCGAGGTGCTGACCGCCTCGGTCTCCGAGCGCCAGGGCCGGGCCATCGACCGCGATGCCGGCGCCTCGATGGAGACCAAGAAGGCGGAGGGCTATTTCTGATGAACGAACTGTCGGTCATCACCGCGGATCCCGGCCTCGGCGTCCGCAGCGATCCGTTTCCCGAGCCGCTGCTGGACGGCGCCCGCGACCTGCTGCGCTTCATCGTCTGCGGCTCGGTCGACGACGGCAAGTCGACCCTGCTCGGCCGCCTGCTCCACGATTGCGGCCTGCTGCTGCAGGACCAGCTCGCCGGGCTGGCGGCCGCCTCGGGGCGCTACGGCACGACGGGTGCCGGCAATCTCGACCTCGCGCTGCTGGTCGACGGGCTGGCGGCGGAGCGCGAGCAGGGCATCACCATCGACGTCGCCTACCGCTACTTCTCCACCCCGGCGCGCAAGTTCATCGTCGCCGACACGCCGGGCCACGAGCAGTACACCCGCAACATGGCGACCGGCGCCTCCAACGCCGATTTCGCGGTGATCCTTGTCGACGCCCGCAAGGGTCTCCTCACCCAGACGCGGCGGCACAGCCACATCGTCTCGCTGCTCGGCATCCGCCGCGTCGCCCTGGCGGTCAACAAGATGGACCTGGTGGGCTGGGACGAGGCGGTATTCGCTCGGATCGCCGACGACTACCGCCGTCTCGCCGCGAAGCTGGGCATCGACGCGGTCACCTGCATCCCGGTCTCCGCCCTGTCCGGCGGCAACGTGCTCGAACCGGCGGAACAGGCCGGCTGGTATCGCGGGCCGACCCTGGTGGAGCATTTGGAGCGGGTCGAGGCGGGCGGAGACGACGCGGCCGCGCCGTTCCGCTTCCCCGTGCAATGGGTCAACCGGCCCGGCCCCGACTTCCGCGGCCATGCCGGCACGGTGGCCGCCGGCAGCATCGCCGTCGGCGAGGAGATCGCGGTGCTGCCCGCCGGGCGCACCAGCCGCGTCGCGCGCATCCTCGCGCCATCCGGCGACCTCAACCGCGCCGTGCCGGGCCAGGCGGTGACGCTGGTGCTCGAGCCGGCGATCGACGTCGCGCGCGGCGACCTGCTGACCGCGGCGGGGCGCCGCGCCACGGTCGGCGAGCGGCTGTCGGCGCATCTCGTCTGGCTCGACGAGACGCCGCTGGTGCCCGGGCGGTCCTATCTGCTCCGGCTCGGCACCGCCCAGGCGAATGCCCGCGTCGCCGCCATCGACCACGCGATCGACGTCAACACCCAGGAACCGGTGGCGGCCGACAGCCTGCCGCTGAACGGCATCGCGCTCGCCGACCTGGTGCTCGACCGGCCGCTGGCCTTCGACCGCTACGCCGACAGCCGGGCGACCGGCGGGCTGATCCTGATCGACCGCGCCAGCAATGCCACGGTCGCCTGCGGCATGGTCTCGGGCGTGCCGGCGCGCTCGCCCGACGTGGCGCGCCACGCCATGACCGTCGACAGCCGGGCCCGCGCCGCGCTCGCCGGCCAGCACCCTTGCGTCCTCTGGTTCACCGGCCTGTCGGGCTCCGGCAAGTCGACCATCGCCGATCTGGTGGAACAGCGGCTGCACGCGCGCGGCCGGCACACGGTGACGCTCGACGGCGACAATCTGCGCCATGGGCTGAACCGCGACCTCGGCTTCTCCGCCGCCGACCGAAAGGAGAATGTCCGCCGTCTGGGCGAAGTCGCGGCGCTGATGGTGGAAGCGGGCCTCGTCACCCTGGTCAGCGCCATCTCGCCCTTCCGGGAGGACCGCCGCCGGGCGCGCGACCGGGTCGCCGAGGGCGCCTTCGTCGAAATCTTCGTCGACACGCCGCTGGCGGTCTGCGAGGCGCGCGATCCCAAGGGTCTCTACCGCCGGGCGCGCGCCGGGGCGATCAGCGGCTTCACCGGCATCGACAGTCCGTACGAGGCGCCGTCGACGCCCGATCTCCGGCTCGCCGGCGGGACGGAGGCGCCGGAGGTGCTGGCCGACCGGGTCGTCGCCTTCCTGGAGGCGCGCGGCCACCTCTAGGGCAGATTGCGACCGAATGGACCCATTCGGTCGCAAATAATCTGCCCGATTCTCAATAGCCTAGAGCAGCTTGTCTGCGCCCGGTCGGGCGCAGGATGCTCTAGCCGCCGCGGCTAGCCGGCGGGGCGCGGCTCCTGGCGGCGCGGGATCGTCGTGCCGCCATCCAGCCGGATCACGCTGCCGGTCATGTAGGCGGCGCGGTCGGAGGCGATGAAGAGGATCGTCTCGGCGATTTCCTCGGCCGTGGCGATGCGGCCGAGCGGTACCCGCGCCGCCATCTGTGTCAGCCCGGAGTCCCGGCCGACGCCGGACTGGTCGATATTGCTCAGCAGCAGGTCGCTCTCGAACGGTCCCGGCGACACCGCGAGCACGCGGATGCCGCGCGTGGCCAGCGCGTCGGCGAGGCAACCGTTGAGGTGGACGAGGGCGGCCTTGGAGGTCGCGTAGACCATCGAGGCGCCGCTGACCAGATGGGCCATCTCCGAGGCGATGTTGACGATGACGCCGCCCCGCGTCATCGCCGCCGCCGCGGCCCGGGCGGCGAAATAGGGCGCGCTGACAGTGATGGCGAAGCTGGTCGCCCAGTTCTCGGGCGTGGCCTCGTCGAGGCCGCGGCGCACGCCGTGGCCGGCGTTGTTGACCAGCACGTCGAGGCCGCCAAGACGATCCGCCAGCGCGGTGACGGCCGTGGCGGCGGTCTCCGGCGCGGCGAGATCGGCGATCGCGACGTCGATCCGGATTCCCTCGGCAGCGAGCCGTGCCGTCAGCCGCTCGGCCTTCTCAGGACTGCGCGCGGTGATGCCGACACGCGCGCCGCGCCGGGCGAAGCCGCGGATGAGCGCCTCGCCAAGGCTGCCCGTGCCGCCGGTCACGACCACGCGCCTTGCGTCCATCTCTCCGGCCGTCTCCTCGGCCATCTTCGCGGTCATCGACGCGCGGCCTCCCGCCGCGGACCTGCCGCGTCGTGCGCCATCGGACCGTTGGGCCGGACGGCGCCGTTCCGCCGAGCAGCCCCCACGCTCTTCTGCATGCGCGCCGTCGCCTCCACCGCCGAACGGTAGTTGCGCCGCGCGAACTCCACCAGGAAGGCGAGTTCAGCGTCGTCATAGCGCTTCAGCTCGCTCATCCACAGCTCGCGCATGTCCCGGTTCACGTCGCGGATCCCCTCGATCCGTTCCGACACCGGCCGCAGGAAGATGCGCCGGCGGTCTGCCGGATCGCGTTCCCGGCGCACATAGCCCGCCCGCTCGATGCGGTCGACGACGCCGGTGATCGCACCCGTCGTCAGTCCGGTCTCCGCCGCCAGTCGGCCCGGCGTCACGTCGGCGTTCAGCGTGATGATGAACAGGCATTCGAGGTCGGTCTGCCGCAGGCCGAGCCGCTGGGCCAGCGCGTGGGAGTAAAGCACGCGCTGGGCGCTGGCCGCGCGCATGGTGCGGTCGAGCAGGGACAGCAGCTCGGGTCGGGTGGTGGGCTGTTCGCTGAGATCCATGTCGGTCCTTGACTCGCGATTGCTGTAGTATCTTAATGTTCGAATATCTTATTCACTAAGATAAATTGCCGCTTGGCGCCGACTTGGCAAGGATAAAGGTCGCGCAAGGAAACGGTTGGCCGAGGAAAGGGATAGTCCCGGGCGTCGGGGTCCGGGACGGCCGGGCGGCAGGACATCAGCGGGCAACACCAGCGGCCGTCGCAACCCAGGGCTTGGGGGGCGATTGACCGGGTAAACCGGGCGGCCGGCGAACGAGGAGGCGAGGAAGATGAGGCACGGGGCACTACCGTCAATTCTGCTGGCAACGGGTATCGCTGTGGCGCTGGCGGCGCCGGGCGTCCAGGCGCAGGTGCGCGACGATCTGGTTATCGGCGTCACCGTGGAGCCGCCGCATCTCGATCCGACCACCCATGTGGCGGGCTCGATCCGCGAGATCGTCTACGCCAATGTCTACGAGGGGCTGACGCTGACCGACGAGAACGGCCAGCCCTACCCGGCGCTGGCCGAGAGCTGGGAGATCTCCGAGGACGGCCTGACCTATACCTTCCACCTTCGCGAGGGCGTGACCTTCCACGACGGCACCAGCTTCGAGGCCTCGGACGTCCAGTTCACCTACGACCGGGCGCGCGGGCCGGATTCGCAGAATGCCGGCGTGCGCCTGTTCAGCGCCATCGACAGCATCGAGACGCCGGACGACCGCACGGTCGTCATCCATCTCAGCCGGCCGGACGGCAGCTTCATCTACAACATGGGCTCGGCCGACGCGGCGATCGTCTCGCCGGAATCGGTGGAGAGCCTGACCACCGACCCGGTCGGCACCGGGCCTTTCCAGTTCGTCGAATGGGTGCGCGGCGACCGCATCACGCTGGAGCGTTATGACGACTACTGGGGCGATCCGGCGCAGCTGTCTGAAGTCACCTTCCGCATCATCACCGACCCGCAGGCCCAGGTCGCGGCGCTCCGCACCGGCGAGATCGACGTCTTCCCGAACATGGGCGCGCCGGAACTGCTGGGCGAGTTCGAGGCCGACGACGATTTCGTGGTCATGCTCGGCTTCACCGAGGGCGAGGCGATCCTGGCGCTCAACCATCGACGCGAGCCCTACAGCGACGTTCGCGTCCGCCAGGCGCTGACCCACGCGGTCGACCGCGAGGCGGTGATCCAGGGCGCGCTGGCCGGCTACGGCCAGGTGATCGGCTCGCACTACCCGCCGAACCTGCCCGACTATGTCGACTATTCGGGCCTGTATCCCTACGACCCGGCGCGGGCGCAGGAACTGCTTGCCGAGGCCGGCTATGCCGACGGCTTCGAGGCGCAGCTGATCCTGCCGCCCTTCCCCTATGCCAGACGGGCGGGCGAGATCATCCAGGCCTATTACGCCCAGGTGGGCGTCGATCTTTCCATCGAGGTCTATCAGGGGCCGCAATGGCTGACCGACGTCTTCCGCGAGTTCATCTACGACATGACGGTGATCGCCCATACCGAGCCGTTCGACTTCGGCAACTACGCCCGCGACGACTGGTATATCGGCTACGACAACGATGAATTCGACGCGGTCATCGAGCAGTACACCCTGTCGAACGATCCCGAGGAGCGGGGTGAACTGGCGCGCGAGGCGCAGCGCATCCTGGCCGAGGACGCGGTCGTGGTCTTCCTGTTCCAGCTGCCCAAGACCGGCGTGGCGCGCGCCGGCATCGAGGGGCTGTGGCTGAACAGCCCGGTACAGGCCAACGACGTGACCGAGGCCTATTGGGCGGAGTGAGCGTCAACCCGCGACAGGGACCATTCCTGGTGTAGATTTCCTGCATGTGGCTGACGCTGTTTCGGCGATTGGCGGGGCTGGTGACGGCATTGTTCGTCACCGCCCTCGTCGCCTTCATTCTCATCGACCTGCTTCCCGGCGACCCGGCGCTCGACATGCTGGGCACGCAGGCTACGGACGAGACCCTCGCCGCCGCACGCGAGGCTCTGGGACTGAACCGCTCGCCCCTTGAGCGCTTCCTCGACTGGATCATCGGCATCCCCGTCGGCGATTTCGGCATTTCCTACCGCTACCGCATCCCGGTCTCGCAGATGATCGCCGAGGGCGCGGCGGTGACCGTGCCGCTCGGCCTGATGGCCGTCCTCTTCACCACGGCGATCGCCCTGCCGCTCGGCGTCTATGCCGCGGCGAACCAGGGCAGGGCCGGCGACAGCGCCGTCATGGCCTTCAGCCAGATCGGCCTCGCGGTGCCGAACTTCTGGTTCGCCGTGCTCCTGATCCTGCTATTCGCGGTCACTCTCGGCTGGTTCGACGCCGGCGGCTTCCCCGGCTGGGACGCCGGCTTCCTGCCGGCGGTCAAGGCGCTGCTGCTACCGGCCTTCGCGCTCGCCCTGCCGCAGGCGGCGATCATCGCCCGGGTCACCCGGTCCGCCATCCTCGACGTCATGGGCCAGGACTTCGTGCGCACCGCCCGGGCCAAGGGGCTGAGCCGCCGGGCCGCCTTGTGGCGTCACGCGCTCAGGAACGCGATGATCCCGGTGGTCACCGTCATGGGCCTGCAGTTCGCCGTGCTGCTGGCCGGCTCGGTGATCATCGAGAACGTCTTCTACCTGCCGGGCCTCGGCCGGTTGATCTTCCTCGCCATCTCGCAGAACGACGCCGTGGTGGTGCGCAACATGGTGCTGCTGCTGGCCGGCATGATCATGGTGGTCAACTTCCTCGTCGACCTGACCTACGCGCTGATCAACCCGCGGCTGAGGGGCACATGAGCGAGCTTGCCGCCAGCCCGGCCGCGCCGCGCCGCCGCCGCCGCCTGTCCCTGCGCCCCAACCTGGTGATCGGCACCTGCCTGATCGCGCTGATGATCGCCGCCGCGCTCCTGTCGCTGGTCTGGACGCCGACGCCGCTGGGCACCATGGACATGATGAGCCGGCTGGCCGGGCCGTCCGCCGCGCACTGGCTGGGCGCCGACCATTTCGGGCGCGACGTGCTGACGCTGCTCCTGGTCGGCGCGCGCAACTCGCTCGGCATCGCGTTCGCCGCGGTACTGCTCGGGGGCGCGGTCGGCGTCTTCCTCGGCCTGTTCGCCGCGGCCAGGCGCGGCTGGGCGGAGGAGGTGATCATGCGCTTCGCCGACTTCGCCTTCGCCTTCCCGGCGGTGCTGGCGGCGATCATCGTCACCGCGCTGCTCGGTGTCGGGTCGACGACGACGGTGATCGCCATCGCCGTCGCCAACGTGCCGGTGTTCATCCGCCTGAGCCGCGCCACCGGCGTCGACATCTGGAGCCGGGACTTCATCCTGGCCGCGCGCTCCGCCGGCCGCGGGCCGCTGCACATCACGGTCCGCCATGTCCTGCCCAACGCGTCGGGTGTGCTTCTGGTGCAGGCGACCACCCAGCTCGCACTGGCCATCGTCATCGAGGCGGGGCTCTCCTATCTCGGCCTCGGCCTGCAGCCGCCGGCCCCGTCCTGGGGCAAGATGCTGAACGACGCGCAGACGCACATGGGCAGCCAGCCGCTGCTCGCAATCTTCCCGGGTCTCGCCATCGCCATCGCCGTACTCGGCTTCAACCTGCTCGGCGACGGTCTGCGCGACCTGCTCGACCCGCGGCTCAGGCGGACGCGCTGAGATGGGCGCGGGCGACGCTCTCCTGGCGATCGAGAACCTCTCGGTCAGCCTGCCGGGCGATCAGGGACCGCGGCGCGTGCTGCGCGGTCTGGACCTGGAAGTCGAACGCGGCCAGACCTACGGCATCGTCGGGGAATCGGGCAGCGGCAAGTCGATCACCGCGCTCGCCGTCATGGGCCTGCTGCCCGACCGCGCCCGGGTCGAGGGCCGCGTGCTGTTCGATGGCCACGATCTGGCACAGGCCGACGAACGGGCGATGTGCCGGATCCGGGGGAACCGGATCGGCATGGTCTTCCAGGAGCCGATGACGGCGCTCAACCCGGCGCACGCAATCGGCCGCCAGATCGCCGAATCGGTGATCCTGCACGAGGGGGCCTCCCGGAAGACGGCGCGCGCCCGCGCCCTCGACCTGCTCGACCTCGCCGGCATTCCCGACCCGGCATCGCGCATCGACGACTATCCCCACCAGCTTTCCGGCGGCCAGCGCCAGCGCGTGGTGATCGCCATCGCGCTCGCCTGCCGCCCGGACCTGCTGATCGCCGACGAACCGACGACGGCGCTCGACGTCACCGTGCAGGCGCAGATCCTGGAACTGCTGACGGACCTGACCGAACGGCTCGGCATGTCGCTGATCCTGATTTCCCACGATCTCGGCGTGGTCGCCAGCCTCTGCCAGCGCACCGCCGTGCTCTACGCCGGCCGGCTGGTGGAGGAGGGGCCCACCGCGGCGCTGCTCGCCCGCCACGCCCATCCCTACACCGCCGGGCTGATGGCCGCGCGGCCCCGGCTGACCGCCCGAGCGGGGGAGCGGCTGACGGCCATTCGCGGCACCCTGCCGGACCCGGAAAGCGTGCCGGCTGGCTGCATCTTCGCCGCCCGCTGCCCCTATGTCATCGACGACTGCCGGGCGGCGGAGCCGGCGCTGCACGAGGCGGGGGACGGCGGCCACGTCGCCCGCTGCATCCGGCTGGAGGCGGTGGCGTGACGCCGGCGCTGCTGGAGACACGCGGCCTGACCCGCGTCTTCGCCGGACGGCGCCGCGGCCTCGCTCGCCGCACGCCACCGCTGACTGCGCTCGACCATGTCGACATCGTCGTGGAGCGGGGCCGCAACCTCGCCGTCGTCGGCGAGTCCGGCAGTGGCAAGTCGACGCTGGCCAGGCTCGTCATGGCGCTCGACCGTCCGACCGCGGGCGAGGTCTACCACCAGGGCCAGGCGGTTTCCGCCCAGACACCGCGGGCGCTGAAGGC
This sequence comes from Azospirillaceae bacterium, assembly GCA_040226215.1. GTDB lineage: Bacteria > Pseudomonadota > Alphaproteobacteria > DSM-16000 > Inquilinaceae > JAVKFF01. The sequence goes on from JAVKFF010000194.1 coordinate 18,516, forward strand.
CATGCGGCGCGGCTTCCAGATGGTGTTCCAGGATCCCTTCGGGTCGCTCGACCCGCGCCAGCGCGTCGGCCGCTCGGTCGCCGATCCGCTGCTGGCGCTGGGCGAGACCAGGAGCTATCCGGCGGCGCTGCCGCAGGTGGCCGAGGCGCTGGAGGCGGTCGGCCTGCCGGCGGCGGCGGCGGAGCGCTTCCCGCATGAATTCTCCGGCGGTCAGCGCCAGCGCATCGCCATCGCCCGGGCGATCATCACCCGGCCGGCGCTGGTGGTGGCGGACGAGCCGGTCTCCGCCCTCGACGTCTCGATCCACGCCCAGGTGATCAACCTGCTGCTGGACCTGAACGAGCTATTCGGCGTCACCTACCTGTTCATCAGCCACGACCTCGCCGTGGTTCGCCACATCGCCCACGAGGTCGTGGTGATGCGCGCCGGCAAGGTGGTGGAGAGGGGACCGACGGCGTCGGTCTTCGACGATCCCCAGCATCCCTACACCCAGGCCCTGGTCGCGGCGATCCCGCGCCCGGACGAGCCGGCCGCCCCCCGACGCGAGATTTCCGGAGAGACATGACCAGGCCGATCATCATCGACACCGATCCGGGCCCGGACGACGCGCTCGCCCTGCTGCTGGCGCTGGGCGCGTCCGACGCGCTCGAGGAGCTGGGCATCACCACGGTGGCCGGCAACGTGCCGGTCGGGAAGACGACCCTGAACGCGCTGAAGATCTGCGAGCTCGCCGGCCGGCCAGACGTCCCGGTCCATGCCGGCTGTGCCCGGCCGATCCTGCGGCCGCTGGAAACCGCCGAGTTCATCTGCGGCGCGGACGGGCTGGCGGGAATGAGCCTGCCCGCCCCGACGATCGGGGCGCGGCCTGAGCACGCCGTCGGCTTCCTGGTCGAGACGCTGAGGGCGCGCCCGGACGGCGCGGTCACGCTCTGCGCGCTGGGGCCGCTGACCAATGTCGCTCTCGCCCTGATCCAGGCGCCGGAGATCGCCGCCAAGCTCGAGCGGGTCGTTGTAATGGGCGGGGCACGCGACCTCGGCAACATGACGGCGGCGGCGGAGTTCAACTTCTACGTCGATCCGCATGCCGCCCGGGTGGTCTTCGAGGCGGGCGTGCCGATCACCCTGTTCGCGCTCAACGCCACCTATCAGGCCGTCGCCACTCGGCCGCGCATCGCGCCGCTGCGCGACCCCGGCGGCCCGGTTTCCGAGCAGGTGATCGCGATGCTGGAGCGGCCGCGGCCCGGCGGCAAGGCGCTGGGGGACGACGGCGGTCATCCCATGCACGACCCCTGCGTCATCGCCTATGTGCTGTGGCCGGAGCTGTTCACCTGGCGGGACTGCCGCGTCGACATCGAGGTGGCGGAGGGACCGACCGTCGGCCGTTCGACCATCGACTGGTGGAACCGCAGCCCGCTCCCCGCGAACGTGCAGGTCATCGATACCGTCGACGCCGACGCCATGTTCGCGCGCCTCGCGCCCATCATCCAGACCCTCGACTGACACCCACCCGACCAGGAGCGACCCCGTCAATGACCCATTTCGCCGATGAACTCCGTGCCCAGGCCGAGCGCGCCGTGGAGGCCATGAAGATGGCCGCGAGGGAAGCCCGCTTCGAGCACGCCGCGGCGGAACTGGTCCGGCACATGCTGACAACCACGGCGAAGTCGGCCAGGAAGCCGCGCGCGGAGGCGATCGAGGCGGTGGTAGCCGAATGGATGTATGCCTGGCATCTCGACCGCAACGCCCTGCCGGAAGTGGCGGCGGAGATGGAGACGCTGACCGGCGCCTTCTGGGACTACTGCAACGATCCCTCCGACGCCAACGACCAGGCGATCCGCGATGCCTGGCGAGCCCTGAAGAAGGTGCACGACACGCCGGAGCGCAGCCTGGAGGACCAGATGGCCTGGCGCTCGATGTGTGCCCATGGCTGGTGGGGCCTGGTGTCGCCGGCGCCGGACGGCTATCGCGACCACGATGCTGGGCGGCCGCGCGACCCGTTCTGGACGCTGGGCTGCCCGCCGGAATGCCGCTGAGGCGGGCCGGGTCTGCCGGACTGCCGGTCCGGCGCGCTCAGCCCGCCGGGTTCTCGCGGCGCCGGTCGGAGATCACGCGCTCGAAGTCGATCTCGTGGGTCTGGGTGAGGATGTGGTCTTCCAGCGCCTCCTGCATCTCAGCCGGATCGCCGCGACCGAACACCGCGATCAGCGAGGTGTGCTCGCCGATGATCCGGTTCATCGTCTTGTCGAGCGTCGACAGGCCGAAGATGATGGTGAGCTGGCGGGCCAGAGCCTCCCAGAGCTGGCTGAGCACCGGGTTGCCGCTGAACCGCACCAGGCAGCGGTGGAAGTCGGTGTCGGCGGTGGCGAAGCCGTAGGCGTCCTGCCTGGTGGCCATCAGCTCCATCACGTCGACGAGGTTGCGTAGCTGGTCGAGCTGGCGTGCCTTGTTGTTGTTCTTCGCGATGGCCTGCTGGGCGGCCCGCGTCTCCAGCGCCACGCGCGCGTCCTGCAGCTGCTCGACCCGTTCGGAGGTGACCGGCATCAGCCGGATGCCCTTGTAGGGCTCGATGGTCAGCACGCCCTGGCTGGCCAGTGTGCGGAAGGCCTCGCGCATTGGCACCCGGCTCATGCCGAGCCGGTTGGCGAGCTCGCTCTCGACGATGCGCTCGCCCGGCAGGATCAGTCCGCGGGCCGCGCCCTCGATGATGGCGTCGATGGCGTGGTCGACCATGGTGCGCGGCTTGACGCTGGTCCAGCTCTCCTCCGTGCCGCCATCGCCCGCGGCCCGGCGTGCGCCTCTCAGGGAAGTAGTCAAGATATCTGCGCAGTCCTCTTGTTTCCGGCGGCGGCCGGTGTCGCCCGACTCGCGGCGCGGATCCCACGGCCCGCCCAATATAGGAGCTGGCGCCGGCGCCGGCCACCTCGACGCGGCGGGTTTCGCCGATGGTGGCCGCCAGGCGAGGCCTGCCAGACGAAAATTCCTGACCTGGCTGATGAGCGCATGGCCGAGATTCTTCTTGCCAACTGAATAATCGTATACAATCATACTTTCCATCGTCGGGCAATCCGGTCAACGGGTGCCTGGACTCAGGAACACAGGGTTCAGGAAATCAGGGTCCCGGAAATGAGGGACCCAGCAATTCAGGGACCCAGCAAATCAGGGACCCAGGACCACAAGGAGGTGGAGACAGGCGTGCAGCACGGCAGCGAACTGCGAAGCCGCATCCACAACACGGTGGATTTCACGCGCGACGGCCGCCAGGCCGCCTATCTGCGGGCGCCGCAATCGCGTGACACTGCCGGCTGGGGCGTGGTCGAGATCCCCATCGTCACGGTGGCCAACGGGGCGGGGCCGACGGTGCTGTTCACCGGCGGCGTGCACGGCGACGAGTACGAGGGCCAGATCGCCGTCTCCACCCTGGCGCGCGACCTGAAGCCGGAGGAAATCACCGGCCGGGTGATCATGATGCCGGCGGTCAACGTGCCGGCGGTCCTGGCCGACCGGCGCCTGTCGCCGATCGACGGCAAGGACCTGAACCGTTGCTTCCCCGGCAACCCGCGCGGCACCTTCTCCGACATGCTGGCGCATTTCGTCGACAGCCAGATCCTGCCGCATGCCGACGTCTCGGTCGACCTGCACACCGCCGGCCATTCCATGGAATCGGCGCTGTCGACCAACATGCACCACCCGGCCGATCCGGCGGTCCGCGACAGGACCTTCCGCCTTGCCGAGGCCTTCGGCGCCCCCTTCAACGTCGTCTTCTGGGGCGTCGACGAGGGCGCGACGCTGACCTCCTCGGTGGAGCGCCGCGGCATCCTCTCCCTGGGCACCGAGCTCGGCGGCTGGGGTCGGGTCAATGTCGACGGGGTCGCGGTCGCGCATCACGGGCTGCGCGGCGTGCTCGCCCATCTCGGCATGCTGAGAGGGGTCGATCCGACGCCCCGCGGCACCCGCCACATGATGGTGCCGGACATGGGCTGCTATTGCTTCGCGCCCGGCGCTGGCGTCTTCGAACCGCGCCACCGCGCCGGCGAGGAGGTCGAGGCCGGGGATACTGCCGGCCTGCTGCATTTCGTCGAGGACATCGACCACCCGCCGCTCGCCCTCCGCTACGCCCGTTCGGGCGTGCTGTGGATGGCGGCGGGACCAGGCCGGGTCAGTCGTGGCGACACCGTCGCGGTGACGATGGTCGATTTCGATCCAGCGGTCGCCGAGACGCTCGGCGGCTAGGGAACACCGGACTCCGGCCCCACGTCCCAGCGGGCCGGACGACACTGCGGCGCGGAACGCCGCCAGCACCGATCGGTCAAGGAACGCCTATGAAGATCACCGATGTCGAAGCGCTCTACCTCCGTCTCCCGGTCATCGAGGAGCGCACCGACAGCTCGCAGGACGCCTTGCTGATCCGGGTCTCGACCGATGCCGGCATCACCGGCTGGGGAGAGGTCGACGGTTGCCCGGTCGTCACCAAGGCGGTGATCGAGGCGCCGATGAGCCACACCCTGGTTTCCGGGCTCAAGCGCCTGCTGATCGGCGAGAACCCGCTCGACACCACGCGGCTGTGGCAGAAGATGTACCAGTCGACGCTCTATTACGGCCGCAACGGCGCGGTGATCCAGGCCATGGCCGGCATCGACATCGCCCTCTGGGACATCAAGGGCCAGGCGCTGGGCAAGCCGATCGTCGACCTCTTGGGCGGCGCCATGCGCGACCGCATGCGCGTCTACTCCTCCAACATGTTCCAGTTCACCATCGAGGACACGGTGGCCCGGGCCAAGGCGGCCGTCGACACCGGCCATACGGGCGTGAAGTTCGGCTGGGAGCCGTTCGGCCAGGACGAGCGCAGCGATCTCGCCTATGTCGAGGCGATCCGTGCCGCCATCGGCGACGATGTCGACTTCATGCTCGATGTCGGCCTGGTCTGGGACGCCAAGACGACGATCCGCCGGGCCCAGCTCTTCCAGCCCTACAGCCTGTGCTGGATCGAGGAGCCGCTGCACCCGGACGACTATGCCGGCTACGGCAAGGTCTCGCGCACCTGCACCCAGGCGATCGCGGCGGGCGAGGAGGAATGCACCCGTGTCGGCTTCGAGCGGCTGATCGACGAGGGCGGCATCGACATCGTGCAGATCGACCTGGTGCGCTGCGGCTTCACCCAGGCCATGCAGATCGCCGCCTATGCCGCCAGCCGCGGCCGCCGGGTGTGCAACCACAACTTCACCACCGACATCAACACCGCGGCCTCGCTGCACTTCCTGTGCGCGATCCCCAACGCGTTCGTCATGGAATACTGCGTCGAGCCCGGCGAGATCACCCGCCACCTCGCGCTGGAGCCCGTCCGCATCGCGGACGGCTACGCCCATCTGCCCCAGGCTCCGGGCCTGGGTGTCGTGCCCAATGACGCCGTCATCGAGAAGTTCCTCGTCAACGCCTGACAATAAAAGGTCCAAGACGGCGCCGCCCTCAGCCCTGGCGAGGACATGAGTGAATAGAGGAGGAGTGTTGGAAATGAAGACACGCATTTTGCAGATCGCCCTGGCCGGCGGAATGATGACCGGCGGACTGATGGCCGTCGGTCTGCCGGCGGTGGTCCAGGCGCAGGACGGTGGCGACGTGGTCATTGCCCAGTTGCAGGCGCCGCCGTCGCTCGACCCGCACGTCACCTCCGCCCAGGCGGCGCGCAACGTCAACCTGCACATGTACGAGACCCTCTACGCCCGCGACGAGAACGCCGCACCCGTGCCGGACCTGGCCCAGGGCGTGGAGATCTCCGAGGACGGCCTGACCTACGTCTTCACCCTGCGCGAGGGCGTGAACTTCCACGACGGCTCGCAGATGCATGCCGACGACGTGGTCGCCTCGCTCAACCGCTACCGCGAGATCGGCGCATCCTCGACGCTGCTCAGCGCCATCGAATCGGTCGAGGAGACGGGCGAGTACGAGGTCACGGTCAACCTGTCGGAGGTGCAGTCGACCTTCCTCGACAACCTCTCCTCGCCGCGCGCGCCGATCGCCGTCATCCCGGCCGAACAGGCGGTCATGGGGGCCAACGAGATCGAGTTCATCGGCACCGGGCCGTTCCGCTTCGTCGAGTTCCAGCCCGACAGTTTCGTGCGGCTCGAGCGCTTCGATGACTACTCGCTGAACACCAACTATTCCGAACGGGATGGCCTGGCGGGGTACAAGGAAGTGTTCATCGACAGCGTGACCTTCCGCTTCATCACCGAATCGGGCAGCCGTGTCGCCGGCCTGGAGACCGGCGAGATCCATCTGCTGGAGACGGTCGACGGGCCCAGCGCCCAGCGCCTGGCCGAGAATGACCAGTACGTCGTCTACGACGTGCTGCCCTTCGCCTTCCAGGTGATCAAGTTCAACCATGCCCAGAGCCCGACCGACGATGTCGAGTTCCGGCTGGCCGTGTCGGCCGCGCTGGACATGGAAGAGATCATGGCGATTTCCCATCCGGACATCTATGAGATCGACGGCGGCTGGCTTTTCACCAACTCGGCCTTCTACTCCGACGCTGCGCTCGATCTCTACAACATCGCCGACCTGGAGGTGGCGCGCCAGCATCTGGAGAACTCCAGCTATGACGGCGAGACCCTGACCTTCATCGTCGACAATGGCCGGGCGAACGTCGACACGGCGACCATCGTCCAGCAGCGCCTGGCGGCGATCGGCGTGACGGTGGAACTCAGCGTGGCCGATTGGCCGACGGTGTCGCAGATCGGCTTCACGCCGGATGGCTGGCACTTCTGGACGCACGGTTTCGGCATCGAGCCGTTCGAAGGCCCGGCCTCGGTCATCGCGCCATGGGTCGACGGCGTCTCGATGCAGGCCGACGATCCGGAGATCAACCGCCTCTACAACGCGTTGACGACCGAGATGGACGCCGATGCCCGGGCGGCGATCTTCGCCGAGTTCCAGGCCTACATGTACGAGAACGCGGTTGCCATCAAGGCCGGCAATTACGGCCTGTTCCAGGTTTCCACAGCCGCACTGGAGAACTTCGTGCCCTTCCGGATTCCGCGGATGTGGGGCGTGCGCCTGAACCAGTAACCTTTGCCTGGCGGTGGGCGGAAATGCCGTCCACCGCCGCCCATTCTTCCCCTAGGCTTTGGTCCATGTGGAGCTTCGTCCTGCGCCGACTGATCTCCTCGATACCAGTTCTGTTCCTGGTATCGCTGATGACGTTCGGCCTGATCTGGCTGGTGCCGGGCGATCCCGCCTCGGTCTTCCTCGACGCCAGCGCGACGCCGGAGCAGGTGGCCAATCTGCGCCGCGAACTCGGCCTCGACCAGCCGCTCTGGACCCAGATGCTGAGCTGGTACGAACGGGTGCTGAGCGGCGATCTCGGCCAGTCGATCCTGCTCAACCGCTCGGTGGCCGCTGCCATCCTCGAGCGCCTGCCGATCACCCTGTCGCTGGCCGCCATCGCCCTCGTGCTCGCCGTCATCCTCGGCATCCTGCTGGGTTCTCTGGCGGCGGTGAATCATGGCGGCTGGGGCGACCAGTCGATCATGACCGTGGCCCTCCTGGGCCTGTCGATCCCCGACTTCTGGCTCGGCCTGGTGCTGATCGTCGTCTTCGCCGTCCAGCTCGGCTGGCTGCCCTCGGGCGGCTTCGTCGCCATCACCGAGGATCCCGGCGGCTGGGCCATGTCGATGGCGCTGCCCGCCTTCACCCTCACCATCACCCAGATCGGCTTTATCGCGCGCATGACCCGCTCCTCCATGCTCGACGTGCTGCGCCAGGATTTCGTGCGCACGGCCGACGCCAAGGGGCTCGGCCACGGCTTCGTGGTGATGCGCCACGCCCTGCCCAACGCCATGATGCCGATCCTGACCGTCACCGGGGTCATCGCCGGCGGCCTGCTCGGCGGCGCGGTGGTGGTCGAGCAGGTCTTCGCCCTGCCGGGCGTCGGCCGTCTGATCATCGGCGCCATCCTCAGCCGCGACTTCCCGGTCATCCAGGGCGGCCTGCTCATGCTCGCCGTCATCTATCTGCTGGTGAACCTGATCGTCGACATGCTCTACGCCGTCATCGATCCGCGGGTGCGCCTTGGCTGAGCTCGGCAGCGACGCGATCGAGGGCCTGGCGCCGCAGCGCGCGCGCCTTGCGGCCTTCCTCAGGCGGCTGATCGCCAACCGCTCGGTGGCGCTCGGCGGCGGCCTGGTGGTGTTCGTCGTCGCGCTTGCCCTGCTCGCGCCCTGGGTCACGCCCTACAACCCGCTGGAAAGCTCGTTCCGGGAGCGCCTGCTGCCGCCGAGCGCCGAACACCTCTTCGGCACCGACCATTTCGGCCGCGACGTGCTGACCCGGGTGATCTACGGCGGCCGGCTGTCACTGGAGATCGGCTTCCTGGTGGTGCTGGCGACCGGCGTCTTCGGCACGCTGATCGGCGGCTGCGCCGGCTATTTCCGGTCGCTCGACAATCCGGCGATGCGGCTGATGGATGCCTGGATGTCGTTTCCGGCCATCCTGCTCGCCATCGCCGTCTCCGCCACGCTCGGCTCCTCGGTGACGAATGTCGTGATCGCCCTGTCGCTGGCCACCATCCCGCACACCGCGCGCATCGTGCGCGCCTCTGTCCTGGTGGTGCGCGAGATGGAGTATGTCGAGGCGGCGCGGGCGCTGGGCGCCCGGGACACCCGCATCCTCGTCGTCCATGTCCTGCTCAACTCCACCGCGCCGCTTATCGTGCGCCTCACCTACGTCTTCGCCATCGCCATCCTGGCCGAGGCGGTGCTGTCCTTCATCGGCGTCGGGCCGCCGCCGCCGGCGCCCAGCTTCGGCAACATCATCGCCAACGGCCGCGACTTCATGGTCGAGGCGCCGTGGGTGACCATCTTCCCGGGTGTGGCCATCTTCGTCGTCGTGCTCGGCCTGAACCTGCTGGGTGACGGGCTGCGCGACGTGCTCGACCCCCGCATGCGGATTTGACGATGGGCGGTGTCGCGACGGCTGGCGAGGACGCGCTGCTGCGGGTCGACGGGCTGTCGACCGTGATCGGCAATGTCCGCCGGCCGCAGACCATCCTGGAGGATGTCAGCTTCGCCGTCGCCCCGGGCGAGGTGCTGGGCGTGGTCGGCGAGTCGGGCTCGGGCAAGAGCATGCTGGCGCTCACCCTGATGAACCTGCTGCCGCGCCCGATCCGGCGCACGGCCGGACGCATCGCTCTCGGCGGCACCGAACTGACCGGCCTTTCCGACCGGGCCTGGCGTGACTATCGCGGCCGCGACATGGCGATGATCTTCCAGGAGCCGATGACCAGCCTGAACCCGGTCATGCGCATCGGCCGGCAGATCATGGAGGTGCTGGTGCGGCGCCGCGGCATGAGCGGACGGGCGGCGGAGAAGGAGGCGATCCGCCTGCTGGAACGGGTCGAGATCTCCTCGCCGCGCGAACGCCTTCGCGCCTATCCGCACGAGCTGTCCGGCGGCATGCGCCAGCGGGCGATGATCGCAATCGCGCTGGCCGCGAATGCCAGGCTGCTGATCGCCGACGAGCCGACCACGGCGCTCGACGTCACCATCCAGGCCCAGATCCTCGACCTGTTGCGCCAACTGCAGGCGGAGATGGGCATGGCGCTAATCCTGATCACCCACGACCTCGGGGTGGTGGCGGAGATGGCGCACCGGGTCATGGTGCTCTATGCCGGCCGGGTGGCGGAGCTGGCGCCGGTGGAGGACATTTTCTACCAGCCACGCCATCCCTATACGCAGGCGCTGCTCGACTCCATTCCCTCGGTCGAGGCCCGGCGCGAGCGTCTCGCCACCATCGAGGGCAGCGTTCCGGTCGCCGGCGCCATGCCGCCCGGCTGTCGTTTCGCGCCGCGCTGTCCGCTGGCCCGGGCTCCTTGCACGGCAGCACCGCCGCCGGTTATGCCGGTCGGCGAGGGCCATGGCGTCGCCTGCATCGCGCCTTTCGACTACGCGCCAGCGAATGAACTGGCACGGCGGGGGGCGGCATGACGGCGGACGCCACGCCGCTGATCGAGGCGCGGGGCCTGGTCAAGCACTTCCCCATGCGCGGCGGCGGTCCGCTCGGCCTCGGCACCCGGGCCACGGTGCGGGCGGTCGACGGCATCGACATCGCCATCCGCCGGGGCGAGACGCTGGGGCTGGTCGGCGAATCGGGCTGCGGCAAGTCGACGACAGGGCGGCTGCTGCTGCGTCTGATCGAGCCGACCGCCGGCACCATCCTGCACGAGGGCACCGATCTGACCGGGCTCAACGCCACCGAGATGCGGATGCGCCGGCGCGCCTTGCAGATCATCTTCCAGGACCCCTACGGCTCCCTCAACCCGCGGCTCTCGGTGGGCGCCATCATCGGCGAGGCCTATCGCATCCACCGCATCGGCGACGCCAGGGACCGGGCGCGTCGGGTGGCCGAGATGCTCGACCTCGTCTCCCTGCCGCGCAGCGCCGCCAACCGCTTCCCGCACGAATTCTCCGGCGGCCAGCGACAGCGCATCGGCATCGCCCGGTCGCTGGCCCTGCATCCGAACTTCCTGGTCTGCGACGAGGTGGTCTCCGCCCTCGACGTCTCGGTCCAGGCGCAGATCGTCAACCTGCTGCAGGACCTGCAGCGCGATCTCGGCCTGACCTATCTGTTCATCTCCCACAACCTCGCGGTGGTGCGGCACATCTCCGACCGCATCGCGGTGATGTATCTGGGCCGCGTGGTCGAGATCGCCACGGCCGAGGCCCTGTTCGCCGAGCCCACGCATCCCTACACCCGGGCGCTGCTCTCCGCCGTGCCGCCGGCCCATCCGCGCGCACCGCGCCGGCGCCACCAGCTCAAGGGCGACGTGCCCGATCCCATCGCCATTCCCGCGGGCTGCCGGTTCGTCACGCGCTGTCCGCATGCCGAAGGGCGCTGCCGGACGCTCGATCCGCCGCTCGCCCCCCTCGCCGATGGCCGGCTGGTCGCCTGTCATCTCGCCGCCGACGGCACCCTGCCCAAGGAGCCGCCACCCGCCACCGCCAGTCCAGCGAGCCCAGAGCCATGACCCGCATCCTCGTCGTCGAGTGCAAGCAGGAGATCTCCTCGTTCAATCCCGAGCCGTCGCACTACGAGAACTTCCACATCCAGCGCGGCCAGGAACTGCTCGAGCAGCGCGGCATGAACACCGAGCTCGGCGGCGCTCTCACCGTCTTCGACGCGCGCCCGGACGTCGAGGTGGTGCCGGCCTTCGGCGCCCGCGCCGGCAGTGCCGGCCTGCTCTCCGGCCAGGGCTGGGAACGGCTGGCCCGCGAATGCCTTGAGCATGTCGACGAGAAGCTGAAGGCGGGCGTGGACGCGATCTATTTCGGCCTGCACGGCGCCATGGGTGCCTCGGGCGAGCTCGACCCGGAGGGCCATCTGCTGACCGAGGTCCGCAAGCGGGTCGGGCCCGACATGCCGATCGTCATCTCGCTCGACCTGCACGGCATCATGACCGACCGGATGATCCGCCAGATCAACGGCTTCGCCATCTACCACACCTATCCCCATGTCGACTTCGCCGATACCGGGCGGCGCGCCGCCGGCTTGCTGATGAAGATCATCGACGAGGGCATCCGGCCGGGTGTGGTGCGGGTGCAGATCCCGGCCCTGGTGCGGGGCGACGAGTGCATCACCAAGACCGGCGCCTATGGCGACCTGATCCGCGAGGCCCAGTTGCTGGAGCGCAGCGGCAAGGCGCTGGCCGCCGGCATCATGATCGGCAATCCCTTCACCGACGTGCCGGAGCTGTGTTGCCAGGTACTGCTCTCCGTCGACGGCGACCGGGCCGCCATGGCGGCGGAGGCCGAGGCGCTGGCGGCGCGCTTCTGGGCGCAGCGCCACCGCCTGCAGGGCAAGTTCATCTCCCTCGACATGGCGATCGAGCAGAGCCGCTACATCACCGGGCCGGTGGTCTTCACCGACGCGCCGGACGCCACCTCCTCCGGCGCCTCGGGCGACAGCAACCTGATCGTCCGGCGCATCCTCGAGCGGCGGCTGGGCAAGCGGGTGCTGGCGCAGATCGTCGACCGGCCGGCGGCCGAGGCGGCGCACGCCGCCGGCGTCGGCGCGGAGATCGAGGTCACGCTGGGCGGCACGGTCGATCCCGCGCGCTTCCCGCCGCTGCCGGTCAAGGCGGTGGTGGAGACGCTGACGCGTGGCCGCGCGAGGCTGGAGACCATGGGCATGCCGCTCGATGCCGGCAAGACCGCCGTGCTGACCGTCGCCATCCCGGACGGCGGCACGATCACGATCGTCGTCATGTCGAAGGCGGTCAGCCTGTTCGACCGGGCGATGTACTACGCCAGCGGGCTGGACCCGGCCGATTTCGACGTCATCGTCGTGAAGTCGCCGCACACCGAGTACAAGATGTACGACGCCTGGGTGGAGAAGAACTTCAACATCGACATCCCCGGCGCCACCTCGGCCAACCTGCCGACCCTCGGCCACACCATCTGCGCCCGCCCGATGTTCCCGCTCGACGAGGGCGTGGACTTCACGCCCAAGGCGGTGGTCTACAGCTGAGCGGCGCCTTTACACCCCGATCGCCAGGGTCGGCTTGAACGGGTTGACGCCGCCCTGCAGGCGGCCGCTCGCCGGGTCGACGACGACGGCGTTGGGGCGTCCGAAATAGGTCGTCGAGAAGGTCTCCTCGCGTATGTCGAGCCGGTGGCCGAGCTTCTCCAGCGCCGCCATGGTCCCGGGCGCCATGCGGGCGTCGACCACCGTGGTCTCGTTCTCCGAGTGCACGCGCAGGGTGGAGACCGCCTCCTGCGGGCCCATGCCGTGGTCGATGACGTTGACCAGGGCGTGGATGATCGAGGTGACCACCCGCCGCCCGCCGGGCGAGCCCACGGTCATCAGCGGCCGGCCGTCCTTCAGGACGACGATCGGCGCGCCGGCGGTCAGCCCGCGCCGGCCGGGTGCCAGCGAGTTGACGGTACCGGGCACGGGATCGAACCACATGGTGCCGTTGTTCAGCACCACGCCGGTGTCCTTCGCCACCACGGCGGAGCCGAAATGCAGGCCCAGCGTGGACAAGAGCGAGACCATGTTTCGGTCCCTGTCGATCACCGTCAGGTGCGTCGTCTGGCTGTCGCCGCCATGCCCCGGCGCGAGGCCGCCCGGCCGCCCCGGATCGAAGGCCCAGGGATCGCCCGGCGTGCGGTCCAGATTGGCCCGGTCCATCGCCAGGTCGCGGCCGCGCCTGGCGGCGTAATCCTTCGACAGCAGGCCCTGGAGCGGCACCGGCACGCTGTCGGCGTCGCCGAGATAGGCCAGACGGTCGGTGAAGGCGGCGCGCTGCGCCTCGGCCATGATGTGGCATTCCTCGACGCTGCCCTGTCCCATCGCCCTGAGGTCGTAGGCTTCCAGCAGGTTGAGCGCCTGCATCACCGTCGGAAAGCCGGTGTTGTCGAGGCCGCCGATGATCTGGCAGCCGCGATACTCCCCGGCGATGCCGCCCTCGGAATGGCGTACCCGGTATCCCGCCAGGTCCTCGTAGCGCAAGAGGCCGCCATTGGCCCGCATGTCGGCGTCGATCTTCCGGGCGATCTCGCCCTTGTAGAAGGCATCCGCGCCCTCGGCCGCGAGCAACCGCAGCGTGCGGGCGAGGTCGGGCTGGGCGAAGATGTCGCCCTCCACCCCCAGCATGGCGCAGCGGTAGCACGAGCCGTCTGCGCGGAAATAGGTGCGTCGGCTTTCCGGGAACTGCTGCAGGCGGGTCTGGTTCACCGCCATGCCCAGCGCCACGTACCAGTCGATCTTGAAGCCCTGTTCGGCGTGGTGGATCGCCGGCGCCATGACGTCGCCGCGGCCGAGCCGTCCGAAGGCCGCGTGGGCGTCGAGCAGGCAGCCCGGCATGCCGGGCACGGCCGGCGTCAGATAGCCGGTGTTGTTGATGTCCCCCTCGACCATCGGCCAGCCATAGATGCCGGTGCGGGTCTCCTTGTCGGCGACAGGGAACTGGTCGGGCCGGATCGCGCGCGGCAGCACGCCGGTGCCGTCGAAGACGTGGGTCTTGCCGCTGGCGTTGTCGTAATAGACCAGGACGGCGATGCCGCCGAGACCGCTGTTGAAGGGCTCGCACACGCCGACGGCGAAGCCCGCCGCCACCGCCGCGTCGATGGCGTTGCCGCCGCGCCGCAGCATCTCGGCCCCCGCCTCGGAGGCCTGCGGATACATGGTGGCGACGAGCCCGTCATCGGATTCGGCCTGGGTCTTGGAGATCACCCACTCGCTGCGGCTCGCCATCGGCGCCTGCCTCCCTGTCGTGCGGTTCAGAACGGGCGTTCGCCCTTGACGGTGACCCGGTTGCCCTTGCGCTCTGCCGGCCAGTAGTCCCAGATCGCCCGGTGCATGACGCAGCGGTTGTCCCAGAAGGCCATGTCGTTGACCGACCAGCGGAAGCGGATCTGGAACTCGACCCGCTCGGCATGGTCGAACAGGAGGGCGAGCAGGGCGTCGCTTTCGGCCTGCGAGAGCTCGGGGATGCGCGTGGTGAAGGTGCGGTTGACGTAGAGCGCCTTGCGGCCGCTCTCGGGGTGGGTGCGGGCGATCGGGTGGACGGCGACGGGGTAGGTCCGGTCCTCGTCCGCCACGCCGCGCTCGGCATAGCGGCCGCGGTAGATGTGCTCGCCCTCGTGGCGGGCGGTCAGCCCCTCCAGCATGGCCCGCAGTGGCGGCGACAGCGTCTCCCAGGCGGCGTAGCTGTCGGCGAACAGGGTGTCGCCGCCGCAATCGGGCATCACCTGGATCTGCAGCATGGTGCCCAGCGGCGGCTCGGCGTCGCAGGAGACGTCGGAATGCCAGAACTCACCATTGGCGATTCTGGAGCCGGCATGCGCGTGGATCACGAAGATCTCCGGATGACCCTCCATGTGCGGCGCGGCCGGGTGGGCGTGCAGCTCGCCGAACATGCGGCCGATGGCGATGTGCACCGCCGGCGGGATCGGCTTCTGGTCCTTGAAGAAGATCACCTGGTTCTCGACGAAGGCGCGGTGCACCTCGGCGAACTCAGCCTCGCTCAGACCGTCGGCCAGCGTCACGCCGCGGATCTCCGCCCCCAGATTGGGCGCGAAGGGCCTGACCTCGATCAGCCGGTAGCCGGAGAAATCACGCCGGCCGCCGGTGCGGCCGATCACGGCGCGCTGGGTTTCCGTGCTGTCCGCCATGATGCCAAGTCCTCCCCGCCATGGTGGCGCCCTCCGCCGGCATCGCACATGCCTGTCCTGAACGATTGCCCGGTCAGCGGACGGCTTCACCGGCTATTCTGGCATCGGGATCGCCGCCGGCGCGACATCGGGTGCGACCGGCGGCCAAATTGACCGTCTTATCGTATTATCGTATACAATTTGACGATGTCAATCCAATGGGCATCCCCAAGGCGGCCGGTCCGCCGGGGCAGCGACGAGAACCAGGAGAAGGGACGGGCATGGCGGGACGGCTTGCGGGAAAGACGGCGGTGGTCACCGCCGCGGGGCAGGGCATCGGCAGGGCGGTGGCGCTGGCCTTCGCCCGCGAGGACGCGTCGGTCATCGCCACCGACATCAACGAGCAGTCGCTGGCCCTGCTGAAGGAGGGGGCACCCGCCTCCCTCCGCGTCGAGAAGCTCGACGTGCGCGACCCGGTCGACATCGCCTCCTTCGCCGCCTCCTGCGGCGCGCTCGACATCCTCTTCAACTGCGCCGGGTACGTGCATCACGGCAGCATCCTCGACTGCTCCGAGGAGGACTGGGATCTCGCCTTCGATCTCAACGTCAAGTCCATGTACCGCACGATCCGCGCCTTCCTGCCGGCCATGCTCGAGGCCGGCGGCGGCAGCATCGTCAACGTCGCCTCCATCGTCTCCTCGGTGAAGGGCGCGCCCAACCGCTTCGCCTATGGCGCCAGCAAGGCGGCGGTGATCGGCCTGACGAAGTCGGTCGCCTCGGATTTCGTGACCCGCGGCATCCGCTGCAACTGCATCTGTCCGGGGACGGTGCAGTCCCCCTCCCTCGACGACCGCATCCGCGCCCAGGGCGGGGACGAGGCCGAGGTGCGGCGCGCCTTCGTGGCGCGCCAGCCCATGGGACGGCTCGGCACGGCGGAGGAGATCGCCCATCTCGCCGTCTATCTCGCCGCCGACGAGTCCTCCTTCACCACCGGCACGGCGCAGATCATCGATGGCGGCTGGTCGAACTAGGCGCTTTCGCGCGCAACCGTTGCCGGACCGGGAGTGAATGGCGCCGAGAGAGAATTTCGTCAGCCGCATCCGCGCGACCCTGGGCCACCGGGACTACGGGCTCTACGCGCTCGGCAACATGCTGTCGCTGATCGGCAACTGGACCCAGCGCACCACCATCGGCTGGCTGATGTGGGACGTGACGGAGTCCACGCTGTTGGTCGGTCTCGTCGTCTTCCTCGAGCTCTTCCCGGCCGTCGTCATCGCGCCCTTCGCCGGCGCCATCGCCGACCGCTGGAGCCGGGCCCGCATCATCCGCGTCACCCATTGCGTGGCCGCCGTGCTGGCCTTCGGCTTTGCCGTGCTGGTGCTGAACGGCGAATGGCTGGCTGAGGCGATTCTGGTCTACGCCTTCCTCAACGGCATGTTGACCGGTCTCGACCAGCCCTCGCGCATGTCCATCGTCAAGACCATGGTGCCGGCCTCCCGTCTGCCCACGGCGCTGGCCATCAACTCGATCATCTTCAACATGGCCCGGTTCATCGGGCCGCCGCTGGCGGCGCTGTTCATCGTCATGGGCGGCGCCTGGCTCGGCATCCTGATCTACGGCCTGGGCCTGGTGCCCCTGATCGTCATCCTCGGCGGCTACGCAAGGCGCGACCGCAGCGCCGAGGCGGTGGCCAGCCGGCGCCAGCAATCCTCGATCATGGCGGCGATGGGCGAGGGCCTGCGCTATGTCGCGTTCACCCCCGTCGTGCTGGCCCTGGTGCTGCTGCAGGCAGGCATCGGCATTTCGGTCCGCC
Organism: Azospirillaceae bacterium; assembly: GCA_040226215.1. Taxonomy (GTDB): domain Bacteria; phylum Pseudomonadota; class Alphaproteobacteria; order DSM-16000; family Inquilinaceae; genus JAVKFF01. Next base: position 35,469 of record JAVKFF010000194.1, read on the forward strand.
CGGTTCTGGAGCTGATCCCGGGCATCGTCGGCGTCAATTTCGGCGGCGATCCCGACAGCCTGGCCATCCTCGCCGCCTCGGTCGGCGTCGGCGCCATTCTGGCAGGCCTGGTGATGAGCGCGCTGGCCGAGGCGCGGTCGCTGCGCCGGGCCTTGTGGGGCGGCGCCTTCACAGCGCCCTTCTGGACCATGGCGGTGGTCTCGCTCGGCACGGTCGAGGCGGCGGCCGTGGGGGCCGCCTTGCTCGGCGCGTCGCTGGTGATCTCCGGCGTGGCCACGCAGTCGCTGGTCCAGCTCATGGTGCCCAGCGAGTTCCTCGGCCGCACCCTCAGCATCTACGGCATCGTCTTCCGCGGCTGCCCGGCGCTCGGCGCCTTCCTGCTCGGCCTCTTGGCCGAGACCCAGGGCTTCCTGCTGCCGATCGCCATCCTCTCGGCCATTCTCTGGGCGGCGCTCGTCGCCATCGCCCTGGTCTGGGGCCGGCGCATCGCCCACGGCCTCAACGGGTCCTCGCTGTCGGAGGGCGATCAGGCGTAACCGGCCGCCGCGTAGGGGCCGCCGCCGGCGCGGTAGACCAGGAGCTTGCGCTGGTAGCTGAAGACCGGCCTGCCCTCGCCGGTCTCCGCCTCGGTGCGAACGGTAAGGATGCCCTGGTCGGGGCGCGAACCCGAGGGCCGGGAGTCGGTGACCGTCGAGCGGGCGTGCAGCAGGTCGCCGTCGCGCACCTCGCCGGCCATGACGATGTCGCTCCATTGCAGGTTGGCGACCACCCGGCCGAAGGTCTTGGTCGAAGTCGCCGTGCCCATGCCCAGAGCCAGGTATTCCGGCAGCACGCCGTCGCCGGTGCCGGCGCCCAGGGCGGGGTCGATGACGACCGCCGCCTGGTCGCCCGAACTGGCCGCCCAGGCCCAGGCCTCCGCCAGGCTGACCCGGCGGGCCGGCCAATGCTCGAACACCTGGCCCGGGACGAAGTCGTCGAAATAGGGACCGGTGGTTTCCATGAAGGCGCCGTCCGCAGCCGTGGCGTGGGAGGCGAAGGCGCGCGGCGCGCTGCCATGGCTGGGATCGGTCGGCGCGGCGGCGCGGCGGAAGATCTCGGTGTCCCAGACCATGTCGCAGACCGTGCGGCCGTCCTGGTTGTCGACCCGCGTGCGTACCCGCAGGCGGCCGCATTCCTCACCTTCGTCCTGCCGTTCGACGATCTCGGAGCGGGAATAGAGCGTGTCGCCGTGGAACACCGGCGCGGTCATGCGGATCTCCGGCCAGCCGAGGATGCGCCGGCGCTGGCCGAAGGTGCGCCAGGCCATGCCGATGGCGCGGCGCACGGTGATGGTGCTGACGATCAGCGGCCGGCGGAACTCGGACTTGTCGGCATAGGCCTCGTCGAAATGGATCATCGCCTGGTTCAGCGTCGCCAGCGCCTCGGTGACGTTGTCCTGCTGGTAGACGGTGATGCCCGGCCGGTGGACGAAGCGCTGGCCGGCCTCGAACTCCTCGAAGAACAGGCCGTAGCATTCGCGGTAGCGGTTTCCGCCGAGATCGAGATGGGAGCCGAACATGGGGCGCGCGGGGTCCTTGGGAGGTTGAGGGCTGTCGGGGCAGGGTCAGGCGTCGCGCCTGGAGAGCACGGCCAGGGCGCTGTCGTAGAGCGGCTTGTCGATCATCCGGCCGCCGACCTGGATGGTCTTGCCGGCGGCGGCCTCGAAGGCGGCGACCACCTTCTCCGCCGCCGCGACCTCCGCGGCGCTCGGCCGGAAGGCGGCGATGATCGGTTCGACCTGCTCGGGGTGGATGGCGAGCTTGCCGGAGAAGCCGAGATCGCGGACTTCCCGGCACTCGGCCACGAGGCCGTCCAGGTCGCCGATGCCCAGCCAGGGCACGTCCAGGGCCGGCACCCGGCCCGCCGTCGCGGCCTCGACGATGCGCGCCCGGGCCGGCAGCAGCGGCGCCGACTTCATCGCCATGCCGGTCTCCGCGCAATAGTCGGCGGCACCGAAGCCGAGCGCGCCATTGCCCGCGAGCGCGCGGGTGACATCCTTGGCCGCGTCCAGCCCGGCCACCGTCTCGACGATGGCGAGGACTGGTGTCCGGGCCCCAAGCGCGGCGCGGAGGATTGCCACGTCGCGCCCGCTCTCGGCCTTGGGCAGCGCCACGAAGTCCGGCGCGTGGGCGAGACCGCGCAGCAGCGCCAGGTCGTCAACAGCCTCCCGCTCGGTCAGCGCGTTCAGGCGCACGCCCAGCAGCGGCTCGTCCGCCGCCCGCTCGCCACCCAGCGCCGACAGGTAGGCGGCGACGTGCTCGCGTGCCGCCGCCTTGCCGGCGACCGGCACGGCGTCCTCGAGGTCGATGATCACGGCGTGCCGGCAGCGTTCGCGCGCCTTGGCGAAGCGCTCCGGCCGGTCACCGGGCACCAGCAGCGCGGTGGCGACGGCGGTGAGGGTCGAGGGCATGGGGTTTCCTCAGGCGGTCAGAAGGCCGCCGGCCCGAGGATCAGGTCCGGCAGGAAGGTGACGATGGGCGAATAGAAGGTGACCAGCATCACCAGGCCGATCATTCCCACCAGGAAGGGCAGGGTGCCGCGGATCACCTCGGCCACCGGCGCCTTGGCGATGCCGGCCATGACGAACAGGTTCAGCCCGATGGGCGGGGTCAGCATGGCGAGTTCGATGTTCATCACCAGAACGATGCCATAATGCACCCTGGAGATCTCCAGCGCCGCCAGGATCGGCAGGGTCAGGGGCACCGTGATCAGGGTGATCGAGTAGCCCTCCAGGATCATGCCCAGCACGATCAGGGTGACGTTCATGATCAGCAGGAACAGCCAGGCCGGCAGGCCCAGTTCGACCACCAGCGCCACGAGATCGGCGGCGAGGCCGGAGCGCGTGATCCAGTGCGACAGCAGCAGCGCCGAACCGACGATCAGCACCACCGATCCGGTGCTCTCGATCGACTGGCCCATGAGACGCGGCAGCTCGCGTACTGTGGCGCCGCGATAGATGAACATGGTCACCGCCAGGGCGATGACCGCCGACAGGGCCGCCGCCTCGGTGATGGTGACGAAGCCGCCATAGATGCCGCCCAGCACGACGAAGGGCACGGACAGCGCCGGTACCGCGCGCAGGGTGGTGATCGCGAAGCCGTCCAGAGCGGGCTCCGCTATGCGCTGTCCCGACCGCTCCGTCGGCGCGGTGTGCTGGGAACGCGCGCGCAGCACGATGATGCCGACGATCAGCAGCGCCTGCAGCAGGCCGGGCACGACGCCGGCCAGGAACAGGCGCGGCACGGAGGTCTCCGATATCAGGCCGTAGACGACCAGCGGCAGGCTGGGCGGGATGAGGATGCCCAGCGTCGCCGCCGTGCCGGTGAGGCCGAGCACGAAGGGCCGGCTGTACCCCTTTTCGATCAGCAGCGGCACCGCCATCGTGCCCATGGCGAGCGCGGTGGCGACCGAGGAACCGTTGATGGCGGCGAAGATGGCGGTGGCGGCAACGGCGGCGATCGGCAGGCCGCCGCGCACCCGGCGGAAGGCCAGCGCCGCCCAGTCGAACAGCGCCTTGGCGATGCCGCCGCCCTTCATGAACATCGCCGCCATGACGAAGAAGGGGATGGCCATCAATGTGGGGCTGTTGAGGTGATCCAGCAGGTGCTGGCCCAGCCCGGCGATGGAATTGCCCTCGATCAGCAGCAGCACGCAGGCCACCGCGGCCAGGGCGATGAAGATCGGCGTGCCCAGGGTCAGCAGGGCGAACAGGCCGGCCAGGCCGAGGGCGGCTTCGACGATCACTTGCCGCCCTCCGTCCACAGATGGTCGTGCCCGCCCCGGCGTCCGGTCGCCAGACCGATCACCGCCTGCAGCGCCATCGACGTCATGCCGACGGGCAGGCTGAGATAATAGATCCACAAGGGGATGCGCCAGGTGCTGCTGGACCGCTCGTCCCAGCGGATGGCCTCCTCCACCACCAGGATCCCCGACCAGAGCAGCAGCACCGCCGTGGCCACGAACACGGCGGCCGCCAGCACCGACATCGCCAGGCGCAGCCGCGGCGACGCCAGGTCGAGGAACAGGTCGACCTTGATATGCGCCTGGTGGCGGGCGGTGCGCCCGCCGGCCAGCATGACACCCCAGACGACGACCATGACGATGATGTCGAGCGCCCAGTCCACGGTCATCTGCGGGGCCACGTAGCGGGCGATGACCGTGTAACAGGCGAGCAGGAGCGCACTGGCGCCGCAGGCGGCGATGAGACCGCTCTCGAGGCGTGCCAGTGCGTGGAAGATTCCGCCGGACACGGATTCCCTCCCCAACCTGCCCGGACGTGGCCGGACGCTACTGGCCGATCACCTCGCGGGCCAGCGACAGCACTTCCTCGGAGATGTCGAGATCCGCCGCCACCGCGTCGACGGTGGCCAGCAGCTCGGCACGGACAGCCTCGGTGTCCTCGGCCGACGGCGTGGCGAAGACGATGCCGTTCTCCTCGTTGGTGACCTGCGCCTCGGCCTGGCGGCGGATCGATTCCGCCCGCTCGACCTCGATGGCGGCGTTCCACAACTCGGTGAAGGTGGCCCGATGCTCGTCGCTCAGGCTGTCCCAGAAGTCCTGGTTGACGATCGGCACGTAATAGAGCGTCTGCACGTTGTCGAGGAACCCCGAGGTGATGCCGGCCTCCCAGAGCTGGGCGCTGCGGATCGTCTCGTTGGTCGTCAGGATGCCGTCGATGGTGCCCTGGCTGAGGGCGATCGGCACGTCGCCGAAGCTGATCACCACCGGGTCGCCGCCCAGCGTCTGGTAGTGCGAGAGGATGGCTGCACCGCCGGGAATGCGGATGCGCAGGCCTTCCAGATCGTCGTAGCTGGTGATCTGGTCGCCGGCGCTGAAGGTGTGGGCGGAGCCGAGCAGCAGCCAGTCGCCGGGCACCACGACGCCGAGCGTCTCCTCGATGCGGGCGCTCAGATCCTGTCCGAGCGGACCGTCGACCACCTCGTTGAAATCCTCCGCAGGCAGACCGGCGAACAGCGCCAGGTCGAGCACCGAGAGGTTCGGCTCGAAGGGGCTGAGATAGACGGTCACCGGCACCGCCATCTCCACGTCGCCGCGCGCCACCGCCCGGGGCACGTCGGCGGCGGCGTAGAGCTGACCGTTCTCGAACAGCTGGCCGACCAGGGCGCCGTCGGTCGCCGCCTCGAGGTCGGTCAGGAACTGCTGGATGGTGATGTTGCGGATGTGGTTGGCGCCGGTGTTGACCGAGATCGAGAACTCGGTCTGCGCTTGGGCGGCGGTGCCGAGCGCCAGGACGGCGGTGCCCGCCAGCAGGATGGGTGTGAAACGGCCTGTCATGATGGTCTCCTCCCTCAAGGATCGGGCAGCCATTGGCGCTGCTCCAGCCGCACGGGCGCGGATCGGCCGGCGCGGATTGGTCCGTTGACTTTGTCCGGACAAACGTACAATGTCAATGCGAATTCCGGTGCGAACTCCGGTGCGGGCACCGGTTCGGCGTGTTTGGGAGGCGATGATGGCTGCGACATCCGACGGGCTGCTCTCGGGCTTGCGCGTCCTCTCGGTCGAGCAGTATGGCGCCGGCCCCTTCGGCACCCAGGTGCTGGCAGATCTCGGCGCCGAGGTGATCAAGATCGAGAACCCCCGCGACGGCGGCGACGTCTCCCGCTCGCTCGGCCCGTTCTTCGGCGTCGACCTGCCGGAAAGCGCGTCGAGCCTGTTCTTCGCCGCGATCAACCGCAACAAGCGCTCGCTCGCCCTCGACCTTGCCAACCCCGAGGGCAAGGCGGTCTTTCACCGCCTGGTCGCGGACGCCGATGCGGTCGCCTGCAACCTGCGCGGCGACGTGCCGGGCCGGCTCGGCCTCACCTACGAGACCCTGGGCGAGATCAAGCCCGCCATCGTCTGCGCCCACCTGACCGCCTATGGCCGCGAGGGCAGCCGCGCCAACTGGCCGGGCTACGACTACCTGATCCAGGCCGAGGCCGGCTATTTCGGCATCAACGGCGACCCCGAGGGGCCGCCGGCCCGCTTCGGCCTGTCGATCGTCGACTTCATGACCGGCTACGCCATAGGGCTGGCGCTGGTCTCCGCGGTGCTGAAGGCGCGGACGAGCGGCGTCGGCCGCGACGTGGACGTCAGCCTCTACGACGTCGGCATCGCCAATCTGAACTATCTCGGCGTCTGGGCGATGAACACGGGCTACGAGCCGGGGCGCCTGCCGCGCTCGGCCCATCCCTCGCTCACACCATGCCAGCTCTACCGCACCGCCGATGGCTGGATCTACATCATGGCCAACAAGGAGAAGTTCTGGCGCGTGCTGTGCGAGCGCCTGGGCCGCGCCGAACTGGCCGACGACCCGCGGTTCCGCACCTTCACGGAGCGGGCGGCCAACCGCGACGCCCTGACGGTGCTGCTGGACGAGGCGTTCGGCCAGGCCGGCACGGCGGAATGGATGCAGCGGCTGGCCGGCGGCGTGCCTGCCGCGCCGGTCAACAGCGTCGCCCAGGCCATCGACTCCGATTTCTTCCGGGAGAGCGGGATGGGCGTGACGATGGGCGACGGCGCCTGGTCGGCCGTGCGGGGCCTGGGCAATCCCATCCGCAGCGGTGCGGCGCTGCCCTCGGCGCCGCCGCCGGCGCTGGGTCAGGACACCGACCACCTGCTGGCAGAGGCCGGTTTCGAGGCGGAGGCCATCGCCCGCCTGCGCAAGAGTGGAGTCGTCGGCTAGGTCGTGGCATGACGCTCCGATGACCAGTGACGCCCCGCTCTTCCGGCAGCTTGCCGCCAGCCTTTCCGGCGCGATCGCCGGCGGCGAGTTCCGGGTCGGCGACCCGCTGCCCACCGAGATGGAGCTGATGGCGCGCTACGGCGTGTCGCGCCATACCGTTCGGGCGGCGCTGATGGAGCTGAAGACCCGCGGCATCGTCGCCGCCCGCCGCGGCATCGGCACCATCGTCCGGCGTGCCGATCCCGCCTCCTCCTACATCGAGAGCTACTCCTCGGTGGACGAGTTGTTCACCTTCGCCGCCGGCCGGCCGATCGCACCGATCCGGGTGACCTGGAACGATGTCGGCGAGGCCGAGGCACGGCGCCTGGGCATGAAGCCAGGGCGCCGCTGCCTGGTGATCGAGGGCCTGCGTCATGGCGGCGGCGAATTGCCGGTCGCCTTCGTGCGCATCCATCTCGACGAGCGCTATGGCCGCATCGCCGACAGCCTCGACGGCCTGCAGACCTCGGTCGCCGAACTGATCGAGCGGGAGTTCGACCTGCGCATCGGCCGCATCGAGCAGGAGATCGAATCGGGGCTGATCGACCAGCCGATGGCGAGCCTGCTCTCGGTCGCCGCCGGCACCCCGGCGCTCCACATCACCCGCTGGTACTACGCCAGCGGCGAGCAACCCGTCGAGGTGGCGGAGAGCGTCTACCCGCAGGGCCGTTTCGTCTACCGCAACGAACTGGTGCGCGCCGGCCCTCACGGCCAGTCGGCATAGCTGCTGGTGGCCAGCCCCGTGGACTCGCCGGCCGAACTGGTCACCGCCTTGCGGTAGGCACCGGGGGCCAGGGCGCTCTTCGCCTTGAAGAAGCGCGAGAAGTGGCCGGTATCGCGGAAACCGACGGCGGCGGCGATCTGGTCGACGGTGAGCGTCGAGGTTTCCAGCATCAGCCGCGCCTCGTGGATCAGCCGTTCCTGGACCAGGAGGCGTGGCGGCTTGCCAAGCTCGCGCCGGCAGATGTCGTGCAGGTGGTCGGGCGCGATGCCAAGCGCGTCGGCGTAGCGCGCGATGGTCCAGCGATCCCGGAAATGGACCTCCAGCAGCTGCCGGAAATGCTGCAGCAGGCGCGCCGACCGCGCCTGCAGGGGCGGCGCCTCGGCGAAGGCGGAGTGGCGCCAGATCAGGACCAGGATCGCGCGCATCTGCGCCTCGATCATCGAGCCCGAACCCTGGCACGGCTCCGCCGCCTCCCGCAGCATCACCGCGAAGGCGTGTCGCGCCTCGCCCAGGGCGGCGGCCCGCGCCTCCAGACCGACGACGACTGTCCGTTCCGCGTTCAGCCGGAGATCGGCCGAGTCGGCGCCGTGGCCAATGGCATTGGCCAGCACCTGGCCGTCGACCGCCACCTGCTGGCCGACGCCGCCGGCGTGGACCATCAGACGCCGGTCGTCCCGCCACGGCGCCCAGGCGAGGCAGGGCGCGGCCAGCGGCAAGGCGTCGTCGCCCGACAGGATGGCACCGCTGCCCGAGGTCATCAGGATGCCGAGCCAGGCCCGCTCGCCCGCCAACTGGCTGAGGGAGAACACGCGATCGTGAAGCGCGCAGCGCAGCGTCTCGGCATGCAGGATCGGCGCAACCCGGGTAGGCAGCATTTTTTATCCCCCACTTCGGCGATTTCACCGAAAATCGGCAGTATAAAGCCGGAAACATCCATTATCGGGTTATAGGCGATCTGGTTTGATTCCATCAATTGCAATGCGTGGTTCGCCGAAAGGGCACCGATAAGCCCGGCACCATGCGGAGTCCGGCTGATCCCTCAGGGAGGGTCGCGACACGGCGATGCCCGTGGCGCGGCAAACGGGGAGGCGGAGCTGTTCGAGGCGAAACTCATCATCGGCGGCGCCAGTGTGGCGGCGCAGTCGCATATCACCTTCGACCGCCTGGACCCGATCTCCGAGCGGGTGGCGACCCGTGCCGCCTCGGCCGGACCGGAAGATGCGCTGGAGGCCGCCAATGCCGCCGCCGCCGCCTTCCCGGCCTGGTCGGCGACGACGCCGGCGGACCGGGCAGGTATCCTGACCGAGGCCGCCGCGCTGCTCGAGGCACGCGCCGACGCCTTCGTCGCCGCGATGGCGGAGGAGATCGGCTCCTCGGAGCGCTGGGCACGGTTCAACTGCCAGCTCGCCGGCGAGATGCTGCGCCAGGCGGCGACGCTGTGCGGCTACGAGACCCGCATCGCGGTCGACGGGGGCCGCGACGACATCGCCTCCTATCAGCTGCGCCAGCCGGTCGGCGTGGTGTTGGGGATCGCACCCTGGAACGCCCCGGTCGTCCTCGGCACGCGGGCGGTCGCCGCACCGCTGGCCTGCGGCAATACGACCGTGCTGAAGGCCTCCGAGCTCTGTCCCAAGACGCACAGCCTGATCGTCGAGAGCCTGAACGATGCCGGGCTGCCGCCGGGGGCGGTCAATCTCGTCACCCACGCGCCCGAGCACGCCGGCGAGATCGTCGAGGCGCTGGTCGGCCATGACGCCGTGCGACGGGTGAACTTCACCGGCTCCACGCGGGTTGGCCGCACGGTGGCGGAGATCTGCGCCCGTCACCTCAAGCCCTGCCTGCTGGAACTCAGCGGCAAGGCACCGCTGCTGGTGCTCGCCGACGCCGATGTCGAGGCGGCGGTGGAGGCGGCGGCATTCGGTGCCTTTTTCAACCAGGGCCAGATCTGCATCTCCACCGAACGACTGGTGGTCGACGCGGCGGTGGCCGACGATTTCGTCGCCGCTTTCGCCCGCAAGGCGGCCAGCCTGCACGCCGGCGATCCGCGCACCGGGGACTTCCCGCTCGGTTCGATGATCGGCATGCCCGCCGTGCGGCGCATCAAGGGCCTGATCGATGACGCCGTCGCCAAGGGGGCGACGCTGGTCACCGGCGGCACCTTCGACAACACCATCATGCAGCCCACGGTGCTCGACCACGTGCACTCGGGAATGCGCGTCTACCACGAGGAATCCTTCGGGCCGGTGGCCGCGGTGATCCGCGTGGCCGGCGAGGCGGAGGCGATCTCCGTGGCCAACAACACGGAATACGGCCTCGCCGCCGCCGTCTTCAGCCGCGACGTGGCGCGGGCGGAGCGCGTGGCGAGGCAATTGGAGACCGGCATCTGCCACATCAACGGACCGACGCTCTACGACGACCCGCGCATGCCCTTCGGCGGCATGAAGGCGAGCGGCTACGGCCGCTTCGGCGGCGAGGCGGGGGTGCACGAGTTCACCGAGCTGCGCTGGATGTCCATCCAGCAGGGCCCGCGCGACTACCCGATCTAGGCCACGATCGGGCAGGCGTAGTTTTTGTCCGTGCAGTTGAGACAACGAACGATAACGAAGAGGAGGAAAGCCATGAAACGCAGAGACGCATTGAAGCTGACCACGGCGACGACGCTGGCGGCGGCGGGAACGCTGGCCGCCCCGGCCATCCTGCGCTCCACCCGGGCGGCGGGACCCATCCGCATCGGCGCCGTGGCGCCGAAGACCGGGCCGCTGGCCGGCGGCGCCACGGTCAGCCACTGGCCCAACATCTATCTCTGGGTCGAGCAGGTGAACGCTCGCGGCGGCCTGCAGCTCGCCGACGGGCCGGCGATGGTCGAGCTCATCGAGTATGACGACCAGACCAACCCGGGCGAGACCATCCAGGCGGTGCAGCGCCTGGCCAACCAGGACGACGCCCACTTCATCCTGGCGCCCTATGGCACCGGCCTGAACATCGCCGCGGCGCCGATCTTCGACCGGCTGGGCTATCCGCAGATCGCCGTCACCGCCATCACCGACCAGATCGAGGAGCTGGCGGGGAACTTCCCCAACATGTTCTTCACGCTGGGCTCGACGACCGCCTTCGCCTCGGCGGTGGCCGAGATCGTGGCGGGGCTGCGCGATTCCGGCCAGATCGGCAACCGGGTGGCCATGGTCAACGTGGCCGACGCCTTCGGCATCGAGCTGGCCGCCGCCGGCCGGCCGATCTTCGAGGCGGCCGGGCTGGAAATCGTCTACGACCAGTCCTATCCGCTCGGCACCCAGGACCTCTCGCCCGTCGTGCGCGGGGCCAAGGACAGCCAGCCCGACGCCTTCGTCGCCTGGTCCTATCCGCCCGACACCTTCGGGCTGGCCGAGCAGGCGATGATCGAGGATCTCGATGTCCGGGCCTTCTATTCGGCTGTGGCCACCTGCTTCCCGGCCTATCGCGACCGCTTCGGCGCCTCGATCAACAACGTGCTGGGGGCGGGTGGCGTCAATCCCACCGATCCGCGCTTCCAGGAGTACGCCGCCGCCCATCAGGAGGTCACCGGCCAGGAACCCGACTACTGGGCCTCGGCCACCACATACTCCTCGCTGCAGATCCTGGAGCAGGCGATCGAGGCGATCGGCGAGCCCGACCGCGCGGGCGTGAGCGAGTACCTGAAGGCCAACACCTTCGACACCGTGCTCGGCGACATCGCGTTCAACGAGCACAACAACAACGAGCGCTACTGGACCTGCGGCCAGTGGCAGGACGGCGTCTTCCACGGCGTCGCCTCCACCGGCCGCGAGGGTGCCGTCGACGTGCGCCTGAAGGAAGGCTGGGCCTGACCACGCGCGGCGGCCGGTCCCGGGCGCGTGCGTCCGGGGCCGGCCCCGCCTGCCGCTGAACGTCGGAGGACGGATGGACATCCTGATCGCGGGCCTGCTCTTGGGCGGCACCTATGCGCTGATCGCCATGGGGTTGAACCTGCAATACGGCGTCGCCCGCATCATGAACCTGGCCAATGGCGAGCTGCTGGTCGCCGGCGGCTTCGCCGCCTTCTGGATCTATACCAGCGGCCAGGTCAGCCCGCTCGCCGCCATCGTGCTGGTGGCGCCGGCCGCCTTCGTGCTGAACTGGCTGATCTACCGGGTCATGCTGCGCCCCCTGGTCAACCGGGCGCGGAGCCGCGGCCAGCTCGAAGTCGACAGCATTCTCGCCACCTTCGGCCTCAGCTTCATCCTGGTCGGGGTGATGCTGGCGATCTTCGGCGGCGACTATTTCAGCTACTCCTATCTCGCCACGCCGGTCACCCTGTTCGGCAGCAATTTCGGGCTGAACCGGGTTGTCGCCTTCCTGATGGCCTCCTTGATCGCACTCGCCCTTTTCCTCTGGCTGAACCTGTCGCGGCCGGGCATGGCGATCCGCGCGGTCTCGGTCAGCCCGGAATCGGCGCAGCTCGTGGGCATCGACGTGCGCCGGCTTTCCGCGCTCGCCTTCGCGCTCGGCGGCGCGGTGACGGCGGTCGGCGGGGCGCTGATCTCGACCTTCCTGACGCTCGACGCCTCGATCGGCATCCTGTTCACCATGAAGGCGCTGATCATCGTCATCATGGGCGGGGTGGGCGACATCCGCGGCACCATCGTCGCCGCCCTGATCCTCGGGCTCGCCGAAACCCTTGTGGCGACGGTGATCGACCCCGGCCTGACCCTGGCGGCCGCCTATCTGATGTTCATCCTGATCCTGCTGTTCCGCCCGCAGGGCCTGTTCGGCCGGAGGACGCTGTGAGCCAGGCGGAGATCCGCAACCTGCTGGTGGCGGCCGCCCTCCTCTGCGTGGCGGCGCTGCTGCCGCTGACCGGCGACGGCTACTACATCGCGCTGGGCGTCACCATCGCCATGTACACCGTGCTGGCGACCAGCTGGGCGCTGTTTTCCGGACCGACCCACTACATATCGCTGGCGACCGCCGCCTTCTACGGCCTGGGCACCTACACGGTGGCGCTCGGCATCGACGTGGTGCCCTACTGGCTGCTGCTCGTCATCGCGCTGGTCGTCGGTGCCGTCGCGGCCGGGCTCGTCGGCCTCGCCACGCTGCGCCTTTCCGGCGTCTACTTCGTGATCTTCACCCTGGGACTGGCCGAGATGATCCGCCAGGTCGTCACCTGGGTGCAGAACAACTTCGCCGGTCATCGCGGGCTCTACGTGCTGACCGACATCACCGAGGAGATCATCTACTGGGAACTCCTCGGCCTGGCGGCCCTGGTCTTCCTCGCCGGCTGGCTGATCAACCGCTCGCGCCTCGGCTTCGCGCTCAGGATCATCGGCAATGACGAGGTCGTGGCCGCCCATTCCGGCATCGACACGGCGCGGGCCAAGGTGCTGCTGTTCATGGTGTCGGGCGGGGTCGCCGCCGTGGTCGGCGCGCTCATGGCGCCGCGCTGGACCTATATCGAGCCGTCGCTGGCCTTCACCCCGCTGATCTCCTTCACCGTCGTCATCATGGCGCTGCTCGGCGGTGCCGGCCGCCTCTGGGGTCCCGTCATCGGCGTGGTGCCCTTCGCCATCCTGTGGGAGATCACCTCCGCCCAGTTCCCCAACCAGCGCAGCCTGCTGCTCGGCATCGCCTTCCTGCTGATCGTCTACGCCATCCCCAACGGCATCATCGGCCGCGTCGAGGATCTGGTACGCCGGGTGCGCCAGCGGAGGGAGGCATGAGGGGCCCGGGTGCCGTCCTCTCGGTGCGGGGCGCCACCAAGCGCTTCGGCGGCCTGGTGGCGGTCGACCGCCTCGACTTCGAGGTCGGGGAGCACGAGGTGATGGGCCTCATCGGGCCGAACGGCTCAGGCAAGACCACGATGATGAACCTGATCTCCGGCGCCCTGAAGCCGAGCGCCGGCACGATCGCCCTGAAGGGCGCGCGCATTTCCGGCCTGCCGGCGCAGGAAATCAACCGCCGCGGCGTCGCCCGCACCTTCCAGCTCGTCCGCCTGCTGCCGACGCTGTCGGTGCTGGAGAACGTGGTCGCCGGCGCGGTCTTCGGGCACCGCCGCCGCTGGAGCCGGGCGGCCGAGGAGCACGCCCACCGCATGCTGGAACGCGTCGGCCTGGAGGCGGTCGCCCACGCGCCCGTCTCCCAGCTCACCTATATCGACCAGAAGCGCCTGGAACTGGCCCGCGTGCTGGCCTCCGAGCCTGAGCTTCTGCTGCTCGACGAATGGCTGGCCGGTCTCAATCCGACGGAGATGGAAACCGGCATCGCGCTCATCCGCGATCTGCGGGCGGAGGGCCGCACGATCATCCTGGTCGAGCATGTGATGGACGCCATCCGCAGCCTCTGCGACCGCTGCGTCGTCATGGCCAGCGGCCGCAAGATCGCCGAGGGCACACCGGACGACGTGCTGGCCGACCGCGAGGTGATCCGCGCCTATCTGGGGGACGACGATGCTTGAGGTGCGCGGCCTCTCGGTCAGCTACGGCAAGCACCGGGCGCTCGAGGACGTCTCGCTCGGCGTGGAGCCGGGCGAGATCGTCGTCATCCTGGGCGCCAACGGGGCCGGCAAGTCGACCCTGCTGCGCGCCATCGCCGGCATCTGCGAAGGCCGGCCGAGCGGTGTCATCGACTTCGACGGGCAGGCCATCCTGGGCGTGCGGGCCGACCGCATCGTCGAGCGCGGCATCGCCCTGGTGCCGGAAGGCCGCGGTGTCTTCGGCGACCTCACGGTGCGCGAGAACCTGCTGCTGGGCGCCTATGCCAGGCGCGCCCGGCCGGATGAGCTGTCCAATCTCGACCGCGTCCTCGGTCTCTTCCCGAAGCTGGCCGAGCGGCAGGGGCAGGTAGTGCGCACCATGTCGGGCGGCGAGCAGCAGATGGTGGCGATCGGCCGGGCGATGATGTCCAACCCGTCGATCCTGATGCTCGACGAGCCGTCGCTGGGCCTCTCGCCGCTCCTCTGCAAGGAGCTGTTCCACAGCCTGGCGGAGGTCGGCCGCTCCGGCATCGGCATCCTGCTGGTCGAGCAGAACGCCAAGCAGAGCCTGGCCATCGCCGACCGCGGCTATCTCCTCGAGAACGCCCACATCGTGCACGAGGACACGGCGGTGGCGCTGGCCTCCGACCCGGCAGTGCAGAAGGCCTATCTCGGCGCCGGCAAGGCCATGCCGGCCGCCCGCTCCCCCTCGGTGCCGGCGCCGGCATCGGCCGAGCGGCAGTCGCCGTCGGAGATCGCCGCCGCCGCGCTCGCGAGCGTGTCCAGCCGGCCGGCGCCGCCACCGCCCATCACGCTGGCGCCGCGCCCGGCCATCAGCCGCAGTGCTGACGACCTCGTCGGTTTCTCCGTCGCCGACCTGGTGGCACGGGCCGCCGGCTCGGCGCTCCGCCCGGGCGCGGCCAAGGCGGCGGCCGATCCCACCAGGCCGCACGCCCCCGCGGCTGCCGCGGGCGACCGTCTGCAGGCGACCTTGCGGGAGATCGAGCGTGCCGCTGCCGCTGCCCGCCGGCCACCTGCCGACCGCGATACACGGCGGCCGACCCGCCGCCGCCTCGCCGAATTCGAACGCTGACCACCCCCAGGGAGGGACGGAAAATGCCCGACGCGATCCAGGACTCTCAGATCCACAAGCGGATGTTTGTCGACGGCCGCTGGATCTCCACCGGCCGCACCTTCGCCGATACCGACCCCAATGATGGCAGCCTGTTCGCCGAGATCCCGGATGCCGGCGTGGGCGACGCGCGGGCGGCGGTGGAGGCCGCGCAGAGGGCGTTCGCCGGCTGGTCGGCGCTGAAGTTCAGCGAACGCGCCCATTTCATGCTGAAGATCGCCGATATCTGGGAACGCCGCGTCCCCGATTTCGTCGCCGCGATGCAGCGCGAGGGCGGCGGCTGGGTCGGCAAGGGCATGTTCGAGGCGCACTACGTCCCCGAGGTGTTCCGCGCCGCCGCCGCCGTGTGCTACGACCCGATAGGCGAGGTGCTGCCCTCCGAGTACGGCAAGTTCTCCACCGCCGTGCGCTTTCCCATGGGCGTGGTCGCGGTGATCAGCCCGTGGAATTTCCCCGGCATCCTGACCGCCCGGGGCTTCGCCTTCCCGCTCGCCGCCGGCAACACCATCGTGCTCAAGCCTTCGGAGGACACGCCCTACACGGGCGGCATCTTCTTCGCCGAGGTGCTGGAGGAGGCGGGCCTGCCGGCCGGCGTCTTCAACGTCGTCACCTGCTCGCGCGAGAGCGTCGGCCAGGTCGGCGACGCGCTGATCGAGCACCCGCTGGTCAAGGGCATCTCCTTTACCGGGTCGACGCCGGTGGGCCGTCAGATCGCCGCCAAGGCGGGCGCGCATCTGAAGAAGTGCTGTGTCGAGCTGGGCGGCAAGGACAGCCTGATCGTGCTCGACGACGCCGACATGGAGCGCGCCACCCAGGCCGCCAATTTCGGCAGCTTCATGCACCAGGGCCAAATCTGCATGTCGGTGGAGAAGGTGCTGGTGCACGAGAGCATCTATGCCGACTTCCTGCGCCGCTTCGTCGAGCGGGCGGCGAAGCTGACCGTGGGCGACACCAAGGACGAGAAGAACATCATCGGCCCGCTGATCAACGACCGCCAGGTCGCCCGGGTGAAGGGCCAGATCGACGACGCGCTGGCCAAGGGCGCGACGCTGGCGCTGGGCGGAAAGGTCAGCGGCCGCTTCGTGGAGCCGACCATCCTGACCGGCGTCACGCCGGAGATGGACGTCTACCGGGACGAGACCTTCGGCCCGGTGGTGCCGGTGATCCCGTTCCGCACCGACGAGGAGGCGATCGCCATCAACAACGACACCGAATACGGCCTGTCGGCCGGTATCATCAGCCGCAACGAGGAGCGGGCGCTGGCCATCGCCCGGCGGCTGGAGACCGGTATGGCCCACGTCAACTGCTCCTCCGTCAACGACGAGCCGCACGTCCCCTTCGGCGGGTCGAAGGCCTCCGGCCTCGGCCGGCATGGCGGGCGCTGGTCGATGGAGACCTTCACCGAGACGCGCTGGATAACGCTGGAGCGGGGCGGCCGCGCCTTCCCGCCGATGTTCTGAGCATGGCGGCCGCACCCATTCTCCCCGTGGCCAAGAGAGGTTGGATGAGATGACGAGCGCACTCTTCTGGATCCTGGCGATCATCGTCGTCGCGGCGATCGCGATCGCCCTGTTCGCCTGGTTCTACGAGCGGGCGACCAACGAGGTCAGCCTGGTGAAGACCGGGGCCGGCGGCCGCAAGGTGGTGATCGACGGCGGCACCCTGGCGATCCCCTGGTTCCACGAGATCGCCCGGGTCAACATGCAGACGCTGCGGCTGGACATCCGGCGCACGGGCGAGTCGGCGCTGATCACGCGCGACCGGCTGCGCGTCGATGTCGGGGCGGAATTCTACGTCTCGGTCATCCCGTCGGCCGACGGCGTGGCCCGGGCGGCGCAGACGCTGGGCCGGCGCACCTTCCAGACCGACCAGTTGCGCGGCCTGATCGACGGCATGCTGGTCGACGCGCTGCGCTCCGTGGCCGCGCGCCTGAGCATGGACGAGCTGCACGAGAACCGCGCCCAGTTCGTCGCCGATGTGCGCGACGGCCTGGAGGCGGTGCTGGGCCGCTACGGCCTGCAGCTCGACAGCGTCTCGCTGACCGCGCTCGACCAGACGCCGTTCGCCGCGCTGGACGAGAACAACGCCTTCAACGCGGTCGGCATGCGCAAGCTGGCCGAGGTCATCGCAAAGTCGAAGAAAGAGCGGGCGGAGATCGACTCTGACGCCGAAGTCTCGGTGCGCAAGGCGGCGATGCAGGCGGCCCGCCAGAAGCTGGAAATCGATCTGGAGGAGCGCCGGGCCCAGATCGCCCAGCAGCAGGAGATCGAGACGCTCGTCGCCGCGCAGATCGCCGAGGTGGCCAGGCGCAAGGCGGAGTCCGAGCGCGAGGCGGCGCATGCCCGCATCCGCATGGAGCAGGAGATCGAGTTCGCCGATATCGGCCGCGAGCAGGCGATCCGCGAGGCCGAGATCGAGCGCGAGCAGGTGCTGCAACTGGCCGAGCAGGACCGGCAGATCCGCGTCGCCGCCAAGAGCCAGGAGGAGAGCCGCGCCCGGGCGGCGGCCGACCTGGCGCGTGGCGAGGCGGTGAAGGCGGAGGAAACCATCGCCACCGCCCGCCAGCTGGCCGAGGCCGAACGCCGGCACGCGGTCGCGCTGATGGCCGCCCGGCAGGAGGCCGAGGCGGCGGCCACCCAGGCGCAGATCGCCGCGGAATCCGACAAGGCGACGGCGAAGGACCGGGCGGCGGCCCGACGCGAGGACGCGGAGGCCGGCAAGCACGAGAAGCTGGCCGAGGCCGAGGCGATGCGCGCCCGGCTGGAGGCGGAGAACGTGCGCTCCGAGGCCATCGTCGCCATGGAGCTGGAGCGCGCCCGCCTCGACGCCATGCCGAAGATCCTGGCCGAAATGGTCCGCCCGGCGGAGAAGATCAGCTCGATCAACATTCACCATCTCTCCGGCGGCGCCTTCACCCGCGGGGGTGGGGAGGGGACGGAACGGCCTGTCATCAACCAGGCGCTCGACAGCATCATGGAGATGGCCGTGCAGCTACCCGCCCTGAAGCGCATCGGCGAGTCCGTGGGCGTCAGCTTCGAGGAGGGCCTGTCGGGTCTGACCGGATCGAAGGAGAAGCCGAAGGACGGGCCCGAGGACAAGAACGAAGGCTGACGCCCCCGTCCGGGCCGGCCGCCGACCGGGACCTGGCCCGTCGTCGCACTGAAATGGCCGCCGCGGCACCGCTCGCGGTGGCCTTTCACATATTCAAGCTATTCATTTTGCTAACAATAGTCCGTCAAAAGCATCGAATGCGCTGTATACATCAAGACCCAAAATGACCCCAGACCGAGCATGAACGCTTGTCTTTCCGGCAATTTTGTATACATTGCGGCGCCGGGAGGACATGCCATGACCGAGACCAAGCCATTTCCGCTGAACGCCTGGTACGCCGCGGCCTGGAGCCACGAGATCGGACGCCGGCTGGAGGCCCGCACGATTTGCGACCGCGACGTGGTGCTCTACCGCCGGACCGACGGCGGGGTCGCGGCGCTGGAGGATGCCTGCTGGCATCGGCTGGTGCCGCTGTCGCTCGGTCATCTCGACGGCGACAACGTGGTCTGCGGCTATCACGGCCTCGCCTTCAACGGCGCCGGGCGCTGCGTCCACATGCCGGCGCAGAAGACGATCAACCCCTCGGCCTGCGTCAAGGCATTCCCGGTTGTCGAGAAGCACCGCCTCGTCTGGCTCTGGCCGGGCGACCCGGCGCTCGCCGATCCGGCACTGGTGCCGGATTTCCTCTGGAACGACGGTACCGACCGGGTGGGCGAGGGCGGCACCTTCTACAACCTGAAATGCGACTACCGCCTGGTCGTGGACAACCTGATGGACCTGACGCACGAGACCTACGTCCATGCCGGCTCCATCGGCGACGACAGCATCACCGGCGCGCCGTTCGAGGTCACCCACTCCGGCCGCACGGCCACCATCACCCGCTGGATGATCGATATCGAGCCGCCGCCCTTCTGGGCCGCCAATCTGGGCAGGCCCGGACCGGTCGACCGCTGGCAGATCATCCGCTTCGAGGCGCCCAGCGTCGTGGTGGGCGATGTCGGCGTGGCGCCGACCGGCAGCGGCGCGCCGGAGGGCGACCGCTCGCAGGGCGTCAATGGCTGGTTCCTGGCCGCCATCACCCCGGCGAGGGAGAACAGCTGCCACTATTTCTGGAACTTCGTGCGCAGCTTCAAGACCGGTGACGCGGCGCTGACGCGGCAGATCGCCCGCGCTCATGTCGGCGATGGCAACGGCCTCTACGAGCAGGACGCCTTCATCCTGGAGCGCCAGCAGGAGGCTATCGACCGCAATCCGCGTATGCCCTTCTACAACCTGAACATCGATGCCGGCGCCTTGTGGGCGCGGCGGCTGATCGACCGGATGATCGCCGAGGAACAGCCGGCCGTGTCACCGGTCGCGGCGGCGTAGGTCGATGACCGCGAGTGTCGACTGGCGTCCCGCCCGCCTGCGCGCGACCCGGGACCTGACGCCCGACATCCGCCTGTTCGAGATCGAACCGGAGGGTCCCTTCGCACCAACGAGCCCGGGCAGCCACATCAAGCTGGCGGTCGACATCGACGGCCGGCCCGACACAAGGTCCTATTCCGTGGTCGACGCCTGCCGGGACGGCATCTACCGCATCGCGGTGAAGCGGCTGGCCGACAGCCATGGCGGCTCGCGCCACATGTGGCGGCTGGTGCCGGGCGCGGCACTCAGCGTGGGCATGGCCGTGAACGATTTCCCGCTCGCCGCCGGGCGGCCGGAATACCTTCTCGTCGCCGGCGGCATCGGCATCACGCCGATCCACGCCCACGCCCTGGCCCTGGCGGAGCGCGGCGCCGACTTCCGCCTGCTCTATGGCGTGCGCCGGGCGGCCGACCTCGCCTTCGCGGAGGAACTCGGGACACTGCTCGGCCCGCGGCTGCAGACCTTCGTCGGCGAGGCGGGACAGCGCATCGACCTCGCGGCCGAGATCGGCCGGCTGGCGCCGGGCGGCGAGCTTTATGTCTGCGGTCCCCTGCCGATGCTGGACGCCGCCCGCCAGGCCTGGCGCGATGCCGGCCGGCCGGCCGATTTGCTGCGCTTCGAAACCTTCGGGCGCAGCGGCCGCTATCCGACCGCGCCCTTCACCGTCCGCCTCGCCGGCGACGGCCGCGCGATCGAGGTGCCGCCGGGCCGCTCCATGCTGGAGGCGCTGGAGGCGGCCGGCGTGGAGATGATCTCCGACTGCCGGCGCGGCGAGTGCGGTTTGTGCGCCCTGCCGATCCTGGCGGCCGACGGCCCGATCGACCACCGCGACGTCTTCTTCAGCGACGCGGAAAAGGCGGCCAACGCCAAGCTCTGCACCTGCGTCTCGCGCCTCGCCGGCGGCACCATTACCGTCGACACCGGCGAGCGGCCGGCCTGATGCCGGACGGAGATGACGTTTGACCGGGTCGGGCAAAGCGGCGTGCATCGCCCGCACCATGTCGGCGGACGGGAGCACGGCATGAGCGGCGGATCCGAGCGGCGCCAGCTCTCGCAGACCATGAAGGCACAGCTGGCCTTGCGCGAACTCGTCATCCGCGGCGAGCTGAAGCCGGGCGAGCGCGTCTCCGAGCTGCAGATGGTCGACCGCCTCGGCCTCTCGCGGTCGCCCCTGCGTATCGCCCTGGTGCGGCTGGAGGAGGAGGGCCTGCTGGAGGCCATCCCCTCGGGCGGCTTCGCGGTCCGGACCTTCAGCGAGCGCGAGGTGAAGGAGGCGATCGAGATTCGCGGCACGCTGGAGGGCCTCGCCGTCCGTCTGGCGGCCGAGCACGGCGTGCCGAGGGCGAAGCTGGCGGCGGCGGAAAAGGTTGTCGACGCCATCGACGAGGTCATCGGCACGGGGCCTGGCGGCTTCGACATGGCGCGCTACATCGCGCTCAACCGGCGCTTTCACGACATGCTGATCGCGCTGGCCGGCAACGCCTCGCTGGAGCGTCAACTGGAGCGGGTGAACGCGTTGCCCTTCGCCTCGCCCAGCGCCATGGTCGAGGTGCAGGCCCATCTCCCGGCTTCGCACCACATATTCACCATCGCCCAGGACCAGCACCGCTCGGTCCTGCAGGCGATCGCACGGCGGGAGGGCGCGCGCGCCGAGGCGATCATGCGCGAGCACGCCCGCATCGCCCTGCGCAATCTCGAGCATGCGCTGGAGAGCCAGGGGTCGCTTTCCCACGTCCCGGGCTCCGCCCTGATCCGGCGGCGGACAGGAAACGCCGGCTGAGCGCTACGCGGCCTCGGCCCCGGATGGAACTCGCGCGCGCGCCGTCGCGTTGACGTCGGGCACGGCAGGACAATTTCGTTCTCCGTTCCCAACGCCACTTACGGAGACTTCAAACCGATGTCCGACTCCGCCAACCTCGCCGTTCTCACCATCTGCGGCAGCCTGCGCCGGGGGTCGTACAACGCGGCCCTCGCCCGAGCCCTGCCGGCCCTGGCGCCCCGAGACATGACCATCACCGCCGCGCCGTCCTTCAGCGGCTTTCCGCTCTACAACGCGGACCTGCAGGCGAGCGACGGCTTCCCCGACGATGTCATGGCGCTCGGCGCCGCGGTGCGCGAGGCCGACGGCGTCATCTTCGTCTCGCCGGAATACAACTTCTCCATTCCCGGCGCCCTGAAGAACGCCATCGACTGGATCTCGCGGCTGGAGGACCAGCCATTGCGCAACAAGCCGGTCGCCCTGCAGTCTGCCTCGCCGAGCCCGCTGGGCGGCGCGCGCATGCAGTACCATCTGCGCCAGGTCATGGTCTTCGTCGAGGCCATCACCTTCACGCGGCCGGAGATCTTCGTCATGGGCGCGCCTGGGAAGTTCGGCGAGGACGGCGCGCTCACCGACGAGACGACCCGCGAGCTGGTCGCCAAGCAGCTCGCCGTCTTCGGCGACTTCATCCGGCGGGTTGGCGCGACCTGACCTCGCTGGGGTCGAGGCCGCCACTCCCGCCCGCCTGCCCATTGACCGGGATCAATGCCGATCGCCGCAGACGGCGTCATCATCGCGCGCAATCAGCACCAGTATTCAGGCGTGGGCGGATGGCGGACTCAAGGCGGAAACCGGGTGGCGAGGCGGAAACGGGCGGCGGAGGCGGTCCCGCCGGCAATCCCTTCCGCTGGCTGTTGCTGGCGCTCGCCGGCCTCTTCGTCTACGTCATCGTCTTCGGCGTCCCGTTGCAGCCGGCGGCGACCGATATCTCCTATTCCCGCTTCGTCGAGCTGGTCGACGGCGGCGATGTGGCCACCGTGACCTTCGCGGGCGAAACCATCCGCGGAACCGTCCGCCGCGCGATCGAGGGCGTGGACGGCGGCACGCTCGCCTTCACCACCCAGATTCCGCCGCTCGGCGATTCCGGCCTGCTCGACCGGCTTGAGGGCGAAGGCGTCGAGATCCGGGCGGTGGGCGACGAAGGCGGCCTCCTCGGCTGGATCGGCGCGCTGTTGCCATGGATCCTTATCCTCGGCGTCTGGTACTACCTGATGCGCCGTGCCTCGGGCGGGGGCATCGCGAACGGGCTGGACCGCTACGGACTCGGCGGCCTGCTGAAGGGCCGCACCCGCAAGATCGAGCCCGAGGGCGTGCCCAAGGTCACCTTCGACCAGGTCGCCGGCCAGGACAACGCCAAGGCCGAGGTGGCGGAGATCCTCGCCTTCCTGCGCGATCCGGAGCGCTATCGGCGGCTGGGGGCGGAGGTGCCGCACGGCATTCTGCTCGAAGGTCCGCCCGGCACCGGCAAGACCCTTCTCGCCCGGGCGCTTGCCGGGGAGGCCAAGGTGCCGTTCTTCCCGATCTCCGCCTCGGAATTCATCGAGGTCTTCGTCGGCGTCGGCGCCGGGCGCGTGCGCAACCTGTTCGAGGAAGCGAAGAAGGCCGCCCCCAGCATCATCTTCATCGACGAGCTCGACAGCATCGGCCGGGTCCGCGGTGCGGGCTTCGGCGGCGGCCATGACGAACGCGAGCAGACCCTGAACCAGATCCTTGCCGAGATGGACGGTTTCGAGGGCCATGAGGCGGTCGTGGTGCTGGCCGCCACCAACCGGCCCGACGTGCTGGACCCGGCCCTGCTGCGGCCGGGCCGGTTCGACCGGCACATCACGCTCGAACTGCCCGATCTCGCCGCCCGCCTGGCCATCCTGAAGGTCCACGCCCGCGACGTGCCGCTGGCCGCCGACGTCGATCTCGCGCGCGTCGCCGCCGGCACCCCCGGCTTCTCGGGCGCGGACCTGAAGAACCTGGTGAACGAGGCGGCGATGGCGGCGGCGCGCGAGGACCTCGACCGGGTCGAGGCGCGGCATTTCGACTCCATGCGCGACCGCATCATCATGGGCAGCCTGCGCACGATGGCGATCCACGCGGACGAGCGTCACCGCCTGGCGGTGCACGAGTCCGGCCACACGGCGGTCGCCTATTTCCTGCCCGACACCGACCCGCTGCACAAGGTGACCATCATCCCGCGCGGCCGGGCGCTCGGCGGCACCCATCAGGTGGCCGAGATCGAGCGCCACACGCTGCCGGAGGACTATCTGCGCAGCCGGCTGTCGGTGATCCTGGGCGGCCGGGCGGCCGAGCGGGTCTTCCTTGGCAGCCTCAGTTCCGGCGCCGACGAGGACATCCGCATGGCGACCCAGCTCGCGCGCTGGATGGTCGGGCGCTGGGGCATGTCGTCCGAGGTCGGACCGGTCGATGTGCGGGAGAGCGAGGACCACCCCTTCCTCGGCCGCGAGATCGCGCAGCCGCGGCGCTTCTCAGAGGCGACGGCCGCGGCCGCCGACCAGGCGGTGCGCCGCATCCTCGACGAGGCCGACGCGCGGGCCCTCGAGACACTTGAATCGCGACGGTCCAAGGTCGCCCGGCTGATCGCGGCCCTGGAGGAACGCGAGACGCTCGACCGTGTTGATATCGCCGAGTGCCTCGGACCGCGCGAGGTGGCCACGAGGGGACGGGGCAAGCGCGCGGCCGAGGACGACCGGAGCCGCGATGTTGAGGGGAACTGAGCGATGCTGACGGTATCATTGGAAGAGGTCTGCACCATCATCCAGCTGGCGCGCATCTTCGATGGCCAGGAGGGTGTGGTGGAGCCCGATCCCGGCTCCAACCCGAGCGACGACAGGGATGTCGAGATCCTCGAGGCCTATCCCGACGATCCGACCTTCGAGGCACTCGCCGGCGCCATCGACGTGCTGAACGAGGACGAGCAGTACGATCTCGTGGCGCTGGCCTGGATCGGCCGTGGCGACTATAGCGGCGAGGAGTGGGAGGACGCCCGCGCCCAGGCCGCCTCGACCCGCGACCGGCAGATGCCGGGCTACCTGCTGGGCATCCCCCAGCTCGGCGACTTCCTGGAGGAGGGTCTGGACGCCATCGGCCTGTCCTGCGCCGACCTGGAATGAAGGTCCGCCGGCGTCGGACACTGACTGGCTCCCCGCAAGCGCCCCGGGACTTGCCCGCCACCGGCCATTGCGCCTAGCGTTGCCCGCTTCGGGCGCCGGCGGCTCCTTGCCGCCGCCGCCCACGTGCACTCGGACGACGGCAGGGGCAGGGCGGACATGGCTTCCCAGGATATCGTGATCATCGGTGCCGGCATCGCCGGCGCCTCGGCCGGCTATGCGCTGGGGGGCGAGCTGGGAGACGCCTCCAGAATCACCATTCTCGAGGCCGAATCCCAGCCCGGCTACCACACCACCGGCCGGTCGGCCGCGCTCTACAACGCCACCTACGGTCCGCCGGCGATCCGCGCCCTGACCCGCGCCAGCCATGGCT
>JAVKFF010000195.1:0-33518 GCA_040226215.1 Azospirillaceae bacterium
CCAAGAAGGAACGCAGCGGCCACCTTCTGTAGGGGCGGCGGCCACACCGTGGGGCGAACGCATCTCTTCCCCCGGGTCATCTCCCCGGGTCATCTCCACCGGGTCATCTCCACCGGGTCATCCCCACCGGGTCATCCCGGCCGACCGAAGGGAGAGCCGGGATCCAGGCCGACCGAAGGGAGAGCCGGGATCCAGGCCGACCGTGCCGCTTGCACCGCAGGACTGGATTCCCGCTTGCGCGGGAATGACAGGAAAGATCAAAAATATCAATATACTAGACGTCATCCCGGACTTGATCCGGGATCCAGGCCGACCGTGCCGCTCGCACCGCAGGACTGGATTCCCGCTTGCGCGGGAATGACAAGAAAACATAATAATTACAAATACTTGACCGTCATCCCGGGCGAGGCGAAGCCGAGACCCGGGATCTCCCCGCCGTCCTCGCCCGTGCCGGGTTCGTGAAGACGGGCGACCGGATCCCGGCTCTCCCTCCGGTCGGCCGGGATGACTGTGGGAAGTGAACGGCCGGTGGAAAGTGTGCCCCGTCGCCCACTTACCCCTGATCCCGCTCGCCGAAGATGGCGGTGCCGACGCGCACCCGCGTGGCGCCGTGGCGAATGGCGGTCTCGTAGTCCCCGCTCATGCCCATGGAGACGACGGGCAGGGCCAGCCGGGCGGCCTGCTCGGCCAGGAAGGCGAAGTGCAGGGCCGGGTTCTCCTCCAGCGGCGGGATGCACATCAGCCCGGCCACGGCGAGGCCGAGCTCGTCCCGGCACAGCGCCAGGAGGTCGTCGAGCGCCGCGGGCAGCACGCCGGCCTTCTGCGGCTCCGCCCCGGTATTGACCTGCACCAGCAGTTCCGGCGGCCGCGGCACCTGTTGCAGGTCGCGGGCGATGGCCCGGGCCAGCTTCGGCCGGTCGAGGCTCTCGATCACGTCGAACAGCGCCAGGGCGGGCTTCACCTTGTTGGTCTGCAGGGGGCCGATCAGGTGCAGGACGAGGTCGTCATGGCGGGGCTTCAGAGGCTGCCAGCGCGCATCGGCCTCCTGCACCCGGTTCTCGCCGAAGCGGCGGTGGCCGGCGGCGAGCGCCGCCTCGACCCGCTCCGGCGGCTGCACCTTGGAGACGGCGACAAGCTCGATCGCCTGGGGATCGCGGCCGGCGGCGCGGGCGGCCTCGGCGATGCGGGCGTGGACGTCGGCCAGGTTCTCGGCGGCCAGGTTCTCGGCGATGGACATTCGGTGCTCGGTCTGCGGCTGGGGCTGACACATCGGCAAGGCGCCAAGGGTACTCCGCCATGGCGACGACGCAAGGCCGCGGCGCAAGGCCGCCGGGGTGCCGTCAGGCGACGGGTTGGCGTGGCGCGGGCCCGCGTTATAGTGCCGCCGGTCCCGTCCGACGCAACCGCCGACCGGTGAGGAAAGTCACGCCGATGGCCACCGCAAGCACCGCCGCCCCCGTCGCCTCCTTCGCGGAGATCCTGCAGCCGATGACGGAGGCGGAGTTCTTCGCCGAGTACTTCAACAGGAAGCCGCTGCACCTGAAGGGCACGCCGGAGAAGTTCGCCGGTGTGATGAGCTGGCAGGCGCTGACCGACCTGGTCAACCAGTCGCTGATCTGGTCCTCGAAATCCATGCTGCTGGTGATGGACCACCGCAACCTGAAGCCCGAGGAATACTGCGTGCCGGACCGCAGCCGGGACGGCCAGCCGGTGCTGCGGCCCGATCTCGGCAAGGTCAGAGCCTGGCTCGCCCGCGGTGCCTCCATCGTGCTCAACGAGATCGACCAGCTGAACACCGGGCTCAGGGCGGCCGCGCGGGCGCTGGAGGAAGGCGTGGGCGGCAAGGCGCAGGGCAATCTCTACTGCTCCTGGAAGGCGCATCCAGCCTTCAAGTCGCATTTCGACAGCCACGACGTCTTCGCCTTCCACATCGCCGGCGAGAAGGTCTGGAACCTCTACGAACGGCACTTCACCGACCCCATCGCCCATGCCCGCTTCAAGAACCTGCCCGAGGGCTTCGACGAGAAGCACAAGGGCCGGCTGACCCAGCAGGTGACGCTGACCCCGGGCGACCTGCTCTACCTGCCGCGCGGCTGGTATCACGACGCGCTCGCCTCCTCGGAAAGCACCATCCACGTGGCCATGGGCGTGACCTACCCGATCGGCCTCGACATCATGTCGATGCTGTTCGAGAAGGCGGTGACGCAGGCCGAGTTCCGTGCCCGCCTGCCCGCCGGCGGCGAAGACCAGCGCCGGCATCTCGCCGCTCTCGGCGACGCGCTGGCCGGGATCTGCCGCGATCCGGAGGTGCTGGAGGCGGTGGCGCGCCACGTCGCCGGCTACCGCTACGACCGGACCGAGGTGGCGCTGCCCGCCGATGGCGGGACCGGAGGGTCCTTCCAGGTCACCGCCGACGACTTCCAGGTGCGCACCGTCAACGGCCGGCCCTGCCTGGTGCGCGGCGCCAAGGCCGTGGCCATCCCCGCCGGCCTCGACAAGCCGATCGCCTGGGTGGTGGCGCGCCGGCGCTTCAGCGACCGGG
Source organism: Azospirillaceae bacterium (assembly GCA_040226215.1). Taxonomy (GTDB): domain Bacteria; phylum Pseudomonadota; class Alphaproteobacteria; order DSM-16000; family Inquilinaceae; genus JAVKFF01. Next base: position 2,543 of record JAVKFF010000195.1, read on the forward strand.
AGCTGGCGGCGGCCAGCGGCCTCTCCGACCAGGCGCGGGCCAAGCTGCTCGAGCAGCTACACGCCATGGAGGTGATCGTCCCCGCCTGAGCCGGCCGATCCGCCGCGCCTAAACCGGGACCGCCGCGCCTCGACCGGGACCGCCGACCTTCTTATCGCGTCGGAATTCTAGAATCTCGTTCTGGGTGCCACATCCTTTGTGACTTTTCTGCCACAGGGCGCGAGCAAGTCGTGCCGATACTCGCGTTTTGCGTTGCCCCTGAAAGTATATCGACCTTAGAAAGCAGCTGTTCGCCGATGGAGCGCAGACCGGAGGCGGGCAGGGCTTTACGGCCGGTTCCGTCCGCAAGGGCGGTGTCTCAACCGGCGGGAACGCCCTTCTTCCAAGTTCAGGCCGGCTCCGGCGCCAACCTTCGGGGGTCGCCGGGCCGGTCGCTTGATCGACGCAATGCGGCCGGCGCGGACGCCGAACGGAACGGCATCCCGACCCGGCCATCCCGTGGAGGAATTGAGGATATGAAGAAGGTTCTGCTTGGGACCAGCGCGCTCGTCGCCCTCGGTCTCGTTACCCCGGCCTACGGCCAGCTCGACCTCAACATCACCGGCTCGGTGGACGTGCATTTCGGCTTCGTCGACGACGACGGCGAGCCCGATGGCTCCGATAACCGTGAATACGGCGGTTTCGTCGACACCACCCTCAACCTGAATGGTGACGGCCTGTCCGACAACGGCCTGACCTACGGCTTCCGGATCAACCTCGACGACCGTACGCCGTCCGAGTCGTCAGCGACGGACTTCGTCATCGACGAGTCTTGGATTTTCGTGCGTGGCGATTTCGGCGAGGTCCGCCTCGGCGGCAAGGAAGGCGTGACCACGACCCTGGGCTCGTTTGGCGTGCCGTCGACCGGCACGGGCATCGCGGACGGCGACTACGGCGCTTACGCCTATTCCGCGCCCAGCGGCAATAACACCGCGCTGATCGGCGGCTTCACCGATTCGACGCGCATCACCTATATCGGAATGTTCGGCGACGCCGACGTGGGTGTGTCCTTCGCTCCGTCCGACGAGGAGCGTCACGGCGATCCCGATCTCGACAACGACTTCTCGGCGATCGAGGACCGCATCGACATCGCCGGCAACTACACCTTCAACTTCGAGGGTGGCAGCTTCCAGATCGGTGGCGGCATCTCCTTCGCCGATGCGACCGACGACACCGAAAACAATTTCTTCGGCTACATCATCTCGGTTCGCGCCAATTTCGGCGGCTTCTCCATTGGCGGCTTCTACGGAGACAATGGTGACAGCCTCGGTGATGTCGGAACCGGTGGCTCTTACGAGATCTACGGTGCCGGCGCCACCTACTCGATCGACGGGCTGACGGTCGGCGCGAACGCGCTGGGCTATCAGGACAGCCGCACGTTCAGCATGGCCACGGTTGATGACGAGGGCTTCGCCGCCGGCTTCGGCGCCGAGTATGCGCTGTTCCCGGGCTTCACACCCTATGGCGAAGTGGTCTTCTATCAGGAGGACGACGACGTCGCGATGACCAGCACCGACGGTGTTGTGTTCCTCATGGGTGCCACGGCGGCCTGGTAAGGGTCATCGGCCGGCGGGCGGGCCGTTCAGGGCCGCCAGCTGGTGATTGGACGACGGGAGGGCGGTCTTCGGGCCGCCCTTTTCCGTTGGCGCGACGGGCGGTGACGCGATATGGCCCGTGCCCGGCACCGGCCCGTCTTGGATGAATATTCTGCTCTTTATTTCCCGCAATTATAATCATTTGTGATATTCCCGCCACACAACTTCAAATGTGTGTACTCGGCGGCACAGGGGCAATTGTCAGCGGATTCTTTCAGGCTTATTCCCTTCTCCGTCGGGGCCCTCCACGGTCCCGGCCGTCTTAGCGGGTTTCCTTCTGCGCAAATTCGGGAACCCGCGGTCATGACCGGAAACGGTCTGAACTTGGAGGAATTGAGGACATGAAGAAGGTTCTGCTTGGGACCAGCGCGCTCGTCGCTCTCGGTCTCGCCGCCCCGGCCTACGGCCAGATCGATCTCAACATCACCGGCTCGGTGGACGTCAACTTCGGCTTCGTCGACGACGACAACGAGCCGGCGAATTCCCGCGAGTATGGCGGCCGCGTCGACACCACCATCAACCTGAACGGCAATGGTCTGTCGGACAACGGCCTCGAGTACGGCTTCCGCATCAACATCGACGACACCGACGGCAACCGCAACAACGTCACCTGCACCGACTTCATCGCCGGCGACTGCGGCGTGCTCAGCACCACGCAGACCGGCGACACCACCTTCCTGATCGACGAGAGCTGGATCTACGTCTCCGGCGATTTCGGCGAAGTCCGCCTCGGCGGCAAGGAAGGCGTGACCACGACCCTCGGCGCGTTCGGCGTGCCGTCCACGGGTTCGGGCATCGCCGACGGCGACTACGGCAGCTACGCCTTCTCCGACCCTGCCACCTCGACCGCCGTCATCGACGGCTTCACCGACGGCACCCGCATCACCTATATCGGTGAGTTCGGCGACGCCGATGTCGGCGTGTCCTTCGCCCCGAACGACGAGGAGCGCCACGGCGATCCGGACCTGACCAACACCTTCTCGAGCTTCGAGGATCGTGTGGACATCGCCGGCAACTACACCTTCAACTTCGAGGGTGGTAGCTTCGTCATCGGTGGCGGTCTGTCGTTCGCCGACTCGACCGACATCACCGACAACGACCTGTTCGCCTACATCATCTCGGTGCGCGCCAATTTCGGCGGCTTCACCATCGGTGGCTTCTACGGCGACAACACCGATTCGGGCGGCGATGTCGGCACGGGCGGCTCGTCCGAGATCTACGGTGCCGGCGCCACCTACTCGATCGACGGCCTGACGGTCGGCGCCAACGCGCTGGGCTATCAGGACAGCCGGACGATCGGCGGCACGGTGCGTGACCGTGAGGGCTACGCGGCCGGCGTCGGCGCCGAATACGCGCTGTTCCCGGGCTTCACCCCGTACGGCGAAGTCGTGTTCTACCAGGACGAGCGTACCGACACCGGTGCGGCGGCGAGCGCCTTCAACCGCGACGGCGTGGTGTTCCTGCTGGGTGCCACGGCGGCCTGGTAAGGTTTTCCGGAACGGCCGGTCCTTCGGGGTCTCCCCGGGGTCCGGCCGCCGGATTGAATGACGGGAAGGGGCGGTCCTCGGGGGCCGCCCCTTTCTCTTTGACTTGCAACCGCCAGTCCATGCATGTTGTCGCCGCGCCGCCGAAATCGGCGCGCCATAAAAGTGCCGCAAGCAATGGCGAGAACGCCGCTGCCAACGGGGCTGACGCGAATAAAGTCCAGGATCGAAGTGCATGCCGCAGTCATCGACCGGTGAACGGGTCAAGATCTTCAAGCCCGCCACGCTGTTCCTCTGCATGGCCGTCATCGCCGGCCCGCTGGTGCTCGCCGGCTGCGCCGACGATTTCAGCCTGGCACCGGAAGAGCCGGGCGCGCCCGGTCCCGGTGATTTCGAAGCCAACCGGCGCGAGCGCATCGGCAGCCTGGTCGGACCCGACGGCATCGTGCTGCTGAGTTCGACCAACCGCGGCGAGGAAGCGGCCGACGGCACCGGCCTCGGCGTCAACAGCTATCTCTGGCGCGCCTCGCTCGACACCATCTCCTTCATGCCGGTCAACTCCGCCGATCCCTTCGGCGGCGTCATCCTGACCGACTGGTATTCGCCGCCGGCCACGCCGGGCGAGCGCATCAAGGTGAATGTCTACGTCCTCGATCCGGCCTTGCGCGCCGACGCGGTGCGCGTCGCGGTCTTCCGCCAGGTGCGCGACGAGAGCGGCGCCTGGGTCGACGCCGCGGTGAATGAAAGTACCGCCAACCAGCTCGAGGAAGCGATCCTGACCCGGGCCCGGCAGTTGCGCACGGCCTCGCTCGGCGGATAACCGCCCCCGGCACCCTCCTTCTCCTTGGCGCGGCCGGCGACCCCCCTGCCGTTTCCGGCGTCCGATTCATCGGGACATGGCGTCAGCGCATGGCCTGCGTCCGGCTGTTGTGCGTTGCGGGCCGCGCCACCGCGCGCTATTCAGGCGGCGTCGACGGCAGCCATGCCAGCATGCCCGCGAAGCCGGCAGGAACGATTGATGTCACGCTACAATTTCCGCGATGCGGAGCCGAAATGGCAGAATGTCTGGCGCGAGCGCGAGGCCTTCAAAGCGGTCGAGGATCCGGACCGGCCGAAATACTACGTGCTGGAGATGTTCCCCTATCCGTCCGGCCGCCTGCATGTCGGCCACGCGCGCAATTATGCGATCGGCGACGTGGTCGCCCGCTACAAGCGGGCAAGAGGCCACACCGTGCTGCATCCCATGGGCTGGGACGCCTTCGGACTGCCGGCGGAAAACGCGGCCATCCAGAACGACGTCCACCCCCGGGAATGGACCTATGAGAACATCCGGGTGATGGGCGAACAGCTGCGCACGCTCGGCCTGTCCTATGACTGGGACCGGGAGATCGCCACCTGCGATCCCGGCTACTACCGCCACGAACAGAAGATGTTCCTCGACTTCCTCAGGGCGGGCCTCGCCTATCGGCGGGAGAGCTGGGTGAACTGGGACCCGGTCGACAACACCGTGCTGGCCAACGAGCAGGTGATCGACGGCCGCGGCTGGCGAACCGGAGCCACGGTCGAGCGCCGCAAGCTGAACCAGTGGTTCCTGAAGATCACCGAGTTCGCCGACGAATTGCTGGCGGCACTGGACGGGCTGGAGCGCTGGCCCGAACGGGTGCGCCTGATGCAGGCGAACTGGATCGGCCGGTCCGTCGGCGCGCGCCTGCGCTTCGAGATCGCCGGCGAGGCCGAGCCGCTCGAGGTCTTCACCACCAGACCGGACACCCTCTTCGGCGCCAGCTTCCTCGCCGTGGCGCCCGACCATCCGCTGGCCGAGCGCATCGCCGAGACCCGTGCGGACGCCGCCGCCTTCATCGAGGAGTGCCGCAAGCTCGGGACTTCCGAGGAGGTGATCGAGACCGCCGAGAAGCGCGGCTTCGACACTGGGCTCAGCGCGCGCCATCCATTCCGCGACGGCGTCGAGCTGCCGGTCTACATCGCCAATTTCGTGCTCATGGAGTACGGCACCGGCGCCATCTTCGGCTGCCCGGCGCACGACCAGCGCGACCTCGACTTCGCCCGCAAATACGGGCTGCCGGTGATCCCGGTGCTGTGGCCGGAGGGCGCAAGGGCGCTCGACGACGACGCGGCCGCGGCGCTCGACGCCGGGGTCCGGGCGCGCTTCGACGCCGATCCGTCGCAGACGATCGATGGCGATCGCCTGCTCCACGTCTCCCGGACGGCCTATGTCGACACGCAGGGCGGGCGACACCATTACGCGCTCGGCCCCTTCACCGAGGCGACCGAGACGCTAACGGTCGAGGAGGCCAAGGCCCGCATCATCGCCGAGCTGGAGCGGCGCGGCATCGGCGAAGGCGCCGTGCGTTACCGCTTGCGCGACTGGGGCGTTTCGCGCCAGCGCTACTGGGGCTGCCCGATCCCGGTGGTCTACCGGGTCGACGACGGCGCCATGGTGCCGGTGCCCGAGGACCAGCTGCCGGTCACCCTGCCCGACGACATCGACTGGTCGAAGCCGGGCAACCCACTCGACAACCACCCGACCTGGAAGCACACCACCTGTCCGGAGACCGGCCGTCCGGCGATCCGGGAGACCGACACCTTCGACACCTTCTTCGAGAGTTCGTGGTATTTCCTGCGCTTCTGCTCGCCGCATTCCGAGCAGGGCGTCGACCCGGCGGCGTCAAGGTACTGGATGCCGGTCGACCAGTATATCGGCGGCATCGAGCACGCCATCCTGCACCTGCTCTACAGCCGCTTCTTCACCCGGGCGCTGAAACGCTGCGGCTACGAGACGGTGGACGAACCCTTCGCCGGGCTGATGACCCAGGGCATGGTGGTGCACGAGACCTACCGTGCGTCGGATGGCGGCTGGCTCTACCCGGAGGAGATCGTCGAGAAGGACGGCCAATGGCTGCGCGCGGCGGACGGCGTGCCGGTGCAGCGCGGCCGGCTGGAGAAGATGTCCAAGTCCAAGAAGAACGTCGTCGGGCTGGAGCACGTCATCGGCAATTACGGCGCCGACACCGCCCGGCTGGTGCTGTTGTCCGACAGCCCGCCCGAACGTGACCTGGAATGGACCGAGGCCGGCCTCGAGGGAGCCTGGCGCTATGTCAACCGGCTCTGGCGCTTCGTCTCGGAGCCGGCCTTCCCGCTGGCCGAGGCCGGAAGCGCGCAGCCGGCGCAGCTCTCGGGCGCCGCTTCCAGGCTGCTCGGCGGGCTGGCCCGCACCATCAAGGGCGTGGGCGAGGATTTCGACGGATTCCGCATGAACCGCGCCGTTGCCCGTATTCGCGAGTTCACCAACCAGCTGGCCGAGCTCGACGGCTCAGGCGCCGGCGAGGACTGGCTCGTGCGCCACGCGCTCGAGGCGCTGACCGTCATGATCGCGCCGATCACCCCGCACCTGGCGGAGGAGATGTGGCAGGCGCTGGGCCGCGAAGGGCTGGTCATCGAGCAGGCCTGGCCGGACTACGACCCGGCCCTGCTGGTCGAGGACCAGATCACCATCGCCGTGCAGGTCAACGGCAAGGTGCGCGCCACCATCGAGCTGCCGCGCGACGCGGCCAAGGACGTCGCCGAGGAGCGCGCGATGGCGGAACCGAACGTGATGCGCGCGGTCGAGGGCATGACCGTGCGCAAGGTGATCGTGGTGCCCAACCGGATCGTCAACGTTGTCGCGGCGTAGAGCCCTGCTCGGCGGGATCGGCGCCCTGCTGCTTGCCTGCGGTGGGCTGGCGGGGTGTGGGTTCCAACCGCTCTATGGCGACCTTGGCGGATATGGGCCGGTCGCCCAGCAACTCGCCGCCATCGATATCGGCGTCATCGCGGAGCGCGAGGGCCAGCTCATGCGCACCAATCTGATAGAGCGCCTCAATCCGAACGGCCGGCCGGCCGATCCCGCCTACACCCTGGATGTCACGCTGACCGAGACCCAGCGCAATCTCGGCGTGCGGGAGGACGACACCTCGACCCGCGGCAATCTGACGATCGAGGCGGCGTTCGTGCTCACCGATCTGGCGCGTGGCGAGACGGTCTACCGTGACACCGCGCGCACGATCACCAGCTACAACATTCTCGACGATCAGTTCGCCACGCTGATTGCCGAGCGCGATGCGCGCGACCGGGCGATCAGGGCGACCTCGGAGCAGATCCGCACCCAGCTCGCCCTCCATTTCGCGCAAGAGAACACGGCCGCGCCGTGAAGGTGCCGCCGGCCCAGGCCGACCGCTTCATCGAGTCGCCGTCGACTGACATACGTGCCGTGCTGATCTACGGGCCAGATAACGGGCTGGTGGCGGAGCGTGCACGCGTACTCGTCTCGCGAGTCCTCGGGGCCGCACCGGATCCGATGGCGATTGTTGATCTCGATACATCAACGATTTCAAAGGATAAGGCGCGGCTGTTCGACGAGGTCATGGCCCTTTCGCTGATGCGGGGAGACCGCGTCGTACGTGTACGCGATGCAGGCGACAGCGTCTCGGAGTCCGTGTCGTCGGTCCTGGAGTCCGCGTCCGCCGGTCATCTCGTGGTGCTTCTGGCCGGTGACCTGGCGCCCCGATCGCGGCTGCGCAGCCTGGCGGAGAAGGCGGCCAACGCCGCCGCCATCCCCTGCTACAGGCCCGAAGGCGCGGGGATCGCCGAACTGGTCGACCGGCTGGCCCGGGAGGCCGGCAAGCGACTGGAGCCCGAGGCGGCGGCCTATCTAGGCCAGCGCCTCGCCGCCGACCACCTTCTGGCGCGGCGCGAGGTGGAGAAGCTGGTGACCTATGCCGGGGAGGCCGGCACCATCACCCTCGCGGATGCCCAGGTGGCGATCGGCGATTCAGCCGAGGACACGCTCGACGACGTGGTGATGGCGGCCGGTCTCGGCGACCTCGCGGCCCTCGACCGCGGCCTCGACCGTCTGGCCGGGGACGGTGTGGCCGCCGTCACGCTGCTGCGCGCCGGCCAGCGTCATTTCGGCCGGCTGCAACAGGCCCTGGCCGCCGTCGCGGCCGGGCGCACTATCGAGGATGCCATGAAGGGGCTGCGGCCGCCGGTCTTCTTCAAGCAGGTGCCGGCCTTCCGCCGCCAGCTCTCGCAATGGTCGCCGGCCGGGGTAGCCGACGCCCTGGACCGGCTGGTCGATGCCGAGGCGGCGGCGAAGCGCACGGGCCAACCCGCCGATCTTCTGGCACAACGTGTACTGCTCGGCATCGCCGTCGAGGCGCGCCGAAAAAGATAATTATTTCAAAATGTTATACGTTTCCCAGCCGCTCGATCACGTCGTCGAGCTGGTCCAGCGTGGCGTAGTGGATGGCGATCGACCCGCCTGTCTCGCCGCGATGGGAGATCTCCACCTTGAGACCGAGCACGTCGGAGAGTCGCCGCTCGAGCGCCAGCGTGTCGGCATCCTTCTCGGGCGCGGTCGCGCCCCCTGCCTGGCGGCCACGCCGGACCGGTTCCCGTCCGCGGCGAACCAGGGCCTCGGTCTGGCGGACCGACAGCCCCTTTTTCTGCACGGACCGGGCGAGGGCGAGGACGTCCTCGGCGCCGATCAGCGCCCGGGCATGGCCGGCCGACAACTGCCCCTGCCCCACCATGTCCTGCACCGGTTCGGGCAGGTCGAGCAGGCGCATGGTGTTTGCGATATGCGGCCGCGACTTGCCGATGATGCGGGCGAGCGCGTCCTGTGTGTGGGAGAATTCCTCGATCAGCCGGCGATAGCCCCGCGCCTCCTCGATCGGCGACAGATCCTCGCGCTGCACGTTCTCGATCACCGCCACATGGGCGGCGTCGGCATCCGCCAGATCGCGGACGATGACCGGCACTTCGTGCAACTGGGCCAGCTGGGCCGCGCGCCAGCGACGCTCGCCGGCGATGATCTGGAAACGGTTGTCGTGGATCGGGTCGGGCCGCACCAGGATCGGCTGGATGATGCCGTTCTCGCGCACGGAGGCGGCGAGGCTCTCCAGTTCCTCCTCGTTGAAGCGCCGGCGCGGCTGGAACGGGCCGGGCGCGAGAGCCTCGATCGGCAGGGCGGTGGTGGCGTCGACGGCGGGTGCGCCCGAATCGTCGCGCATCACCCCCACCAGATCGCTGAGCGAGGTGCCCAGCGCGCTGCGCTTGGCGATCGCCATCTCAGGCCGCCCGCTGCCGCTCGCGGCGCAGCAGTTCGCCGGCGAGGTGGATATAGGCCTGCGACCCGGCGCAGTTCATGTCGTAGACCAGCACCGGCTTGCCGTGGGACGGCGCCTCGGAGACCCGCACATTGCGAGGGATGATGGTCTCGTAGACCTTATCGCCGAAATAGCCCCGCACGTCCTGGGCCACCATGTCGGAGAGATTGTTCCGCCGGTCGTACATGGTCAGCACCACGCCCTGGATCTCCAGCCGGGTGTTGAGCGAGCGCCGCACGCGCTCGATCGTGCGCACCAGCTGGCTCAGGCCCTCCAGGGCATAGAATTCGCACTGCAGGGGCACCAGCACGGCATCGGCCGCCACCATGGCGTTCAGGGTCAGCAGGCCCAGCGCCGGCGGGCAGTCGATCAGTATGTAGTCATAACCGACCGAGGCCTGGAGCGCGCCGCGCAGCAGGAACTCCGGCCGGCCGGTGCCGACCAGCTCGATCTCGGCGCTGGACAGGGCCGGCGAGGCCGGCACGATCGACAGACGCGGCACGGCGGTGGGCTGCGCCGCGCCGCCCACGCCGACCTGGCCGAACAGCACCTGGTAGGAGCCGAGCTGGCGCCGGCCGCGATCGATCCCCAGCCCGGTCGAGGCGTTGCCCTGCGGGTCGAGGTCGATGACCAGCACGGACTGTCCGCAGGCGGCGAGCGCCGTGCCGAGATTGATCGCCGTCGTCGTCTTCCCCACCCCGCCCTTCTGGTTGGCGACGGCGATGATGCGGGGCCGCCCCGTCCCGGTGTGACCGGGAGTGGTGGAAAGCGACATGGCGTCAGGCATTACCATTCTCCGGAAAGGCGCAGGATCGTCGCGCTCGGATCGGTTCGGCTAGGGAACCGATCGATGGCGATTTTCCTACCTTTTGTGGCTGCGGTCAACTCAGACACAACATCTTGACCCTTCGGAAACAGAGAAATTGTTCTTGACCCGACGAAAGGCCGCACCAGCCCAAGCAATCGGTCCAGTGGCGCCAGCGCTCTCGCGGTCACCACGTCGGCGATGAAGGGGTCGACTTTCTCGACGCGCGTGGCGTGCACCGTCACAGGGGTTCCCGTTTCACGTGAAACATTGGCCAGGAAAGCGGCCTTTCTATGGTCGCTTTCGATCAGGTGAACTTCGGGAATACCCAGCAAAGCCAGGACCATGCCAGGGAAACCTGCACCACTGCCGCAATCGACCAGGACGCGACTGCCGGGCGGAATCAACGGCATGAGCTGGGCCGAATCGAGGAAGTGTCGACGCCAGGGGTCGGCGAGCGTCGATGGCCCGACGAGGTTGATCGCCTTCTGCCACTTCGCCAGCAGGCCGGCATAGGTCCGGAAGCGATCGAGAATGGCAGGACCGATATCGCAGCTTTCGGCGAATGCCTCGGGGCTGAGCGGCCGGTCCTCGGCTGTCATCGCTACGCCCGTCAGGCGCTGTCGCGCAGCACCGGCGCCTCGTCCCGTCGCCGGACATGGCGCAGCAGGGCAATCAGGGCGGCGGGCGTCACTCCTTCGAGGCGCGAAGCGGCGCCGAGGGTGGCCGGCCGCGCCGCCGCCAGACGCTGCCGGACCTCGTTGGACAGACTGCCGACAGCGGCGTAGTCGAGATCGCTCGGCAGCGCCAGCGCCTCGTCGCGGCGGAAGGCGCGGATGTCGGCCTCCTGACGGTCGAGATAGCCTGCATAACGCGCGTCGATCTCGATCTGCTCCAGGACATCCGCCCTTAATGCCCTGATTTCAGGCCATATTTCCGAAATCTGCCCGATCCCGACATCGGGATAGCGCAGCAGGTCGAAAGCGCTGCGCCGCTGGCCGTCGAGATTGACCCGCAAGCCGGCATGTCTTGCCTCGGTCGGCGTCAGGGCGAGTTCGGCGAGACGCCGGCGCGCCGCTTCCAGCGCCGACATCTTGTCGGTGAAGTGGCGCGCCCGCCGCTCCCCGACGAAGCCGGCCGACAGCCCCAGCGGGGTCAGTCGCTGATCGGCATTGTCGGCGCGCAGGCGCAGGCGGTACTCGGCGCGCGAGGTGAACATGCGGTAGGGTTCGGTGGCGCCGCGGCGGATCAGGTCGTCGATCATCACGCCGATATAGGCGTCCGCACGGTCGAGCACGAAGCCCTCCCCGCGCCCGGCGTTCCCGCCCGCCAGCGCCGCCGCGTTGACACCGGCGATCAGCCCCTGCGCGGCGGCCTCCTCATAGCCCGTGGTGCCGTTGATCTGCCCGGCCAGGAACAGGCCCGGCAGGCGCCTGGTTTCCAGCGTCGCATGAAGCTCGCGCGGATCGACGAAATCGTACTCGATGGCGTAGCCGGGTCGAAGCATCACCGCGCGCTCCAGCCCGGGGATGGTCGCCAGAACCTGGCTCTGGACATCGCGCGGCAGCGAGGTCGAGATGCCGTTCGGATAGACCGTATCGTCGTCCAGCCCCTCCGGCTCCAGGAAGATCTGGTGCCGCGCCTTGTCGGCAAAGCGCACCACCTTGTCCTCGATGGAGGGACAGTAGCGCGGGCCGGCCGATTCGATCTGGCCGGAATACATCGGCGCGCGGTGCAGATTGGCCCGGATCAACTCGTGCGCCGCCGGCGAGGTGTTGGTGATATGGCAGCTGATCTGGGGCACGGTGATGCGGTCGGTCAGCGTGGAGAACGGCTCCGGCGGGTCGTCGCCCTTCTGCTCTTGAAGCGCCGACCAGTCGATGGTGCGGCCATCGAGGCGTGGCGGCGTGCCGGTCTTCAGCCGTCCCATCGCGAAGCGGGCACCGCGCAGTGTGTCGGCGAGGCCGATGGACGGTGCCTCCCCGACCCGACCGGCGGGGATCTTCTCCTCGCCCATATGGATCAGACCGCCAAGGAAGGTTCCGGTTGTCAGCACCAGCGCGCGGCAGCCGATGCGTCGGCCGTCCTCCAGCACCAGGCCGGCGACGGACCCGGCGGCATCGCGCAGAATGTCCGCCGCCGCGCCGGCCACGATCGTCAGGCCGGGCTGCTCGGCCAGCAGCGCCTGCATGGCCTGGCGGTAGAGCATGCGGTCGGCCTGGGCGCGCGGACCCCGAACGGCGGGGCCCTTGGAGCGGTTGAGCATGCGGAACTGGATGCCCGCCCGGTCGATCGCGCGGCCCATCAAGCCGTCCAGCGCGTCGATCTCGCGCACCAGGTGCCCCTTGCCCAGGCCGCCGATGGCCGGGTTGCAGGACATCTCGCCGATGGTCCCGGGCTTGTGGGTAACCAGCAGGGTCGCGGCACCCGCCCGGGCCGACGCAGCGGCCGCTTCCGCGCCGGCATGCCCACCGCCGACAATGATGACGTCGTATCGCTTCATGACGGCCGGAAGGTAAGCCGCGCCGGGTGCCGGATCAATGCCGCTGCGGTCGTGCGGCACCTGCGTACATCGCAAAGCTTTACAACATCTTGAAAGGACTCGATCGTGCACGCGTGACGAGGGAGTCCGCATACGCCGACTCTCTCGTATGTACGCGCGTCGGGCGCGAGTCCGCATACGCGGCTCGACTCTTACGAGTCCGGTGAGCGGAATCGCCTAGTGGCTTGTTTCACGTGAAACATCGGCGACCCTCCACGGATCGGTCCTATTTCCCGATGCAGAAGTCCCGGAAAACCACGTCGAGAATCTCCTCCACATCCACCCGTCCGGTGATGCGGCCAAGCGCCCGGGCGGCAAGTCTGAGGTCCTCGGCCATGAGCTCCGGCAGCGGCGCCGACAGCGCCCGTTCGAGCGCTTCGGCCGCAGCGGCGACCGCCTGGCGATGGCGCGCCCGGGTGATCGGCGGCGCCTCGCCGGCGATCAGCGCACCCGCACGGTCCCCGAGCAGATCCAGAAGCCGGGGCAGTCCCTCGCCGGTCCGCACGCTGACGGGCAGCCAATCGCCATCCGGCGCGCCGGCGAGATCGCATTTATTGGCGACCGGGATCACCGTCCGTCCGGGGCTGTCGGCGAGCCCGTAATCCGTGAGCCGGCGCGCGAAACTTCGGGCGTCGGCGCAGTCGGCCATGACGATGACCAGGTCCGCCGTCTCGGCACGCCTGCGGGCGCGGCGCATGCCCTCCTGCTCGACGGCATCGCCGGCGGCCTCGTGCAGACCGGCGGTGTCGGCGACGATCACGGGCACCCCGGCAAGGTCGAGATGGACCTCCAGCACGTCGCGCGTGGTGCCGGCGATGTCCGAGACGATGGCCACATCGCGGCGGGCGAGCGCGTTCAACAAGCTCGACTTGCCGACATTGGGGGCGCCGATGATGGCGACCTCGACCCCGTGGCGCAACCGCTCGCCGCGCCCGCCATCGTCGAGATGGCGGCGCATCTCCCGGGCCAGCCCTTCGACCGCGGGACGCAGCGCCCCGGCGATGCCCTCCGGCAGATCCTCGTCCGGGAAGTCGAGATCGGCCTCCGCATGGGCCAGCACCCGGATCAGCCGGCCGCGCCAGTCGTCATAGAGCGCCCCCAGGGCGCCCGACATCTGCCTGAGCGCCTGGCGTGCCTGCGCCGCCGTCTCGGCATCGACCAGGTCGGCGATCGCCTCCGCCTCCGTCAGGTCGAGGCGGCCGTTGAGGAAGGCGCGCCGGGAGAACTCCCCGGGCTCGGCCGGCCGCGCGCCGTCAAGCTCGCCAAGCCGATCGAGCAGTTGGGCAAGCACCGCCCGGCCGCCATGGATGTGAATTTCCAGTACATCCTCGCCGGTGAAGCTGGCCGGGGCCGGAAAATTCAGCACCAGCGCCTGGTCGAAGGCGGCGCCGCCGGCATCCCGCAGCGTGCGCAGCGTCGCCTGGCGTGGTGGCGGCAGCGTTCCGGCGACCGCTTCCGCGATGGCCCGGCTGCCCGGGCCGCTGACCCGCACCACGGCGACGCCCGCCCTTCCCGGCGCGCTGGCCAGAGCATAGATCGTGTCGGTCGCGTCCATGGGCTGGGAAACCGGGGTCGTTCCCGCGCGCCTAGTCCTCCTTGCGGCCACCGCCGGCCATGTTGGACCAGAAGGCGCGCTGCATCTGCTCCCAGCCGCTCATCGCCTGGGGCATCCAGGTCTTGAACAGCGTATCGGGGTCCATCGCCTCCAAGGTCGCCATCATCTTCTCCTGCACCTTGGCCATCACGGCTTCCTGCATGGGGCCGACATCGGGGAGGCCGAAGAAGGCGCGCGCCTCTTCGGGGGTGCAGTCGATGTCGATATGGATCTTCATGGCAGCGCGCCCTCGCCTTCTCGTGCAGGTGGACCAAGTCTGTTTCGGACCTCGGGGGTATCGGATCGGGGCGCAGTTTGGCACCATCGACCGCACATCGCCAACCCGTGTCGCATCGCCGCGACCGGGCGGCAGACGATCCGCCGAACGAAACGGACCACTCATGCCGCGCAATCGCCTCGCCGACGAGACGAGCCCCTACCTGCTGCAGCACGCCGACAACCCGGTCGACTGGTGGCCATGGGGACCGCCGGCCCTGGCGGCGGCGGCGCGGGAAAGCAAGCCGATCCTGCTCTCGGTCGGTTACGCCGCCTGTCACTGGTGCCATGTCATGGCGCATGAGAGCTTCGAGAGTCCGGAGATCGCCGCGCTGATGAACCGGCATTTCGTCTCCATCAAGGTTGATCGCGAGGAGCGTCCCGATCTCGACCAGATCTACCAGCAGGCCCTGGCTCTGCTGGGAGAGCAAGGCGGCTGGCCACTGACCATGTTCCTGACGCCGGTGGGCCAGCCCTTTTGGGGCGGCACCTATTTCCCCCCGGTCGGGCGCTGGGGGCGGCCCGGCTTTCCCGACGTGCTCCGCGCCATCGCCGATACCTGGGCCAACGACAAGGGCAAGGTGACGGCCAATGTCGACGCCCTGCAGGACGCGCTGGGCAAGCTCAACGCCGCCCAGCCCGGCGGCCCCTTGCCGGCGGAAATCCGCGATCGCATCGCCGCCACCCTGCTGCGCGAGGTGGACGCGACCTGGGGCGGCGTCGGCGCGGCGCCGAAATTCCCCCAGCCCTACGTGCTGGAGAACCTGTGGCGGGCCTGGCGGCGCACCGGCCGTCCCGGCTTCATCGATGCCCTCGACCTCACCCTCACCCAGATGTGCCAGGGCGGCATCTACGACCATCTCGGTGGCGGCTTCGCGCGCTACGCCACCGACGCCCAGTGGCTGGTGCCGCATTTCGAAAAGATGCTCTACGACAACGCGCAGCTGATCGACCAGTTGTCCGTCCGCGCGCTGGAGACCGGAAATCCGCTCTACGAAGCCCGCCTGCGCGAAACCGTCGGCTGGGTGCTGGACGAGATGGTGGCGGAGGGCGGTGGCTTCGCCGCCAGCCTCGACGCCGACAGTGAGGGCGAGGAAGGCCGGTTCTATGTCTGGACCGAGGAGACGGTGCGCCAGGCGATCGGCGACGATGAGCTGTTCCACCTGTTCGCCCGGCACTACGACGTGACGTCAGGCGGCAACTGGGAGGACAAGGTGATCCTCAACCGTCGGCATACGCGTACGCTGGCCGACCCTGAAACCGAGGCGAGTCTGGCGAACGCACGCGCACGACTCTTACGTGTGCGCTCCCGCCGCGTACGGCCAGGCTGGGACGATAAAGTCTTAACCGATTGGAATTGCTTGATGATTTCCGCGCTCGCCTGGGCGGGGCTCGCCCATGGCGAGTCTTCCTGGATCGAAGCCGCAACCCGCGCGTACGAATTCGTTCAGTCGGAGATGCGCCCGCAAGGCCGCCTGCATCACGCCGCCAGGCGGGGCCGCGTGCAGCATCCGGGTACGCTGGACGACCATGCGGGTCTGGTCCGGGCCGCTATCGCCCTGTTCGCGGCGACGGGCGATTCGCGCTTCCTGCGGGATGCCGTGGCGACGGCGGAGACGGCGATCGACCTGTTCCAGGCGCCGCAAGGCGGGTTCTACACCACGTCGCGGGATGCCGACGATCTGGTGGTGCGCCCCTACGGCGCCACCGACAACGCCGTACCCTCGGGCAATGGCGTGATCGCCACCGCTTTCGCCGACCTGTTCCTGCTGACCGGCGAGGCGCGCTGGCGCGATCTGGCGGAGGCGACCATCACCGCGTTCTCCGGCGGCATCGAGCGCAACTTCTTCCCGCTGATGACGCTGATCAACGCGGCCGACCGGCTGGATAACGGGCTTCAGGTGACGGTGATCGGCCGGCGCGACGACCCCGCCGCCCGCGACCTGGCGCACATGGCACTGACCGCGATGGGTCACGACCGGCTGCTGGTCTGGGTCGATGATGGCGCCGCCCTGCCCGAAGGCCATCCTGCCGCCGGCAAGGGATTGATCGACGGACGCCCTGCGGCCTATGTCTGTCAGGCCATGTCCTGCCGCCCGCCCGTGGGCGACCCGGAGATGCTGCGCCAGGAGATCGCCGATGCCCGCCCGCACCACGATCCGATTTCTTGACACGCCGGTCGGCCGGATGCGCCTCGCCGCCATGGACGGCCGGCTCGCCGAATGCGGCTGGGCCGAGGCCGATGAAGTGATCCCCGCCGCCAGCGTGTCCGACGCCGCCAACCATGCGGTGCTGGAGCGGGCGGCGACCCAGCTCGAGGCCTATTTTGCCGGCGGGCGCCGCGACTTCGACCTGCCGCTCGCCCGCCCCGCCACGCTCCACGCCGGCAAGGTGCGCGCAGCCATGCAGGCGATCCCCTATGGTGGCGCGGCCAGCTATGGCGACCTCGCCCGCGCCATCGACGGCGTGGCCCGCGCCGTCGGCCAGGCCTGCCGGCACAACCCGCTTGCCATCATCGTGCCCTGCCATCGCGTGCTGGGCAGCGGCCGTGGCCTTGGCGGTTTCGCCGGGTCGACCGATCCCGGCGGCCCAGAACTCGCCCGCAAGCGCTGGCTGCTAGCCCATGAAAGGCGTGTCGCCGGAGAGTCCCTGCCGCTATGGTCGGCGGGACGGGATGGCGCGGGCGCCACCGTTCCGAACCGATAGTCCGCCAGGAGGAGCAACCCCACCCATGACCCAGGTCACCATCAAGGCCGCCGACGGCGGCTCCTTCAGCGCCTATGTGGCGCAGCCCACAAGCCACCCCGCGCCCGGCCTGGTCGTGATCCAGGAGATATTCGGCGTCAACAAGGTGATGCGCGATCTCTGCGACCATTACGCCTCCCTCGGCTATGTCGCCATCTGTCCTGACCTGTTCTGGCGCATCGAGCCCGGCATCGACATCACCGACAAGACCGAGGAGGAATGGAACAAGGCCTTCTCCCTGTTCCAGGCCTTCGATCAGGACACGGGCGTGCAGGACATCCAGGCGACCATCGCCTTCCTGCGCGAATACGAGGCCTGCAACGGCAAGGTGGGCACGGTCGGCTTCTGCCTCGGCGGCAAGCTCGCCTATCTGGCGGCGACGCGGACCGACGCCGACGCCTCGGTCGGCTATTACGGCGTGGGTATCGAGCAGGCGCTGGACGAGGCCGCGAAGATCACCCGCCCGCTGATGCTGCACATCGCAACCGAAGACCAGTTCTGCCCGCCAGAAGCCCAGAAGGCGATCCACGCGCGCCTCGACGGGCACGATCAGGTCACGCTGCACGACTACCAGGGCCAGGACCACGCCTTCGCCCGCGAGGGCGGCGCGCACTACGACCGGGCGAGTGCCGACCTCGCCGACCAGCGCAGCCTCGCCTTCTTCAAGTCGGCGATCGGCTGAGGGGCGGGAACGATGGCGCATGCGATCATGGTGCACGAGCATGGCGGCCCCGCCGTCATGCGCTGGGAGGAAGTCGACATCCCCGCCCCGGGGCCGGGTGAGGCGCATGTCCGCAACGAGGCGGTGGGCCTCAACTATATCGACGTCTATCACCGCACAGGCCTTTATCCCGGCGCCCTGCCGCACGGCATCGGCCTGGAGGGAGCGGGCACGGTGGTCGCCGTCGGCGAGGGGGTGACGGATTTCGCACCCGGCGACCGCGTCGCCTATGCCGACCTGCCCGTGGGCGCCTATGCCGGCGAGCGGGTGATGCCGGCCCACCGCCTGGTGAAGCTGCCCGACGGCATCGACTTCCGCACCGCCGCGGCGATGATGCTGCAGGGCATGACCGCGCAATACCTGCTGCGCCAGACCTATGTGGTGAAGCCTGGCGACACGGTGCTGATCCATGCCGCCGCGGGCGGCGTCGGCCTGATCGCCTGCCAGTGGGCCAACCACCTGGGCGCCACGGTGATCGGTACGGTGGGCACGGCCGAAAAGGCGGAGTTGGCCCGCGCGAACGGCTGTACGCATCCGATTCTTTATCGCGACGAAGATCTCGTCAAACGCGTACGCGAGATCACCGGCGGACGCGGTTGCGACGTGGTGTACGACTCGGTGGGCAGGGACACCTACATCCAGTCCATGGATTGCCTGAAGAAGCGCGGTCTGCTTGTCATCTTCGGCAGCTCCTCCGGCCCGGTGAACGCGCTCGATACCGGACTGCTGGCGCAGAAAGGCTCGCTGTATGTCACCCGGCCGACGCTGATGGGATACAACGCCGAACGGTCCGATCTCCTGTCCACCGCGGCCGACCTGTTCGAGGTGGTGCTGTCGGGCGCGGTGACAATCACCATCAACCAGGAATACGCGTTGAAGGATGCCGCGCAGGCCCATCGCGACCTGGAAGCCCGAAAGACGACGGGATCCACAATTCTGCTGCCCTGAGCGGCTTGCCCTGAGCCGCTTGCCCTGAGCGGCTTGCCCCGAGCCGCTTGCCCCGAGCCGCTTGCCCCGAGCGGCCCGCGCGGTTCTCGGCGATGGCGGCGTCAGCCGGCGTCGACCGGCCCGGCGGAGATGCGTGCGTCGGCAACAAGCAGCTAGGCGGCAAGTCCCTGGTCGCGGCAGAGAAGGTCGCCACAGGCCCTGCTTGACCTGGTGGAGGGTCGGCTACAGGCCCCCTGACGCCTCGAAAAGGCTTGCACCGTGTCATTCCTGCCACAGGTGTCGCCCATTTTCCCAATCGACGGTCGGGGGGCGGCACCCTATCTTGATGATCGAGACGAGTTCCATCCGGTGTAATAGCAGAGCCACCGGGTGGTCGGGGCGGCCGACAACGCCGCTCCCGAGGACCGATTTCCGGAGCCTTCTTCGGTCCTCAACCTCCAAGGAAAGGGCGTCCGGCCAAGCCGGGCGCCCTTTTCTCTTGGGGTTCGATTTTTCCTCGAAGTCGACGAGCAGGATCGGCCATCGGCGCAATCGGCGCCGCGGGTCCGGCCGGGCCGGACAACCCTACTGGTTCATGGACTGGAAGAAGTCCTCGTTGCTCTTAGTCTGCTTCAGCTTTTCGAGCAGGAACTCCATCGCATCCGACGTGCCCATGGGCATCAGAATGCGGCGCAGCACGTACATCTTCGACAACTCGCCCTTGTCGACCAGCAGCTCCTCCTTGCGGGTGCCGGACTTGCCGATGTCGATGGCCGGGAAGACGCGCTTGTCGGAAAGCTTGCGGTCCATGACGATCTCGGAATTGCCGGTGCCCTTGAACTCCTCGAAGATCACCTCGTCCATGCGGCTGCCGGTGTCGATCAGGGCCGTGCCGATGATGGTCAGGCTGCCGCCTTCCTCGATATTGCGCGCCGCGCCGAAGAAGCGCTTGGGACGCTGCAGGGCGTTGGCGTCGACGCCGCCGGTCAGCACCTTGCCGGAGGACGGCACGACCGTGTTGTAGGCGCGCGCCAGGCGGGTGATCGAGTCGAGCAGGATCACCACGTCCTTCTTGTGCTCGACCAGGCGCTTGGCCTTCTCGATCACCATCTCGGCCACCTGCACGTGACGGGTCGCCGGCTCGTCGAAGGTCGAGGAGATGACCTCGCCGCGCACCGAGCGGTCCATGTCGGTCACCTCCTCCGGCCGCTCGTCGATCAGCAGGACGATGAGGTAGCAGTCCGGATGGTTGATGGCGATCGACTGGGCGATGTTCTGCAGCATCACGGTCTTGCCGGTGCGCGGTGGCGCGACCAGCAGGGCACGCTGCCCCTGACCCAGCGGCACCACCAGGTCGATGATCCGGCCGGTGCGGTCCTTGACCGTGGGGTCGTCCACTTCCATGCGGAAGCGCTTGGTCGGGAACAGCGGCGTCAGGTTGTCGAAGTTGACGCGGTGGCGGACCCGGTCGGGATCCTCGAAATTGATCGCTTCCACCTTGGTCAGGGCGAAATAGCGCTCGCCATCCTTCGGCGCGCGGATCATGCCCTCGATTGTATCGCCGGTGCGCACGCCGAAACGGCGGACCTGGGCGGGCGAGACGTAGATGTCGTCGGGTCCGGCCAGGTAGTTGGATTCCGGCGAGCGCAGGAAGCCGAAGCCGTCGGGCAGCACCTCCAGGACGCCGGAGCCGAAGATGTTCTCGTCCCGCTCGGCCAGTTCCTTGAGAATCGCGAACATCAGTTCCTGCTTGCGCAGGTTGCTGGCGTTCTCGATCTCCAGCTCTTCGGCGTAGGAGAGCAGGTCGATGGGCGACTTGTCTTTTAGTTCTTGCAGATGCATGGGTTCTTGAGGACCAGGGATCGGACCGTCTCAGGCGGTGGACCACCATCCCGGCCGCCGGAGCGTCCGGTCGCGGGATACCTGTATGGCAGCAGGCGGAGGGGTCGCGTCTTTCAGGTTTCAGATGATGCCGCGAGAAAAGGCCGCGGTGAGGTGCGTGGGAATGCCGGGCGGTCACCGGGTCGAAACGCCGGTAAACAGCGCCTCATCGCCAATGCCTGTCTCGCCGATGCGGGAGAGGTTTCGAAGGCCTCCGAACGATCGACGGATCGGCCCGTTATCCGCATGTTGGGTATCCTAACGCGAATGACAAGTCAAACGAAAGCGGAACGCGCGACGGCGATTGCTCAGAACGGCTCCATCACCGCCATGATCACGATGACGATCATCAGGATCGTCGGCACTTCGTTCCAGGCGCGGTAGTAACGCTCCGACCGGGTGTTGGTTCCACTGGCGAAGCGTTTCCGCCAGATGCCGACCGCATGGTGAAAGCCGGTCATCGCCACGATACCGGTCAGCTTGACATGCATCCACGGGAACGCGAACAGCACCGGGTTGGCCAGCAGCATCAACAGGCCGAACAGCCAGGCGGCGATCATCGCCGGGTTCATGATGATGCGCAGCAGCTTGCGCTCCATGACCTGGAAAAGCGCATCCTGCTCGGAGCCAGCCGCAACCCGCGTGTGATAGGCGAACAGCCGCGGCAGGTAGAACAGCCCGGCCAGCCAGGCGATCACCGAGATCAGGTGCAGCGCGCGCAGCAGGTCGTAATTTGCCAGCAGCAGATCGATCATGGCGCTTCCCTCCTCGCGCTCAGTCGGCCCGGCAGGGACAGCCGGACCAGCCCGCCGGGCACAGCCGGCCGCCGGTCATCGAGGCGGTACCGATACGCTCCGCGCCCTGCAGCACCAGTCGGGCCAGGCCATTGACGAAACCGGGATCGGTGTCGACCGTCGGCACCCGTTCATAGGCTGGCACTCCCCGCTCCCGGGCCAGATCGCGATACTCGATGTCGAGTTCCACCAGCGTCTCGGAATGTTCCGAGACGAAGGCCATCGGCACGACGACGCAGCCCACCCCGTCGGCGCCGGCGCGGATCACCTCGTCCTCGGTCGACGGCCCGATCCAGGCAAGCGGTCCGACCCGGCTCTGATAGCAGTTGACCCAGTCCAGTCCCGCCTCGCCCAGCGTGGACGCCAATCGGCTGACGATGGCCGCGTTGGTCTGCTCGCATTGCCACTGATAGGGGTCGCCCGCCTTGACGATCTTTTCGGGCAGGCCGTGGGCGGAGAACAGGATCCGCGCGCGGCCCGCGGCCTCGACCGCGGCCCGGTAGCGGGGCTCGATCAGGGCCGCCACCGCTTCGACGAAACCGCTGTCGGTCGGATAGCAGCACACCAGGCTTTCCGGCGCGGCGAGTCCGGCTGCCCGCGCCGCCGCCCGCCACACGCGCACCGAGGAGGCCGTGGTGGTGGTCGAAAACTGCGGGTAGAGGGGCAGCAGGACGATCTTGTCGGGCGCCCAGTCCCTGACCGCCAGGGCGGTCTCCATGGCCATCGGGTGCCAGTAGCGCATGGCGATGAAGCTGCGAGCCTCGATGTCCGAGGCCTCGGGCAGGCTGGAGAGCGCGTCATCGAGCGCCGCCGCCTGTGCCTGGGTGTTCTCGAGCAGCGGCGAGCCGCCGCCGAGTTCGTCGTAGATCTTCGCCGCCGCCTTCGCGCGCCGCCGGGAGATCAATGTCGCCAGCACGGTGCGCAGCGGCCAGGGCAGCCGGATGATCGACGGGTCGTTGAACAGGTTGAACAGGAAAGGCCGGACCGCCTCTGGCCGGTCCGGACCGCCCAGATTGAAGAGAATGACGGCGATGCGCCTGCGCTGCTGGGTCATGGGACGACAATCGGGCTCCGTGGACCGGTACGGGCCAATCTAACGCGTCGTTGCGTCACGGCCAGCCCCATCGCCCCGGTCGTGGTGCCGCACCCGGGCGATCAGACGTTCGACATGTTCGACCGGTGTCGTCTGCGCGATGCCGTGGCCGAGATTCATCACATGCCGGCGCCCCGCCATGGCGGCGAGAATGGTATCCACCGCCTGGTCGAGCGCCGGGCCGCCGGCGATCAGCGCGGTCGGATCGAGATTGCCCTGCAGCGCCAGGGTTCCGGACAGTTGCGCCGCCGCCCATTGCGGATCGACCGCGGTATCGAGGCCCAGGGCCGATACCGGCACTTCCTCGGCATAGGCGAGCAGGCTGGCGCCATCCATGCGCGGGAAGCCGATCACCGGCACCCCGGGGTGGCGCTGGCGAAGCGCGCGCACGATGGCCGCGTTCGGCGCGATCACCCATCGCCGCACCTGATCGGGTGACAGCACGCCCGCCCAGCTGTCGAACAGCTGCACGCAGTCCACGCCGGCCTCGATCTGGGCCGACAGGTGCTCAACCGTCGCCTCGACCAGGATGGCGACGAGATGCGCGAAGCTCTCGGAATCCGCCTGGGCCATGGTCCGCGCGGCGGCGAAGTCCTTCGAGCCGCGCCCCTCGACCATGTAGCAGGCCACGGTCCAGGGGCTGCCGGCAAAGCCGACAAAGGTGATGCCGGCCGGAAGCCGGGCGCGGATTCCGGCCACCGCCTCATAGACCGGCGCCAGGCGCGCCGTCATGCCGGCCAGGTCGAGGGCCGGCAGATCGCCGGGAACGATCGGCTCGAGGCGCGGTCCCTCCCCCGCTTCGAAGCGCAGGTCGCGGCCGAGACCGTGCGGCACGACGAGAATGTCGGAGAACAGGATGGCCGCATCTAGGTCGAAGCGGCGCAAGGGCTGCAGCGTCACCTCGACCGCCTGCTCGGGCGTGTAGCAGAGGTCGAGGAAACCGCCGGCCCGCGCCCGCAGGTCACGGTATTCCGGCAGATACCGCCCGGCCTGCCGCATCAGCCAGATCGGTCGACGCGACACCGGCCTTCCGGTGAGCTGGTCGAGAAGCGGGCGGTTGCCGACGGGGATGTCCATGGTCCGGGGTTATTCCAATCCGGCTATCCCTTATCAAGATAAAGTTAAATCAGGTTGTGGTAGTTGTTGTGCCGCCCTTTCGCTGTGGATCAACAGGGTAGCGTGATTTGTCCCCATCTGGTCTGCCCTGTGGATCAACAAGCCGGAATTGCGGGGACAGGTTGTCTCACCCCAGGCAGCCACCGTTCGATCCCCCTGTGCACCCGTCGCCCCGCCGTCGCGGATGTCCCCGCCATTCGACGTCGTGATTCCACATCGCCAACAGGCGAACAGGTGGTGTCGTCCGACAGCGGGAGCGGGGATGCCGGTTGCCGCAACGGCGGAAAGTCTCCATTGTCAGCATATCGTCCACAGGCGGCGCGGCCCGCCTGTGAATTCCGGCCCGCTCAGCCCCGCAGCGACGGCAGCCCGCCCATGACCACCCCGCTTCTGCCCGAGACACCGATCGATCGCAGCGGCTTCCATCTCCACCTGGTCTCCGATGCCACCGGCGAGACCATCCAGAGCGTGGTACGGGCCTGCCTGGTCCAGTTCGACGTGGAGCCGATCGAGCATTTCTGGAACATGGTGCGCTCCCACAGGCAGCTCGACCTCGTCATCGAGGAGATCGAGCGCCATGGCGGCATCGTCTACTACACGCTGGTCGACGATCGCCTGCGCCTGCGCCTGGAGGATGCCTGCACGAAGGCCGGCATCCGCTGCATCTCCATCCTCGACCCGATCATGATGTCGCTGGCGGAGAAGCTGGGCATGCCGGGCAAGCGCCGGCCGGGCCGCCAGCACTCGCTGGACAGCGCCTATTTCCACCGCATCGAGGCGATGGACTTCGCCATCGCCCAGGACGACGGCAACGGCGCCCGCTCGCTGCACCAGGCCGATGTCGTGCTGGTCGGGGTCTCGCGCACCTCCAAGACGCCCACCTGCCTCTACCTCGCCAATCGCGGCATCCGCGCCGCCAACGTGCCCTTCGTGCCGGGCGTGCCGCTGCCGCGCGAGTTGCTAGAACTGTCCAACGCCATGATCGTCGGCCTGACCAAGGATCCCGACCAGCTGGTCCAGCTGCGTCGCAACCGGCTTAAGACCCTGCACCAGGGCCAGTCGACCGACTATGTCGACCCGGAGAAGGTGCGCGAGGAGGTGACCGAGGCGCGCCGCCTCTATGCCCGCATGGGCTGGCCGGTGATCGACGTGACCAGGCGCGCCATCGAGGAGACGGCGGCGGAGATCACCCGTCTCCTGGCACGCCGGCGGCAGAGCGAGGCGCAGGGCGACACGGCGAGCAACGAGGCCAGGCGCGAGGCCAGGCTGGCGGCCGACATCGCCCAGGAAGGCGCCGGGACGCCGGCATGACGGCGCTGGTGCTGGCCTCCGGGTCGCGCACGCGCGCCGCCATGCTGGAGCGGGCCGGCGTGCCCTTCACCATCGACATCGCCCATGTCGACGAGGACGAGGCCAAGCGGGCGCTGCGGGCGAACGGCGCCAACGCTGCCGACACCGCAGAGACGCTGGCCGAGATGAAGGCGCTCAAGGTCTCCCGCCGGCATCCGGGCGCGCTGGTGATCGGCGCCGACCAGATGCTGGAATGCGGCGCGGCCTGGTTCGACAAGCCGCCCGATCGGGATCAGGCGAAGGCGCAGCTGTTCGCGCTGTCGGGCAAGACCCACAGCCTGATCGCCGCGGTGGTGGCGGCGGAGAACGGCAGCCGTGTCTGGCACAATGTGGACCGGGTGGAGATGACCGTCCGGCCCCTCACGCAGGCCTTTGTCGAGCGCTATCTCGACGCTGCCGGCGATGCCGTCCTGGGCTCCGTCGGGGCCTACCAGCTCGAAGGTCTCGGTGCCCAGCTCTTCAGCCGCATCCGCGGGGACTTCTTCACCGTTCTCGGCCTGCCGCTGCTGCCGCTGCTCGACTATCTCAGGGTGCGTGGGGTGATCGTGGCATGAGCGCGCCGGCCTTCCGCCTGGCCGGAGTGATGGGCTGGCCGATCGGCCACTCCCGGTCGCCGGCGCTGTATGGCCACTGGCTGGCGCGCTACGGCATTCACGGTGCCTATGTGCCGCTCGCCGTGGCACCGGACAGATTGGCCCAGGCGGTCGAGGGGTTGCGGGCGCTGGGCTTCGCCGGCGCCAACGTCACCGTGCCGCATAAGGAGGCGGTTTTGGCGCTCGCCGACGAGGCCGATCCGCTGGCATCGCGCATCGGTGCCGCCAACACCCTGCTGCGGCGTCAGGACGGCAGCCTCCACGCCATGAACACGGACGCATACGGCTTCCTTGCCAATCTCGAGGAGTCCGCGTCCTTCCAGGCCACGGGACGTACGGTTGCCGTGCTCGGCGCCGGAGGTGCCGCCAGGGCCGTGATCGTGGCCCTCGTCGACGCCGGCGCTGTCCGAATCCGGCTCGCCAACCGCACGCGCGGCCGGGCGGAGAGCCTGGCGGACGCGTTCGGTCCGATGGTCGAGGTGGTCGACTGGCGGGAGCGTTCGGCCATGCTGGACGGCGTGGATCTGCTGGTGAACACCACCGCGCTCGGCCTCGAGGGCCAGCCGCCGCTCGAGATCGATCTCGCGCCGCTGCCGGAAGCGACGCTGGTCACCGACATCGTCTACGCGCCGCTGGAGACGCCGCTGCTCGCCGCCGCCCGGCGCCAGGGCAATCCGGTGGTCGACGGCCTCGGCATGCTGCTGCACCAGGCGGTGCCAGGCTTCGAGGCCTGGTTCGGTGTCCGGCCGACGGTGGACGCGGCGCTGCGGGCCGCCGTGCTCGGACCTCCGGCCGGTCGCTGAGGCCGCTCGGCGATGGTGATCATCGGTCTCACCGGCTCGATCGGCATGGGCAAGTCCACGGCGGCGGCCATGTTCCGCGCCCAGGGCGTGCCCGTGCACGACGCCGACGCCGCGGTACATGACCTGCAGCGGCCGGGCGGGGCGGCGCTGGCGCCGATCGAGGCTGCCTTTCCGGGCAGCGTTGTCGACGGCGTGCTCGACCGCCGCGGACTGGGGGCGCGGGTATTCGGCGACCCGGCGGCGCTCCGTCGGCTCGAGGAGATCATGCATCCGCTGGTCCAGGCCCGGGCCCGGCGCTTCCTCGCCCGCGCCATGCGGGAGCGGCGGCGCGTCGTGGTGCTGGACATCCCGCTCCTCTACGAGACCGGCGGCGCGGTGCGCTGCGACCTTGTGGCCGTGGTCAGCGCCCCGGCGATCATCCAGCGCCAGCGCGTGCTGGCGCGCCCCGGCATGACGCCGGCGAAGTTCGCCGACATCCTCGGCCGCCAGATGCCGGATGCCGAGAAGCGCCTGCGGGCCGACTGGGTGCTTCCCACCGGCCTCGGCCGGGCGGTAACCTGGCGGGCGATTCGCCGGCTGGTCGCCGTCGCCCGGCGGATGCGCGGCCGGGCCTATCCGACCGATCCCTTCCTGCAGCGCCGGGAGCGGCAAATTGCGCGAAATCGTCCTTGATACCGAAACGACCGGCCTCGACCCGGTGAATGGCGACCGGCTGGTGGAGATCGGCTGCGTGGAACTCGTCAACCACGTCGCCACCGGGCGGGCGTTGCATCTCTACATCAATCCCGAACGGCCGATGTCGCCCGAGGCCGAGGCGGTGCATGGGCTGGGTGACGCCTTCCTCGCGGACAAGCCGGTCTTCGCCGAGGTGGTGGCGGAATTCCTCGACTTCATCGGGGAGGACCTCCTGGTCATCCACAACGCCGCCTTCGACATGGGCTTTCTCAACATGGAGCTGCGCCGGCTCGGCCGGCCGCCGATCCCAGACCGGCGCGCGGTCGACACGCTGAGGATCGCCCGGCGGCGCTTTCCCGGTGCCCAGGCCAGCCTGGACGCGCTGTGCCGGCGCTACGGCATCGACAATTCGGGCCGCATCAAGCACGGCGCCCTGCTCGATGCCGAGCTGCTGGCCGAGGTCTATCTGGAGCTGCGCGGCGGCCGCCAGCCGGGTCTCACCCTGGCGGCGGACATCGCCGGTGAGGGCGAAGCGGGGGACATCGTGGTGCCCGACACCGTGCGCCCACCCCGCCCGCACGCCGCCAGCGAGGCGGAGCTCGCCGCCCACGAGGCCTTCCTCGACAAGCTCACCGACCCGCTCTGGCGGGCGGCGGAGTAGGTCTCAGCCGAGCTTCACCGCCCGCAGCCTGAGTGCGTTGCCGATCACCGAGACCGAGGACAGGCTCATCGCCGCCGCGGCGATCATCGGCGAGAGCAGGAGGCCGAAAACCGGGTAGAGCACGCCGGCTGCGACCGGCACGCCCGCCGCGTTGTAGACGAAGGCGAAGAACAGGTTCTGGCGGATGTTGCGCATCACCGCCCGGCTCAGCGCCCGGGCCCGCACGATGCCGTTCAGATCGCCCCTGACCAAGGCCACCGAGGCCGATTCGATGGCCACGTCCGTGCCGCCGCCCATGGCGATGCCGATATCGGCCTGGGCCAGCGCCGGCGCGTCGTTGACGCCGTCGCCGGCCATGGCGACGACCCGGCCTTCACCCTGCAGGCGCCTCACCAGCGCCGCCTTGTCCTCGGGCAGGATTCCGGCTTCCACCCGGTCGATGCCGAGCCGTTCGGCCACCGCCCGGGCGGTCGTGGCGTTGTCGCCGGTGGCCATGACGATGGTGATGCCGGCGGCATGCAGTGCCCTGACGGCGGCTTCGGTCGTCTCCTTCACGGGGTCGGCGACGGCGATGACGCCGGCGAAACGGCCATCGACGGCGAGGCCGACAACCGTCGCCCCGTCGCGGCGCAGCGGCTCGGCCGCCCGCTCGAAGGCCTCGGCATCGGCGCCGGCCTCGGACAGCATGCGGGCGTTGCCCAGCACCACAGCCCGGTCCTCGACCGTGGCGCGCACCCCCTGTCCGGTGGTGCTGGCGAAGTCGCGCGCTTCGGGCAGCGGGCCGATGCCGCGTTCCCGCACGGCCGAAAGGATGGCGGCGGCGAGCGGATGTTCCGAGCCTGTCTCGAGCGCGCCGGCGAGGCGCAGAAGCCCCGCCTCGTCGATGCTGTCTGCCGGCACCAGCCGCGTGACCTTGGGCCTGCCTTCGGTCAGCGTGCCGGTCTTGTCGACCACCAGGGTGTCGACGGCCTCGAAGCGCTCCAGCGCCTCGGCCGACTTCACCAGCACGCCGGCCTGGGCGCCGCGCCCGGTGCCGACCATGATCGACATCGGCGTCGCCAGGCCCAGCGCGCAGGGACAGGCGATGATCAGCACCGAGACCGCGGCCGTCAGGGCGTAGAGCAGGGCCGGCTCGGGAGCCAGCAGGCTCCAGGCAACGAAGGCGGCGACCGCCACGGCGACCACCGCCGGCACGAAATAGCCCGCCACCTTGTCGGCCAGGCGCTGGATCGGGGCCCGGCTGCGCTGCGCCTCGGCGACCAGCTGGACGATGCGCGAGAGCAGCGTGTCGGCGCCGACCGCCTCGGCCCGCATGACCAGCGTGCCGCCGCCGTTCAGGGTGCCGCCGATGACCTGGGCGCCGTCGGACTTCTCCACCGGGATCGGCTCCCCGGTGACCATGCTCTCGTCGACCGCGCTGGTCCCCGACAGCACCACGCCGTCCACCGGCACCGCCTCACCCGGCCGCACGCGCAGGCTGTCGCCCGCCGCGACCCGGTCCAGCGGCACGTCCGTCTCCGCGCCGTCCGCGCCGATCCGCCTCGCGGTCTTCGGCGCCAGATCGAGCAGGGCGCGCAGCGCGTCGCCGGTGCGCTCGCGGGCGCGCAGTTCCAGCACCTGGCCGACCAGCACCAGGACGATGATCACCGCGGCCGATTCGAAGTAGAGCCCGACCGCGCCGCCCATGCCGCGCGCGGTCTCCGGGAAGATGCCGGGGAAGGCGACAGCCACCAGGCTGTAGAGATAGGCCGCTCCCGTGCCCAGCGCGATCAGGGTGAACATGTTGAGGTTCCAGGTCGCGACGGATCGCCAGCCGCGCTGGAAGAAGGGCCAGCCGGCATGGAGCACGACCGGCGTCGCCAGGACCGCCTGCACGACGCCGAACCAGGTCGCGCCCAGCCAGTGATGGAAGGCCAGGCCGACCATCTCGCCCATCGCCACCACGAGAAGCGGCAGGGTCAGCACGGCGCCGAGCAACAGCCGGCGCGTCATGTCGATGAGTTCCGGGTTGGGTTCCCTCTCCGCCCGGACCGTCATCGGCTCCAACGCCATGCCGCAGATCGGGCAGCTCCCCGGTTCGTCGCGCACGATCTCCGGATGCATCGGGCAGGTGTATTTCGTCGTGGTTGCGGCCTGGGGCAAGGCCGGCTCCAGCGCCATACCGCATTTCGGGCAACTGGCCGGGCCCGGAGCTACCACGCCCTCGCACATCGGGCAGATGTAGTCGCCCGGTTTCGCCGCGTCCCGGTTCGCCTTGCTCGCCGCCGGATCGTGGTGGTGGCCGTGGTGCTGGTGGCTGCTCTTTGCCTGGCGGTGGCAATGGTCGGGGGCGCCGCCCGCCGCGCTGCCGCCGGGCCCGTCCGGGGACTGCTGCGAGCTCTTGGGCGGTTCGGAATGACAGCTGGCCATGGTGGTCGATCCCTCGACGGCTGGTGACGGTCCAGGCTTGCGTACATATACCCCGTAGGGGTATAAGGCAAGGACCGAACAGGAGCGACGGATGAAGACCGAGACCAAGGACAGCTGTCGGGGCCGCCTGGCCCGCATCGAGGGCCAGGTGCGCGGCATCGCCCGGATGGTCGAGGACGGGCGCTACTGCATCGACGTGGTCAACCAGATCCAGGCGGTGCGCGCCGCGCTCGACCGGGTCGAGGCGACGATCCTCCAGGACCACGTCGCCACCTGCGTCGAGGGAGCGATCCGATCCGGCGACGAGGCGGATCAGCGAGCCAAGGTGGCCGAGCTGATGACCGTGCTGGAGCGCCGCCGGCGGTAGGCTCTTGGGCACGAAGCGGCGGGCGGGAGGTCCCGGGTCTGCGGCGCGTCATTTCATGCCGCACCGCGCCCGGGACGACTGAATCTCTCTCACAATTGAAGATGTCGTCCCGTGCGCGGTGCAGCGCGCAGCGGTGCGCCGCAGACCCGGGACCTCCAGCCCGTCTTCTCCCGGCGTCAGTCCCGCAGCCGCTTCAGCAGCACGTAGAAGGCGCCCTCGCCGCCATGGCGTGGCTGGGCGGGATAGAAGGCCAGCACCTTGTCGCGCAGGGGCGGGTCATTGAGCCAGTCGGCCAGTTTCGATTTCAGCACGGCCTTGCCGCCGGTGAAGGTGCCGCGGCCG
>JAVKFF010000196.1:0-8537 GCA_040226215.1 Azospirillaceae bacterium
AGACCGCCGTGCTGATCGAGACGCTGATCGACCTCGGCGCCGAGGTGCGCTGGTCGTCGTGCAACATCTTCTCCACCCAGGACCAGGCCGCCGCGGCGATCGCCGCGGAGGGCAACCCCCGCTTCGCCGGGGAGGGCATGACGGAGGAGGAGTTCTGGTGGTGCATCGAGCAGACCATCGAGGGCCCGAACGGCTGGCGCCCAAACATGATCCTCGATGATGGCGGCGATCTCACCCTCATCATGCACCAGAAGTATCCGGAGCTCATGAAGGAGGTGCGCGGCCTGTCGGAGGAAACCACGACGGGCGTCCACCGGCTCTACGAGATGGCCAAGAAGGGCACGCTGCTGGTGCCGGCCATCAACGTCAATGACAGCGTCACCAAGTCGAAGTTCGACAACCTCTATGGCTGCCGGGAGAGCCTGGTCGACGGCGTCAAGCGCGCCACCGACGTGATGATGGCCGGCAAGGTGGCGGTGGTCGCCGGCTATGGCGATGTCGGCAAGGGCTCCGCGGAGAGCCTGCGCAGCCAGGGCGCGCGCGTGCTGGTCACCGAGGTCGACCCGATCTGCGCCCTGCAGGCGGCCATGGAGGGCTACCAGGTGGTCACCATGGACGACGCCGCGCCGCTGGGCGACATCTTCGTCACCGCGACCGGCAATGTGGACGTCATCACGCTCGACCACATGCGGGCCATGAAGGACCGCGCCATCGTCTGCAATATCGGCCACTTCGACAGCGAGATCCAGATCGAGTCGCTCTCCAACTACAAGTGGGAGGAGGTCAAGCCGCAGGTCGACGAGGTCGAGTTCCCGGACGGCAAGCGGCTGATCGTGCTGGCCAAGGGCCGCCTGGTGAACCTGGGCTGCGGCACCGGCCATCCGAGCTTCGTGATGTCGGCCAGCTTCACCAACCAGGTGCTGGCCCAGATCGAGCTCTGGCACCACCACGGCAAGTACGAGAACAAGGTCTATGTGCTGCCCAAGCACCTCGACGAGAAGGTCGCCCGCCTGCATCTCGGCCGTCTCGGCGCCAAGGTGACGCCGCTG
The DNA here is from genome assembly GCA_040226215.1 of Azospirillaceae bacterium. Classification (GTDB taxonomy): domain Bacteria; phylum Pseudomonadota; class Alphaproteobacteria; order DSM-16000; family Inquilinaceae; genus JAVKFF01. The sequence continues at coordinate 1,050 of JAVKFF010000196.1, forward strand.
ACCGACAAGCAGGCGGAGTATCTCGGCATCCCGCAGGACGGCCCGTACAAGCCGGACGCCTACCGCTACTAGGGCGCGGAGGCCGATCGGACCCCGGTCGGCGGCTCCCTGGAAAAAAAGCTCCGTCGTTCCGCACGCAGGCGAGAGCCGGAGATGCGGAATCTGGAGCCCGTCCTCGCCTTAGTCTGAGCCCGGCCGCGCGAGGTCCCGGATCGCCCTGGCGGGCGTCCGGGACGACGGCGGTGGGGATTGTGATCAATAGCCTTTGGGGTGTGAGACAATCACACGTCTGGGGTTTGTGATAAACAATCTTCGTCGTTCCGCACGCAGGCGAGAGCCGGAGATGCGGAACCCCGCGCCCGTCCTCGCCGGCGGCGGAGCGCCCGGCCGCGCGAGGTCCCGGATCGCCCTGGCGGGCGTCCGGGACGACGGCGGTGGGGATTGTGATCAATAGCCTTTGGGGTGTGAGACAATCACACGTCAACCTTTGGGGTGTGAGACAATCGAACGTCGTCGTTCCGCACGCAGGCGAGAGCCGGAGATGCGGAACCCCGCGCCCGTCTTCGCCTGAGTTCCGACCAACCCGCCTACCTCCGTCGGTTGCCGATGCGTTTCGCCCTACGCGCCCGGCGGAGATCTGCACTAGGATCGCTGTCCGACGGCATGGCGGGACACGGGATGACGGAGTTGACGGGCTGGGATCCGGAGATGCTGGCGGCGCTGGCGCGGGCCGAGGAACTGCTCGAGCCGGTGGCGGACCGGGCGGCGCTCTCCATCGCCGAGCTGCGCATGGTGATCGAGCAGGAGCGCCGGTGGTGGAACGAGGGCGCGCCGGCAATGGCCTCGGTGGTGGACCTGGCGCTGCCACGGGAAGGCCGCCGGCAAATGCCGGTTCGCCTCTACTACCCGCACGAGGCAGCCGGGCCGCTGCCGGCCATCGTTTACGCCCATGGCGGCGGCTGGGTGTTCTGCAACCTGGCGACCCACGACCGCATCATGCGCACCCTGGCACGCGACGCCGGCGCCGTGGTCGTCGGCGTGGACTACGCCCTGGCGCCCGACTACAAGTTTCCGACCGCCCATGACGACATGATGGCCGCGCTGGACGCGGTCGCGGCGAACGCCGCGGCCTGGCGCATCGACGCGGGCCGCATCGCGCTGGCCGGCGACCGCGCGGGCGGCAATCTGGCGCTGGCCCCGGCGCTGGCGGCGAAGGACCGGGTGGCCGGCGTGCTCGCCTTCTATGCGGTCGCCGACACCGACACCGGGCGGCCCTCCTACGCCCGGCACGGCAAGCCGCCAAACTGGCTGCTGGCCGAACAGATGCCCTGGTTCTTCGACGCCTATGCCCGGTCGCCCGACGACCTTGCCGATCCACGCCTGTCGCTGGTCAACGGCGCGCTTGCCGGCCTGCCGCCGGTCTGGCTTGGCCTGGCGGCGTTCGACGTGCTGATCGACGAGAACCTGGATCTGGCGGCGCGGCTGAAGGCGGCCGGCGTGACCACGCAATGCGTCACCTATGCCGGGGTGTGCCACAACTTCATCCAGTTCGCCCGCGTGCTGGGCAAGGCGGGGCAGGCGATCGGCGACGCCGCCGGCTTCTTTCGCCGGCACGTGGCCGGGGAGACCGTCGCGGCGAGCTAGACCCGGTGATGCCGGCTCAGCCGCTCCAGCCGGTGCAGCCGGGTGATGCGGCAGGCGATGTTCTGGGCGATGAAGGTGTCGATGGCGAGGTCGCGGGCCAGCACGTCGCGGGCGTGGGTAATGGCCTCGATCTGCCGCCAGGCCGGCGTGACGCGGCCCTCCGCCGGCAGGCTGGCGATGGCGACCGGGCGGCCGTCCTCGCGCACGCTCGGCCGCACGCCGTGATAGGCAAAGGCACCGGTGATCGCGCTGCCGTCGGGCAGGCGCACCGGCGTCTCCATCGGCCGGAACCGGTAGTTCATCGGCCCCTCGGTCTCGTGCATGCGCGCCAGCTGGGCGGGGGTGAGGAAGTTGACGGCGATCTGCACCCGCGTCCCCGGCGTCCGCTCGATGCGCGCCGGCAGCGAGCCGTAGGAGGTGATGTGGGCGGAGAAGGTGACGTCGAGATCCTCCGCCCAGGCGACGGCGACCGGGATCTCCGTGCCCTCGGGCCAGCCGGCGAACTTGCGGGCCAGTGCGCTGACGGCGCGGTTGGCGCCGTAGGCGACGACCGGCACGCGGTCCTGGCGGCGCCAGAGGCGCAGGTCGACGGCGTCGGGCTCGAGATCGTGGCCGACGCCATCGCGGTAGAGGTAACTCGCCTGCGGGTTCTCGTAAGGATAGCTCTTGGCGATGGCGAGTATCTCGGCGAGGGAAAGACCCGGTGGTGGAGGCATGCCTGCGGTCAGTCGTCGTGCGTGGGTTCCGGCTCGCGCCGGCCGGGCCTCGCCGGCCGGCTTTCCGCCCGCTCCTCGAAGGCGACGCGGGCACCGTTGAACGGGCAGGTCTCGCTGGCCAGCATCACGAAGCGGTCAAGCACCGTCTCGGGCAGCGGGTGGGCATGCTCCGGCTCGCCCGGGAAGGCCTGCGCCCTGAGCGCGGTGGAGACCGTGCCGGGGTCGATCAGATTGACCTTCATCGGGCTCTTGGCGACCTCGGCGGCATACATCTTCACCATCTGCTCCAGCCCAGCCTTGGCCACGGCATAGGCCGACCAGTAGGCCTTGACCTGGCGGGCCTGCGGCGCGGTGACGAAGATGGCGCGGCCGGAACCAGAGGCGCGCAGCAGGGGATCGAGCGAGCGGATCAGGCGGAAATTGGCCATCAGGTCGACGTCGATCACCCGTTCCCAGGCCTTCGGGTCGCCATGCGCCACGGGCGAGAGCGTGCCGAGCTGGGCGGCGTTGCCGACCAGGATGTCGAGCTTGCCGAAACGCTCGAAGATCGACATGCCGAGCTGGTCGATCAGCTCGTGCTGGGCGAGGTCCATGGGCACCAGCGTGGCGTGGCTGCCGGCCGCCTTGACGGCGTCGTCGACCTCCTCCAGCCCGCCGACGGTGCGGGCAACCAGGATCAGGCGCGCGCCCTCGCGGGCGAAACGCTTGGCGACGGCCGCACCGATCCCGCGGGAGGCGCCGGTGACCAGCGCGATCCGGCCTTCAAGCTGTCCAACCGACATTCTGAACTACCCGGCGCGGCGCTCGGTGAGGAGGGAGAGCTGGGGCTGCCGGCTGGCCTCGTCCCGGTCCGGCAGGGCGGTGGGGTAGGCGCCGGTGAAGCAGGCGTCGCAATAGCGTGGCGCCTGCGGATCCCGCTTCTTCTGGCCCATGGCGCGGTAGAGTCCGTCGATGGTGATGAAGGCGAGGCTGTCGACGCCGATGATGCGCGCCATCTCCTCGACCGAGTAGTTGTGCGCCATCAGCTGTTCCTGGGCCGGCGTGTCGATGCCGTAGAAGCAGGGATGGGAGGTCGGCGGGCTGGAGATGCGCATGTGCACCTCGGTCGCGCCGGCTTGGCGCACCATCTGCACGATCTTCTTCGAGGTGGTGCCGCGGACGATCGAGTCGTCGACCAGGATCACCCGCTGGCCCTTGATCTTGGCCCGGTTGGCGTTGTGCTTCAGGCGCACGCCGAGGTTGCGGATGTGGTCCGTCGGCTCGATGAAGGTGCGGCCGACATAGTGGTTGCGGATGATGCCGAGGTCGAAGGGGATGCCGCACTCCTTCGAATAGCCGAGCGCGGCCGGCACGCCGCTGTCCGGCACCGGGATCACCACGTCGGCGTCGACATGGGACTCGCGCGCCAGCTCGCGGCCGATGTCCTGGCGCGCCTCGTAGACCGAGGTGCCCTCGACGATGGAGTCGGGGCGCGCGAAGTAGATGTACTCGAACACGCAGAAGCGGTTGGCGGTGCGCAGGAAGGGCCGGTGCGAGGTGAGGCCGTTGCGGTCGCAGACGATCATCTCGCCGGGTTCGATGTCGCGCACGTAGTCCGCGCCGATGATGTCGAGCGCGCAGGTCTCCGAGGCCAGGATGTGCGCCACCGAGCCGTCGTTCTGCACCAGGCTGCCGAGCACCAGGGGACGCACGCCAAGCGGATCGCGGCAGCCGATGACCATGTCCTCGGCCAGCGCGATGACCGAATAGGCGCCCTCGACCTGCCGCAGCGCCTCGACCAGGCGGTCGATGACATTGCCGCCGCGGCTGGTCGCCATCAGGTGGACGATGACCTCGGTGTCGGTGGTCGACTGGAAGATCGAGCCGCGGCGCACCAGCTGGCGGCGCAGCTGGTAGGCGTTGGTGAGGTTGCCGTTGTGGCCGATGGCGAAGCCGCCGAAGTCGAAATCGGCGAACAGCGGCTGCACGTTGCGCAGCAGGGTCTCGCCGGTGGTGGAGTAGCGGTTGTGGCCGATGGCGGCGTGGCCGGCCAGCGAGTCGACGACGTTGGGGCTGTCGAAATTGTCGCCGACCAGGCCGATCGCCCGGTGGGCGTTGAAATGCGCCCCGTCGAAGGCGACGATGCCGCAGGCTTCCTGGCCGCGATGCTGCAGGGCATGCAGGCCGAGCGCGGTCAGGGCCGAGGCGTCGGCGTGTCCGTAGACGCCGAACACGCCGCACTCCTCGTGCAACGTGTCGTCGCCCTCCGGCCTCAGGAAGGGGTGGGTGGTAAACGCCATGTCGTCCGCCAATCCGGATGATCCGCCAAGGAGCAGCCGAGCGCGCCGATGCTCATTGCTCCGTCGTGTTCAACAGTCGCTGCAGATCGCCCTGCTGTTCCTCCGTATAGCCCGATGACCCGTTGGATTCATCCCCATTCGGCGAGGGGGCGGGTTGCGGCTGGCTTATGTCTTGCAGATTGGGCGGCTGGCCCGCGCCCTCCATGCGGCGGATCAGCTCCTGGTACTGGGCCGACGAGCCGAAAGTGCTTTCCGGCACCAGGCCGACCAGCAGCGTGGCGCCTTGCGCCACCAGCGGGCGCGAGCGCGACTCGGTGATCCAGCCCGGCAGCACCCCGTCATCGTCGATATAGATGAAGACGAGATAGCCGAGGCTGACCAGCAGCGCGCCGCGCGCCAGCCCGAACAGGATGCCCAGCGAGCGGTCGACGGCGCTGAGCGACGTGCCGCGGATGCCCTTGGAGGCGAAATGGGCGAGCACGGAGAAGATCGCAAGGGAGCCGATGAACAGCACCAGGCCGGTGCCGAGATCGGCGATCAGCTCCATGCCCAGCAACAGGCGCACCTCCGGCGCGACCACGGGAAAGGCGAAGATGGTGACGAGCGCCGCGCCGATCCAGCCCAGCACGCCCAGGAACTCGCGCACGAAGCCGCGCAGGAAGGCGAACAGCGCCGACAGGAAGAGCACGATCAGAACGGCGAGATCACCGGGGCCGATGGGCCAGTCCGTCACGTCAGGGCATCCCGTCTTCAGTCAAGCATCGATTCGGCGGCGCGTCGGCTGCCGCGGGATCATACGGCGCGCCGCGCCTCTAGGCCATGGCCGAAGAGGGGCAGCAGGTCGGCGAGCGAGCCGATCTCGGTGACCCGCAAGGCCGGCGAGAAGGGCTTCGCGCCCTTGCGGCGGGTGCGGCGGCTGGGGATGATGGCCTGGGCGAAGCCGAGCTTTGCGGCCTCCGACAGGCGCTGGTCGGCCTGCGTCACCTGGCGCACCTCGCCCGACAGGCCGATCTCGCCGAAGACCACGGTGTCGTGCGGCACCGGCTCGCCCGACAGCGAGGAGAGGAGCGCCGCGGCGACGGCGAGGTCGGCCGCCGGCTCGCCCACGCGCAGGCCGCCGGCGATGTTGAGGTAGACGTCGTTGGCGCCGATCGTCACCCCGCAGCGCGCCTCCAGCACCGCCAGCACCATGGCGAGCCTGGCATTGTCCCAGCCGACGACGGCGCGGCGCGGCGTGCCGAGCGGCGAGGGGGCGACCAGCGCCTGCACCTCGACCAGCACCGGCCTTGTGCCCTCGATGCCGGCGAAGACGCAGGAGCCCGCGACCTGCTCGGACCGCTCGGCGAGGAAGATCTCCGACGGGTTGGGCACCTCCATCAGGCCGGCATCGGTCATCTCGAAGACGCCGATCTCGTTGGTGGCGCCGAAGCGGTTCTTCACCCCGCGCAGGATGCGGAACTGGTGGCCGCGCTCGCCCTCGAAATAGAGCACCGTGTCGACCATGTGCTCCAGCACGCGCGGGCCGGCGATGGCGCCGTCCTTGGTGACGTGGCCGACCAGGAACAGGGCGATGCCGCGCCGCTTGGCGACCCGGATCAGCTCAGCCGCACTGGCCCGCACCTGGGCGACGGTGCCGGGGGCGCTTTCAAGCTGGTCGACGAACATGGTCTGGATGGAGTCGATGACCACCAGGCGTGGCCCGTCGGCGCGGTCGATGCTGGCCAGGATGTCGCCGACATTGGTGGCCGCCGCGAGACCGACTGGGGCGTCCGCCATGCCGAGCCTTGTGGCGCGCAGGCGGATCTGCTCCACCGCCTCCTCGCCGGAGATGTAGACGGTCGGCTGGCCCCGGGCCATGCGGCAGGCGATCTGCAGCAGCAGGGTCGACTTGCCGATGCCGGGATCGCCGCCGATCAGCGTCGCCGAACCGGGCACCAGGCCGCCGCCCATGACCCGGTCGACCTCGGCCAGGCCGGTGGCGGTGCGCGGCGTGTCGGGCGCATGGGTGGCGAGGTCGTGGAAGTCGATGGCCCGGCCCTTGCCGGCGCGCTGCGCCCTTGGCGCCTCGGCCGAGGGGGCGGCCTCCTCGACGATGGAGTTCCACTCTCCGCAGGCGTCGCAGCGCCCGGCCCAGCGCGGGTGGACCGCCCCGCAGGCCTGGCAGACGAAGGTGCTGGTGCGCTTGGCCATCGCCGCCTCGCTCAGCCTAGCCCCGTGCCACCGGCATGGCGATGGGGCCGTCGGCGCGTCCGTTCACGAACTGGTCGACGAAGGCGTTGCCGGAGCCGTCGACCTCCGTGGCCGGTCCCTCCCAGACGATGCGGCCCTGGTAGAGCATGGCGATGCGGTCGGCGATCTTGCGTGCCGAGGCCATGTCGTGGGTGATCGACAGCGCCGTGGCGCCCAGATGCCTGGTGCAGGTGACGATCAGGTCGTTGATGACGTCGGCCATGATCGGGTCGAGGCCTGTGGTCGGCTCGTCGAAGAAGATGATCTCGGGGTCGGTGGCGATGGCGCGGGCCAGGGCCACGCGCTTCTGCATGCCGCCGGAAAGCTCGACCGGCATCAGGTCGGCGACGTCGGCACCCAGTCCGACCTCCGCCAGCTTGGCCACGGCGAGGTCGCGGGCCTGGGCGCGGCCGAGCGTGCCTTCCTGCAGGGCGCGGAAGGCGATGTTGCGCCAGACCGGCAGGCTGTCGAACAGGGCGCCGCCCTGGAACAGCATGCCGAAGCGGCGCAGCAGGTCGGTGCGCTCGGCACCCCGGAAATGGGTGGTGTCGACGCCGTCGATGCGGATGGTGCCCTGGTCGGGCTCCATGATGCCCAGGATGCATTTCAGCATCACCGAC
>JAVKFF010000197.1:0-12127 GCA_040226215.1 Azospirillaceae bacterium
CGCCGTCCTGGTGGCGGCGAACACGCGGCCGACCGGTCCCAGTACATGCATGACGATGTCATGGGCGTGGATCGCCTGGGTCAGGTTGACGCCGCCCAGCTCCGTCGCCCACCGGCCGCGCCACGGCACGGCGTAGTAGTCGGCCTCGCGGCGCCAGTGGTTCTCGACCGTCGTGACGAGGGCGCGGCCGGTCAGCCCCAGCCCCTTGAGATGCTCGAGCTGGCGCAGCCCGTTGCCGAAGCGCTTCTGCAGGATCGGCAGCAGCCGGCCGCGCGCGCCGGCGGCGATCCCGGCCAGTGCGTCGACCTCGGCCAGCGAGCCGACCAGCGGCTTCTCGCAGATCACGTGCTGGCCCGCCCGCAGCACCGCGACGATCTGCTCGAAATGCTGGTATGGCGGGGTGCACAGGTCGATGACGTCGATCGCCGGGTCGCCGATCAGCCGGCCGAGATCGGTCTCCATCCGCGCCACGCCGCCTTCGCCCGCCAGCGCCGCCGCCCGCCCGCGATCGACGTCGCAGACCGCCGCCACCGTCCACTGGCCGGGCAGGGCGCGAAAACCCGCGAGATGGTCCCGGCCGATTCCGCAGCCGACGATGGCGACCCTCAGGCGCCCGGCCATGACACTCCGCCGCGCACATGCAGCGCCAGCGGCCGGAAGATCGCCAGCGCCGAAAGCCCTTCGGTGGCCGGGTCGATGCCGGGATGCACGGTCAGGCCCAGGCGCCGGATCGCCGCCCAGGCCTCTGCGTCGACCAGGGAGGCGAGCGCGACCCGGCGCGGCTGTGGCCCCTGGGCGACGCGCCAGCGGCCGAGCCAGCGGCCGTCGACGCTGAAATGCAGATGCTGGCGCCGCCGGCCGCTGCCGGCCGGATGGGCGGCGAGTTCTCCGACCAGCGTCAGTCGGCGGCAGCCCTTGCCGACATCCTCGCCGGAAACGGTGGCGCCGCCGGCGGCCGCGATCCGGCAGGTGACCGCCTCGGCCGTGCCCTCGACGGCGATGGGCAGGGCGCTGCCCCGCCGCAGCCCCGGCCAGCGTCGCCGGCCGTTGCGTGGCCGCGGCTGCCGGTGCAGCAGCGGCTCGCCACCGGCCCGCCGCGCCTGGACCCGATCGAACAGCGCGTTCGCCGCCGGCTCGTCCGCGAAGCCCTGGCGCTCCAGGACCCGGCATTCGTGTTCCAGCAACTCGTCGGCCGGCATGGCGCGCAGTGCCGCGACCACGCCGTCGGGCGGAAATATCCCGCGCTCGCCCAGGACCTCGAAGGCCCGACCCACCAGGCGCTGCAGGAGGTGGCGGCGGGTGCGGTCCAGGAAGCGCTGCCAGTCGACGTCGCCGCGGCCGAGCAGCAGCCGGGCATCCCCCTGCCAGGTCAGGACCCCGCCGTGACGGGCCTGGATGCCGTGCAGCAGCACATGCAGCAGCAGGTCGGCCGGCGCCGGCAGCCGCGCCTCGACGCCCTGGAAGTCGACCACGCCGGCGGCCTCCCACATCTCGCGGTCGAAGCCGGCATAGCGCGTGACCTGGTTCGACAGGCGGTGCAGGTCGACCTCCCGCTCGCCCTCGGCGGTCAGCGGCGCGGCATGGCTGTGCGCGTAGTGCGCCACGTGCAGATAGGGATCGGGGAAGGGATAGGGTTCGCGCTGCCAGCCGGCCGCGCGCAGGGCCTGGAAGGCGCGCAGGAAGTCCGTCGGCGACACCAGCAGGTCGACATCCAGCAGCACCCGGTCGCGCGGGCTCGCCAGGCCGGCGGCGATCAGCGCCGCGCCCTTCAGCAGCATCGCCGGAATGCCGGCCCGTCGCAGCAGGCGGATCGCCTCCCTCCCCCCGGCCAGGCGCATCTGGTTGCGCGTCCAGGCGAGCCGGCGGATGCCGCGCAGCCGCGCCGCGTCCCGCTGAACGACGCCGTCCCGCTCGAGTCGGCCCACGGCGGAGACCAGCAGCCGGTGCTCGTCCCAGGTCACCTCGTCGAGGTCGACCGCGGCCTCCCAGTCGCGCCACAGCGCGGCGATGTCGGCGCCGGGCTCGAAGGCGACGCGGCCGAGCAGCCGGATCGAGCGCTCGAGGGCGGCCGCGTCACGCATCGTTCTGCGAGGCCGGGGCCGGCTCGTCCGGATCGGGCGCGGCCTGGCGCTGGCGCCGGCGCTGGATCGCCGCCCGCGCGGTCAGCAGATAGCCGCGGTCGCGCTCCCGGTCGCGGCCATAGGAGAGGCTGCCCGGATGGATGCGCCGCAGCGCCAGGACATCCGGCAGCATCTCGAAGGCGAGGCCCGTTTCGCGGGCCCGCGCGATCCAGTCGACCATCTCGCCCCGCATGCCGGGCGGGTCGATCATCGGCCCCACGCGCAGGGCCGCCTCGCGCCGCACCACGAAGGTGGTGCGTCCCCAGATCGGCTGCACCGCGCCCTCCTCGCGCGCACCGTCCCGCTCCCGGAAGCGGCGGGCATGGGCGAAGACGCCGTCGAGCCCGGGCCAGGCGGCGAAGCGTTCCGCCTGGCGGGCGATCTTGCCGGGCAGCCAGATGTCGTCGGCGTCGAGGAAGGCGATGAACGGCGCGGTCGCCAGCCCGATCCCCGTGGTGGTCGCCCACCCGGCGCCACGGTTCGGCTGGCGCGTGACCACGACGCGCGCATCGAGGCTGGCCGCGATGTCGGCCGTGCCGTCGCGGGAGCCGTCGTCGACCAGGTGGATGCGCGCCGGCGCCGGCTCGTGACCGAGCACCGAGCGCACGGCCTCCGCCACCGTGGCGGCGGCGTTGAACGCCGGAATGACCACGTCGTATCTCACGAGCCCTCTCCGAAACCGGCATCGGCCCGCTGCCGCGCCATCAGGAACGTCTTGCCGAGATCCGCCCGACCGCCCACCTGGCCACCCGCTCGCCGGCGACCGAGCGAGCGGTGCAGCAGGCGCAGCATGACCTTCGATCCGTCCGGGTTGAGCCGGGTCGTGTTGCGGTCGTGACGGCGGTAGTAGACTGCGATCGCCGGGTCGTGATGGATCGGCTCGCCGCCATCCATCAGCCGCAGCAGGAAGTCGAGATCCTCGCCTAGCGCGAGGCCCTCGTCGCAGCCGCCATAGTCGTCGAAGATCTCGCGCCGGAACAGCATGGTGGTGAGGCTGACCCCGGTGACCCGGTTGAAGCGGGTGCCGGGCCGCGGCCGCCAGTCGCCGTCGAGCGCCTCGAACAGCATCAGGTCGCCGAGCACCACGCGCACGCCCTGGCGTTCAAGACAGTCCAGCTGCCGACCGATGCGGTCCGGCGCGCAGAGATCGTCGGCGTCCAGGAAGGTCAGGCAGGGCGCCCGCGCCGCGGCGATACCGGCATTTCGGGCGCGCGACACCCCGCTTGGCGGCAGCGACATCCGGCGCAGCCGGGGCTCGCGCGCGGCGATGTCGTCGACGATCCGCGCCGTGGCGTCGGTCGAGCCGTCGTCAACCACCAGCACCTCGATGTCCTCGACACCGCCCCGCCACAGCGAGGCGATGGCCGCGGCGATATAGCACTCCGCATTGCGCGCCGGCATGATCACGGAGACACGCGGCGCGTCCGTCATCGAACCGCCTCGATCAGCCGCGAAACCGCCTCCGCGACACCGGCCGGCGCCGAGCCGAGGTCGAGCCGGAAGGCCGGCAGGCGGCGCAGCAGGCGGGCATAGTCGGCAAAGCCCTCGCGCAGCGTCTCCGGCAGCTGCGTCAGGCTTGAAAGGCCGAGCGCGCGCATGGCCTCCAGCGCCCCGCAACGCCGCCAGCCGGTCCCCTCGCCCGGCCCGCGCCGGGGCAGCACCACGGCCCGAATGGACAATGCCTCGACCAGGGCGCCCGGGGCGATCGCCGCCAGCGGCAGCTCGTACTTGCCCTGCCAGTTGGGCCGGTCGCCCGGGCCGAGCTGGTCGCCGAGCCCCTGCCGGTCGATACCGGCCGCGTCCTGCTTGACGTGACTGTAGACCGCGCGCGCCACCACCCGGTCCGCCTCGAGGCCCAGCGCCACGTAGTCGTCACCCACCGTCGTCAGCCCGTCGAGCGCGCCCGCCAGCACGGTGCCCGATTTGCCGGCACCGCCGAGACCGGCGATCAGCACGCCGGTTCCGTCCCGGCCCAGCGTCCCGGCATGGGCTAGCCGCCATCCCGAGCGGCGCAGGGCATGATGGATGGGCAGGCGGCAGGGAGCGCCGATATCCCAGGGCGGCAGCGCGTCGGCCTGCCCCGCGAGCTGCAGCGCCCGGCCGGAAGCACGGTCGAACAGCGTCCAGACCGGCGGCGCCGCCTGATAGCTGGCGTCGTAGCCACCGCCGCTCACGCTCAGAAAGCCGTCATCCCGCCTTGCGTCTGCTCCCGTTTCGCCCGCGGGCGGTTCCCAGCTTGGCATGGATGGGAGCCGCAGGGCCGCCAGCCCGTGCAGGGCGACGTCGAGGCGCCCGGAGCTCGCCGTGTGGCTGTGACCCGCCGTGCCGGCGAAACGGCCGGCATAGGCGTCGAGCAGGCCGCGATCCTCGCTGACCAGGCGCAGGTCGAGGCCGGCGACACGCAGCCGCGTCGCCGCCAGCGCTTGCGTCGGCGCGCGCGCGGCGCGGTCGAACAGGTGGGCCGCGAATTCCGAGAACGGCGGGTGCGCGATCCCGGCGCCCCGGTCCTCGAGAACGGTCCCGACGGCTATGATGCGATCTCCGGACGGCGGACCGGCCAACCGGTCTCCTCCTCCACCTCGTGGATGGGATCGGCCAGGAGCATCTCCTGCATGTCGTCGAAGCTCTCCACCGCGAGCGCGAGAAGGGCGCCGGGCGCCAGAGCCGGGGAGCTCGTCGCCGGGGTCGCCGCCGGTGACACCGCTGAGTCCGTCGCCTCGCCGCGCTCGCGCAGCAGGCCTTCGCCGATCAGCGTCTCGAGGAAGGCCAGCGCGGCGGCGCGGGCGTCCTCCGGCAGCGCCTCAGGCTCACCGGTCAGCGCCCGCAGGCTGCCGCCCGAGGCCAGGTGGCTCCAGGCCGCGTGACCGGTCCCACGCAAGCTGAAATAGCGTCCGGTGTCCAGGTTGATGGCCACGATCTCGTCGTCGAAATCCTCCGCCACAACGTCCGGCGCGGCGATTTCGTAACGCGTCGTCCACATTCCCAAAAATACTCCCGCACTCTCGACTCACATATGTAAATTGCACGGAAGGGAAGTGTGAATGCAAGTACCTGCCCACGGCTGCCGCCGTCAGTCTCCGTTCGCGAGGCCGATGCGGATCGCCTCGATCTCGGCCGCGAACTTCGCCCGCCGGGCCGGCGCCTCCTCGGTCCAGGCGCTGAAGCGCGCCAGCAGGCGACCCAGCGCCGCCAGGTCGCGATCGCTCCAGTCGTTGAGGAAGTCGCCCAGCAGCAGGAACTTGAAGGCGCGCACCGCGTCGACCACGCGCTGACCGCTGGGCGTCAGCTGCACCACCGCGCGCCGGCCGTCGGTCTGGCTGACAGCGCGGCGCACATGGCCTGCCGCCACCATCTCGGCTACCAGGCGGCTCGCCCGCGAAGGATCGATCGCCAGCCGCTCGGCCACGGTCGACACCATGGTCTCGCCGCCGGCCTCACCGCCGAACTCGTTCTCCGGCGCGGCGATGGCGGTCAGCACGTCGAGCTGCGCCAGGTCGAGGTCGAGGCCCAGATCGACCAGGGCCAGGCGGCCGATCTCCCGTTTCACCGCCCGCCGCCGCCAGCGCTGCAGCAGCGCGTCGATCGACAGCGTCGCCGCGACGGTGTCCGCGCGGATGCCGGCCTGCCGCATGAGGGCGCTGAGCGCGTCCGTTCCCGCCATCATTCCCGACCCGTCGGCTGCGTCGGCAGGGCCGCCGGGATGGCAGCACTGCGAAATTACATGTTATCAGCATATACATGCGCGTGTCACCATTCCAGCCGGCGATACGGGTGGCTGGCGACGACCGAGGGAGAAACGGCCGATCATGGCGGACGGGGACGAAGGAACAGCGGACGAACGGCCGGTCTGGATCCTCATGTCCGCGGTCGCCGCCGTGCTGCTGCTCGCCTCGCTCGGCCAGACCATCGTCGGCACCGCCCTGCCGGTGATCGTCGGCGATCTCGGCGGCCTCGACCATCTCAGCTGGGTGGTCACCGCCTACCTCCTCTCTTCCACCGTGGCGGCGCCGATCTACGGCAAGTTCGGCGACCAGTACGGCCGCAAGGTGGTGCTGCAGGTCGGCATCGCCGTCTTCCTGGCCGGCTCGATACTGGCCGCCATGGCCTCCTCGATGACCTTCCTGATCGTCGCCCGGCTGATCCAGGGGCTGGGCGGCGGCGGGTTGATCGTGGTTGCCATGGCCGTGGTCGCCGACGTCATCCCGCCACGCCGGCGCGGCCGGGCGCAGGGCCTGCTCGGCGGCGTGTTCGGTGTCTCCACGGTGATCGGGCCGCTGCTCGGCGGCTTCATCGTGGAGCAGTTTCACTGGTCCTGGATCTTCCTGCTGAACATCCCGATCGGCCTCGGTGCCCTTCTGGTCATCGGCCTCGCCTTCCGCAGCCGGCCGGCCAGGACCCGGCACACCATCGACTATCTCGGCGCCGGGCTGCTGACCGGCGCGTTGTCGGCGATCGTTCTGTTCACCAGCCTCGGCGGCAACACCCTGCCCTGGGACTCGCCGGCGATGATCGTCCTGGGCGTCGGCGCGGTCGTCATGCTGATCGCCTTCCTGGCGACGGAGACCCGCGCGCGCGAGCCGATCCTGCCGCTGCAGCTCTTCCGCAACCGCACCTTCGCCGTCTCCAGCGCGGTGCTCTTCGTCGTCGGCATCGCCATGTTCGGCACCATCACCTTCGTGCCGCTCTACATGCAGGTCGCCCAAGGGGTCAGCCCTCAGGATTCCGGACTGCTGCTGATTCCGATGATGGTCGGGCTGATCGGCGCCTCCATGGCGGCCGGCCAGGTGATGAGCCGCACCGGGCGCTATCGCCTGCTGCCGATCGCCGGCACCGTGGTGATGGTCGCCGGCCTCGCCCTGCTCGGCACCATGAGCCGCGACACGCCGCCCTGGCTGATCTCGGCCTATATCTTCGTGCTGGGCTGCGGCATCGGCCCGATCCTCAGCGTCTCCGTCGCCGCCACCCAGAACGCGGTGCCGCCCGGCTTCCTCGGCGTCGCCACCGCCGGGGCCACGCTGTTCCGCCAGACCGGCGGCTCGGTCGGCGTGTCGATCTTCGGCGCCATCTTCTCCAGCCAGCTCGCCGCCCGGCTCGGCGCCCAGGCGGACCCAGGCCTGGACGGAGCCATTGGCGAGGCTGTCTCCGGCAATATCCGCGAAGCCTTCAGCGCCGAGGCCATCGCCGCTCTCGAGCCATCCGCCCGCGCGACCGTGCTCGACGCGATCGCCGGCGCCACCAACCCGGTCTTCCTCACCGCGGCCGTCGCCTGCGCCTGCGCCTTCCTGATCGCCCTGCTGCTGCCCGAGCTGCCCCTGGCCACCACCGTGCGGCGGGAGCCGGAGGCGGAGATCGCCGCCGAGGAGGAGGCGACGGCCGCCGTCGCCGGCGCGCCTGCGGGTGCCGGCCGCCGGTGGAGCGGATCATAGCTTCACGGAGCCGGGGCCGGCTCCCCGTGAAGCCGTGATCCTGTCTAGGCCCTGGATCAGCCCAGGAAAAAGCCCGGACCGCCGAGTAGGCCCGGGCTTCCCCCATCTGTTGCTCGGTTGCGCCTAGTTGGTGGCGGGCATCACCACGTCCTCGGCGAGGAATTCGTTGGTGTAGGCGTCGGTCACCTCGAAGGCTTCGATGTCGAAGCTGTCGGCGACATAGCCATAGGTCTCGGCCATGCGCTCGGGATCGAAATGGCCGAGCGGCAGTTCGCCGGCGCCCGCGTCGGTCATCAGCTCGACCACCAGGTCCCAGTTGGCGCGCACGTCGACCGGATCCTGGCTCGCCGCCTCCGCCAGAGCGTCGACGCAAGGCTCCGGCGCCGCCACGCAGGCCGCGTAGGCGCGCTGGGTGGTGGTGACGAAGGCTTCGACCACGTCCGGGTTCTCGGCCAGATAGGCGTCGTTGACGATGAAGGCGTTGCCATAGGGGTTGAAGCCGATATCGCGCAGCGAGACGAAGCCGAGATCGTCGCCGAAGATGCGCTCGTAGATGTAGTGCACGTTGTAGAAGTGCGTCGTGGCATCGATCGTGCCCGACTGCAGCGAGGCCACCTTGGCCTCCGGCGCGATGTTGACGAACTCCACGCTGTCCGGATCGACGCCGATGGCGCCGGCGATCGCCGGCCACATCTGCCGCGCGGCGTCGAAGGGCGGATTGCCGATGGTGCGCCCGGCCAGGTCCGCATAGCTCTCGATGCCGCTGGAGCGCACCCAGTAGATGCCGTAGGGCGAGTTGACGTAGAGCGCCATCACGCCGCTGACCTCGGCCCCCTGGCCGCGGCCCTGCAGCACGTTGGGCATGTCGGCGATGCCGAACTCCGCCGCACCGACGCCGACGCTCTGCACCGTGGCGCCGGAACCGCGCCCCTCCTCGATGGTCAGGTCGATACCGGCATCGGCGTACCAGCCCTGCTCGCGCGCCCAATAGATCGGCGCGTGGTCGCCGCCCGCCGTCCAGTTCAGCATCACGCTGACATCCGCCTGCGCGAAGGCGGCCGAGGTGGCGAGCGCAATCACGCTGGCGCCCAGAAACGAAGCTGTGGTCCTCATCCTTCTTCTCCTCCCTTGTCGTACCGGTCCTGCGCCTTCCCGGCGCCGGATCCATGATCTGACCGTGCCGTCCGGGCTCCTCAGCTGGCCGACACGGCCGGTTCTTCCGATTGCCGGTCCCTGTGCGCGGCAAGGCCGTCCCAGGGACCGTCCATCGATGTCAGGAACTGCTTCGGGGTCAGCCCCAGCGCCCGCTTGAAGGCGCGGTAGAAGCTGGAAAGGTCGCCGAACCCGGCATCGAAGCAGGACATCATGATGTTCCCGGTCTCGCGCATGCGGCTGATCGCGAAATCGAGCCTGAGCTGGGTCAGGTACTCCACCACCGTGGCGCCGGTCTCCTGGCGGAAGCGCTCGGTGTAGCGCCGGTAGGACAGCCGCGCGATCGCCGCCAGCTGCTCGACGCGGATGGGATGGATGAAGTTCTCCTCCAGATAGGCCAGGCTCTGGGCGAAGCCCCGCGCGGCCGGGTCCAGCAACTGGATGCGCCGGATCTCGGCGATGATCACGGTGACGTGGTGCATCAGCTCCAGGAGCCCGCACCACATGGCGTCGTCCGCCAGCGCCCGGCGCCGGCTGTCCTCGAACAGCAGCTGGGTGAAGCGCCTTGTCACCTGGCCGCGCGGGTGCGGCATGCCGAGACGCACCGGCTCCAGCGGCGGCAGGCTCTCCCGGCAGCGCCGGACGATGCGCTCCGACAGCGCGTTGCCGGCCGACAGCCGCTCGTCATAGCAAGCCATGGTGAGTGTCATCGGATGGCCGGAGAGGTCGCCGAATGCATGCGGCAGGTCGGCCGGGATGCGCAGCAGATCGCCCTCCCGCAGGGGCACGCACACACCGTCCTCGAGCCGCACCATGCCCTGGCCGTGGCGCACCAGGCACAGCTTCTCGAACGGCCAGACGCCGATATCCATGGTGAAGCTGGGCGCGTGCCGGCTCTCGAACACGGCCATCCCGGTCTCGCCCAGCGTGACCACGATCGGCCGCTCCGACAGGGGCGGATTGCCCTGCCGCAGCGGCAGGCCTCTGGGTTCCTGCCGGTTCGTGCCCGTGCTGCTGCGCGTCACCGCGACATCGCCTCCTCGCCGAATTTGCAAAGACAGTATCCGCCCAATCGCCAAAGAAGCAACGCTTGTTTTTCGCCATTATCTCTGACGATCGCACGGCGGCCTGTAATCGATGGCCCAATCTGCAAAAGTCCGGACCCGAACCGGACGGGATCGGAGGGAGGACGACATGACCCCGGATCAGAAGCGCGCCTACGCCCGTGACGGGCATGTGACGGTGCCCGGCATCTTCACCGCCGGGGAGATGGACCAGGCCATCGCCGACGTCATGGACTGGGGGGCCAGCTACATGGCCGACCTCACGCCGGAACAGCGCGCCTGGTATCTCGACCGGGGCGTCGTCTCCACCGAGATGCTGCGCAAGATGGACAATCCGCACTACCACCGCGCCGCCTTCCGCGCCCTGGCCACCGACCCCCGGCTGGTGGCGCATGTCGAGGCGCTGATCGGCCCCGGCGTCTCGGTCTATTTCAGCCAGATCTTCTACAAGCCGCCCCGGGGCGGCGGGCCGAAGCCGGTGCACCAGGACAATTTCTATTTCGGCCCCTCCGACCGCGAAGGCGTTGTGACCGCCTGGATCGCGCTCGACGAGGCGACGGTGGAGAACGGCTGCCTGTTCTTCGGCGACGGCAGCCATCTGGGACCGGTGCTCGACCACGTGGCGCCGGCCGGCCAGCCCTACGACCTGCAGATCCCCTCGGAGATCGCGGTCGCCTACAAGATGACGCCGGCACCGGTGCCCAAGGGCGGGGTCAGCTTCCACCACGGCAACACGCTGCACCGCTCCTCGGACAACCGCTCGGACAAGTGGCGCCGCGCCTGCGCCCTGCACTACGTCTCCAACGCCACCCGATTTGCCACGCCGGCCCTTACATACGATCATGGCCTCGTGATACGCATTTCCGAAGCGACACGCTGATTTCGCGACAACGTGACAGGCGAAGCGACGGGGCCATGACAGCCGACGAGAGACGCTCGGCGCCGCCGACGGGCGGCGTCGCGGCACCACGCACCCATCTGGTCGTCGCCACCGGGCGCTGGCTCTGGCGCTGGTGGCCAGCCGTGCTGGGCCACGTCCTGTTCGTGCTCGCCTGGCACCTGGTCGTGGTGCTGGGCGAGGTGCCGAGCTTCATCATGCCGACACCGCTGGAGACGATCGCCACCCTGGCCGATCCGACCTACCACTGGCCGGGCCACATCGCCATCACCGCCGGGGAGGTCTTCGGCGGCTACGTGATGGCGCTGGCCTTCGGCGTCTTCTTCGCGATGGCCTTCACCTGGTCGCGCGGCTTCGAGCGGGGCGCCATGCCGGTGCTGGTGACGCTGAACATGGTGCCCAAGGTGGCCATGGCGCCCCTGTTCATCGTCTGGCTCGGCTACGGCCTCTTCCCCAACATGGTGATCGCCTTCACCATCTCCTTCTTCCCCATCCTGCTGACCACGCTCAGGGGCCTGCGCGAGGTGGAGCCCGACCTCCTCGACCTGGTGCGCGCGCTCAAGGGCTCGCGCTGGCAGATCTTCGTGAAGATCCAGCTGCCGGGCGCCCTGCCCTATCTCTTCTCCGGCATGAAGGTGGCCTCGGTGCTGGCCGTCGCCGGCGCCATTGTCGGCGAGTTCATGGGCTCGTCCGGCGGCCTCGGCTACCTCATGCAGTCGCGCCAGGGCTTCCTCGACACCGCCGGCATGTTCATGGCCGTGATCCTGGTCTCGATCATCGGCGTCCTGCTCTACGGCCTCGTCCTGCTGCTCGAGAAACTCCTGGTGGTGAGCGATGCCCGGATCGAGTGAGCCTGTGGCACCCGCTGTCGGGTCCGGTAGCGCGGCGACCATGATCCGCATGCGCGGCGTGAAGAAGATCTACCGCACCCGCGGCGAGGCGTTTCTTGCCGTCCAGGACGTCACCCTCGACATCCAGGAGGGCGAACTCGTCACCCTGGTCGGCCCGTCGGGCTGCGGCAAGTCGACGGTGCTGAAGATCGTCGCCGGCCTGCAACCCCATGACGAGGGCGAGGTGACGATCGGCTCGCCCGGCGCGCCCTTCAATCAGGGCCGCGACATCGGCATGGTGTTCCAGCAGCCGCTGCTTCTGAAATGGCGCAAGATCCTCGACAACACCCTGCTGCCGGCGGAGATCCTGGGCCTGCCCATGCGCGCGGCGCGCGAGCATGCACGCGACCTCTTGAACATGGTCGGCCTGTCCGGCTTCGAGGACAAGTACCCCTACGAGCTCTCCGGCGGCATGCAGCAGCGCGCCGCCATCGCCCGCGCCTTCGTCCACGATCCCAAGATCGTGCTGACGAACAGGATGGTCTTGCGGCTCTCCGCCCAGATGCGGCGCAGCTCCAGGTTCATGCGCTCGCGGGTCAGGGCGTCGAGCGCGCCGAACGGCTCGTCCATCAGCACG
>JAVKFF010000198.1:0-13546 GCA_040226215.1 Azospirillaceae bacterium
GCCGCCCTGGCGCTGGGCTATACGACGCTGCTGAACCATTCCTACGACCCCAATGTCGACTATCGGCACCATGTCGACGAGGCCTTCCTCGATATCGTGGCGCTGCGCGACATCCGGGCCGGCGAGGAACTGACCATCGACTACGAGATGGACCTGTGGTTCGACCCGGGCGAGCCAGAGCCCGCGGACCTGGCGGCCCGCCGCGCCGACCGGGCCCGGCGGCGCGCCTTGGCCTGCGGCTGGGCTGCCCCGGATATGGCCATTGCGGGGCATTCCGCCGGCAGCGGTTAGCGGGCGCCGGCCGACGACCCAATTGAGGGGCGAGGCGCCGCGGAAATGCCCGGCAATCCGGTGGAATGGGAACCATTCCGCCCGGATCGGGTTCTCCGGGGCGCAGTGAAACTCAGGAGGTTCGAATGTCACCCCGTATCGTCTCCAGCATCGCCGTCATCGCCGGCCTCGCCGCCGCTCCCGCCCTGGCGCAGGACCGGGTGGATGTCGGCATGCTCGAATGCAATGTGGAGGGCGCCACCAGCTTCGTGATCGGTTCGACCCGCGAGCTGGAGTGCAAGTTCACGTCCGCCGGCGACGGCATGGAGGAGCACTTCATCGGCGAGATCAACCGCTTCGGTCTCGACATCGGCACGACCGAAGGCAGCACGCTCTACTGGGCCGTCAGCGCACTGGCCACCGATTTCGAGCCGGGCGCGCTGGAAGGCTCCTATATCGGCGTGTCGAGCGAGGCGTCGCTCGGCGCGGGCGTCGGTTCAAACGCGCTCATCGGCGGCTTTACAGAATCGGTGGCGCTGCAGCCGGTCAGCGTGCAGCAGACCGAAGGCGTCAACCTGGCCCTCGGTGTCGCGGAGCTCACCCTGACCTCCACCGACATGCACTGAGGCGTGTCGGCCGGCACCGGAGAAGAGCCCCGCGGCGTCCCAACCGCGGGGCTCTTTTCATTCGGCCGCGGTCAGTTGACCGAGGTCACTTGAATCGCGGAGATCAGTCGAAACGCGGGCGCACGCTGGCGATCTCGTCGGCGAAGACCTCGTAGAGCCGGGCGGAGGCGGCATTGCCGTCCGCCTTCAGGCGCTCCACCAGCAGGCGCAGGCCGTCAAGGCCGTTCTGGAACGCCTCGACGATGCCGACCGCATCCTCGTGACTGGCGCCGACGGCCTGATTGCGCACGAAGCGGCCGGCCGCGTCCAGCATCAGTTCCCCGTTCTCGAGACGGGCGGTGAAACCGCTGGTCCAATGGCCCTCACTGGTTTCGCCGAAAAAGGCCTCGACAAGTTCGCCGTCCCGGTAGTAGCGCACGGCGCCGATGCCGTCGGCGCGGTTGCCCTCCATGCAGCCGCCGGTCCAGAACGCCGACAGCCCGGCATGCCGGTCGTGCCGGTAGAGGTCGCAACCGGCCTCCCCGTCCATGGCGTAGTCGCCCGGCGCGAGGCAGTCGCGCTCGGCGTACGCTCCGTCCGTCAGCACGGTGCGGCAGAGGATCGCCCGGTCGAGGGCGCCCGGCGCATAGGCGGCACCGGAGAGATCGGCGCCGCTCAGATCGGCGAGCGCCAGGTTGGCGCCGAGCAGGTTGGCCCCGCCAAGGTCGGCGCCGTCGAGCCGCGCGCCCTGCAGATCGGCGCCGGCGAAGCTGGCGCCCGCAGCCGCCACGTTGCCGAAATCGGCCAGCGCCAGGCTGGCGCCCTCGAACCGCGCATCGGTGAAGGTCGAGCGCGCGAACAGGGCGGCGACGCCGGCGCTGCCGGAGAAGTCGACGCCCGCGAACCAGCCGTCATGCAGGAAGGCGCGCTCCAGCGAGGCGCCGGAGAAGCGTGCAGCCTCGCCCGGGCCCATCGCCGAGGTCGAGGAGAACAGCATGCCCGACAGGTCGGCGAGGTCGAGGACGGCGCCGGAAAGGTCCGCGCCGCTCAGATCGTGGCGCGCCGTCAAATCGGCGCCGGTCAGATCGCAGCCGGGACAGCTGCCCGTCTGCGTCAGCCGGTCAAGTGCCGCCTCGCCGCTCTGGGCCATGGCCGGCCCGCCGCCGCCAAGCGCGCAGGCAAGAGCCGCCGCCACGATGGAAGTGCCCCGCATCGCCTCGTCCCCCCGATTCGTCGCGACCCCGCGATCGCCAGGGGCGATGCTGCGCGGGGAGTTTGGCGAAAGGGTGATGCCGGTGCGCGGGCGCCGGGGAGGGGGTCGATGCCGATGGCCGTTCCCCGACCCTGCACACACGCTGTCATCCCGGCCGGAGCGAAGCGGAGAGCCGGTATCGCGCGACCGACATCGCCGCTGTCGTTGTCGGAGAAGACGGGCGGCCGGTCCCGGGTCTGCGAAGCGGCACTTCGCGCCGCATCGCGCCCGGGACGACGAGGATGTCTAGTCTTGTATAGCGATATCAATTACTTGCGTCGTCCCGGATGCAGTGCAGCACGAAGTGGTGCACTGCTGATCCGGGACCGGTATCCCGTCGTCGCCGACGGTCCCCCTCAGCCCGGCTCCGCCACCGTCACCGCGCTCCAGCGCAGTACGTCGTCGGGGCGCTGCGGCACGGCGATGTGGTCGGCAATGCCCCAGGCGAGATATTGCTGGTAGAGAGGGATGAAGGGCAGGTCCTCCGCCACGATCGTCCAGGCCTCGCCGATGAGGCGGTCGCGCTCGGCCGGGTCGGTCTCCTGGCGGGCCGCGGCGATCAGCCGGTCGAGCTCGGCATCGGCGTAGCCGCCCCAGTTGAAGGCGCCGCCGCCGGCCTCCCGGCTCATGGCCAGGGTCATCAGCGGGTTCAGCGAGTCGAGGCTGCCCGGCGCCCAGCCGATCAGCAGCGCGTCGAAATCCGAGTTCACCATGCGCTGGCTCCACTGCGAGGGTGGCAGCGTCTCCAGCGCGACCGCCATTCCGACACGTTCCAGCATGGCGGTGATGGCCTGGCAGACCGCCTCGTCGTTCACGTAGCGTCCGGAGGGGCAGACCAGGCCGAGCGTGAAGTCCTCCGGGAGGCCGGCTTCGGCCAGCAGGTCGCGCGCCGCCTCGGGATCGTAGCCGGGCGGTTCGATTTCCGGCCGGTCGGCGCCGGCGATCTCCGGTGTCGCCAGCAGGGCGAGCGGCCGGGCGCGGCCGCGCATCACCACCTCGATGATGGCGCCGACATCGATGGCCTGCGCGATGGCCTGGCGCACCCGGCGATCGGCGAGCGGGTTGTCGTCTCCCGCATGGTCGAGAGCCAGCATCATCGCCCGGGTCTCCGGGCCGGCCAGGACGGCGATATCCTCGGCCGCCTCCAGGCGCTCGATATCCTGAACAGGAACGGGGTAGGCGAGATCGATGTCCCCCGACAGCAGGGCGGCGGTGCGCGTGGCGTCGCTGGCGATCGGCCGGAACACGATGCGCTCGGCATTGCCCGGCGCCTCGGCCCAGCCCCACCAGTCGGCATGGCGCTCGGCCACCGTCTCCACATCCGGGGCGCGGCTTGTCAGGCGGTAGGCGCCGGTGCCGTTGGCGTTGGTGCTGGCGAAGTTGCTCTCGCCGCCGCGCAGATCGGCCGGCACCTCCGCGCCGTTGGTCAGCGCCCAGTCGCGGTCCATGATCAGCAGGAACTCGAACTCGTTGACCAGGATGGGGTTCGGCGCCTCGGTGACGATCTCCACGGTGAGGTCGTCGACGGCCGTCACCTCGGTGACGCCGGCCAGCCGGCTGCCCATGTTCGCTGTTTCCGACATGGCGCGCTCGAGCGAGAAGACCACGTCCTCGGCGCTGAAGGTGCTGCCGTCGTGGAAGCGCACGTCCTGCCGCAGCTCGAAGCGCCAGCGTGTCGGCTCCACCAGTTCCCAGCCGATGGCCAGGGCCGGCACGATCTCCAGGCTCTCGGTGCGCCGCACCAGGCCCTCATAGACATTGGCCAGCGTGCCCAGCGTGAAGCCCTCGTTGAAGGCGTGCGGGTCGAGCGTGCGCAGGTCGGTGGAATAGGCGTAGGTGAAGTCCTGCGCGGCGGCGGGCAGCGCGGAGAGCGCCAGGGCGCCGGCAAGGGCTACGGGGGAGAAGCGTTTCATGGAAGGGCAGGCCGGTCGGACAGTGGACAAGGGTGCAAAGGGTTGGCGATTACCATGGCCATCGCGCCACCGCCGCGGTCAACCATCAATCCAAAGGTGAGTCACCAAAGAAGATGGGCGAAAGCTTCATCCGCGTCGTCCCGCACGAGAGCGAAGCGGAGATGCGGGACCTCGCGCGGCCGGGCCGGGGCGTCGGAGAAGACGGGCGCGAGGTCCCGGGTCTGCGGCGCATCACTGCGTGCTGCACCGCGCCCGGGACGACGAAGCTAAACTTTGAAAACTAGTATCTCGTCATCCCGGCCGCAGCGAAGCGGAGAGCCGGGATCGGCCTCGGCTTGGTGAGACCCTGAGGATTGCCCTCGGCAGGGCGAGGCCCTGGAGAGCGGCCCGGCAGGGCCAGACCCCGGCGAAACCGGTCGATGATCCGCCTATTCGTCGCCCATGCGCAGCGCGGCGATGAAGGCCGATTGCGGGATCTCGACCTGGCCGAACTGGCGCATGCGCTTCTTGCCCTCCTTCTGCTTGTCCAGCAGCTTGCGCTTGCGGGTGACGTCGCCGCCATAGCACTTGGCGAGCACGTCCTTGCGCAAGGCCGGCACGGTCTCCCGGGCGATCACCTTGCCGCCGATGGCGGCCTGCACGGCGACCTTGAAGAGCTGGCGCGGGATCAGGTCCTTCAGGCGCTCGCACAGCGCCCGGCCGCGCTTCTCGGCCGCCGAGCGGTGGACCAGCATCGACAGCGCGTCGACCGGCTCCTGGTTCACCAGGATCGACATCTTCACGAGGTCGCCCTCCTGGTAGCCGACCATCTGGTAGTCGAAGCTGGCATAGCCGCGGGTCAGCGATTTCAGCCGGTCGTAGAAGTCGAAGACGACCTCGTTCAGGGGCAGCCTGTAGACCACCATGGCGCGGCCGCCGACATAGGTGAGGTCGACCTGCTCGCCGCGCCGCTCGGTGCACAGATGCAGCACCGCGCCGAGATACTCGTCCGGCACCAAGATGGTGGCCTTGATCCAGGGCTCGGCGATGGTCTGGATCTTCATCACATCGGGCATGTCGGCCGGGTTGTGCAGGTCGATCTCGCGGCCGTCGGAGAGCGCGATCTTGTAGACCACCGACGGCGCGGTGGTGATCAGGTCGAGGTCGAACTCGCGCTCCAGCCGCTCCTGGATGATCTCCAGGTGCAACAGGCCGAGAAAGCCGCAGCGGAAGCCGAAGCCGAGCGCGGCGGAGGTCTCCGCCTCGAAATGGAAGCTGGCGTCGTTCAAGGCCAGCTTGCCGAGGCTGTCGCGCAGATGCTCGAAATCCGCCGCGTCGACCGGGAACAGGCCGCACCAGACGACCGGGATGGAGGGCTTGAAGCCGGGCAGGCGCTCGGCGGTCGGGCGCCTGTCCTCGGTGATGGTGTCGCCCACCTTGGTCTCGGTAATGTCCTTGATGGAGGCGGTGATGAAGCCGATTTCGCCGGGCCCCAGCCGATCGATCAGCACGCCCTTGGGGCTGAGATAGCCGACCCGGTCGATCTCGCGGGCAGCACCGGTGGCCATGAAGCGCACCTTCTGGCCGACGGTGATGGTGCCCTCCATCACGCGCACCAGAACGACCACGCCGAGATACTGGTCGTACCAGCTGTCCACCAGCATGGCCTTCAGGGGCGCGGTCTCCGGCCCGACCCTGGGCGGCGGCAGGCGGGTGACGATGGCCTCCAGCACGGCGGGGATGCCGAGCCCGGTCTTGGCCGAGATCTCGATGGCGTCGGAGGCATCGAGGCCGATCACGTCCTCGATCTGCTCGCGCACCCGGTCGGGCTCGGCCGCCGGCAGGTCGATCTTGTTGAGCACCGGCACGATCTCGTGGTCGGCGTCGATCGCCTGGTACACATTGGCCAGGGTCTGCGCCTCCACGCCCTGGCTGGCGTCGACCACCAGGAGCGAGCCCTCGCAGGCGGCCAGCGATCGCGAGACCTCGTAGGAGAAGTCGACATGGCCCGGCGTGTCCATCAGGTTGAGCTGATAGGTCAGGCCGTCCTTGGCGGTGTAGGTGAGGCGCACGGTCTGCGCCTTGATGGTGATGCCGCGCTCGCGCTCGATCTCCATGGAGTCGAGCACCTGGGCGGTCATCTCCCGGTCCTCCAGCCCGCCGCAGGTGTGGATCAGACGGTCGGCCAGCGTCGACTTGCCGTGGTCGATATGCGCGATGATGGAGAAGTTGCGGATCCGCTCGGGCGGGATCGCGGTGGTATCAACCGACATGAAGGTCCAGTGCCAAGAGTGGTGGCAGCCCTGTGGATGGAGGCGGGGGTGCGGCACGCCGCGGCGCGGGCGAGAACATAGGCGCGCCGCCCGGTTCCCGCAACGCCCTCAAGGGGATCCCGCCCATGACGGGAGGGCGTGGCCGATCGGGCGCTAGCGGATCACCGCGCGGCGCATCTGGCGACCCAGCACCACCTCGCGGTGCAGGATGTAGAGCCCGCTGGCGATGATGACGGCGCCGCCCAGCGCCACCAAGCCGTCCGGCATGTCGCGCCAGATCAGCCAGCCATAGAGCGTGCCCCAGATCAGCTGGGTGTACTGGAAGGGCGCCACCATGGCCGACGGGGCGATGCGGAAGGCGGTGGTCGCGGTCAGCGCGGCGATGCCGCCGAGCAGGCCGGAGACGGCAGACAGCGCCCAGTGCTCCAGCGTCATCGCCTGCCAGCCGGGCAGGGCCACCAGGCCGTAGACCACCGCCTGGGGGGCGAGGATGTAGAAGGAGAAGGTCAGCGACCGCTCCTCCCGCCCGAAACGGCGCACCAGCAGCATGCCGAGGGAAAAGCAGAAGGCCCCGCCCAGCGCCCCCAGCATGCCCCAGGACAGACCGTCGGCGGTGGGGCGCAGCACGATCAGGACGCCGATGAAGCCGACCAGCACCGCGCTCCAGCGCCGCCAGCCCACCTGCTCGCCCAGGATCGGCACCGACAGGGCGGTGATCAGCAGCGGGGCGGAGAAGATGATGATGTAGACCTGCGCCAGCGGCAGGGTGGAGAAGGCGTAGACGCCGGCGATGGCGCCCGACATGGCGATGGCCGAGCGCGCGACATGCACCCAGGGCCGCCTCGATCTGAGGATCGACCAGCCGCCGCGCCGCCGGGCGAAGATGGCGAGCGGGATCACGCCCCACAGCGCGTTCAGCGCGATGACCTGGGGCAGCGGATAGCTCTGCGTCAGGACCTTGATGCCGGCGTCCATGCTGGTGAACAGGAAGAAGGCCAACGCCGCGAGACCGGTGCCCAGCAGGGCGCGATCCGGCACGGCAGGCGACATGGCTGCGGTGGACATCGGCGGAGAGCCCTCGGGCGCCTCGGACAAGGGGCGTGGCGGCGGCTGGCGGTTGATCCCAAGCACCGCACTGTATGCCCGCCGGCGAACGCCCGGCAGCGGCCGTTTATCGTGTCAGAGGTGCGCTAATCTCGCGGCTCGGCGGGGTGCGCCACCCGGCCTCGACGGCCCGCGCCATCGGTCGCCCTCCGCATCCGAAGGGCAGTCGTCCTCCCCGGCCGGCAGGCGCGTCACCAGGCCCCGGATCGCCGGCCGGCGATCGGGCTGCAGCCAGTTGACCAGCAGCCTGTCGGCGTCCTCGAACGGCATGGCGATGCCGTACGGCCAGGCCGGCTCGAAGCCGAGGCGCCGGTAATAGCCAGGATCGCCGACCAGCAGGACGAGGTCGTGATTGGCCCAGGCGGCGATATCGAGCGTGTGGCGCACCAGCCAGCGCCCGTGTCCCAGACCCTGGTGGTCCGGCCGCACGGCGAGCGGACCGAGCAGCAGGGCAGGCGCGCCGCCGACCAGGACCGGCCAGTAGCGGATCGTGGCGATCGGCCGCTCCGCGGCGTCGCGCACGACGAAGCTGAGATAGTCGACCGGCGCCACACCCTGGCGATAGGCGTAGGACCGTTTCGTAAGCCGTTCAGGACCGCCGAAGCTGTCGTCGCAGATCCGCTCGATGGCCGCGGCATCCTCCGGCCGTTCGGTGCTGGTGGTGTAGGTCGTGCTGGACATGGCTTCCTGATCGCTTTCCGGGACGCGGATCGCGGAAGCGGCGGGCGACGTCAGGGCGTCGGGGCGCGGCCTCCGCGAAAAGGCGGGGGCGCGTCGCCGGCTGGGCTGACCGGAAGTGGGGCGGGCTAGCGCCCGGGCGATGGGCCCATGGCCGTGCGACGCGACGGCGGGATCTGTCCGCGTCGGCGTCGTCGGTTCCCGTCGGCGATTGGCCGCGCGCCAGCGCTGCCGAGGGAAAGGCGGTGGTGATGGGCGATCATCATGGCTGGGATTAGCAGGCGAAACCGCCGGCGATGTCAAGTCTTCGGGGCTTGCAACCGTCCCTCAATCACGCTACCCGGAGTGGCGCATTTTCCGTAGCGACGCCCCGGCAAACGTCCCGCCGGCGCCGAATCCCAGGCCACGAGGGGAGGTTGAAGAGAGAACGATGACGTTTTTAAAGCCCATACTAGTACTCGGTGCCGCCGCGCTGCTGGCCGGATGCGCGACCGTTGAGGAATACACCTCCGCCATCACCAACCAGGACATCGCCGTCTCGTCCACGCCGTCGGGCGCGTCCTGCCTGCTGGAGCGCAACGGCTCGACGCTGGGGCGCATCGACTCCACGCCGGGCGTGGCCAACGTCTCCGTCGCCACGCGGCCGATCGTGGTGACCTGCGACCTGGCGGGGTATGAGAGCGCCTCGGCCGTCATCTCGCCGGATATCGAGGTCGGCTCGGTCGGTGAGGAGAACACCGACGCGGTTCTGGGTTTCCTGGCCGACGGCACCACGTTCCTGGCCAACAGCTATCCGGATTCGGTGTTGGTCACGTTCGCCGGCGGCGGTCAGGCGCCACAGGCCGCGCCGGCCGGGGCGGTCCAGTCGACCACCACGCCCGGGGCACCTGCACCCGCGCCCGCCAGCGCGCCGCCGGCACCGGCCGCGACCAGCGCCTCGGCGCAGGAGATCATCGCCGACTACGATGCCCGCATCGCCGCCATCCAGAGCGGCTGCAGCCAGGGCGAGGTCTGCCAGCAGGCGATCAACGCCCTGGTCGCCGAACGCGACCGCCGCCTCGCGGAACTCTGAGCGCCGGGCGCCATCGTCGCCCGCGGGCGGAAAGGGAAAGGGCCGGGTCTCGCACCCGGCCCTTCGCCGATTCGGGGTAACCGTATAAGCATCAGCCGCGCAAGGTGGCGCCGGTCTGTTTCTCGACATTGGCGACGATCTTGCGGGCCACCGCCTCGATCTCCTCGTCGGTCAGCGTGCGCTCGCGCGGCTGCAGCGTCACCTGGATGGCGATGCTCTTCTTGCCCTCGGGCACGCCGGCGCCCTGGTAGACGTCGAAGACGCTGACGGCGCTGACCAGCGCCTTGTCGCCGCCGATCGCCGCGCGCACCAGCTTGTCGGCCGGCTCGTCGGCGTCGAGAACGAAGGCGAAGTCGCGGCTGACCGGCTGGAAGGCCGAGAGGTCGAGTTTCGGCCGGGCGCTGCCGGGCTTCTTCTTGGCCACCGGCACGGCGTCGAGGAAGACCTCCGCCGCCGCCACCGGTCCGGCGACGTCCAGCGCCTCCAGCACGGCCGGGTGGATCTCGCCGAAATGGGCCAGCACGTTGGCGCCGAGACGCAGCACGCCCGACCGCCCGGGATGGAACCAGTCCGGCGCGTCGGTCGTCACCTGGGCATTGGCCGCCGGCCCGCCCGCCGCCTCCAGGGCGGCCAGCGCATCGGACTTGGCGTCGAAGACGTCGACCGGCCGCGGCGCGGCGGCCCAGTGGCGCGGTCCCGTCATGCCCTGGCGCACGCTGGCGGCGACCCGCAGCTGCCCCTTCTCGGTGGCGTCGCGATAGACCGGTCCGACCTCGAACAGGCAGGGATTGGCGAGGCCCCGGTCGACATTGCGCCCGGCCGCCTGGATCAGGTTGGCAAGCGCGCTCGGCCGCATCACGTCGAGATCGCTGGAGATCGGGTTGACCAGGCGCAGCGCCTGGCTCTGGAAGCCGAACCGGCTGGCGACCCGGCTGTCCATGAAGGACCAGGTCACCGCTTCCGACAGGCCGCGCGCGGCCAGCGCCCGTTTCACCCGGCTCGCCGCCTTCTGGCGCGCGTCGACCGCCGGCGCGGTGGTGGCGCCGAGACGCGGCAGGGAGACGGGCTCGATGGCATCGAAACCCTCGATGCGCAGCACCTCTTCCACCAGGTCCGCCTCGCCCTCGATGTCAGGCCGCCAGGACGGCGGCACCACGGCGAAGCTGTCGGCCGATGCAGCCTCGACCTGGCAGCCCAGGGCCTCCAGATGGCGGCGCTGCCGGTCGGCCGGCACGTCGAGGCCACCCAGCGCGGCGGCCCGGCCGGTTCTGAGCGTCAGCCGGCGGCGCCACTCGGGCACGGCGCCAGTGACCACCAGCGCCGACGGCTCGCCGCCGCACAGCTCGAGGATCATCGCCGTCGCCTGCTCGATCCCGGGGATCGTGCCCTCCGGATCGACGCCACGCTCGAAGCGGTAGCGCGCGTCCGAATCGATGCCCAGCGCCCGGCCCGTCTCGGCGGTGCGCTCCGGATCGAACAGCGCGGCCTCGAGGAAGACGTTGACCGTGTCCCCGGTGGTGCCGGTCGACACGCCGCCGACGACGCCGGCGAAGCTGACGGCGCCGCTGTCGTCGGCGATGATGGTCACCTGGTCGGTCTCGACCGTGTAGGAGCGGTCGTTGAGCGCGTCCAGGGTCTCGCCCGGGCGGGACAGCCTGAGCACGAGGTCGCCCTTCACCAGGTCGGCGTCGAAGACATGCAGCGGCCGGGCCCGGTCCATGGTGAAGAAATTGGTGATGTCGACCAGGGCCGAGATTGGCCGCAATCCGATCGAGCGCAGCCGGTCCTGCAGCCATTTCGGGCTCGGCCCGTTGCGCACGCCGCGGATCAGCCTGCCGGCGAAGAGCGGGCAGGGCGCGCCGGCCCCGGCCGGGAAGTCGAAGCGCACGCCGATGGTCGAGGGGAACCGCCCCTCGATCCGGGCCGCCGCGAGCGGCTTCAGCGTGCCGAGGCCGGCGGCCGCCAGGTCGCGGGCGATGCCGCGCACGCCGGCGCAGTCGCCCCGGTCCGGGGTGAGCGCGATGTCGATGACCGGGTCGTTCAGGCCCAGCACCTCGGCGACCGGCATGCCGACCGCCGCGTGGTCGGGCAGTTCGATGATGCCCTGGTGTTCGTCCGACAGGCCCATCTCGCGCTCCGAGCACAGCATGCCGTTCGACTCCACGCCCCGGATCACGCCCTTCTTCAGGTCGAGCCCGGTGCCCGGTATGTGGCTGCCGGCGGGCGCGAAGGCGCCCTTCATGCCGGCCCGGGCGTTGGGCGCGCCGCAGACCACCTGCACCTCGCCGAACTTCGTCTCGACCACGCAGACCCTCAGCCGGTCGGCATCGGGGTGCGGTTCGGCGGATTTGACATGGCCGACCGTGAACGGCGCCAGGACGGCACCGGGGTCCTCGATGCCCTCGACCTCGAGGCCGAGCGCGGTCAGCTTGTCGGCGATCGCCGGCAGGTCGGCCTCGGTCGCGAGGTGTTCCCTGAGCCAGGAGAGGGTGAACTTCATGGCGGCGGTCTCCTGTTGCCTCAGAGGCCCATGGCCAGGGACGGGATGTCGAGCGGCAGGAAGCCGTAGTGCCTGAGCCAGCGCAGATCGGCATCGAAGAAGGTGCGCAGGTCCGGGATGCCGTATTTCAGCATCGCCGGCCGCTCGATCCCCATGCCGAAGGCGAAGCCCTGGTAGCGGGTGGAATCGATGCCGCAGGCCTCCAGCACGCGCGGATGCACCATGCCGCAGCCGAGGATCTCCAGCCAGTCGCCGAAATTGCCCAGCTTCAGCTCGCCGCCCGCGCGGCTGCAGCCGATATCGACCTCGGCCGAGGGCTCGGTGAACGGAAAGAAGCTCGGGCGGAAGCGCAGCGGCAGATCCTCGATGCCGAAATAGGCCCGGGCGAAGTCGATCAGGCAGCCCTTGAGGTGGCCCATATGCGTCGCCTCGTCGATCACCAGCCCCTCGATCTGGTGGAACATCGGCGTGTGGGTGGCGTCGTAGTCAGAGCGGTAGGTGCGGCCGGGCGCCACGACGCGGATCGGCGGCTTGACGGACGTCATGGTGCGCACCTGCACCGGACTGGTGTGGGTGCGCAGCACCACCTCGGCCGCGTCGCCCGCGGCGCCGGCGCGCGGCGGCAGGTAGAAGGTATCGTGCATCTGCCGGGCGGGATGGTTGGGCGGAATGTTGAGGGCGGTGAAGTTGCGAAAGCCGTCCTCGATGTCCGGCCCCTCGGCCACGGTGAAACCCATCTCGGCGAAGATGGCGATCATCTCCTCCATGGTCTGGGTGATGGGGTGGATGCGTCCGGTCTCCTCGGGCCGGGCCGGTAGGGAGACATCCAACCGCTCGGCTTCCAGCCGGGCGTCGAGCGCGGCGCGGGCCAGGAGGCTGCGGCGCGCCTCCAGGGCCTCGGCCACCTCGTCCTTGATGGCGTTGAGGGCTTGGCCGGTGGCCTTGCGCGTCTCGGGGTCGAGGCCGCCCAGGGTCTTCATCTCCTGGGTGATGCGGCCCTTCTTGCCGAGTGCGGCGACGCGCAGTTCCTCCAGCGTCCTCAGGTCGCCGGCGTCGGCCACCGCCGCCATCAGGTCGTCGCGCAGTCTGTTCAGATCGCTCATCGCTCGCTCAGATCCTCGCTCGATCCTCTGTCCGGCCCCCCGGCGTCCGCTGCCGACCGATGGGGCAAACGAAAAGGCCTCGGCGCCGGAAGACGTTGCGGTCTCCCGGGCCGAGGCCCCTGAATGTCGTCGTGGCGCCGGCGGGAGGAGGACTCCCGGGCACGGCGGCCTCGTGTCACTTAGCCTTTGAGCGCAGCCTCGGCCTGGTCGACCAAGGCCCTAAACGACTCCGGCTCGGCATATGCGAGATCGGCCAGGATCTTCCGGTCGACCTCGATGCCGGCCTTCTTCAGGCCGTTCATGAAGCGCGAATAGGTCAGCTCGTCCGAGGCCTCGCGCACGCCGGCGTTGATGCGCTGGATCCACAGGGCGCGGAAATTGCGCTTCTTCACCCGGCGGTCGCGATAGGCGTACTGCCCGGCCTTTTCCACGGCCTGGCGGGCGACCCGAATGGTGTTCTTGCGGCGTCCCCGATAGCCCTTGGCCTGCTCGAGAACCTTCTTGTGG
Organism: Azospirillaceae bacterium; assembly: GCA_040226215.1. Lineage (GTDB taxonomy): Bacteria > Pseudomonadota > Alphaproteobacteria > DSM-16000 > Inquilinaceae > JAVKFF01. The sequence goes on from JAVKFF010000198.1 coordinate 13,257, forward strand.
CGGGCGTGAGAGGTCACACCCCGTTTGACGCGTGCCATGTTGTCACTGGCCTCCTAATCGACTGCGGTGCCTGCCGGGTCGCGCGCGGGCGCGACCAGCTCTCACGCCTTGGCGTTGGGCAGGCGGAACTTCAGGACGTTCTTGGCATCGCCCTCGAACATGATCTTCGTGCCCTGGTTGCGCTCCTTGGCGCGCTTGGTCTTGGAGATCAGGCGGTGACGGCGATAGGCCGAGTTGAAGCGCACCTTGCCCGTGCCGGTCAGGCGGAACCGCTTCTTCGACGAGGAGTG
>JAVKFF010000199.1:0-64341 GCA_040226215.1 Azospirillaceae bacterium
GCACCGCGCCCAGCTTCAAGAGCTGCTCCAGCGTGGCGCGGGAATTGAGATAGCGCCGCCGGTCGGCACTGTCCTCCAGCGTCACCAGTACCTGCGCGGCCCTCGCGGTCGAGGACGCGCGCACCCACGAATGGCTGGCCCGCGACCCTTACGTCGCCGCGACCCAGGCGCGCTCGCTGCTCGGCGTGCCGCTGATGCGCCACGGCCGGCTCGTCGGCCTGGTGGTGCTGGAAAACGATCTCGGCGCCGGCGTCTTCTCCGAGGCGGTGGCGAGCGTTGCCAGCATCATCGCCGGCCAGGCCGCGGTGTCGCTGGAGAACGCGCGACTGTTCGAGGCGCAGAGGCGGCGCTCGGAGGCCTTCGCCCGCTTCGTTCCGCGTCCCTTCCTTGAGCATATGGGGCACAGCCAGATCGAGGATGTGCGCCTGGGCGAGGCGGTGCAGCAGGACATCACGGTGATGTTCGCCGACCTGCGCGGCTCGACCAGCCTGTCGGAGACCATGGGCGTCTCGGATTATTTCGGCCTGATCAACGCCTTTCTGGCCCAGGTCACGCCGGCGATCGGCGAGGCCGGCGGCTTCGTCGACGGCTTCACCGGCGACGGCTGCCGGGCCATCTTCATCGGCCCCGCCGACGCCGCCGTGGCGGCGGCGGTCGCCATGCAGCGCCGCCTGCGGCGCTACAACCGGACACGGCGGGATGACGGCCTTGTCGCGCTTGAGATGGGCATCGGCGTGCATACCGGGCCGGCGCTGCTCGGCACCATCGGCGTCGCCGACCGTATGGCGACGACAGTGATCGGCGACACGGTCAACACCGCCTCCCGGCTGGAAGGCCTGACCAAGTTCTACCGCGCGCCGGTGCTGATCAGCCGGGCGACCCGGGATCGGCTGCGCGACGCCGCCGCCTTCAGCATCCGCGAGGTCGGCCGCGACCAGGTGCGCGGCCATCAGGCGGCGCTCAGCGTGCACGAGGTGATCGACGCCAGACCGCGCCGCGAGCGCGCCGAGCTGGGTGCCACCGTCTACGATTTCGGCCGGGCACTGGAGGGCTATTTCGCGCGCGCCTTCGCCGAGGCCGAGGCCGGCTTCGCGCATTGCCTGGAACGGGCCCCCGGCGACATCACGGCGCGGCACTATCGCGACCTCGCCCGCCAGCATGCGCGCGACGGCGTGCCCGAGGGCTGGGACGGCGTGAACCGGCGGGAGGCGAAATGAGCCCGGTGCAACGAAGGGGAACGGTCTGATGGTGCAACACCGGCTGCTGCGGGCGCTGATCGCGGTCTTCGAGCGTATCGAACTGGCGGGCGTGACCTTCTTCGTCACCCTGCTGATCTCGCTGAACAGCCTGGTCTTCAGGGTGCGGATGAGCCACGAGAACGGCATCGTCGTCGCCGGCCGACTGCGCATCGTCGACGACCCGAAATTCCCGCCGCACGCCTTCTTCCATCCCGGGAGCGAATTCGCCTGCCGCATCCGGCACGGTGCGGCCTCGTTCAAGGACGACGCCAAGCTGGTGGTGCGCTCCGCCTCGCTGAAATTCGCCGACGAGCGCTTCCGCTCGCCGCTCGACATCATGATGAACACCGGCAACACGCCGCTGTTCTGGAACGCGCGAACCTTCGTCAGCTTCATGCGCGGCAGCATCGCCGGCAAGGGCAAGCACTACGTGCCGCATCTCCGGCGCTACCCGAAGGCCTGGTACGGCGGCGGCGATTCGGTGCGGCGCAATCCGGAGAGCTTCGGGCGCATGGTCTACAACACCAAGACCGTGACCGGCTTCATCGGCACCGACCAGGTGGAGCGCTATGCGCGCTACCGGCTGATCCCCGACCCGTTCGACGGCCGGGAGACGGGGCTGCCGGATCAGTTCGACCGCACCCATGCCTGGCTGCAGAACCCCTATCGCCACGAGACGCGCAACCGCAACTACCTGAAGGACGCCACGCGCGCCCATCTGGACGGCGGCGGCCGGCTGACCTACCGCCTGCAGATCCAACTCCGCGACAAGCCCGTCGGACCCGGGCCGGAGCCGGAATGGATCTCCAGTGCCATCCCCTGGGACGAGGAGCGCTTCCCCTTCATGGACGTGGCGTCGATCGAGATCGACCGGGCGCTGGACTACGAGGAGAGCATGCTGACCTGGTTCCATCTCGGCAACCATCCGCCCAGCCTGCCGGTGCCCCGGGCGAAGTCGATCGACGACCCGCATTCGCTCAACCACCTCCGCCTCGCCTCGGTTTGGGCGCGGCGGGCCAGGCTGCTCTCCTACAAGCTGCGCGGCATCCCCAAGCCACCACCCGACGGCCGCGCGGCGCCGGACTGGGTCGGCATCCCGCCGATGAGCAACCCGCCCTGACGGGGTGACGGGGCACGCTCAGAAGAAGCGGCCTAGCCAGTCCTGCTGATCGGTCAGGTCGGGGTCGCGGTTGTACTCCGCCCCGGCCCAGCCCTGCCCGCCGATGCCGGTGTAGTCGGGCCGGGAGAGGCGTTCGAACCAGCGGGCGAAGTCGACATCGCCGGTGCCCGGCGCGCCGCGGCCGGGCCAGTCGGCGAACTGCACATGGCCTATTCGGTCCACATGGGCATCGAAGGCGGCGAAGGCGTCGGCCTCCATCTGGTGCGAGTGGTAGACGTCGAACTGCAGGCGCCGGCCGCCGCCGGTGGCGTCGATGGCGGCGATCGCGTCGGCGCAGGTGTGAAAGAGGAAGCCGGGAAGGTCGTTGCTGCTCACCGGCTCGACCAGCGCCGCCGAGCCGAGGCTGGCAAGCGCGGACTGCGCGTAGTCCAGATTGGCGTAATAGCGGTCGAGGACGGCCGCGCGATCCTCCGCCGGCGCCGGGATGCCGGCCAGGGCGTTCACCGCCGGGATCCTGAAGGCCTCGACATAACGGCTGGCACGTTCCACCCCGCGCTTGAAGGCGTCCTCGGCGCCGGCGGTGATCGCCGGCCAGTCGACCCCGTCCTCGCCGCCGCCCTGCTTGAAGGGCAGGTTGATCAGCACCAGCGGAAGCCCGGTTTCCTCCAGCGCCTCCCGCAGATCCTCGATCGCGGTGTCGTAGGGCATCTGGATCTCGATGCCGGCGAAGCCGTCGCGCCTGGCCTGGCGGATGGCCTCGGGCGCGGCGATGCCGCGATAGACCGTGGAGATGTTGACAGAGAGCCGCATCGTTGCCCTTCCGCGTTGTGCCTGGGGTGGGGTTGAGAACGGGGTTTGCACCGTCCGGTTATTTGGTGATTGTATAGCGCAAAAGACAATTCCGGTCAGAGGGACGAGACAGCGTGACAAGCAGTACGGGCGGCCGGCGCTTGCGCTCCCGGATCACCACCGAGGGGCTGGACCGGACGCCGCACCGCGCCTTCCTGCGCGGCATGGGGCTGGACGACGCGGCGATCGCGCGGCCGATGATCGGCGTCGCCTCGACAAAGGGCGAGACGACGCCGTGCTCGATGACGCTGGGCCCGCAGGCCGAGGCGGCCAAGACTGGCGTCGAACGCGCCGGCGGCTGCCCACGCGAGTTCACCACCATCACCGTCGCCGACAGCCTGTCGATGAACCACGAGGGCATGAAGTTCTCGCTGGTCAGCCGGGAGTTGATCGCCGATTCGGTGGAGGCGGTGGTGCATGGCCACGCCTATGACGGCATCGTCTGTTTCGCGGCCTGCGACAAGACCCTGCCGGGCATGATGATGGGCATGGTGCGCTGCAACGTGCCGGCGGTCTTCGTCTATGGCGGCTCGTCGCTGCCCGGCAATTTCCGCGGCCGCGACGTGACCGTGCTCGACACCTACGAGGCGGTGGGCGCCGTGCAGGCCGGCCGAATGAGCCGGGAGGACCTGGCCGAGATGGAGCGCGTCGCCATCCCCACTTTCGGCTCCTGCGCCGGCCAGTTCACCGCCAACACCATGGGCATGGTGTCGGAGACGCTGGGCCTGGCGCCCATGGGCTCCTCGATGATCCCCGGCGTCTATGCCGCGCGCAAGGCGCTGTCGGAAGCCGCCGGCGCACGGGTGACCGAGATCGCGCTGAACGGCGGCCCGCTGCCGCGCGACATCGTCACGAGAAAGGCGCTGGAGAATGCCGCCGCCGTCGTCGCGGCGACGGGCGGGTCGACCAACGCCGCATTGCACCTGCCGGCGATCGCCCACGAGGCCGGCATCCGCTTCACCCTCGACGACGTGGCCGAGGTGCTGAAACGCACGCCGCACATCGCCAATCTGCGGCCGGGCGGGCTCTACAACGCGCTCGACGTCCACCGCATCGGCGGTGTGCCGGTGATCCTGCGCCAGCTGCTCGAAGGCGGCTTCCTCCATGGCGACTGCCTGACGATCAGCGGCCGCACCCTGGCCGAGGAGGTGGCGGATGCCGCCGATCCCGATGGCGAGGTGGTGCGCCCGATTGCCGATCCGATTTCGCCGACCGGCGGGGTGCAGGTGCTCAAGGGCAATCTCTGCCCCGACGGCGCGCTGCTCAAGGTGGCCGGGCTGAAGAAGCTGGTCTTCGAAGGTCCGGCCCGGGTGTTCGAGCGCGAGGAGGAGGCCGCGCGCGCCGTCGCAAACCGGTCCTACGAACTGGGCGAGGTGCTGGTCGTGCGCAACGAGGGGCCGGTCGGTGGCCCCGGCATGCGCGAGATGCTGGGCCTGACCGCCGTGCTCTACGGCCAGGGCGTGGGCGAGGACGTGGCGCTGCTGACCGACGGGCGCTTCTCCGGCGCCTCGCGCGGCATGTCGATCGGCTATGCCTCGCCCGAGGCCGCGGCGGGCGGTCCGCTGGGTCTGATCCGCACCGGCGACGTGATCCGCATCGACGCCGCGGCGGGAACGATCGACGTGAGGCTGGATGAGGCGGAACTCGCCAGGCGACGGGAGGCCTGGACGCCGCGGCCGCCGAACCACAGGGCAGGGCTGCTGGCCAAGTACGCCGCCACCGTCGGCCCGGCCAATCTGGGCGCGGTGACCCATGCGGGCGCCGCCGAATGGGGCCCGGAACTCACCACCCGCGAGGACTGGGAGGACGCCGCGCAATGAGCGGAAAGCCGGCCCTCGCCTTCCTCGGTACCGGGATCATGGGCGCCGCCATGGTCGCCCGCCTGCTCGCGCGGGGCTACGAGGTCGCGGTCTGGAACCGCTCGCCGGAGAAGCTGACGGACCTGCTAGCGGCCGGCGCGACAGGGGCCGAGAGCCCGGCCCGGGCGGCGGCGGACGCCGACCTGGTGCTGATGTGCCTGACCAATGCCGACGCGGCGGAGGCGGTGGTCTTTGGCGCGGAAGGCGTGGCCGCCGGCGGCCGGCCGGGCCAGGTGCTGGTCGACTTCTCCTCTCTGGCGCCGGACCGGGCGCGGGCGATGGCGGCGCGCCTGAAGGATCAGGCCGGGATGGACTGGCTCGACGCGCCGGTCTCCGGCGGCGCGGTCGGCGCGCGGGAGGGCACGCTGGCGGTCATGGTCGGCGGCGAGGCGGCAGCCTTCGCGACCGCCCGGCCGGTGATCGCCGAGCTGGCCGGCAGCGTCACCCATATGGGGCCGAGCGGGGCCGGCCAGACCACCAAGCTGTGCAACCAGATCATCGTCTCCACCCAGATGGCGGCGATCGCCGAGGCGGTGAAGCTGGCCGAGGCCGGCGGCGTCGACGCCATGAAGCTGACCGAGGCGCTGAAGGGCGGCTGGGCGGACAGCAAGCCCCTGCAGGTCTTCGTGCCGCGCATGGCCAGGCGGGACTTCGAACCGCCGATCGGCACCACCTGGATGATGCTGAAGGATCTCGATACGGTGGCGGCGGAGGGCCGGGCGGCCTGCGTGCCGCTGCCGGTGACGACGACAGTGGCCGAGCTGATGCGCGTGCTCGCCGCGCGCGGCGAGGGCGACACCGAACCGCTGCGCCTGGTCACGCTGGGCGACGAGCCGCGTTGAGGCGGCCAACGATCACGGGATCGGCAACACATTGGAGGAGAACGAAGACCAATGAGAAAATTTGCATCATCAATCGGCGGCATCTGTCTGGCGGGCGCTGTCGCGCTCACCGGCGCCGCACCGGCGTCCGCGCAGGACACGGTGACGCTGCGCGTCGGCAACTGGCTGCCCATGCATCATCTGATCGTCAAGGACATCCTCGAGCCCTGGGCCCAGGCGATCACCGAGGAGACGGGCGGGACCCTGCAGTTCGACATCATGACCTCGGCGCTGGGCCCGCCGCCGACCTATTTCGACCTGGTGCTCGATGGCGCGGTCGATATCGGCTATGGCGTCTCCGGCCACAATCCGGGCCGCTTCACCATGACCCAGGTGATGGACCTGCCCTTCATGTCGCCCGACCCCTGGGCCGGCGCGATGGCCTCCTGGATGACCTATGAGCGCTATGGCGATCAGTATGGCGAGCATGACGGGGCGGAGGTGCTGGGCCTGTTCGTGCACGGCGAGCCCTACATCCACATGGCCGGACCGGCGATCGAGCGGATCTCGGAGCTCGAGGGCGTGAAGATCCGCGTCGGCGGCAATGTCACCGGCCGGATGATCTCCGCGCTCGGCGGCGTGCCGGTGCAGCTGCCGCCGACCGAGGCGCAGCAGGCCATGTCGCGCGGCGTCGCCGACGGCATCACCTTCCCGCTGGAGTCGATCCCCTTCTTCGGTATCACGCCGGTGATAGAGAACTCGACCCGCATTCCGGGCGGCATCTACACCGACACCTTCTGGATCGCCATCAACGAGGACACCTGGAATGGTCTGTCGGAGGATCACCAGGCGGCGATCCGGCGGCATTCCGGCGTCGCCCTGGCGCTGCTCGCCGGTCATGCCTGGAGCCAGGCGGACATGCAGGGCGAGGCGTTGATGCGCGAGGCGGGGATCAACTTCGTCACCCTGCCGGACGAGGACGTCGAGACCATTCGCGACACGCTGCAGGTGCTCTACGAGGAGTGGCTGGCGGAGGCGGAGAGCCGCGGGCTGCCGGGCGAGGAGATCCTCGCCTACGCCCAGGCCATGGTCGACGCCTACACCGCGGCGCCGGCGCCGGTCGAGTGACCGGAGCCGCGTGACGTGGCGGATCGGAGCGGACCGTCGAGCGAAGGCGCCTTCCGGGAGCACGATCCCCGGGAAGCGCCGCGCCCTGCCGTGGCGGCACCGTCGGACCCGGCGCACGACCCGCCGCCGATCCGCGTCGACCACTGGTTCGCCGGGGTGGCGGGGATGATCACCTTCGCGTTGATGGTGCTGACCACCTTCGACGTGATCGGGCGCTACGTCTTCAACGCGCCAATCTTCGGCGCCTTCGAGTTCACCGAGATCTTCATGGGCGCGATCGTCTTCTTCGCCCTGGCGGCGGCGACGACGGGGCGCGACCACATCGTCGTCACCCTGGTCTACGGCCTGTTCCCGCAAGGCATCCGGCGGGCGCTGACGGTCTTCGCCGACCTCGTCGGCGCGGCGCTGATGGGCCTGTTCTGCTGGCGCATGTGGTTCTATGCCGAGCGGCTCTACGCCAGCCGCGAGACGACGCTGGAGCTGGGCATCACCAAGGGGCACGTGGCGCTGGGCATCTGCATCCTGTGCGGCGTCGCGGCACTGACCTTCCTGATCAACGCCGTCTGGGCCGCCGCCCGCGGCCGCAACCTGATCCGCTGAAGAGGGAGCCGCCGGCAGCGGCGGGATGACCCCATGGACATGCTCGACCTCGGGCTGATCGGCTTCGGCGGCCTGCTCGCGCTGATGGCGCTTGGCGTGCCCATCGGCATCGCCATGGCGGTGGCCGGGCTCGCCGGCTCGATCCTGGCGGTGGGTGAGCGGGCGACCATGGGCGCGCTCGGCTCGCGCCTGTTCTCGACGACGACCAGCTACGAGCTTTCCGTCGTGCCCATGTTCATCCTGATGGGCGCGCTGATCACCCGGTCTGGTATCGGCCAGGACCTCTACAACGCCTGCTACGCCTTTCTCGGGCGCCTGCGCGGCGGGCTGGCGATGGCGACGGTGGTGGCCTGCGGCGGCTTCTCGGCGGTCTGCGGCTCCTCCATCGCCACCGCGGCGACCATGGCCCGGGTCGCCATGCCGCCGATGCGCAGCTTCGGCTACGCGGATTCGCTGGCCAGCGCCTCGATCGCCGCCGGCGGCACGCTGGGCATCCTGATCCCGCCCTCGGTGATCCTGGTGCTCTACGGCTTCATGACCTCGACCGATGTGGGCCAGCTGTTCATCGCCGGCATCCTGCCGGGCATCCTGGCGGTCGCGCTCTACGTCGCCGCCATCGCCGTGGTCACCTGGACGCATCCGCACTGGGGTCCGCCCGGGGAGCGCACCGGCTGGCCGGAGCGTCTGCGCCTCTTGAGCCGGGTCGGGCCGATCGTCCTCCTCTTCCTGCTGATCATCGGCACGATCTATTTCGGCGTCGCCACGCCGACCGAGGCGGCCGGCGTCGGCGCCTTCGGGGCGATGCTGTTCGCGCTGTGGCGGCGCACGCCGCTGGCGGAGTTCGCAGCCGCCCTGGTGGAGACGGCGCGCACCACGGCCAGCCTGTTCTTCGTGCTGCTGGGCGCGCTGATCTTCGCCAACTTCCTCAACTTCGCCGGCCTGACCGCCGCCATCGCCGACGCCATCACCGGCCTGGGACTGGGCGCGCTCGGCGTCATCCTGGTGATGCTGCTGGTCTACCTGGTGCTGGGCTGCTTCATGGAGTCGCTCTCCATGATCCTGCTCACCGTGCCGATCTTCTTCGAGATCATCCGTCCGCTGGGCATCGATCCCATCTGGTTCGGCATCTTCATCGTCATGGTGACCGAGCTGTCGCTGATCACCCCGCCGGTGGGCCTGAACCTGTTCGTCATCAAGGGCGTGGTCGGGGATCTCAGGATCGGCGCGCTCTACGCCGGGATCACGCCCTTCGTCATCGCCGACCTCGTGCGCGTGGCGCTGATCATCGCCCTGCCGGGCATCGCTCTGCTGCTGCCCACCTGGGCCGGCTAGCGCCAGCACCCCGCCACGGAGACAGCCCGACCATGGCCGACCCGCCGATCTTCGTCGCCACCCGCCGCCTGACGCCGGATGTCGAGGCCAGGCTCGCCCGCGACTACGACTTCCGCGGCAATCCGGACGAGGACAATCCGGTCACCGGCGAGGCACTGCTCCGCAAGCTTCAAGGTGCCGACGTTCTGATCACCACGGCCTCGGATCGTTTCGATGCCGGCTTCGTCGACCGGCTGCCGGCGAGCCTGCGCATGGTCGGCCATTTCGGCATCGGCACGGACGGCATACCGGTCGCGGCGATCCGGGAGCGGGGGCTGGCGATCTCCAACACGCCGTCCACGGCCACCGACGACGTGGCCGACCTTGCCATGGGGCTGATCGTCGCCACGGCGCGGCGCTTCGCGGAGGGCGACCGGCTGGTGCGCGCCGGCGCCTGGCGGGGCATCACCATCAACTTCATGCTGGGCCAGCGCGTCGCCGGCAAGCGCCTGGGCCTGGTCGGCTTCGGCGCCATCGGCCAGGCCCTGGCGCGCCGGGCCCGGGGTTTCGGCATGTCGGTCGCCTACACCGCCCGCAACCCCCGGCCGGAGACGGAGGCCGAACTGGGCGCGTCGCGGACGCCGCTGGACGATCTGCTGGCAACCTCGGATGTCGTGGTGCTGGCCTGCCCGCTGACCCCGGCGACGCACCACCTGATCGACCAGGCGGCGCTGGCGCGCATGAAACCGGATGCCCTCCTGATCAACGTGGCGCGCGGGCCGGTGGTGGACGAGGCGGCGCTGGTGGCAGCACTGCAGGCGGGCCGGATCGCCGGAGCCGGGCTCGACGTCTACGAGTTCGAGCCGGCGGTGACGGAAGCCCTCAAGGCGCTGGACAACACCGTGCTGCTGCCGCATCTGGGCACGGCCTCGCTCGACGCCCGCAACGCCATGGGCTTCACGCTGGCGGACAACATCGACGCCTTCATGCGGACCGGCAAGGTCCTGAACCCGGTGGGAGGATAACGGCCATGACTGCTGATCGAACCGCCGGGCGCGGGCGCACCGCCGTCATCACCGCCGCGGCCGGCGGCATCGGCCTCGTGGTGGCGGAATATCTCGCCGGGAACGGCTGGCGGGTGGTGATGTCGGATGTCGACGCCGAGGCGGGTGCGGCCGAGGCGGCCCGGATCGGCGCCAGCTTCCGGACCTGCGACGTGCGCGACGAGGCCCAGGTCGAGGCGCTGTTCGACGGCATCGACCCGGCCTTCCTCGTCGTCAACAACGCCGGCATCGCCGGGCCGACCAGGCCGGTCTGGGAGACCAGTCCGCAGGAATGGCGCGATTGCCTGGACGTCAACGTTACCGGGCAGTTCCTGGTGGCCAGGCGCTGCCTGCCGGCGATGATCCGGGCGGGCGAGGGGGTGATCGTCAACATGGCCTCGGTGGCCGGGCGCATCGGCTACGCCAACCGGGCCCCCTACGCCGCCTCGAAATGGGCGGTCAGGGGGCTGACGGCGACGCTGGCGCGCGAATGCGGACCGCACGGCATCCGGGTCAACGCCATCCTGCCCGGCACCGTGCGGGGCGAGCGGATCGAGCGGGTGATCCGGGGCTATGCCGAGGTGAACAAGGTCGACTACGCGGCGGCCGAGGCGCACTACCTGTCGCGCCAGGCCACCGGCCGCATGGTGGAGCCCGAGGAAATCGCCGCCACCATCGGCTTCCTGGCGAGCGACGCGGCCTCGTCGATCACCGGCCAGTTCGTCGGCGTCGACGGCGGCTTCGAATGACGACCGCCGGCGCTACGCCTGCGGCCAGCCAGCCTACATCCAGCGGGCGATCATGCGGTGCTGCACGTTCGCCTGGGCGGCGACCTTGTAGTAGTTGATGAGCTCGCGCAGCGGGTTCGACAGCCGTTCGAAGCCGGTGATGAAGGCGACCACGACGCCGATCGAGGTCTCGCCGATGATCACGTAATACCCCCCGACCAGCAGCACGGCGAGCGGCGCCAGCGCCGACAGGGCGTTGGTCGCGCCCTTCATGACGAACTTTAGGAAGTAGGTGCGCATACGGTTGGTGTAGACCGCACCCAGCGTCGGCCGGACCGTACCGGCGAGGCCGTCGCCGCCATCACCCGCATGGCCGGCGATGTCGTCGCTCATGTCGCGCAGAAGGGCCAGGCGCTTCTCGATCAGCCGGTTGATGCGGCGTTGGATGATCGGGACGATGGCGAGCTGCGGCACCAGGAAGGCCATGGAGATGAGCGCCACCACCGGCTCGACGGCGATCATGTAGCCGAGGATGGCGACCAGCATGCCGAGATTGACGACGGGCTGCGAGATGCCCTCGCCGACGAAGCCGCCGAGCCGGTCCACCTCCTGGCCGATGATCGAGACCGCCCGGCCGTCGGCCTCGTCGTCGTCCCGCTCGCCGGTGTTGCGGTCCTGGTCGGCCGCCGCGTCGCGCTCGACCGTGCCTGTGCGGGGCCGGTCGATCAGCGCGGCCAGGTGCCCGCGCGTGTAGCGGATGGCGCTCTCCGACAGCCAGCCCTGGTACATGCGCAACACGAACTTGGTCGCCGACTGCAGGACCAGCACGGCGAGATAGAGGCCGGCGAGCACCAGCAGCAGGTGGACGTCATCGCCCTCGATGGCGTTGTTGACGAGGCGCCGTTGCAGCTCGAGCGGCGCCATGCTGAGCGCGGCGACGACGAGTGCGACCAGGCTGATCAAGACCTGGTGCCGGCCGCCCATCCGCCAGGCGAAATGCAGCGCCGACTTCACCGGCCGGTCGTCGCCGGTGCTGGGGATCCGGCGCGGCTTCATGCGGTCGATAAACATGGCGAAGACCTTGCGCTTCGGAAGGGCAATGAACACGGTCGGCGCGGCGGACGTTGCTGGCCGGCCGCTATTCGTAGGCGTCGCGTTCCCGGTCGAGATAGGCGCGAAGGGCGGCGAGGACCGGCAGCGCCCGGCCCACATCGCGCTCCGGGATAGCCGTGGCCAGGCGGGCCAGGGCCGGCGCCGCTGCGGCGACGGCACGGTCGCGCGCGGCCCGGCCGGCCGGGGTGATGTCGACCAGCTTCTGACGCGCGTCCTCGGCATTCGGGCGCACCGCGACAAAGCCCTTGCGCTCGAGGTGGTGGAGCGTGTTGGTCATCGCTCCCTTGGTGACCTGGAAGTTGCGCGCCAGGCGGCTGGGGCTCGACGGCCGGCCCAGGCGGGCGAAGTGGTTGAGGACGCCGAATTGCGGCACGGTCAGGCCGTCGGGCAGCAGGCGTTCGAACAGGCGGGAGGCTAACTGGTCGATGATGCCGATCTCGTTCAGCAGGGCGAAATGCGGCGGATCGGCGGGTGCGCCCGACGCGGCCTGACGTCCTCCGGCCGTCGCGGTCGCACCCTCCGTTCGGTCTGATGTCACGCGGTGATGATCCTCGTCTCGGCGGGCCAGCGCGGGCTGGGCGGTACTTCCGGACCATAGCCGAGCCGGCAGAGCATTTGAACCGTACGCCCGCTGCCGCCGGCAAGCAGTGCCGCCATCTCCGCACGCAGCGGCGCCATGGCGGCGAACTCCTGCAATGTCTGGCTCTGCGGGTGCAGGGCGAGACCCAACCCCGTCGCCGCCAGGTTGAGGCGCACATAGTCGCGGCCCGCGTCGAACTGCTCGCGGCGCGTGTTGCTCGCGCTCGTCTGCCAGAGATAGGCGGGGGTGGCGTGCATGGGTTCGATGGTGAAGTGCATCATCTGGCCGTAGAGCGGGCCCTGGTTGCCGCTCTCCACCTCGGCGGCGAGGGCATCGCGGGTGAGGATGCCGCGTTGGGCGAGGTCCTCGATCATCGGGCCGGTGAGGTCGATGCCGTCTGGATTGGCCGTCACCGCCGCCTCGCCGATGCGCAGCAGGTCGACACTCTCCATCGCCGTCTCGGGCGTCTTCATCTCCAGCGCCATGCCATTGATGGCGAGTTCGCGAATCGCCGCCACGCGGTCGGCCGCGACACTGCCGTCGATCGCGGTGCCGTGGATGGCGGCGCCGGCGATCAGGCCGATGCTCTCCGGCGCGACCGGCCGGTCCATGGCGTAGGGCGCCTTGTTGGAGCGCCGGTCCAGCACGTGGCGGAACAGCGGATCGGCCGCGCCACCGGGCACGAAGCGAATGCGGGCGACCGGCCGGCCGTCGAGCCGGGGCGCGGGCTCGCCCTCGGGGAAGGGCGTGATCTCGGCCGCCAGTCCCTGCTCCGCCGCCGCAAGGGCGAGGAGTTCGGTGAAGCAGCCGAGGCCGATGGTGATCTGCCGGTCGAACGGATCGGTCTCCGGCAGGCGCCGGCCCGGATCGCAGGTCAGCACCAGCGTGTCGTCGCCCTCCAGCGCGACCTGCCAGGGCTGACGGTTGTGCGGGTTGGGCGCCAGGATGGCGTAGGCGAGCGCCCGGCGGCGCGGCTCCGTCTCGCCCGTCCCGGCGCTGAACCAGGGTGCGGTCGGATCGCCCCCCGACTGGGCGAGAACCCGGCGGGCGCGCAGCAGGTCGGCGGCGACGATGACGCCACCACCGAGCAGGGCGAGGGTGGTGCGGCGGGTGAGGGACATGGCGGGCTCCTTTCGTTCAACGTTGAACGATAAATAGTTCAACGTTGAACGGAAAGCAAGCCAGTCTGTGCTAGCCTGCGACCGCCTCGCGCTCGCTGTCGAGCATCGCCATCTGGGCTGCTGGATAGCGCTCGCCGGCTGCGGCATCCCGTGGCATGGCCGCCTCGATGGCGGCGAGGTCATCGCTGTCGAGCGAGACGTCGAGCGCGCCCAGCGTCTCGGCGAGGCGATCGCGGCGGCGGGCGCCGATCACCGGCACGATGTCCCGGCCCTGCGCCAGGACCCAGGCGATCGCCGCCTGCGCGGTGGTTATGCCGCGGGCTTCGGCCACCGCGCCCAGGGCTTCGACCAGGGCCAGATTGGCCTCGACATTGCCCTCCTGAAAGCGCGGACCCATGGCACGGAAATCGCCCGGTGCCAGACCGTTCGGTCGCCAATGGCCGCTGATCAGGCCGCGCGAGAGTACGCCATAGGCGGTGATGCCGACCCCCAGTTCCCGCGCCGCGGGCAGGATCGCCCGCTCGATGGAGCGCGAGATCAGCGAATACTCGATCTGCAGGTCGACGACCGGATGCACGGCAGTCGCCCGACGCAGCGTTTCGGCGCCGATCTCCGAGAGGCCGATATGGCGGACATAGCCGGCCGCGACCAGGTCTGCCAGCGCGCCCATGGTGTCCTCGATCGGCACCGCCGGATCGAGCCTGGCAGGACGGTAGATGTCGACATGGTCGACACCCAGCCGGTTGAGCGAGTAGGCGAGGAAATTCTTGATCGCCGCCGGACGCAGGTCGACCCCCGTCCAGCTGCCGTCGGGCGCGCGTAGGGCACCGAACTTGAGGCTGATCAGGTAGCGCTCGCGCGGCACGCCCTGCAGCGCCTCGGCGATAAGCGTCTCGTTGTGGCCCATGCCGTAGAAGTCGCCGGTGTCGATCAGGTTGATCCCGGCATCGAGCGCGGCGTGGATGGTGGCGATGCCCTCCCGGCGATCGGACGGGCCGTACATGCCCGACATGCCCATGCAGCCGAGGCCGATGCGCGCGGTGGTGGGGCCGGTCCGGCCGAGTGTGGTGGTGTCCATGGTCTGCCTTCCAGGTGATGTGGTGGGGGGCCGAATGGCCCGACCGGGAAGATGGCGACTGGACGGCCGTGCGATAATCCGCCATAGACTGAACGAGCTGTGCGGGAGAACGAACAATGAGCCGGCCCGATCTCGGCGATCTCGACGCCTTCGCGGCGGTGGCCCGGCAGCGCAGCTTCCGCGGCGCGGCTGCGGTGCGCGGCGTCTCCGCCTCGAGCCTGAGCGAGGCGGTTCGCCGGCTGGAGGCCCGGCTGGGCGTGCGCCTGCTGAACCGCACTACCCGCAGCGTCACCGCGACGGAGGCCGGGGAGCGGCTGCTGGAGCGCCTGGAGCCGGCGCTGGGCGAGATCGGCTCGGCCCTCGACACCGTCAACAGCTTTCGCGACAGCCCGACCGGCACGCTGCGCCTCAACGTGCCGACCATCGTCGCCTTCGAGATCCTGCCGCCGATCGTCACCGGCTTCCTCGCCCGGCATCCCGGCATCACCATGGAGGTGGTGGCCGAGGACACCTTCATCGACGTGCTGGCGGCCGGGTTCGACGCCGGCGTGCGCTATGACGAGCGGCTGGAGCAGGACATGATCGCGGTGCCGATCGGCCCGCCGACCCAGCGCTTCATGCTGGCGGCATCGCCCGCCTATCTCGACGCCCGGGGTCGGCCGGCCCATCCCCGCGAGCTGCTGGAGCATGCCTGCATCCGCCACCGCTTCGCCAGCGGCGTCAGCCATGCCTGGGAGTTCGAGCGGGCGGGCGAGGTCATCCGCCTGAGCCCGACCGGGCCGCTGATCGCCACCAGCAAGGAACTGGAGATCGCCGCCGCCAAGGCCGGCCTCGGCATCGTCGCCTCCTTCGCGGAACTGCTGCGCCCGCATGTCGAGCGCGGCGAACTCGAGGAGGTGCTGGCCGACTGGTGCGAGCCCTTCACGGGCCCCCGCCTCTACTACCACAGCCGGCGCCACATGCCCGCACCCCTGCGCGCCTTCGTCGATTTCGTGAAGGCCTGGCGGCCCGACCCGACCCCGGCGGAAACAGCCTGACCGTCGGGCGACGCCCAACCGACGGTACCGCCATGTCCGGGTGCAACGCGGCGGTCGGGCTGCCGGGCCCTACCGCCCCGCCAGCCGCGCCAGCGTTCCGGCCAGCACGTCGGCGCCGGCGATCAGGTCGGACTCGTCGGCGTTCTCGGCGGGATTGTGGCTGATGCCCTTGTGGCAGGGCACGAAGATCATGCCGGCCGGATAGTGCGGGGCGATCTGGGCGGCGTCGTGGCCGGCGCCGGAGACGATGCGCCGGCCGGGCAGGCCGAGGGCCTCGCTGGCGCTGGCGACGGCGGCGACGATCGCCTCGTCGAAGCGCACCGGCTCCAGGGTCTCCAGCACCTTGACCGCGGCCGTGCAGGGCGGGGCGGTCTCCGTGGCTACCCGGCGTAGCGTCTCGACCGCCGTCTTCAGGACGCCGGCGTCGGGGTGGCGCAGGTCGATGGTGAACAGCACCCTGTCCGCGACCGTGTTGGGCGAGCCGGGCTCGACGATGAAGCGGCCGACGGTGAAGCGGATCACGTCGTCGGGGTCGTAGAGCGCCTCGTTCATCGCCTGCACCATGCTGGTGGCGGCGAGCAGCGCGTCCCGGCGGCCGCGTAAGGGGGCCGTCCCGGCATGGGCGGCCTCGCCCCGGACCGTCACCTCCAGCCAGCGGATGCCCTGCACCGCCTCGACGACGCCGATGGTCCGGCCCTCGTTCTCCAGGATCGGCCCCTGCTCGATATGCGCCTCGACGAGGCCGGCGATCGGCTGGGCGTGGTCGTGAACGGGCAAGTCCGGCGTGGCGGCGAGGAAATCCTTCAGGGCGTCGGCCAGGCGCGTGCCGGCGGGGTCGCGGTTGTCGGCGATCTCGGACAGCTTGACATGGCCGGCATAGACCGCCGATCCCATGACGCCGGGGGCGAAGCGGCTGCCCTCCTCGTTCGACCAGGCGACGACCTCGACCGGCCGGGCGAGCGCGATGGCCTGCTCCTTCAGGCTCTCCACCGCCTCCAGCGCGGCGATCACGCCATAGACCCCGTCCAGCCAGCCGCCCATGGGCTGGCTGTCGAGATGGCTGCCGGACAGGATTGGCAGCTGGCCCTCGCTACCCGGCGGCTCGTGGCGCAGGAACAGGTTGCCGATCTCGTCGGTCGAGGCCGCGAGGCCGGCGGCGCGTGCCCAGTCGACGACCAGGGTGCGGGCCGCGGCGTCCTCGGTCGAGAAGGCCTGCCGGTTGACCCCGCCATCCGGCCGGCCGCCGATGCGCGCCAGTTCGCGCAGGCGCGCGATCAGCCGGTTGCCGTTGACACGCGGGGCGGGGGCTTCAGTGGTAGTCGCCGCCAAGAAATCCTCCACTCAGTTTCGCCTCCATGCGCCTCAGATGCGCATGGGCCTTGGCCATGTGCTCGTCCATCAGCGCCCGGGCGCGGTCCGCGTCGCGGGCCCGGAACGCCTCGATCAGGGCGCGGTGGGCGGCGCTGCCGTCGGCCGCCATCTGGTCCATGTTGTCGATCTTCTCGCGCTGGCCCGGCTGCTCGTAGATCTGGTGGTAGACGAAACCCTTCTTGATCATCGCGTTGATGAAGCGGCAAGCGAAGCGGATCAGCGGGTTGGGGCAGCGCTCGGCCAGGAGGTCGTGGAAGTCGAGCTCGGCATAGCGCTGGTCGCGTTCGGCCTCGGTGTCCTGCGGTGCGGGATCGCAGAAGGCGGTCTCCGCCTCGAGCAGCCGGAAGTCCGCATCGGTCAGCAGCGGCGTCACCAGGGCCGCCAGCTCCGGCTCGATCATCCGGCGCAGCGCGTAGAGGTCGTCGACCGACAGGTGCTCGTAGAAGAAATAGCCGTCGAGCAGGCGGATGGCGGTGTCGAGCGGCACCTTGGCGATGCGCGCGCCGCCGCGCGGCCCGGTGGTGACGGTGATCAGCCCCTCGACCTCGAGGCCCTTGAGCGCCTCGCGAACGGTGCCCTTGGAGACCCCGAACAGGTCGATCAGCGCCCGCTCCTGCGGCAGCCGGTCGCCGGGCTTCAGGTCGGTGCGCACGATCAGCCGCTTGATCTCCTCGACCACCTGGTCGGAGCGCTTGGCGAAGCGGCGGCGGCGCGGCGGCACCAGGGCGGCATTGGCGGAAGGATCCGCCGTCGCTCTGTCCGGTTCCGATGGTGGGGTCTCGGGGGATTGCGGCGTGTCGCCATCGCCCATGCTGCGCGCCTCCCGGCAACGTTCTTATTCATCATATTTATCATGATAAATAGATTGACTCAATCGCGACCCATTTGAGACACTTCCGGCAAAGTACCGTTCCCGCGACATGGAGTACCGCCGGTCCAAGCAGCGTTCCCCCGATGCGTCTGGCGACGGCGGTCGCCGCCACGCCACTGCCGCCTGGAAGCCTTCGCGAAACCTCTGCGGCCAGGCTCCGGAACGCGCCCAAAAAATGACGAACAGTGGAACAAGAGGAGGCTTTGAGCCATGACATCCCCGAGCATCGATACCTCGTACCGGAAGGGTCGCCTGTTAGGCGCCGCGGCGGCGCTGCTGCTCTCGACCGCTCTTGCGACCGCGGCGATCGCGCCGGGCGACGCGGCGGCGCAGGTGCCGCCCGACGTGCTGTCGGTCGGCCAGATCGCCGAGCCGCTGTCGCTCGACCCGCACCGCGTCACCGCGGTCAACGACTTCCGGATCGTCGTCAACATCTATGACGGGCTGGTGCAGTTCCAGGACGGCACGCTGGAGGTCGAGCCGGCGCTGGCGGAGAGCTGGGAGGTCAGCGAGGACGGCACGGTCTACACCTTCAACCTGCGCCAGGACGTGACCTTCCACGACGGCACGCCGTTCAACGCCGAGGCGGTGAAGTTCAACTTCGACCGCATGCTGGATGAGGAGCATCCCTATCACGACACCGGGCCGTTCCCGCTGTCCTTCTTCTTCTCCGCCATCCAGGAGACCGAGGTGGTGGACGAGTACACCGTGCGCCTGCACCTCGACGCGCCCTACGCGCCGCTGCTGTCCAACCTCGCCTATCCCACGGGGCTTCTGGTGTCGCCATCGGCGGTGGAGGAGCATGGCGAGGACTATGGCCGCAACCCCTCGGGGACCGGTCCGTTCAGGTTCGCCACCTGGGAGCCCAATCGGCAGGTCGCTGTCGAGCGCAACGAGGACTACTGGGGCGGTCCGCCACCCCTGCGCGGCGTCGTCTTCCGGCCGATCACCGACGCCAACGCGCGGGTGAACGAGCTTCTGTCCGGCGGCATCGACATGATGGTCGAGGTGCCGCCCGACCTGGTCGGCCAGCTCGACGAGGATCCGGAGTTCACGGTCTACGAGCAGGCCGGCCCGCACCTCTGGTTCCTGATCCTCAACCTGCGCGAGGGCCCGTTCACCGACGTGCGGATGCGCCAGGCGATCAACTACGCCATCGACAAGCAGGCCATCGTCGACGAGGTGCTGCAGGGCACCGCGACGGTCGCCGCCAGCCCGATCCCGCCGGCCTTCGCCTGGGCCTACAACGAGGATCTCGAGCCCTATCCGCACGATCCGGAGCGCGCTCGCGAGCTGATCGAGGAGGCCGGCTTCGGCGACGGTGTCGAGGTCACCTTCCTGGTCACCGAGGGCGGCTCGGGCATGCTCGACCCGGTGGCGATGGGCACGGCCATCCAGGCGGACCTGGCCGAGGTCGGCATCACCGCCAACATCGAGACCTATGAGTGGAACACCTTCCTGGGCATCGTGAATCCGGGCCTGGAGGGCCGCGGCGACATGGCCGAGATGGCCTGGATGACCAACGATCCCGACACGCTGCCCTTCCTGGCGCTCAGGACCGAGGCGTTCCCCGAGGAGGGCGGCTTCAACTCCGGCTACTACTCCAACCCGGAAGTCGACGAGTTGCTGCAGCAGGCACGCGTCTCCACCTCGCAGGAGGAGCGGGCGGCGCTCTATCGGGAGGTGCAGGCGATCGTCTACGAGGACGCGCCCTGGGCCTTCATCGCCAACTGGCAGCAGAACGCGGTGGCCACCGAGGCGGTGGGCAATTTCGCGCTGCAGCCGTCCTTCCTGCTGGAACTGGACGACGTGACCAAGGGCTAGGCTGAAACGCCCCGGCCGGTCGACAAGGGGACCGGCCGGGGCCAGCCCGGCATCTGGCCGACGCCATGTTCGCCTACACCGTCCGCCGCCTGATCCAGGCGATCCCGGTGCTCTTCGGGATCTCCATCATCGTCTTCCTGGTGATCTCGCTGATCCCGGGCGACCCGGCGACCGCCATTCTCGGCGCCTTCGCCACGCCCGAGAACGTGGCCCGAGTGAACCGCGAACTCGGCCTCGACGAGCCGATGCCGGTGCAGTACCTGCAATGGCTGGGCGGCGTGCTGCAGGGCGATTTCGGCCGCTCCTACGCGCTCGACCGCCCGGTGGCGGACGAACTGGGCGAGCGCATCGGCCCGACCTTCCTGCTGGCCATCACCGCGCTCATCCTGGCCACCATCTTCGGTCTCCTGGCCGGCTCGATCGCGGCGGTGCGCCAGTATGGCTGGGCCGACCGCATCCTCAGCCTGCTGGTGCTCGTGGGCATCTCCACGCCGTCCTTCTGGCTCGGCATGATGGCGATCATCTTCTTCTCGCTCACCCTCGGCCTGTTCCCGACCGGCGACATGACCTCGCTTTTCGGCGGCGGCGGCGTGCTCGACGTTCTCTGGCACCTCACCCTGCCGGCGATCACGCTGGCCATGGTGGCGACCGGCGTGGTGGCGCGCCTGACCCGGGCCAACATGCTGGAGGTGCTCAGGCAGGACTATGTGCGCACGGCCCGCGCCAAGGGCGTGCCGGAGCACCTGGTGATCCGCCGCCACGCCTTCCGCAACGCGCTCGTCACCCTGGTGCCGATCATCGGCATCCAGGCCGGCTTCGTGCTCGGCGGCGCGGTCTATATCGAGGAGGTGTTCCAGTGGCCCGGCATGGGCCGCATGCTGGTCAACGCCATCGGCCAGCGCGACATCATTCTGGTGCAGGGCGGGGTGATGGTGATCGCCACCGCCTTCGTGCTGATCAATCTGGCGACCGACCTCATTCAGTCGGCGCTCGATCCGCGCGTGCGCGGCCGGTGAGGGGGAGCGGGCGATGACGGCGACCCAGGACGCGACCGCCAGCAAGGTCACCGACGCCGGCAAGCCGCAAAAGCGCGGCGGCCGCCCCTCGGCCTGGACCCGGCTGACCGCAAACCCGATGACCGTGGTCGGGATGGTGCTGCTCGCCATCCTGTTGCTTCTCGCCATCGCCGCGCCGATCCTGCCGCTGCCAAACCCCGATGCCACGGTATTGAGCGATCGGCTGCTGCCGCCCTTCTCGGAGGGCGCCATTCTGGGCACCGACCATCTCGGCCGGGACCTGCTGTCGCGGCTGATCTGGGGCACCCGGGTCAGCGTCGCGGTCGGTCTGGCCGCCACCCTGGTCGCCGCCGTGATCGGCAGCGCCATCGGCCTGATCGCCGCCTATTACGGCCGCGTCGTCGACGCTGTCCTGATGCGCTCGATCGACACGCTCATGGCCTTTCCCTATCTGTTGCTGGCGCTGGCCATCGTCGCCGCGCTGGGGCCGGGTCTGCTGAACGCGCTGATGGCCATCGCCGTGGTGAACATCCCGTTCTTCGCCCGTGCCGTGCGCGGCCAGGCGCTGGCCATCAAGAATCTCGACTACATCGCCGCCGCCCGGCTGTCGGGCTTCTCCGACGCGCGCATCATCCTGGCAGAGATGCTGCCCAACGTGCTGCCGGTGGTGATCGTCACCATGTCGACGACGCTGTCCTGGATGATCCTGGAGACGGCGGGCCTCTCCTTCCTCGGCCTCGGCGCGCAGCCGCCGACCGCCGATCTCGGCTCCATGCTGGGCGACGGGCGCGACCTGATCCACCGGGCGGCCTGGGTGGCGGTACTTCCGGGCCTGGTGATCCTGCTGCTGGCCATCGGCATCAACCTCGTGGGCGACGGTGTCCGTGACGTCATGGACCCGCGCCTGAAATCGGGCGCGCTGGCGCGGCCGGCGCCGGCGACCACGCGCCGCCTGCCCAAGGACGACCCCGCGGCGCCGGCGATGGGCGAGCGCGACGTGTTGCGGGTACGCAAGCTCACCACCCATTTCGAGGTTGGCGACCGGGTGCTGAGGGCCGTGCGCGATGTCAGCTTCTCCATCCGGCGGGGCGAGGCGCTGGGCGTGGTCGGCGAGTCCGGCTCCGGCAAATCGGTCACCGCCCTGTCGCTGCTCGGCCTGGTGGCCTCGCCGCCGGGGGTGCTGGTGGATGGCGAGATCTGGTTCAACCATCGCCAGCACGGGCCGATGGACCTGGCCCGGGCGTCGATGCGCGAGCTGCGGCGCATCCGCGGCGACCGCATCGCCTACATCTTCCAGGATCCGCTGACCGCGCTGAACCCGGTCTTGAAATGCGGCGAGCAGGTCGCCGAGGCCCTGGTCGTGCACCGGGACATGGGCTGGCCGGAGGCGGAGCGCGAGGCCGTCCGGCTGTTCGAGACGGTGAAGCTGCCGACGCCGAAGGAAAAGGCGAATTCCTTCCCGCACGAGCTGTCCGGCGGGCAGCGCCAGCGGGTGATGATCGCCATGGCACTGGCCAACAAGCCCGACCTGATCGTCGCCGACGAGCCGACCACGGCGCTCGACGTGACGACGCAGCGCCGGGTCCTGGAACTGCTCAACGAGCTCCGGCACGAGCACGACGCGGCGCTGCTGTTCATCAGCCACGATTTCGGCGTCATCGCCGACCTCTGCGACCGGGTGCAGGTGATGTATGCCGGCGAAGTTGCCGAGGAGGGGGAGGCGGCGGAGCTGTTCCGCAATCCCTCCCATCCCTACACCCAGCGCCTGCTGGCCTGCGTGCCCGGTCTGGGCCGCAACGACGAGATCGAGGCGATCCCCGGCCTGCCGCCGGCAGTGGACGATCTCGGCGTGGGGTGCCCTTTCGCCGATCGCTGCGCCGAGGCCGAACCGGCCTGCGAGGATGGCCGGATACTGCTGCGCCGGGTCACCGCCACCCACCATGCGCGCTGCATCCACGCCGCCGGACCCGAATTGCCCGAGGCCGACGATGACGGCAGGATATCCCATGGCTGACGCGCCCGTGCTGCTCTCGGCCAAGGGTGTGACCAAGCGGTTCACCGGCCGCCGCAAGTTCCCCTGGCAGCCCAAGCCGGTGCTGGAGGCCGTGAAGGGCGTGACGATCGATGTGCCCCGGGGCATCTCGCTGGGCATCGTCGGCGAGAGCGGCTGTGGCAAGTCGACCCTGGCGCGGATGCTGGTCGGCCTGCTCGACGTTTCCGACGGCACGGTCGCGCTCGACGGCGAGACCATCTGGGCGGGTGACCGGGCCGCCAACCGGCGGGCGCGGGAACGCATCCAGATGGTTTTCCAGGATCCGCTCGGCTCGCTCAACCCCCGCAAGACGGTGCGGGAACTGATCGAGGCGCCGCTGATCGGTCTGAAGAACATGGGCGCCGCCGAACGCCGCGAGCGGGTGGAGGAGCTGATGGCGCTGGTCGGACTGAGGCCCGAATTCATCCACCGCAACGCGCACGAATTCTCCGGCGGCCAGTGCCAGCGCATCGGCATCGCCCGGGCCCTGGCGACCGAGGCCGACATCCTGATCCTCGACGAGCCGGTCTCCGCCCTCGACGTCTCGATCCAGGCGCAGATCCTCAAGCTGCTCGCCGAATTGCGCGAGCGCCTCGATCTCACCTACCTGTTCATCAGCCATGACCTGTCGGTGGTGAACTATGTCTGCGACCGGGTGGCGGTGATGTATTTCGGCGAGGTGGTGGAGGAGGGCGAGACGGGGGAGGTTTTGCACCGGCCGGCCCACGACTATACCCGCCTGCTCATCGACTCGATCCCCGGCAAGCAGCTCGAGGCCTACCGCCAGGCTGGGTGAGCGGCTGGACCTGGGCCGGGCCGGCGAAGACGGGAAGGCGATCCCGGCTCTCCCTCCGGTCGGCCGGGATGACGCAGAATTCCATGTTATCGCGTCGTCCCGGCTGGAGCGCCGCGGCGTATTGACCTCCGGTCGGCCGGGATGGCGCTGATGGTTTTAAAGGCGTGTCGACCTCAGGGTGACGATCAGGAAAGTCAATTAACGGGCCGTCATCCCGGCCGGAGCGAAGCGGAGAGCCGGGATCTTTCGCGGCCGGTCGCCGACCCGTGCGGCGGTGGCGGCGCCAATTGCCTCGTGCCGCATCGCGCGCTGGACGAGGTGGTCATGATCCTCGCAACCGCGCTTGTACCGGGCAGGTGGCGCGCTAGGCTGCCAGGAGCATCATCAGCGTCGAGGATCCCATGAGCATCGAGTTCCTTCTCACCTCGCTGATCGTCGTCCTGGCGCCGGGCACGGGCGTGATCTACACGCTGGCGGTCGGCCTCGGCCGGGGCGCGCGGGCCGCCGTGCTGGCGGCCTTCGGCTGCACGCTGGGCATCCTGCCGCACATCGCCGCGAGCGTGGCGGGCCTGGCGGCGATCCTGCACACCAGCGCCGTCGCCTTCCAGGGGCTGAAGATCGCCGGTGTCGCCTACCTGCTCTATCTCGCCTGGCGGACGCTGAAGGAGAAAGGCGCGCTGGCGGTGGACGACCGGGAGGGTGCTCAGCCTCGGCGTCCGCGGGCGATCGTCACGACCGGCTTCCTGATCAACATCCTCAACCCCAAGCTGTCGATCTTCTTCCTGGCCTTCCTGCCGCAATTCGTCGACATCGATACCGCATGGCCGACGCTGACCATGCTGTGGCTGGGCGGCGTGTTCATGGCAATGACGTTCGCGATCTTCATTGTCTATGGCGCGGCCGCCTCGGCCGTGCGCGCGCATGTCGTCTCGCGGCCCCGCGTGATGGCCTGGCTGCGGCGCCTCTTCGCCGGCGCCTTCGCCGCGCTCGGCCTCAGGCTGGCGCTGCAGGAGCGCTGACCGGGGCCGGGCCATGACCTTCACGCTCCTCGCCCGCGACCCGGACAGCGGCGATATCGGCTTCGCCATCGCCAGCTACTGGCCGGCGGTCGGCGGCGTGGTGCCCTATTACCGGCGGGAGGTCGGCGTCGTCGCCGCCCAGTCGAACGCCAATGCCGCCATGGCCGAGGCGATCCTCGACACGCTCGCCGCCGGCGCCCCGCCGGATCGGGCGATGCTGGCGGTGTTGCCGCATTTCGCGCCGGAGGACCGGCAGGTGCTGATCCTGACCCATGCCGGTGGCGCGGCCATCCGCACCGGGCCGCTGGTCGAGGGCGCAATTTCAGAGGCTGAGGGGCCGGACTGCGTGGCGGCCGGCAACCGGCTGGCCAATGACCGCATCGCCCCGGCCCTGATCGAGGGCTATCTGGCCAGTCGCGAACGGCCCTTCGCCGACCGTCTGCTCCTGGCCCTCAGGGCCGGCGAGCATGCCGGTGGCGACAAGCGGGGCCGCGAGGCCGCCGCCTTGCGCATCTGGCCGCGCCACTATCCCGATCCGCTGCTGCTGCCGCTCGATATCCGCTGCGACGAGGACCCGGATCCCGTCGCGGTGCTGGAACGCGCGCTCGACCGCCGGCGCAGCGTCGAGATGACGAGATACTAGCGATGCCCGGACCGGAGCGGTGGCGGACGCTGATCGCCGGCGGCGCTTACTTCGCGCTGGTCTTCGTGGCGGGCTTCGCGCTGGGCCTCGCGCGGGTCCTGGTGCTGGCCCCCGTGCTGGGCGAGACGGCCGCCGTGGTGATCGAACTGCCCGTCATATTGACGGCTGCCTGGCTGGCCTGCGGCTGGTTGGTCCGTCGCCTGCACGTGCCGCGTCGCTGGCCGTCGCGCGTCTGGATGGGCGGTGTCGCCTTCACGCTGCTGATGGCGGCCGAGGCGCTGCTGGGAACGCTGGGCCAGGGTGCCGGCCTGGCGGCGCACATTGAGGGCTACGCGCAGACGCCGCGCCTGATCGGGCTGGGCGGCCAGGTACTCTTCGCGCTGTTTCCGCTGATCCGGCGCTGACGGGCGCCTACCTCCGCCGGAAATCCAGCGTCGCCGGCCGGCCCGGCAGGTCGAGACTGGCCTGGCGGCCGGGGCTGGTGGCGACGACCTTGCCGGCGCGCAGAACGTAGCGGCGGGCGGCGCGGAGGCGGATCGCCTCGATCCTGTCGCCGGCCTCCAGCAGCAGCAGATCGGCGCGGTCGCCCGGTGCCAGGCCGTAGCCGACGAGATGCAGGATGCCGGCCGGCACGGTCGTCACCGCCTCGAAACAGGCGGCCATGCCCTCCAGGCCTGTCATCTGCGCCACGTGCAGGCCCATCGAGGCGACCTCCAGCATGTCGGCTGAGCCCAGCGGATACCAGGAGTCCATCACGCAGTCATGGCCGAAGGCGACGGGCACGCCGGCGGCGATCAGCTCCGGCACCCGGGTCATGCCCCGGCGCTTGGGGTAGCTGTCGTGCCGGCCCTGGATGGTGATGTTGATGAGCGGGTTGGCGATGGCGGCGATGCCGGCCTCGGCCATCAGCGGCAGCAGCTTGGAGACGTAGTAGTTGTCCATGGAATGCATGGAGGTGAGGTGCGAGCCGGCGACGCGGCCGGCCAGGCCCCGGCGCTGGGTCTCATGGGTCAGCGTCTCGATGTGGCGGGACATCGGATCGTCGGTCTCGTCGCAATGCATGTCGACCAGCAGGCCGCGTTCATCGGCGATCTGGCAGAGCCGTTCGACGGAGCGGGCGCCGTCCGCCATGCTGCGCTCGAAATGCGGAATGCCGCCGACCACGTCGACGCCCATGTCGAGCGCCCGCAACAGGTTCGCCTCGGCGGTCGGGCTGCGGTAGAGGCCATCCTGCGGGAAGGCGACGAGCTGCAGGGTGAGGTAGGGGGCGACCGTGCGCTTGACCTCCAGCAGCGCCTCCACCGCCAGCAGGCGGTCGTCGCAGACATCGACATGGGAGCGGATGGCGCCGATCCCCTGGGCGACCGCCATGTCGCAATAGGCGAGCGCGCGCTGGGCCACAGCCTCCTGCGTCAGGTCGGGCTTCAGTTCGCCCCACAGCGCGATTCCTTCCAGCAGCGTGCCGGAGACGTTGAGTCGCGGCAGGCCGAGCGACAGGGTCGCGTCCATGTGGAAATGCGCGTCGACGAAGGGCGGGCTGGCGAGCAGGCCCTTGGCGTCGATCTCCTCCGCGCCCTTGGCGTCGAGGGCTGGCTCCACCGCCGCGATGCGCCCGTCGCGGACGGCGATGTCGGCGACGGCGCCCGTGCTGGCGAGCGTTGCGTGGCGGATGACGAGATCGAAGGCGGGATTGGCGGGCATGGCTCAGCGCTCCCCCTTGCGGTAGGGCACCATCAGCGCGCGCGGATAGGCCGCGCGGCGGGAGACCAGGATGAGGGCGAGGATGGAGAGCAGGTAGGGCAGCATGAGGAAGATCTGGTAGGGGATGGCGGCGCCGATCGATTGTTGCAGGCGCACCTGGAAGGCGTCGAAGGCGCCGAACAGGAAGGCGCCAAGCAGCGCCTTGCCCGGCCGCCAGGAGGCGAAGACGACCAGCGCGATGCAGATCCAGCCGCGCCCGCCGACCATCTCGAAGAAGAAGGCGTTGAAGGCGGACATGGTGAGGAAGGCGCCGCCCAGCGCCATGAAGCCGCTGCCCACGGCGACAGCGCCGGTGCGCACGGCCACCACGCTGATGCCCTGCGCCTCCGCCGCCGCCGGGTTCTCGCCCACCGCGCGCACCGCGAGGCCGAGCGGCGTGCGATAGAGCACGAAGGCGACGACGATGACCGAGCCGAAGGCGAGATAGGTGAGCGCGGTCTGGCTGAACAGCGCCGGGCCGAGGAGCGGGATGTCGGAGAGGAGCGGGATCGGCAGTTGCTGGAACGGCTCGATCCGGGGCGGTGTGTTCACGTCCGGCAGCACGGTGCGGTAGGTGAAATAGGCGGCCGAGGAGGCGAGCAAAGTGATGCCGATGCCGGTCACATGCTGGGAGACGCCGAGGCCGACGGTGAAGCCGGCATGGATCAGCCCGAAGCCCATGCCGACGCCGGCTGCGACGAAGACGCCGCCCCACAGGCCGAGACCCTGGTAGACCGCCATCCAGCCGGCCATGGCGCCGACCGTGAAGATGCCCTCGATGCCGAGATTGAGCACGCCCGCCCGCTCGCAGATCAGTTCCCCCAGCGTGCCGAAGATCAGCGGCGTGGCGATGCGCACGGCCGCGGTCCAGAAGGAGACGGCGAGGAGGATGTCGATAATCGCGTCCATGGGCTCTTCCCCTCAGCCGCGGCGCAGGCGGTAGCGGGTGACGAGGCCGGCCACCAGCATGGCGAGGAGGGCGAAGGCCACCACCAGATCGGCGATGTAGGAGGAGACGCCGAGCGCCCGGCCCATCGAATCCGCGCCGACGAAGATGGCGGCGATGAAGACGGCCGAGGCGACCACGCCGAGCGGGTTGAGCTGGGCCAGCATGGCCACCACGATGCCGGTGTAGCCGAAGCCCGGGGACAGATCGAGGGTGAGGTAGCCGCGCACGCCCGCCACCTCCCCGACGCCGGCGAGGCCGGCGAGGCCGCCGGAGAGGATGGCCGTCAGCAGCATGACCCGGCCGACCGGCATGCCGGCGAAGCGCGCGGCGTCGACATTGGCGCCGACGGCCCGCATCTCGAAGCCCCAGCGCGTTCGGTTGATGACCAGCCAGAGGGCGACGGCGGCGGCGATGGCGACGAGGAAGCCGATATGCAGGCGGGTGCGGGCGATCAGGTCCGGCAGCTCGGCGATGGCGGCGATCGGCTCGGATTGCGGCCAGCCCATGCTCATGGGATCCTGCAGCGGACCCTCCAGCATCATCGAGACGAACAGCAGGACGACGAAATTCAGCAGCAACGTGGTGACGACCTCGTCCACGCCGAGCCTGGTCTTCAGCAGCGTCGGGACGATCAGCAGGACCGCCCCGGCGGCGGCCCCGGCCAGAAGCATCACCGCGATCATCACCAGGGAGGAGTCGATCCAGGCGTAGGAGGCGACCAGGACGGCCACCATCGCGCCGGCATAGAGTTGGCCCTCCGCGCCGATATTCCACAGCTTCGCCCGGAAGGCGGCGGTGACGGCAAGGCCGGTGAGGATCAGCGGCGTCGCCCGGGTCAGGGTCTCGGTGATGGCGAACTGGCCGCCAAGCGCGCCCGTGGCCATCAGGCGGTAGGCGTCGACCAGCGAGACCTGCGCGAAGGCCAGCGGCACGGCGGCGAGCAGGAGGGCGGCGACGATCGCGCCGGCCGGGGCGGCGATCAGCAGGACGAGGCCGACATCCTGGCGCGGTTCAAGCCGCATGGCCCGCCTCCTCCCCGGCCATCATCAGGCCGACCTGGCGCAGGCTCAGCTCCTCGGTCGGCCGGGCCGGGGTCAGGCGCCCGGCATGGATGACGGCGATGCGGTCGGCGATCTGGAACAGCTCGTCCAGGTCCTCGCTGATCAGGAGGATGGCCGCACCCCGCCGACGCGCCTCCAGCAGGCGCTGATGCACGAAGGCGACGGCGCCGATGTCGAGGCCGCGGGTCGGCTGGTTGGCGAGAATCAGGCGGGGGCCGTTCTCCAGCACCCGGCCGAGGATCAGCTTCTGAATGTTGCCGCCGGACAAGAGGCGGATGCGGGCGTCCGGCCCGGGGCAGCGCACGTCGTACGCCGCGATCAGACGCCGGGCGTGACCGCGCGCGGCGGCGATGCGCAGCCAGCCGCCCCGCTGGAAGGCCGCGCCGCCATAGGTCTCCAGGATGCCGTTCTCCCACACCGTCATGTCGCCGACCGTGCCGTCTCGGTGCCGATCCTCCGGGATGCGGCCGACGCCCTGGCGGGTGAAGCGCCCGGCGTCGGGGCGCGCGACCGCCTCGCCGAACAGGGTGAGCGTGCCCGCCAAGGGTGGTGCGAGGCCGGAGAGCAGGGCGCCGAGCGCGCCCTGGCCGTTGCCGCTGACCCCCGCGATGCCGGTGATCTGGCCCGCCGGCAGGTCGAGGTCCGCATCGAGAAGCGGCGTGCCGCCGCGCGGATCGGCGACATGGATGCCGTCCAGCCGGGCGACGCTCTCGCCGGCGGGCTGGGCCTCGCGCCGGGAGGCGGCGATGGGCCGGCCGACCATCATCTCGGCGAGGTCTCCGCGGCTGGCCCCGGCGGTCGGCCGTTCGCCGACCAGCTTGCCGGCGCGGATCACGGCGACGCGGTCGGAGATGGTCAGAACCTCGTCCAGCTTGTGCGAGATGAAGATGATCGACAGGCCGAGGCCGGTGAGGTGACGCAGCGTCTGGAAGAGCTGGCCGACCTCCTGGGGCGTCAGCACCGCCGTCGGCTCGTCCAGCACCAGGATGCGCACGCCGCGGAACAGGGCCTTGAGGATCTCCACGCGCTGCTGCTCGCCGACCGCCAGCGACCCGGTCGGGCGGTCGAGGGGAACGGCGAGGCCGCTGTCGGCCATCAGGGATTTCAGGCGCTGGCGTGCCGCACGGCGGGACTGCCAGGGCCGCCAGAAGGGATCGGTGCCCAGCGTGACGTTGTCGAGGACGCTGAGATTGTCGGCCAGGGTGAAGTGCTGGTGCACCATGCCCACCCCGGCCTCCAGCGCCGCGGCGGGCGAGCCGGGCTTGAGCGGCCGCAGCACGCCGTCGGGACCGGTCACCTCAACCGTGCCCGCATCGGCGGTGTAGTGGCCGAACAGGATGCTCATCAGGGTCGACTTGCCGGCCCCGTTCTCGCCGAGCAGGGCCAGCACCTCTCCCTTGCCAAGGGAGAGGTCGATGGCGTCGTTGGCGGTGAGCGGGCCGAAGCGCTTGGTGATGCCGGTCAGCTTCAGGACCGGCGCGCCGGGCGGTGTCGGGTCGTCCGTCATCGGGGCTGCCCGGCGCGCCCGTGCCGACGCGCCGGCGCCGGGCCGATCAGTTGGTCGAGGTCGGCTCGCTGTCGTTGACGTTGACGCGGAACAGGCCGTCGAGGATCTCCTGCTCGCGCTCCTCGACCAGGGCCAGCACGTCTTCGGGAATGATGCCGTCATCCATCGGCGCCAGCGAGCCGCCGCCATAGGACATGTAGGAGTACTGGCCGTAGTCGGCCGCCTCGAAATCGCCGCCCGCCACCGCCTCGATCGCCCGGTCGATGGTCGGCTCCATGTGCCACAGCGCGCTGGCGATCACCGTGCCCGGATACTCGTCCTGGGTGTCGATGACGTTGCCGATGGCGTAGATGCCGCGCTCGGCGGCCGCGTCGGAGACGCCGAAGCGCTCGGCATACATGATGTCCGCGCCGGAATCGATCATCGCGAAGGCGGCCTCCTGGGCGCGCGGCGGGTCGTACCAGGAGCCGATGAAGGTGACCAGGAACTCGACCTCGGGATTGACCTCGCGCACGCCGTCCATGAAGGCGTGCATCAGCCGGTTGACCTCCGGGATCGGGTAGCCGCCGACCATGCCGATCAGGTCGCTCTCGGTCATCGCGCCGGCGATCATGCCGGTCAGGTAGGACGGCTCGTGGATCCAGTTGTCGAAGACCGCGAAGTTCTCGCCGCTGGGCCCGAAGGAGGAGCCCATGAGGAAGGCCACTTCCGGGTAGTCCTCCGCCACGGTGCGCGCGCCACGCTCGACACCGAAGGCCTCGCCGACGATCAGCTCCGCGCCGCCTTCGGCGTATTCGCGCATCACCCGCTCGTAGTCGGTGTTGGCGACGTTTTCGGAGAAGGCGTAGGTGATCTCGCCGCGATCCTCCGCCGCCTGCAGGGCGAGGTGGATGCGGCTGACCCATTGCTGCTCGACCGGCACCGTGTAGATGGCGGCGACGTCGACGACGTCCTGCGCCTGGGCGGTGCCCGCGAGACCGGCGATGCCGGCCAGGAGCGTGGTGGAGAGGATGGCGGAACGGCGGATGATCGACATGATTGAAGCCCCCTTCGTTGCGACCGCCGCGACGGGCGCGGCGGCTTCCTGGTTTTGTGCTTTGCAGCATTGATCCTAGTGAGATTCTGACCGAACGGTCAAAGCGTTTGCGCGGCGTCCTTCCGGCGTCCCGGCGGCTGTCGGTTCACGACAATCGAGAAATTCCCCTGGACGTATAAAAATTATTGTTATACGAGAATAATTCATCGATTTACGGAGGCCCGCATGACCGACCCCTTTGTTCGCCTGAGACGGCTCAGCCGGCGCATGCGCCAGGCGGTCATACTGGTCGGCCTGCTGATCGCCCTTGGCATCGCCGGTTTCCTGTCGCTCGCGATCGTCGATCCGGCGACCTTCGAGGCCGGGGTCGCGCGCGGGCTGGCGGCCGGCGTGCCGCTGGCGCCGACACCATGGGCGATCGCGGTCACGGTGCTGCTGATGGCCGTGCAGGCGGGCGTGCTGCTGACCGCGTTGTGGTGCACGAGCCGGATGTTCGGCGCGCTGACGGAGGCGGAACCGCTCTCCGAAACGGCGGCCCGATGGATGACGCGGGCCAGCCTCGCCTTCCTGGCGACGGCGGTGACCCCGGTCGTGCTGCATCCGCTGACGGTGCTGGCGCTGACCATGGCCAACCCGCCCGGTCAGCGCGCGCTGTCGATCTCCCTGGGTTCGGCCGACCTGCTGGCGCTGCTGGTCGCCGGGATCATGTTCATGACCGGCCGCGTGCTGGCGGTGGCGGCGGAGATTCGCGCCGACCAGCGGGCGTTCGTCTGAGCGCCATGGCGATCGTCGTGACGCTCGACGTCATGCTGGCGCGCCGCAAGATGCGCTCGAAGGAACTGGCCGAGCGTATCGGCATCACCGAGCAGAACGTGTCGCTGCTGAAATCGGGCAAGGTGCGCGGCATCCGCTTCGAGACGCTGGAGCGGATCTGCGCGGTGCTGGACTGCCAGCCGGCTGACCTGCTGGCCTACGAGAAGGAGGATTGAGGGATGCGCGTGCTCGTCCTGGCCGTCGCCAGCCTGGCGCTTTGCGCCTGTGCCACCATCGACTGGCGGGAGACCGGCCAGCGCTTCGTGGAGTCGGCCTGCCGGGGCGCGGGCAATTGCGACGTCGCCTGCACTGCCGAGGGTCTGTCGCCGACCGGCTCGAGCCGCTGCCAGCCGGAACCTCAGGCGCTGCCGGCCGGCCGGTGATGGTGGGTCTCCACGAAGTGCTTCAGCGCCAGCTTCAGCCGGGCGGAGTGGCGGTAATCGCCCCGCCGGCGGGCGGTGGCGATGTCGTCGTGGATCATGCGCGCGATGCGCACCTCGCCCTTCGGATCGTGCAGCAGGTAGTGCCCGAACTCAGCGGCGACGATCTCGGGAATATGCTCATGCTCGGCGATCGCCGCCACCTCCTGCGGCGTCAGCGTCGACAGGGCGATGCAGTCCTCGATGGTGAGCATGGCCGGTTGTCCTTCCCAGGTCTTCCTCTCGGTCGGGATCGTCGCGTCCCGTTGCCGACAGTCTAGCCCGGAAGGCGCATCGCGGCGCCATGATCTAGATCAGGCGGCGCGCAACCTGGATTTGGCCGCGCGCTGCAGCCGCTCGCCGAGGAAGGCGGCGATGGCGTCCATGCCGCTGCGGACGTCCGCCGCCTCGGCCAGCGCGTTGTAGTTGGTGTTGGTGTTGACGTCGTAGGCGAAGGGCGTTCCCGACCCGTCGCGCACGAACTCGATGCCGACGACGTCGAGGCCGGCCTGCCGAGTGAAAGCCTCCAGCCGGCGGATATAGTCCGGCTCCACATCGTCGACGATGGTGAAGACGGGGCCCGCCTGGTCAGGTACCTGACAGACATCGGCCGGGCAGAGCTCGACCGCGCCGCCGGTCTCGATGCGCACGGTGTAGACGAGGCGGCCGCCGACGAATTCCGCCCGGGTGACGGCGCCGTCGGATGCCACGACGAAATCCTGCACCAGGGTGATGCCATCGATGCCGGTGTCGAAATCGGGCGAGTCGAGATGGGCGAGTGCCTGCGACTGGGTGTCGAAACGGCGCACGCCGAGACCCTTGCCGCCGCGATTGGGCTTGAGCACCAGCGGGCCGTCGAATCGGGCGATAGCCGCGGCGATGGCATCCCGCCCGGTGGCGGCCAGGGTGCGCGGCGTGGCGATGCCGGCGGCCCGCAGTGCCGCGTACTGGCGTGCCTTGCTGATCTCGATGTCGATCGCGCGCGTGCCGTTGACCACCTCGCGGCCATGCGCCTCCAGCCAGGCCAGCACGCCGGCGGTGATTTCCGGCGCGAAGCGGTGGCCACGGGTGTGGGAGGAGGCGCTCATCCGGTTGTAGAACACGCCCTCGGGCGGTGTCGCGTCGAGGTCGAGCGACCAGTCGCCGCCGAGATGCCATTCCGTGTAGGCGAGGCCGCGTGCCGCCAACCGCGCCCGCAGGG
Source organism: Azospirillaceae bacterium (assembly GCA_040226215.1). Classification (GTDB taxonomy): domain Bacteria; phylum Pseudomonadota; class Alphaproteobacteria; order DSM-16000; family Inquilinaceae; genus JAVKFF01. Next base: position 33,925 of record JAVKFF010000199.1, read on the forward strand.
GCGGCAGCCAGGCATCGTTCTCGTGGAGGACGTGGATGAGCGGGGTGCTGGGCATTGGCGCATCTCCTTTGCGCCAATAAATCGGATATACACATTGAATGGTCAAGAGATCAATATAATCACATAGGAAAATTGTAAATTATAGCCTGGCCGGATTGAACGCCGACTTTCATCCAACTGTCACCGCCAGCTGAAATGATGGAGACTTGATCCTGCGCCGACCGGACGTGTCCCCCCAGGTCTTCCCGCCCGGCCGGTGCCAATGAATGACAACCTCCAGCACAGGGATTGCAGCGATGATCAAGCGTATCGAGCGCGCCTTCAGCCGGCGCAGCCTGCTCAAGGGCGCGGCGGCTTCCTCCCTCGTCATCGGTGCCGGGGGTCTGCCTTTCCACAGCCTGGCACAGGGCTCCGGCGTGGTCAGGCTGCGCCTTCTGGAGACCACCGACGTGCATGTCTTCGTGCACCCTTACGACTATTACCGTGACCGTCCGGACGACACGGTTGGCCTGGCGCGCGCGGCGACGCTGATCCGGGCGGCGCGGGAGGAGGCGCCGAACGCGATCCTGGTCGACAATGGCGACTTCCTGCAGGGCAACCCGATGGGCGACTACATGGCCTATGAGCGGGGCCTGGAGGATGGCGACATCCACCCCATCGTCCGGGCGATGAACACCATCGGCTTCGACGTCGGCACGCTGGGCAATCACGAGTTCAACTACGGCCTGTCCTTCCTCGACAAGGCTCTGGCCGGGGCCAACTTCCCCATCGTCTCCGCCAACATCGCCACCCGCGAGGGTGCTGGCCCGCGCGACGACCAGACGCTGGTGCCGCCCTATACGATCCTGGAGCGGCAGGTGACCGACGATGCCGGCGAGCGCCATACGGTGCGCATCGCCTTCATCGGCTTCGTGCCGCCGCAGATCATGACCTGGGATCGTGGTCACCTGGAGGGCAACGTGACCACGAGGGACATCGTCGACACTGCCGCGGCCTATGTGCCGATGCTGCGCGAGCAGGCGGATCTCGTCATCGCGCTCAGCCATTCCGGCATCGCCGGCGGCCAGCGCAATGGCGGGGAGGAGAACGCCAGCCTGCACCTGGCAGGCATCGAGGGCATCGACGCCATCTTCACCGGCCACCAGCACCGCGTCTTCCCCGGCCCGACCTATGAGGGCATCGAGGGGGCGAGCGGCGACGGCGCGCTGCGGGGCATCCCGGCGGCCATGGCCGGCTTCTGGGGCAGCCATCTGGGGCAGATCGACCTGACCCTGGCGCAGGACGGCGGCCGCTGGCGGGTTCTGGACTACGCGGTCGACAACCTGCCGATCTACGAACGCGTCGACCGCGAAGTGCACCCGCTGGCCGAGAGCGACCCGGAAATCCTGGCCTCCGTCGCGGAGGAGCACGAGGCGACCATCGCCTATGTCAACCGCGCGGTCGGCCAGATCTCCGCCCCGGTGAACAGCTATTTCGCGCTGGTCGCCGACGACCCCTCGGTGCAGATCGTCAGCCAGGCGCAGATCTGGTACATCGAACAGATGATGCAGGGCACCGAATGGGCCGGCCTGCCCATCCTCTCCGCCGCCGCGCCGTTCAAGGCCGGCGGTCGGGGCGGGCCCGACTACTATACCGTGGTGCCGGCGGGGCCGATCGCCATCCGCAATGTCGCCGACCTCTACCTCTATCCCAACACCATCAGGGCGGTAGCGATCGACGGGGCCACCGTGCGCGAGTGGCTTGAGATGTCGGCCGGCATGTTCAACCAGGTGACGCCGGGGCAGGCCGACCAGCCGCTCTTGAACCCCAGCTTCCCGTCCTACAATTTCGACGTCATCGACGGGGTGACCTACGAGATCGACCTGTCGCAGCCGGCGCGCTACGACGCCGACGGCAATCTGGTGAACCCGGACGCCCACCGCATCGTCAACCTGAGGCATGACGGCCAGCCGATCGACCCCGCCCAGCGCTTCGTGGTGGCGACCAACAACTACCGGGCCAGCGGCGGCGGCAACTTCCCGGGCAATGACGGCTCGACCATCATCTTCGAGGGGCCGGACACCAACCGTGACATCATCGTGCGCTACATCGTCGAGCAGGGAACGATCAATCCATCGGCGGACGGCAACTGGTCCTTCGCGCCGCTCGCCGACGGCACCAGCGTGGTCTTCGAGACGAGCCCTGGCGCGGTCGAGTACGCCGACACCGTTACCGGCGTCGAACCGGCAGGGGAGGGCGCGGACGGCTTCGCGCTCTATCGCCTCTCGCTGGCTGGATAGCGCGGACGGTAAACGATCGGCCGGGTGCATCGCTGCGCGCCTGGCCGATCGGCACTCACGCGCGCTTTCGCTCGTAGAACAGGATCAGACCGCCGGTCTTCAGCGGCCTGCTCTCGCGCAGCGTGAAGTGGGTACGGCCGGCGGCGGGCTTGAACAGCGGCGTGCCTTCGCCCCATACCACCGGTGCCAGGCAGAGGCGGTATTCGTCCACGAGGTCCTCGGCCATCAGCGTCGCCAGCAGGTCGGCGCTGCCGAACACGAACACGTCCCGGCCTTCCTCGGCCTTGAGGTCCTTGACCGTTTCGGCCGCCTCGCCCTTCAGCAGCCGGCTGTTCGACCAGTCGGCCACTGCCAGTGTGCGCGATGCCACGGCCTTGTCGAGGCCGTTCATCATTTGGGCGATCGGTCCCTCTTCCTTCGTCCAGTGGTCGCGCATGCCTTCATAGGTGCGCCGGCCGAACAGCAGCGTGCCGATCTCCGCGCCCTGGTCGAGGGAGAACGCCTCCAACTCCTCGCCCCAGACCGTGCCGTGCATGTCGAGCTGCCAAGGTCCGCGACCCTCGAAATAGCCATCGAGGGTCATGACGTTCCAGGCGATCAGTCTTCTCATCGCCGATCCTTTCCGGCGCGCTGCGCCGCGACGTGGCGCGCCAGCTTGTCGAGCGTCTGCCCGCCATACTCGACGGCGCCGAAGCCGATCGTCGCCTGGCGTTGCGCCGCGGAGGGGTGCATCTGACGCAAGGTCAGCACGGTCTTGCCGTCACTCTGCTCGTCGAAGGTCACAAGCATGCGGAATCGGCCCGGATCGTCGTCCCGGTCCGAGCCATGCTCGACCTCCAGCAGCGTCGGCGGCTCGATCCGCAGGAAGCGCATCCGGTTGTCGTAACGCGTGCCGTTGGCGGCGACCATGTCGAAGCGCCAGATCCCGCCGGGCCGGAGGTCGATCTCCCTGGTCTCAATCGCCATGCCCTCGGGCCCGAACCAGGCCTGTATCTGGTCCGGGTCCGTCCAGGCCGAGAAGACGAGGTTGCGCGGCGCGTCGATGACCCGGGCGAAGACGATCTCCCGGTCGACGGGCCACTCGGCCCAGGCGGAGCGTGTGTCGTCGACTGTCTCGCTCATGGATTCATGGCTCCCGAGTCAACTGGTTGAGGTGCTGCTCCAGGCGGTCCAGACGCCGTTCCCAGAGCGAGATGTGCTGGCGCAGCCACGCGTCGCTCGCGCGCAGGGCGCCGGTTTCGATCGTGCAGGTCCTGACCCGCCCGACCTTCTCCGACCTGACGAGACCGCTCCGCTCGAGCACGCGCACATGCTTGAGCAGTGTGGGCAGGGCGATGTCGAAGGGCCGGGACAGTTCGCCGACCGATGCCGGCCCGTCGCACAGCCGACTGACGATCGCGCGCCTTGTCGGGTCGGCGAGGGCCGAGAACGTGCGGTCGAGGTCGGTGGATAACTTAGCCATACGGGAAAGTATCCGCCTCGCCGGTCGACGGTCAAGGAAAACTTTCATCAATGGCTAAGTATTCGAGAAGGCGCCCGGCGGTGCTGTGGTGACAGGCCGGTGCCGGCTCTCTACCTTCTCTGGAGGGCGGCGCGAGGCGACCTCGTCCTCGCCGCGATCACGGGAGGAGCGATCCATGACGGTGCGGCCATGAAGGTGATCGTTGTCGGCGCCGGTATCGCCGGGCTGACGCTGGCGAACTTCCTGACCCGGGCCGGCATCCGGGCGGAGGTCTTCGAAGCGGCGGCCGAGATCCGGCCGCTCGGTCTCGGCGTCAACATGCTGCCCCATGCCGGTCGGCTGATGCGGGAACTTGGCGTGTTCGAGGAGATGCGCCGGCGCGCCGTGGAAACCCGGGAGTCGACCTATTTCAACCGCTTCGGCCAGCACGTCTATTCCGAGCCGGCGGGCCTCGCCGCCGGCTACGACATCCCGCAGCTCTCCATCCACCGGGCCGACATCCAGGAGCCGCTGCTGACGGCCTTCCAGGCGGCGGCGGGACCGGGGCATCTGCACCTCGCCCACCGCTGCGCCGGCTTCGACCAGGATGCGGACGGGGTGACCGCGCGCTTCATCGATACCCGCAGCGGCGAGGCGCTGCCTCCGGTGCGGGGCGACATGCTGGTGGCGGCGGACGGCATCCATTCGGTGATCCGCCGACAGCTTCACCCAGACGAGGGCGAGCCGGTCTACTCGGGTGTCAACATGTGGCGCGGCGCGACCGTCCTGCCGCCCTTCCTGGACGGCGCCAACATGTGCCGGGTCGGCTGGCTGGCCACGGGCAAGCTGGTGATCTACCCGATCCGCAACGATGTGGACGGGCGCGGCAACCAGCTGGTCAACTGGGTGGCGGAGCTGGAGATGGCGGAGTTCCGGCGCGACAAGCGCGACTGGAACCAGGAGGGCGAGCTCGACGAGTTCATCGAGCCCTTCAAGGACATGGCCTTCGACTGGCTCGACATCCCGGCCATGCTGCGCCGGACCGAGAGCATCCTGGAATACCCCATGGTCGACCAGGACCCGCTGCCTTTCTGGGGCCAAGGCCGGGTGACGCTGATGGGCGACGCCGCGCACCCGATGTATCCGCGCGGCTCCAACGGCGCCGGCCAGGCGATCATCGACGGCGCGGCGCTGGCTCGCCATCTCGCGGCGGGCGGCCCTATCGCGGCGGCGCTGCGGGCCTATGAGGTTGAGCGGCGGCCGGCAACCGCCGCCGTGGTGCTGGCCAACCGGCGCAATCCGCCCGACGTGATCCTGCGCGAGGTCTACGAGCGCACAGGCGATCGGCCTTTCCGGCGCATCGAGGACGTGATCAGCCGGGCGGAGATGGCCGCGCTGACCGACCGCTACAAGCAGGTGGCGGGCTACGCCCTCGACAAGTCGGCCGGCTGAGCTACCCGGTCGGGCCTGCTTGCGGCCCGGAGGCCGGCCGCAGCATCAGCCAGAGGGCGGGGATTGCGACGACGGCGACCAGGACGTCGAGGGGTAGCCAGAGCCAGGCGGCGAGGTCGAAGACCAGGCCGGTGGCGGTGATCAGGCCGACGGCCATGCCGCCGAGCGTCAGATAGGCCAGCACGAAAAGGGCGATGCGCTCGTAGAACGACGGCTTGGCGTCGGTCTCGGCCGACCGTGCCTCGCCGTCCAGGGACAGAGGATCCTGCCCGGTCATGATGGGCGTCACTCCCACGGGTCCGGCGGGAGCGCGAAGGGCCCGATGCCGGCGCCTCCCTGTCGGACGTGGCAGGAAATGGCGCCGCCGGCCAACGTCCGCAAGCCGTCCTTGAGCCTGCTCGCTCCGACGTTTTCGCCGTGACGGTCATGCGCATTTCGCCGCTTGGCAACACCACGGTCTTGGTGCATCTGCGGCGTTTGCCTCGCGACCGAAAACCGATGATCCCGCTGGAAAATCCGACGCAAGAGCGCCTGCTTGCCGGCCGGCGCCTGGAGATGGCGCTCGCTCTCGAAGATGAGGGCGACCTCGATGCGGCGTGGTGCTGCCTGGAGGAGGCGTTCGCCTGCGACCCGGACTGGGATCAGGCCTGGTTCGTCCGCGGCCGGCTGGCCGAGACGCGCGGCGACGGCGAGGCGGCGGCGCGGGCCTATCGGCGCTATCTCGACCTCGACCCGGCCGACGTCATGGGCGCAACTGCCCGCCTTGCGCTGATCGGCGCCGCGGCGACACCCGCACGCCTGCCGTCGGCCTATGTCGAGCGCCTCTTCGACGACTACGCCCCGCGCTTTGACGAGGCGCTGGTCGGCCATCTCGACTACCGCGCTCCCCAGGTGATCGCCGGGCTTCTCGACCGGCTGTGCCCCGCAGGACGGTGGACCAGCGCGCTCGATCTCGGCTGCGGCACCGGCCTGGCCGGCGTGGCGCTGGGTCGCCGGGCGGCGCGGATCGACGGCATCGACCTGTCGCGCGGGATGCTGCGCCAGGCCGAGGCGACGGGTCTCTACACGCAGCTGGTGCGTGGCGATCTGGCCGACGATGCGGCGATTCCCGCCGGGCCCTATGATCTGGTGCTGGCGGCCGACAGTCTGAACTATCTGGGCGATCTCGCGGCACTGTTCGCGGCCGTCCGCCGGCGCCTGGCGCCGGGTGGCCTGTTCGTCTTCACACTGGAGCGTTCGGACCTGCCGGGCTACCGGCTGGGCGAAGGCCAGCGCTTCCGTCACCACGAGGCAACGGTGCGGGCCTGGGCCGGGGCCGCGATGCTGGCGGTCGCGGCCATCGAGCCCGGAGTCATCCGCACGGAACGGGGTCGGCCGGTCGAGGCACTGGCTGTGGCGCTGACACCGCTGGTCCTGGAAACTCAAGCGCCCGGTATGATCGCGACCGGCCGAAAAGCCGGGCTAGAGATCCTCATGGGAGATGATCGTGCGGATCGTCAGCGCCAGCTCGGCATGGCTGGATAGCTCCAGCTTCTGCTGGATGCGCTTGGTGTAGGTGCGGGCCGATTCGTAGGTGATGCCCATCGCGATGGCGGCACTGCGCAGCGACAGTCCGGCGGCGATGAGCAGCGAGAGCGTGGTCTCCCGGCTCGTCAGGTCGAGCAGGTCGGAGACGCGCTCATGCGCGCCGAGATCGACGCTGTTCATCGGCCTGAGTTCGACGATCCAGGCGCTGGTTTCGGCATCGGCCGCCGCGCCGCCGGCCTCGCCGATCGCCCACATCCGGCAGCGCAGGAGTGCGCCTTCGGCCATGACCAGGGTCGATCGCCGGGGGATGCTGGGGTGGTCGGGAGTCGCGGTTCCGGCGAGCATCTGCCTCAGAATCGTCGAGCCGTCCCCGCCGACGGCGAGATCGTTGGCGTAGCCCAGTTCATAGGCCCCTTCCACCAGATCGTCGATCCGCCCATTGGCGTCGAGCGTGAGATAGGTGGCGTCGTCACGCAGCGCCGGCCCGTCGCGGGCCGCGCGTAGGTGGCGGTCGCGTTCCCGCTGATTGGCGAACAGCCGGAGCCGGGCGATGGTCAGGTTGAAGATCGGCAGCAGTTCGGGCACGTGGTGTGGCGTGCTTTCGAACTGCCCGCCAAGCGCCAGATTGCCGTCGGCGAGGCGGAAGACCCCGCCGACGCCATCGACAATGCCGTTGCGAAGGATGAAGTCGTTGTAGAACTCGCTGCGCGTCATGCGTTCACGCGCGACACGCGAGTAGAGGTAGATGCGACCCTGGTGCAGGGGCTGGTGGATCAGCGGCCGCAGCTCGTCGAGATACTGGTAGCGGTCCACATAGTCGGTTGCCATGCGCTCGGGCAGGTTGCGCACCGCCGCATAGGTGGCCGCGCCACCGCCGGGAGACCAGATGACCGACGCCGTATCCGCTTGAAATGCTTTCTGGAATCCCTCAAGAACGGCGTCCCAGGCCTGCCGGCGGCCGCCATCCGCGACGGCATGCTGAAGCGTGTCCACGAAGGTGCGGTTGGGCATGTCCCTCGGTTCCCGCTGCCAGACCAGCTCCGGATCCTACATCTTCTGGTGTTTCGAAGCCATCCCAAGGCTCAACCTTAAAAGGTGGGATTGTACAGCTAGACCATGGTATATTGGGATTGGTATTATCGCGCGGGGGTTGCGGTGATGGCCGACCGTCCCTCAGCCGAGCGTCGCCCTGCGTCTTGCCTGGAACTGGCGCCGGGTGAAGTAGACCAATAGCGTCGTCATCACCACGGCACCGCCGAGCAGGACTTGGCGGCTGGGTGTCTCGCCGAGCGCCAGCCAGACCCAGGTCGGACCGGTGACGCTCTCCAGCAGCATGATCAGGGAGACTTCCGGCACGGGCAGGTAGCGCGGGCCGGCGGTAATCAGCGCGAAGGCCAGCGGGATCACCGCGAGCGACAGCAGCGCCAGCCAGGGAAGGCCCGCCACCGGGACGGCGAAGGGCGCGGCGCCGATGGCAAGCACGCCCAGCGCCGCCAGCACGCTGCCGATGCCGGTGATCGGCAAGGTGTTCACGTCGCCGGCCTGGCGCAGCAAGGTGAAGAAGAGCGCGAGCGCGGTGCCGGAGCAGACGGCGGCCAGATCGCCCGACCAGGTGCCGGCGCCGATGCTGTCGGAAAAGACGATGACCAGCCCTGCCAGCACCACGGCCGAGGCGACGATGGTGTCGGTGCGGATGCGCTCGCCCAGCAGCAGGCGCGAGAAGGCGACGGTCATCAGCGGCATGGTGGCCAGCACGATCAGCACGTTGGCGACGGCCGTGTTGTTGATGGCGTAGACGAACAGCACGCTCGACAGGCCGTAGAGCGGGGCGCCGATGAAGGCGGCGTTACCCAGACCGGTGAAGCGGTGGACGAGGCCCGGCCCGTCCATCAGCCGCGCGGCGACCAGCATGACCACGCCGGAGCCGAGACCGCGCCAGAAGACGACCGTCCAGGTTTCCGCCAGCGACAGGCGGATGAGCAGCGCGTCGAAGGAGAGGACGAGCACGCCCAGCAGGGTGAGCAGGGCGCCCCGAGCGTGCAGCGTTGCCGGAGCCATGGCGCCTCCTGTGACAGGCGGATGCGGCCCGGTCAACGCCAATCGCGGCGCGGCGGCAGGCCCGGTGCAGACCGGTGGCGCGTCACGCGCCGCTTGCCAGAAGCGGGACCGGCGTTGCTAAATCTTATACATGACTCACCAGCATTCATCCTTGCCTCCCATCGGGCGCCGTCGATGACCGGCAAGCTGCGCACGCCGGTCGCTGTCCCGCTCTATCGCCAGGTCAAGGAGATCCTGACCAGCCGGGTGGCCCGGGGCGATTGGCGGCCGGGCGAACAGCTGCCGTCGGAGCCGCGCATCGCCCAGCAGCTCGGCGTCAGCCCCGGCACGGTGCGCAAGGCGCTGGAGGAAATGACGGCCGACGGTCTGGTGGTGCGGCGCCAGGGGGCTGGCACCTACGTCGCCACGGCGACCGCCGACAGCTCGCTGTTCCGCTTCTTCCGCCTGGTCAACGAGGACCGCGAGCGGGTCATGCCGTCGAGCCGCGAGGTGAGGCGCGAAGTCGGCCCGGCCCAGCCGCGCGAGGCGGCGGCGCTGTCGCTCGAGACTGCCGAGGCGAAGGCGGCGATGGTCACCCGCATACGCCGCATCCGGCACAGCGCAGCGACGCCGATCATGATCGAGACCGTGGTTCTGCCGCATGCCCGCATGAGGGGGGTTGAGGGCTGGCAGGCGGAACTGCCCAATACCCTCTACGATTTCTACCAGGAGAAGTTCGGCGTCACCATCCGCGAGGTGGAGGAGGCGCTGCGCGCCGTACCCGCCGACCGCGAGACCGCCCAGGTCTTCCAGATGGTCGAGGGCGCGCCGGTCCTCGAGATCGAGCGCACGGCCTTCACCTTCGACCGGCTGGCGGTGGAGTACCGCCGCAGCCTGCTCGACACCACGCACTTCGCCTACCTTTCCGAACTGAGCTGAGCGCCGCCGCCCACCCGGCACGCATCTCGCGGATTCTCCTTGCATGCCCCCTCGACTCTCATGTCTTATATAAGACATGAGATAGTGGTCCCGGGCGGTAAACCCGGCACACAGGGGAGAAGGCAGGCCTTGCCACGCATCGTCATCGTCGATGCCGGGAACTACAGCCGGTCGCCGGCCGCGGAGCGTTTCCTGCGCCGGGCGGTGACGGAACGGGGACTCGACGGCACGGTCGAGATCGTCTCCGGCGGGCTCAAGGACAAGCATGTCGGCGACACGCCCGACCCGCGCACCATGGCGTTCTGCCGCGAGCAGGGCCTCGACCTCGCCGATTTCCGCTGTCGCGAGATCGGCACGGCGGATTTCCAGGCCGACATCATCCTGACCATGGACAACGAGAACCTGGAGCAGGTGCGGGCCCGGCGGCCGGACGGCGGCCGGGCGGCAGTCATGCGCTATCTCGACGCCGCGGGCATGGGCGGCGACGTGCCGGATCCCTACTATGGGGACGACGGCGCCTTCGATCGGACCATGGCGGTGATCGCGGACGCCGCCGACGCGATCGCCGCGCGCCTGGCCGCCGGCACCGACCTGACCGAAACCGCCTGAGCGAAACCAACAGTGGCACCCATGCAGCTTGACCTGAACATCCGCGAAGACCGGCCGACCTTCGTCACCCATCTCGAATGCTCAATGACCGGGGAGCGCTACGAGGCCGACGTGCTCCAGGGCCTCTCCAAGGTGGGGCGGCCGCTCCTGGTGCGCTACGACCTCGATGGCGTGAAGGGCGCGCTGACCAAGGATAAACTGGCCGCGCGGCCGGCCGATCTGTGGCGCTATCGCGAGCTCCTGCCGGTGCGCAAGACGGCCAACATCGTCTCGCTGGGTGAGATCATGACGCCGGTCGAGGCCATGCCGACGCTGGCCCGCGACCTGGGCGTGACAGGCGAGATCCTGGTCAAGGACGAGGGCCGGCTGCCGACCGGCTCGTTCAAGGCCCGCGGCCTGGTCATGGCGGTCTCGATGGGCAAGGAGCTCGGCATCGGCCACATGGCGATGCCGACGAACGGCAATGCCGGGGCGGCCCTGTCGGCCTATTGCAGCCGGGCCGGCATCAAGACGACCATCTTCTGCCCGGCCGACACGCCGGAGACCAACATCTCCGAAATGGCGCTGCAGGGCGCCGACGTCTACCGCGTCAACGGCCTGATCGACGACTGCGGCAAGATCGTCGGCGGCGGCAAGGAGGCGGTCGGCTGGTTCGACCTGTCGACCCTGAAGGAGCCCTACCGCATCGAGGGCAAGAAGACGATGGGCCTGGAACTGGCCGAACAGCTCGGCTGGGAGGTTCCCGACGCGATCTTCTATCCGACCGGCGGCGGCACCGGTCTGATCGGCATGTGGAAGGCGTTCGACGAGCTTGAGCGCATCGGCTTCATCGGGCCGAAGCGACCGAAGATGATCGCCGTGCAGGCCTCCGGCTGCGCGCCCATGGTCAAGGCCTGGGAGGCGGGGGAGGAGCACGCCCCACGCTGGGAGAACGCGCGCACCATCGCCTCGGGGATCCGCGTGCCCCAGGCGGTCGGCGATTTCCTGATCCTGCGCGCCGTCCGGGAATCAGGCGGTTTCGCCATCGCGGTCGACGATGAGGCGATCACGGCGGCGCAGGCCGAGATGGCGACCCGGGAAGGCTTCCTGCTCTGCCCCGAAGGGGCCGCCACCTATGCCGCCTACAAGCAGGCGCTGGCCGACGGCCGCACGGGCAAGGACGAGCGGGTGGTGCTGTACAACTGCGCGACCGGCCTGAAATACCCGATGCCGCGCGCCGGCACCGATCTCGACCGCAACCAGCCCGTCGACTACGCGCGGTTCCGGCAATGACGGCACGGATCGTCATAGCCGAGTTCATGGACCAGGAAGCGGTCGACCGGCTGGCCGCCGTGGCCGAGGTGACCTACGACCCGAAGCTGGTCGACGATCCCGGTCGCCTGGAAGGCCTCGTGGCGGACTGCGACGCGCTGATCGTGCGCAACCGCACCCAGGTGCGCGACGCCCTGCTGGATGGCCTGAAGCGGGCCCGGGTGGTCGGGCGCCTCGGCGTCGGCCTCGACAATATCGACGTGGCCGGCTGCGAGGCCAAGGGCATCGAGGTGATCCCGGCGACCGGCGCCAATGCCGTGGCGGTGGCGGAGTATGTGCTGGCGACGGCACTCGTGCTGGCCAGGCACGGCGCCTACGCCGCATCCGACCGGGTGGCGGCGGGCGACTGGCCTCGGGGCGAACTGATCGGCGGCGAGATCTTCGGCAAGACCTTCGGCCTGATCGGCTTCGGCGGCGTGGCGCGGGAGGTGGCGGCACGGGCCCGGCCCTTCGGCGTCGACCTCATCGCCTACGACCCGGTCTACGGGCCCGACCACACGATCTGGCTGGAATACGACACGCGGCCGCTGCCGCTGGAGAGCGTGATTGCCAAGTCCGACATCCTCTCCCTTCACGTGCCGCTGACCGATCAGACGCGCAACCTTGTGGATGCCGGCGCGATATCCCGCATGCACCGGGGGGCCATCCTGATCAATACCGCACGCGGCGGCGTGGTCGACGAGGCGGCGCTGGCGGTGGCGCTGAGGGACGGGCGGATCGGCGGTGCCGCGCTCGACGTCTTCGCCGACGAGCCGCTGCAGGCGGACGGCCCGCTCACCGGTGTCACCAACCTGATCCTCTCGCCGCACATCGCCGGCGTGACCGAGGAATCCAATGTCCGCGTCTCGCACCTGATCGCCGACAAGGTGATGGCCGCTCTCGGCCTCGCCGCGGGGAGCGGCCGATGACGGCCACCGTGATCTGCGTCGGCCACGCCGTTCTGGACCAGGTCTTCCTGGTCGACGCGCTGCCGGGCGTGGCGGGCAAATTCTTCGCCCACGAGCGGCGCGAGATCGGCGGCGGGCCGGCGGCCAACGCGGCCGTCACGGTGGCCCGCCTCGGCGGCCGGGCGCGGCTGTGGACCAGGCTCGGCGACGACGGCGTCGGCCGGCAGATCCGCGCCGGCCTGGAGGTGGAGGGCGTGGCGACGGGCGACAGCCCGGCCTTCGACGGCCACCGGTCGAGCTGCTCGGCGGTGCTGGTCGATCGCCATGGCGAGCGCCTGATCGTCAACCACACCGACGCCGGGATGCCGGCCGATGCCGGCTGGCTGCCCCTCGAGACCGTCGGCGAGGGCGACGCGCTGCTGGCCGACCGGCGCTGGCCGGAAGGCGCGCTGGCGGCGCTGCGGGCGGCGCGCGCGGCCGGACTGCCGGCCATCCTCGACGCCGACAAGGGACCGGAACCGGTGCCCCAGGCTCTGATCCGCGCCGCCGGCCACGTGGTCTTCTCCGCCGACGGCCTGGCGCAGCTGACGGGCGGCGGCGACGCGCCGCTGCAGGCGCTGGAGAGCCTGCGCGAGGGCCATCACGACGTCATGGCGGTGACCATGGGCGGCGACGGTGTGCACTGGATCGATGGCGACGGGCACCATCACCATCAGCCCGCCTTCGCGGTACGCGCGGTCGACACGCTGGGCGCGGGCGACGTCTTCCACGGCGCCTACGCCTTCGCGCTGGCGTCCGGCCGTCCGGTGGCGGCGGCCATGCGCCTCGCCGCGGCGACGGCGGCCCTGAAATGCACGCGGCCCGGCGGGAGGGACGGCATTCCCCGGGCCGACGAGGTCGAAACCTTCATCGAGGACCAGGCGGCATGACGATCACGGCCGGCAAGTTGTGGGGCATGCGGCGGCTGGCCGATGCCGAGGGCCGGTACAAGATGCTGGCGGTCGACCAGCGCCCGCCGATCAAGAACCTGATCCGGGAACGGCGTGGCGTCGCCGAGGCGTCCTATGGCGACGTGGCGGCGGTCAAGCGCACGCTGGCGGCGGCGCTGGCGCCGCAGGCCTCGGCCGTGCTGCTCGACCCGCACGTGGCCTATCCGCAGGCGATCGATCTGATCAGCCCGGCCCAAGGCGTGATCGTGACGCTGGAGGATTCGATCTTCCAGGAAACACCGGGCGGCCGCCTGTCCTCGGAGATCACCGACTGGTCGGTCGCCAAGATCAAGCGCACCGGCGCGGACGCGGTGAAGGTGCTGACCTGGTACCGGCCGGACGCCGACGCGGCGGTCTGCCGTCACCAGCAGGACTTCACCCGGGCGATCGGCGAGGCCTGCCGGCGCCACGACATCCCCTTCGTCTTCGAGCTGCTGGTCTATCCCCTGGCCGGCGACCGGCACCAGACGACCGACTATGTGGAGCACGCCGACAAGAAGCCCGAGCTGGTCCTGGAGAGCGTGGCGGAATTCGCCAAGCCCGAATACGGCGTCGACATCTTCAAGCTGGAGAGCCCGGTGCCGGCGGCGGGCATCGCCGCCCCCGAAAGTGGCGCGGCGGCGGCACGCAACCAGGCGCTGTTCGACGAGCTCGGCCGGCTGGCCGGGCGGCCCTGGGTCATGCTGTCGGCCGGCGCGGGCAAGGACGATTTCGAGACGGTGCTGCGCTACGCCTACCGCGCCGGCGCCAACGGTTACCTCGCCGGGCGGGCCATCTGGTGGCAGGCCTTCCAGGCCTTCCCCGACCTGGATGCCATGACCGCGGGCCTGCAGGCCGATGGCGTTGCCTATATGCGGCGGCTGAACGCGCTGACCGACGAGGCGGCGACGCCCTGGCAGCGCCACCCGCTCTATGGCGGGGCGCCGGAGCTCGACGGGCGGGGTGAGCGCTTCCGCGAGAGTTACGCCGATTTCGGAGCCGCGCCATGACCCGTTCCACGAACCACCGGCCCGTCATCGGCGTCGTGCCGCTCGCCCGCAACACCTTCGACGTGCCCCTGGCGGTATCGATGAAAGAGCGGGCCTTCGCGACGCTGGACGCGCTGCCGGCGGAGATCGTCGGTCCGCGCGATCTGTTGTTCGACGCCGAGGCGGCACGGGACGCGATCGAGGCGCTGAAGGCCCGACCGCTCGACCTCGTCATCGTCATGCAGGTGACCTTCGCGGATGCCAGCATGACGGTCGCCCTGGCCGAGGCGCTGTCGGCACCGATCCTGCTCTGGGCCTTCCCGGAGGCGCGCGAGGGCGGAAGGCTGCGGCTCAACTCCTTCTGCGGCATCAATCTCGCCGGTCACGCGCTGGGCAAGGCCGGCCGGGCCTATGCCTATGTCTACGCCGCGCCCGACGACGCCGGCGCCTTCGCCGATCTCGACGGCCTGATCGCGGCGGCGGCGCACCCGTCGGAGAGCCGGGCGCAGGCAGCGGCGGTCAAGGGCGGCGAGGCGGCGGCCGAGGCCGGGCGCGCGCTCGACCGGCTGCGCGGCGTGAAGATCGGCGTCGTCGGCAGCCATCCCGCGGGCTTCGACACCTGCGCCTACGACCACGACCGCCTGCGCCGGCTGACCGGTGTCGAGGCCGAGCGCATCGATCTCGGCGTCGTCTTCGCCATGGCGCGCAGCCAGGGCGCGGCCGAGGTCGAGGCGGCGCGCAACCGGGTGGTGCATGAATTGGCGCAGGTCGACGCCATGGAGGCCGAGCCGCTGGAGAAGAGCCTGCGTGTCTACGGCGCCTTGAAATCGCTTGCCGAACGCGGCGGCTATGCCGGCATGGCCGTGCGCTGCTGGCCGGAATTCTTCACCGACTATGGGTGTGCCGCCTGCGGCGCCATGGCGATGATGAACGAGGACGGCACGCCCTGCGCCTGCGAGGCCGACGTCTACGGCAACGTGACCACGCTGCTGCTGCAGTCGCTGGCCCGCGAACCGGTGTTCATCGCAGATCTGGTGGACGTCAGTCGGGCCGACGATACCGGCGTGCTGTGGCATTGCGGCCTGGCGCCGATCTCCATGGCCGACCCGGCCGACACGCCGGAGGCGACGGTGCATTCCAACCGGCGCAAGCCGCTGCTCGGCGCCTTCGCGCTGAAACCGGGGCGGGTGACCATCGCCCGCATCAGCCAGGCGCGCGGCGAGCCCAAGCTGGTCGTCGGTGGGGCCGAGATGATCTCCGCCCCGCGCAGCTTCTCCGGCACGTCAGGGGTGGTGCGCTTCGACCGCCCGGCGGCCGAGGTGCTGGACACCGTGATGGGCGAGGGGTTGGAGCACCACTACGCCTTCGCCTATGGCGATTTCCGCGAGGAACTGACGGCCGCCGCCGCCCGCCTCGGCCTGCCCGTGCTGGAGCTCTGCTGAGATGGCGCCCGATCACGGCCAGGTCGGCCGGCACCGGCCGACGATCCCGAACTGGGGCGCGATGCCGTCCCCGGCGGTCGGTGACGGCACGGCAACCGCGGGCCGCCTCACCGTCGACACGCGTTTCGGCCCGATGACAGTCACCGCCTTCGCGCCCGGAATCATCCGCCTGACCATCGAGGCCGAGCGGCCGCTGCCGGACTACGGCATCCTGGTCGCCGAGGGCGATCCGGCCTGCGGCGAGGTGCTGCCGCGGCCGACCGGCTGGGAGGTGCGCGCCGGCGAGGCGGCGCTGACCGTCGACCGCGAGACCGGGCACCTGGCCCTGCTGCATCACGGGCAGCAGGTGCTGGCGAGCGCCGATGACGGCCATTTCGCGCGGCTGAAGCGGCTGCCGACGATCAGCCGCGAGGACGGCGCCTGGGTGCTCAGCTTCGGGCTCAGGACCGAGACCGCGGTCTGGGGTCTGGGCGAGAAGTGGGGGCCGCTGAACAAGCGCGGCCAGCTCATCGTCAGCCGCAACGAGGACGCGCTGGGCGTCAACGCGGAGATCTCCTACAAAAACGCCCCCTTCGCCTGGAGCGGCGATGGCTGGGGCCTGTTCGTCCACACCACGGCCGACGTGGTGCACGGTGTCGGCTACGCGCCCTGGAGCCACCGGGCCTATGTGATCGAGACCGACGACCCGCGCCTCGACCTGTTCTTCCTGGTGGGCGATGACGGGGCGGCGATCCTGGAGCGCTACACGGCGCTGACCGGGCGGGCGCCGATGACGCCCGAATGGAGCTTCGGCATCTGGATCAGCCGGGCCTATTACCGCACTCCTGCCGAGCTGCTGGAGACGGCGCGCGGCCTGCGCGCGGCCGGTGTGCCGGCGGACGTGATCACGCTCGACGGCCGGGCCTGGCAGGACACCGACACCCGCTTCGCCTTCGAGTGGGACCCGAGACGCTTCAACGACCCGGCCGCCTTCTGCGCCGAGGTCCACGCGCTCGACTTCAAGCTGTGTGTCTGGGAATACCCGCTGGTCGCCAAGGCCAACGCGCTGTTCCAGGAAATGGCCGGCAAGGGCTGGCTGCTGACCGACGGCCAGGGCAACGCCGCCGAGTTCGCGTTCTCTTCCGAGCCCTTCGGCCAGGTGCTGACCCAGCTGCCGCCGTCCGGCATCGTCGATTTCAGCCATCCCGACGCCTATGCCTTTTGGCGCGACCGGCACCTGGAACTGTTCGCCGCCGGCGTCGACGTGGTGAAGTCCGACTTCGGCGAGCAGGTCGAGTCCGGCATGGTGGCCGCCAATGGCGACGATGCCGGGCGCTACCACAATGCCCACGCGCTGCTCTACAACCGCTGCGTCTACGAGGCGACGGTGAAGGCGAAGGGGCCTGGCGATGCCATGGTCTTCGGCCGCTCCGGCTGGGCCGGCAGCCAGCGCTATCCCATCCAGTGGGGCGGCGACCCGCAGACCGACTGGGAGGGCCTGGCCGCCTCGATCCGCGGCGGCCTCTCCTGGGGCATGTCCGGCGGCGCCTGCTACGCTACCGACATCGGCGGCTTCTACGGCGGCGAGCCGTCCGACAAGCTCTATGTCCGCTGGACCCAGGCGGCTACCTTCGCCAGCCATATGCGCTTCCACGGCATCGGCGTGCGCGAACCGCACCTGTTCACCGGCGAGACCGGCGATATCGTGCGCGCCTTCTGTCGGCTGCGCTATCGTCTCATTCCCTATGCCAGAGGGGCGGTGGCGATCGCCGGGAGTACCGGGCTGCCGGTGATGCGGGCGATGCCGCTCGCCTTCCCCGACCAGCCGCTCGCCTGGATGTTCGACCTGCCCTATCTGTTCGGCCCCGACCTGCTGGTCGTGCCGGTGACGGGGCCCGAGGACCGGGCGAGCTACTACCTGCCCGAAGGCAACTGGTTCGACTTCTGGACCGGCGAGCCGGTCGCGGGCGGGCGGCTGATCGACAGCCACGTGCCAATCGACCGCATCCCCGTGCTGGTGCGCGACGGCGCGGTCCTGCCGCTGGGCCCGTCCGTGCAGCACACCGGCGAGTTGGACGGTCGCGGCCGCGTCGAGGAGGTGCGGGTCTACGGCCGGCCGCGCCACGCGCCCTGTCTTGCCGGTGACGCGGTCAGGCTCAAGGGCGGACGCGTCGTGGCGGATGCTGGCGCGACGGTGACCGAGATCGGCGGAGGGTGACGACGGACGCATGGCGACGGGCGGTGACCGCCGGGACGGACCGGAGGGTCGCCGGAGATGAGGATGGTCCGCAGACGATCCATGGCAAGCCGGCGCAAGACCGGCGCGAGCGGGCAACACGGGAGGAGGAACGCGAGGCATGGGAGCGCTAAACGGGGCGATCGACGCCCTGGCCGGGGTGAACCGGCTGGTCTACTGGATCGGGAAATACCTCTCCACGATCCTGATCGGCGTCATGACCGTGCTCGTCTTCGTGCACGTGGTGCGCCGTCTGTTCTGGGAATCGCCCTCCTGGACCGAGGAGGCGTCGATCTACATGATGATTTGGATCGCCTTCCTGGTGCTGCCCATCGCCTATCGCGAGGGCTCCAACGTGGCGATCGAGGTGATCAAGGAACTGCTGCCGCGCCGGCCGCGTCTGGTCCTGGAACTGGTCTTCTCCGCGCTGGTCTTCTGGATCATCACAGAGCTCTTCGTCGAGGCCATCCCCTTCGTGGAGCGGGTGGTGGGCCGGGCGGCGCGCACCTTCCCGCTCGACCAGGGGATCATCTATTCCTGCGTGATCTACGGATACGTCGCGCTGATGGTGGCCATCGTCGAACTGGCCCTGCGCCAGGTGCGTGCCCTGGTCAGCCCGGCGCACATGAACGACCCGATCATCTCCCACGCCGGTGCCCATCACGAGGAGGCGCGCATCACCGGGGTGCACGTGGCGATGCCGCACGACGAGAGCCCGGAAGACCTCGACCGGCCTCATGACCGGAACGAGGAGCGCTGAGCCATGGCCCTCGTCCCCTTCTACCTGCTGCTGGCGCTGATGCTGATCGGCATGCCGGTCACCTTCGCCCTGCTGATCGCGCCCGGCGCCTCGTTGCTGATCGCCGATGTCGACCGCTTCTGGCCGATGATGCAGTCGCGGCTGTTCAACGGCATGAACTCCTTCCCGCTGATGGCGGTGCCGTTCTTCATCCTGGCCGGCGAGATCATGAACCGGGGGCAGATCACGCTGTCGCTGGTGCAGTTCTCCCGCGCGCTGATCGGCCATCTGCGTGGTGGGCTCGCGCAGGTGAACGTGCTCTCCTCCATGCTCTTCGCCGGCCTCTCGGGCTCGGCCGTCGCCGACACCTCGGCCCTCGGCTCGATGCTGATCCCGGCGATGGAGAAGAACGGCTACACCCGCCGCTTCGCCGCGGCGATCACGGCGTCGAGCTCGGTGATCGGACCGATCATTCCGCCATCGGGCATCATGGTGCTCTATGCCTTCATCATGAACGTCTCGGTCGGCGGCCTGTTCGCCGCCGGACTGGTTCCAGGCGTGATGGTCGGCCTTGGCCTGATGGCGATGACCTGGTGGCAGGCGAAGCGGAAGAACTTCCCGGTCGCCAACCGCAAGGCCACCTGGCGGGAGCGGGGGCAGGCCACGCGTGAGGCAGTCTGGCCGCTGCTGGCGCCGGTGATCCTGCTGGGCGGCATCCTGACCGGCTTCTTCACGCCGACCGAGGCGGCGGCGGTGGCCGTGGTCTACGCCTTCGCGGTCTCGGTCTTCATCCTGCGCTCGGTCAAGTTCCGGGAGGTGCCGTCGATCCTCTGGTCCTCGGCCCTGTCCTCGGGCGTGATCCTGATGCTGGTGGCGGCTGCCGTGGTCTTCGCCGCGGTGCTCTCGCCGCCGCCCTTCCGCACCGCGGAGACGCTGGGCGGGTTCATCACCGGGCTGACCGAGAACCCGCTGTTGATGCTGTTCATCATCAACATCCTCTTGTTCATCGTCGGCATGTTCCTCGACGCCGGGCCGGCGATCCTGATCCTCGGCCCGATCCTCGGGCCGGTGGCCATGGAAATGGGCGTCGAGCCCCTGCACTTCGCCATCGTCATGTGCGTGAACGTGACGGTGGGGTTGGCGACACCGCCGATGGGCCTGGTGCTCTTCGTGGCGGCCAGCATCTCCAACGAAAGGGTGGAGCGCATCGCCCTGGAGACGCTGCCGTTCCTGGCGGTGCAAGTCGTGGTGATCTTCCTGATCACCTACATCCCGGCCCTGACCATGACGCTGCCGCGTCTCTTGGGCTTCGCCTGAGGGAGGTGGCGGCACGATGCGAAACGATCCCGGACCAGGGCCGAAACCCAGCAGCAAAACGAGGGAGGAAATCCAATCATGTCACTCCGGACACTGACCAAGGGCCTGCTCGGCACGGCGCTCGGCGTGCTCATCGCCGCCGGCGCGGGGCTGACCGCCGCACAGGCGCAGGACTACACGATCAACATCGTCTTCCTGGCCAACGAGAACGACGAGGACTACGACGGCTCGCTGGTCTTCGAGGACTGGGTGGAGTCGCGCTCCAACGGCCAGATCGCCGTGGAGATCTTCCCCGGCGGCCAGCTCTGCGGCAATCCGGCGGAATGCATCGAGGGCCTGCAATCGGGCGTGCTCGACGTCTTCATCACCACCATCGGCGGCCTGTCGAACGTCTATCCGCCGGCGCAGGTGATGGACGTGCCCTACATGTTCCCCAACGACCGCATCGCCGAATGCGCGCTGGCCAACGACAGCCCGTTCTTCGCGGCGCTGGGCGAGAGCGTGCTGGACGAGACCGGCAACATGCGCCTGATGACCATCGGCAACACCGGCGGCTGGCGTAACTTCGCCACGGTGGGTACGCAGATCCAGACGCCCGCCGATGTCGAGGGCCTGCGCATCCGCACCATCTCCTCGGAGATCCAGCAGGAGCTGGTGCGCGCGATGGGCGGCACGCCGACGCCGGTCGCCTGGCCGGAACTCTACACGGCCTTCGCCACGGGCGTGGTCGAGGGGTCCAAGAACGGCATCACCGACATCGTCGGCATGTCCTTCCACGATCACATCCAGTACATGACCCTGGACGGACACGCCTATATGGGCGCGCTGTGGTGGATGAACAACGACGTCTACCAGTCGATGCCGGCGGACCTGCAGCGGGTCGTCGATGACGGCTTCGACCGGCTGCGCTGGACCACCATCGTGATGCCGCAGCGCCGGCAGATCGAGGCCTACAACACCTTCCGCGAGGCCGGCGGCGAGATCTACGTGCCGACGCCCGACCAGATGGAGGCGTTCCGCGAAGCGGCCGGGCCGGTGCGCGACTGGTTCGTCAACAACGTCGACGGCGGCCAGGAGTGGATCGACCTGCTCGACAGCGCCGTGGCGGACTGCGAGGCGGAGATCTACGGCGGCTGAGGCCCATTTCTCACCGCAATGAGAAGGCCCGCCGGGTGGCACCCCGGCGGGCCTTTTTCTTTCGCTCGCGCGGGAAGGGCTGCCTACTGCTGCATCTCGGCGCTGAACTCCTGGCGGAAGTCGGCATCCGCCTGCAGGCCGGCGACCAGCGCGTTGAAGCGGTCGACGGTCAGGCCCTGGGCCTCGACGGCGGCCACCATGTCCTCGGTCGCCGACATCTGGACCTGCTGGGCCGCCTGCTCGCTCTCGGCCGCGTTGATCTCGGCCTGGGCCTCGGTCTGGATGGTCTGGATCGTCTCGAAGGCCGTGACGAAAGCCTGCATCTCCGTCTGATCCTGCGGCGTGGCCGGCTGCGGCCCCTGGCCCTGGGCGAAGCCGGTGGCGGGGGCGAGCATGAGGGTGCCGGCGACGCTGGCGACGGCGAGACCCGACATGAGGCGGTTTCTCAAGGACATTAAGGTGACTTTCCGGTTCTGCTCTGCGGTTCGGCGGACGCCGCCCTCTTTAACCGGCGCCGGGATTGGCGGCGGCGAGGGCGAACGGGCCCGAAACCACACCCTCAACGTGCCTGGATCCAGGGCATTCCCTGTTCATTTCTGGCGGATTTCTTGGCGGCACGGTGGCGGCCGCCGCCACCGGCCGGCCCGAGACCCATTGCCGGGGATGCCAACCCAGAGATGCCAATCCGGGGATGCCAACGCCACACGCAGCCCCGGAATCGGCCGCGATGGCGCGCGAACGATGACAAGCCGGCCGTCACGGGATACCCATTCGATAACGGGGCGAAAGGCCGGACCCGACCGCCATGCGACCGGGCCGGCGCGACAACGAACGAGGCCGGGGCATGCCTGGAGCGACAGGGACCGAGATCGGCGAGGTGGACTACGTGATCGTCGGCGCGGGCTCGGCCGGTTGCGTGCTGGCCAACCGGCTCTCCGCCGACCTCGACACCGAGGTCCTGCTGCTGGAGGCGGGCGGCAAGGACGACTACGCCTGGATCCACATCCCGGTCGGCTATCTCTACACCATGAACAACCCGCGCACCGACTGGTGCTTCATGACCGAGGCGGAGGAGGGGCTGAACGGCCGCCGGCTGAACTATCCGCGCGGCCGGGTGCTGGGCGGCTGTTCTTCCATCAACGGCATGATCTACATGCGCGGACAGGCGGCGGATTACGATCACTGGCGCCAGCTCGGCAATGCCGGCTGGGGCTGGTCGGACGTGCTGCCCTATTTCATCCGCTCGGAGGACAATGTGCGTGGCGCCGACGACTTCCACGGCGCCGGCGGCGAGTGGCGGGTCGAGGAGATGCGCCTGTCCTGGGAGATCCTCGACGCCTTCCGAGACGCGGCGGAGCAGGCGGGCTACCCGAAGACCGACGACTTCAACCGCGGCGACAACGAGGGTTTCGGCTATTTCCAGGTCAACCAGCGGCGCGGCGTGCGCTGGAACACGTCCAAGGCCTTTCTGAAGCCGGTGAAGGACCGGCCCAATCTGACAGTGATCACCGAGGCCGAGGCCGAACGCCTGCTGATCGAGACAGGCCGGGCGGCAGGCGTGGTGTTCCGCCAGGGCGGCGCGCAGCGCACGGTCCGGGCGCGGCGGGAGGTCATCCTCGCCGCCGGCGCGATCGGCTCGCCCCATCTGCTGCAGCTTTCCGGCATCGGTCCGGGCGAATTGCTGCGCCGGAATGGCGTCGAGGTGGTGCACGACCTGCCGGGCGTCGGCGGCAATCTGCAGGACCATCTGCAGATCCGCATGGCCTTCAAGGTCGACGGCACGAAGACGCTGAACGAGCGGGCCAACCGCTTCCTCAGCCGATTGGGCATGGGCCTGCAATACTTCCTCCTGAAGCGCGGGCCGCTGACCATGGCGCCGAGCCAGCTGGGCGGCTTCGTGAAGTCCGATCCGGCGCTGGCGACGCCGAACATGGAGTACCACGTGCAGCCGCTGTCGACCGAAAAGCTCGGCGACCCGCTGCACCCGTTTCCGGCCTTTACCGCCTCGGTGTGCAATCTGCGGCCGGTCAGCCGCGGCCATGTGCACCTGAAGGGCCCCGAACCGCGCCAGGCGCCGGCCATCAGGCCTTGTTATCTGGCCGAGGAGGCGGACCGGCGGGTGGCGGCCGAGGCTATTCGCGTCACCCGGCGCATCGTCGCCCAGCCGGCCTTGCAGCGCTTCCACCCGGTCGAGTTCAAGCCGGGGCCGGAGCTCGATGGCGATGCCGAACTTGCGCGGGCGGCGGGCGACATCGCCTCGACCATCTTCCATCCCGTCGGCACCTGCAAGATGGGCGGCGATTCGCTGGCGGTGGTCGACAGCCGGCTCAGGGTCCGTGGCGTCGCCGGCCTGCGCGTGGTCGACGCTTCGATCATGCCGACCATCACCTCGGGCAACACCAACGCCCCGACCATCATGATTGCGGAGAAGGCGTCCGAGATGATCCGCGAGGATGCCGCGTCGGCACAAAGCTAGGGGACTGAGTTGAAAGAATTATTTCCCGTCTCTCTTGGCATGCGATAAGCGTGCATAGTACAGCCGAGAGGCGGAGCGGCGCGACAGCGTAACCGCCGCTCCGCCTCATAATACATCTTATCAATACCCTGCTTCGGAACCTGTGGGCGCTGGCGGTTTGACTATCGCAGGTGTTCATGATTTAAATGCACAATCTTTACATTCACGGGTCAGTCGCGGTGAGGGGCACGCCAGTGATACTTCCATTGGTATCACGAAATACTTGCAGGCGAGTCGAGGCACCTGCCGGCAGTCAGACCCTGACGACATCCAAGGGGCCCCGTCCGCGCTTGTGGCGGCGATCGGACAGGGGGCGAACACGAACAGGGGAGCGCCGCCATGTTCAGCAAGATAATGGTTCCGGTCGACCTGGCGCATGCCGAACGTCTCGGCAAGGCGCTCTCGGTCGCCGCGGACATATCCCGTAGCCAGAACGCCGCGGTGGTCTATGTCGGGGTGACGGCGAGTACGCCGGGCCCCGTCGCCCACACGCCGGACGAGTTCGCGGCGAAGCTCGACGCCTTCGCCAGGGAGCAGGCGGACAAGAACGGCATCGTGGCCAGCGCCAGAGCGGTCACCGTGCCCGACCCGACCGTCGACCTGCACGACACGCTGATGGAGACGGTGGACAAGCTCGACGCCGACCTGGTGGTCATGGCCACGCACGTGCCGGGTGCGTCGGACTATGTCTTCGCGGGCTATGGCGCCCACCTGGCCGCCCATTCCGACGCCTCGGTCTTCCTGATCCGCTGAGGCCCGCCGGTCGCGTGATCCGGTGGCGAGCCGGCGCGCGGACCACCGGTCGAGAACAAGAGACAAGAGGATTTCCAGGATGAGCGATACAGGCACCCCGGCGCCGGAAGGCGCAGCCGATCTCATCGAAACCGAGTACGAGATCGGCCAGGACAACATTCAGCCGAAGGTCGGCCCGTTCGGCCTCGACATCCACAACCCGGTCTTCATGGTATCCGGTCTGGTGATCATCGCCTTCGTGCTCATCACGATGGCGTTCCAGTCGAGCATCGGTCCCGTCTTCGGCGACCTGCGAACCTTCCTGACCTCAAATCTCGACTGGTTCTTCCTGATCGCCGGCAACGTCTTCGTCATCGTCTGCATCGGGCTGGTGGTGAGCCCGCTGGGCAAGGTGCGCCTCGGCGGCCAGGACGCACAGCCGGAATACGGCTATTTCGGCTGGTTCGCCATGCTGTTCGCCGCCGGCATGGGCATCGGCCTGATGTTCTTCGGTGTGCTGGAGCCGGTCTACCACATGGCCATTTCCGAGCCGCTGGGCGTGCCCTCGCCATTCGATGCCGACGGCAACATCATCCCGGAGAACCTGGATGCCGCCCGCGCCATGGGCATGGCGGCGACGATCTATCACTGGGGGCTGCACCCCTGGGCGATCTACGCCGTGGTGGCACTGGCGCTGGCGCTGTTCTCGTTCAACAAGGGACTGCCGCTGACCGTGCGCTCGATCTTCTACCCGATCTTCGGCGAGCGGGTCTGGGGCTGGCCGGGTCACATCATCGACATCCTGGCGGTCTTCGCCACCCTGTTCGGTCTCGCCACGTCGCTCGGCATCGGGGCGCAGCAGGCCAATGCCGGCCTCGACTTCGTGTTCGGCGTGCCCAACAGCGTCGAGGCGCAGGTGATCCTGATCGCCGGCATCACCGCCGTGGCGCTGATCTCGGTGCTGCGCGGTCTCGACGGCGGCGTGAAGCGGCTGTCGGAGATCAACATGGTGCTGGCGGTGCTGCTGCTGCTCTTCGTCATCTTCGCTGGCCCGACGCTGGGCCTGGTGTCGGGCTTCTTCGAGTATATCGGCGCCTACTTCGCCGATGTGGTGCCGCTCTCCAACCCGGTCGGCCGCGAGGATGACGGCTTCCGCCAGGGCTGGACCTCGTTCTACTGGGCCTGGTGGATCTCCTGGTCGCCGTTCGTCGGCATGTTCATCGCCCGGGTCAGCCGCGGCCGCACGGTGCGCGAGTTCATCACCTGCGTGCTGATCATCCCGACCATCGTCTCGGTCATCTGGATGACCGCCTTCGGCGGCACGGCCATCGAGCAGGTGATCGTCAACGAGGCGAGCGCGGTGCGCGAATACGTGATCACCAGCTACAGCCCCGAACTCTCGCTGTTCGGCATGCTGTCGGAACTGCCGCTGGCCACGATCACCTCCGTGCTCGGCGTCATCCTGGTGATCGTGTTCTTCGTCACCTCGTCGGATTCCGGCTCGCTGGTGATCGACACCATCACCGCCGGCGGCAAGGTCGACGCGCCGGTCTCCCAGCGCGTCTTCTGGTGCACCTTCGAGGGGCTGGTGGCGATCGCCCTGCTGCTCGGCGGCGGCCTGGTGGCGCTGCAGGCCATGGCGGTCTCGACGGGCTTCCCGTTCGCCATCGTCCTGCTGCTCGCCTGCTACTCGCTGATCAGGGGCCTGGCTTCCGAACCGCGGTAGAGCACCCTTCCGACTGTGCTATCCTCGGCCTCGGGCGTCCCTTTCCGAAGGGGCGCCCGAGCGCACATTCGGGAGGAGGACCGCCATGCCGAAGGTTTCCATGTCCGTGCCGCTGCCGGCGAGTGCCGAGCAGGTCTGGCAGCTGATCGGTCATTTCAACGCCCTGCCGGACTGGCATCCCGCGATCGAGAAGTCGGAAGTGAAAGGCAAGGGCAAGGGCTCGGTGCGCACGCTCAAGCTGGTGGGCGGCGGCACCATCGAGGAGAAGCTGGAGCAGCTCGACGACAGCGGCCACGCCTATTCCTACCGGATCGTCTCCTCGCCCCTGCCGGTGGCCAACTACTCCGCCACCATACGGGTCCACCCGAACCCGGACGGCGAGGGCTGCACGGTGGAGTGGTCGAGCGATTTCGAGGCCGCGGGCGTGCCGCAATCGGATGCCATGGCGACCATGCAGGGCATCTACCAGTCCGGCCTCGAAAATCTGCGCAAAATGTTCGGCGGCTGAGGCCGGCGACGGCGCGGCGGCTGGCATGCCCCGAACGGCCCTTGCCCACGTCCGCCCCAGGTTCTACATGTCCGATCAGCACAACGCATCGATATACACTTGATTTTATGTGATTAGAGGGTGCCATGACGGAGAGTACGGCGGGGATCACGAACGGTTTCGTCGGCGCGGTGGGCGGCACGCCGCTGATCCGCCTGAACCGACTGTCGGACGAGACGGGCTGCGAGATCCTCGGCAAGGCGGAGTTCCTGAACCCCGGCGGCTCGGTCAAGGACCGGGCGGCGCTGGCCATCGTGCGCAGCGCCGAACGCCAGGGGCAGTTACGGCCCGGCGGCGTGATCGTCGAGGGCACGGCCGGCAATACCGGCATCGGCCTGGCGCTTGTCGGCAACGCGCTGGGCTACCGCACCGTGATCGTGATGCCGGAGACCCAGAGCCAGGAGAAGAAGGACATGCTGCGCCTGTGCGGCGCCGACCTGCGCCTGGTCAAGGCCGTGCGCTACAAGGATCCCGGCAACTATGTGCGCTATTCCGAGCGGCTGGCCCAGGAGATCGCCGAGCAGGAACCGAACGGCGCCATCTGGGCCAACCAGTTCGACAACATCGCCAATCGCGAGGGCCACCGCCAGACCACCGGCCGCGAGATCTGGGAGCAGACCGGCGGCCGGATCGACGCCTTCACCTGCGCGGTGGGCACCGGCGGCACGCTGGCCGGGGTGGGGATGGCGCTGAAGGAGCGCAATCCCGACATCCACATCCGCCTGTCCGACCCGCTCGGCTCGGCGCTCTACAATCACTACGCCCATGGCGAGTTGAAGGCCGAAGGCAGCTCGATCACCGAGGGCATCGGCCAGGGCCGGGTGACGAAGAACCTGGAAGGCGCGCCGATCGACGCCGCCCAGCAGGTGACCGACGCCGAGGCGCTCGACGCCATCTTCCGCCTGGTGAAGGAGGAGGGCCTGGTGCTCGGCGGCTCCAGCGGCATCAACGTCGTGGGAGCGGTGAAGATCGCCCGGGAGCTCGGCCCCGGCCACACCATCGTGACCATCCTCTGCGACCTCGGCACGCGCTACCAGTCGAAGCTCTTCAATCCGATCTTCCTGCGCGAGAAGGGCCTGCCGGTGCCGGCCTGGATGGCCCAGGACGCCAGCGCGGCGGCTTAAGGGCAGATTGCGATCGAATGGACCCATTCGGTCGCAAAAAATCTGCCCGATTCTCAATAACCTAGAGCGTCTTGGCTGCGCCCATTCGGTCGCAGGATGCTCTAGCCGCCGTCCCCGTTCTCCTGCCGCTCCCCCGTGCGGCGCAGGCGCCACAGCGCCATCGTCTGGGCGCGGCCGCGGATCGGCTGGTCGCCGATGGACACGAGGCCTTCGAGCAGGTCCTCGCGGGCGAAGGCGCGGGCCGCCTCGACCACCGCCTGGGAGACGATGAGGCGCGTGTCGAAGCTGCGGGTCAGGCTTTCCAGCCGGCTCGCCGCATTGACCGTGTCGCCGGTCAGCGAGACCTGGCGCAGCGTTTCGCCGCCCAGCACGCCGATGCGGGCGTAGCCGCAATGCACGCCCACCGCGATCTCGGTCTCCGGCGGCAGCATGTCGGCCGCCGCCGCGTCCCGGGTCATGTCGCGCGCCGCGGCGAGGGCCGAAACGGCGACGTCGGCCGCATCGCGTTCCAGCCCGAAGACCGCCATGGCGCCGTCGCCGACATATTTGTCGATGGCGCCGCCATGGGCCTCGGTCGCCGCCTCGATGGCGCGGTGGAAGCGGCGCAGGTGGTTCTCCATGACATCGGGTGCCTGGCGCTCGCTGGCGCTGGTGAAGCCGACCAGGTCGACGAACAGCACGCCCACCATGGCGGTGCGGTTCTCAACCGGCTGGCCGCGCTTGCCGGACCGGGCGAAGCGGGGCACATAGGCGGACAGCGCGGCCGCCACGTCGCTCGCCTGCCGGCGCCGCCGCTCCATGCCGGTGGCGGCGACGACGGCGCTGACCAGTCCCGCCGCGATGACCAGAAGGGCGGGCAGCGCCACGGCCGTCACCATGTGCGCCGTCGCGAACAGGTATTGGGAGGCAGCGGCGATCATGGCGAGCGCGGCCAGCGTCGCGACGATCACCAGCAGCGGGCCGCTCCGCCGCGTCGCGGCAATGCCGAGCATCAGGAGGACGGTGATCCCCGCCTCGGAGCCGATCAGCCAGGGCGGACGGTCGAGCAGACGGCCTGTCAGGATGTTGTCGGCGACCGTCGCCAGGTGCTCCACCCCGGGCAGCGAGGGGGCGAGCGGCGTGGCGAAGCGGTCGCCCAGACCGGTGGCGGAAACGCCGAGGAAGACGAGGCGGCCGGCGATCGCCGCGCGGTCCAGCCGGCCGGCCAGCAGGTCGGCCATGGAAACCGTCTCGATCGTGCCGGTCGGACCGTAGTGGTTCACCAGCATCGAGGCGCCCTGCTGGAGGCCGATCCGCCGGTCGCCGATGGTCAGGCTGCGGCCGACATCGAGCGTGATGTCGCCACGGTCGTGTCCCGCCAGCATGGCGGCCGCCAGCACCGGCAGGGAGGGGTAGTAGAGCCCGTCATAGGCGATCGCCGCCAGATGCTCGCGTACCCGGCCATCGGTGTCGATGACGAGCGAGACGTGGCCGAGCGCGCCGGCCGCCCGGGCGATGGCCGAGGTCGGCATCAGCACGCCGCGGGCTGCCACCGCCGCGACATTGCCGCTGATCCGGACCACGGGCAGGGCGAAGGCCATCAGGTCCGCCGCCCGGTTGGTCGTTTCGCCGCCGAACTCCCCCGCCAGGTCGAAGGCGTAGGCGACCAGAGAGGGAGCGCCGCTGGCCAGCGCCATGGTCAGGGCGCCGTCGCCGTCGCGCGGCTCGGTCAGCAGCAGATCGATGGCCACCACCCGCGCGTCGAGGTCGCGCAGCGCCAGCAGCGCGTCGCCGAGCCGGGCGCGCGGCAACGGCCAGGCCCCCTCCTGCGCCAGGGTGGCGTCGTCGACGGTGACAAGCACCACCTCGCCGCCGGGCTCGATGGCGCCGCGCCAGGCATAGCGCTGGTCGAGCGTCCAGCGCTCCGTCGCGGGGATCAGCCGCTCCCAGCCCGAGAACAGGGCAAGGAGCACGGCAAGCAGGATCAGGCCGAGGGTGACGAGCGGGCCGAGCAGGCGTCTCACGGCAGGGAGGTCAGCGCCAGTAGCGCCTCCACGCGTTGGGGCGACCAGGCGTCGACCTCCGGGCGCGGGCCAGCCACCACATGCGTCGCGGTACGCGGCAGCGCGATCGGCCCGGCATCGCGGGAGGCCGTCGGGGCGGGAACCGCCGAGGGGGCCGGTGTTGGTGCGGCCGGTGGCGCCGGCGCGACGATCACGATGCCGCCCGTGTCGCTGGCGCCACCGGCCGGGGCATCGGCGTCTGGCAAGGCACCGGCGCTGGACGAGCGATCGATCTCGCCGTCCACTGCCGTCGCCTGCGAGCCCTGGACATCGCCAGGACCGGTACCGTCAGGTACGGCGGCAGCCGGCTCGAGCCGGGCATCGGCACCTTCGCCCGGCGCCAGCTTAACCAGCCAGACGCCGACCGGGCCCTGCATGATTACATGCCCCTCGACCACGAAGACGGAGGTGGTGTCGTCCTCCTCGATCATCAGCAGTTCGG
>JAVKFF010000200.1:0-5417 GCA_040226215.1 Azospirillaceae bacterium
CTGCGGCCTCGTCCCTGGACAAGGAGCTGCGCGGTTCGCTGAAGACCGGTGCCGACAAGGCGGCGGCCGAGGCGGTCGGCAAGCTACTGGCCAGCCGCGCCGTCGCTGCCGGCGTCGACAAGGTGGTCTTCGACCGCGGCAGCTATGTCTATCACGGCCGGATCAAGGCCCTGGCCGACGGGGCTCGCGAGGGCGGGCTGTCGTTCTGATGGCAACCGGCATGACGACGGATCCCGACGGGGCCCGGCGTAAACAGAATCAGTCGAGGGAATCGGACAGTTGATGCGTCCCGAAACCGGGGAACGTGGCGACGGCGAGCTGATCGACAAGCTGGTCAGCATCAACCGCGTCGCGAAGGTGGTCAAAGGCGGCCGGCGTTTCGGCTTCGCCGCCCTGGTCGTCGTGGGCGATCAGAAGGGGCGCGTGGGCTTCGGCTCCGGCAAGGCCCGCGAGGTGCCCGAGGCGATCCGCAAGGCCACCGACCAGGCCAAGCGGACCATGGTCAGGGTGCCGCTGCGCGAGGGCCGCACCCTGCACCACGATGTCGAGGGCCGTCACGGCGCCGGCAAGGTCGTGCTGCGTGCGGCACCCGCGGGAACCGGGATCATCGCCGGCGGGCCGATGCGCGCCGTGTTCGAGACCCTGGGCGTGGGCGACGTGGTGGCCAAATCGATCGGCTCCTCGAACCCCTACAACATGATCAAGGCGACCTTCGACGGGCTGAACCGCCTGGTGGCACCGCGCGCCGTGGCGCAGCGGCGCGGCAAGAAGGTGAGCGAGATCTTCGGCCGTCGCCCCGATTCCCCCGATGCGGGCGGGGCCGTGGCTGCCGAGGACGAGGGCGAGAACGCACAGGCCGGCGGGGTCTGACCGGCGCCTGGCGGTCGACGGCGGGCGGCCTGTTCCACAGGCTGTCGACGGCCGGGCCGCCGCGGGCATGATTGAGGCGAGAGTGACAGATGGCTGAGGCGAGCGGCAAGACGATCCGGGTGAAGCAGATCCGCAGCGGCGTCAAGCGGCCGAAGGACCAGCAGGAAACCCTGCGCGGCCTCGGCCTGGCGAAGATCAACCGCGTGCGCGAACTGGAAGACACGCCGTCGGTGCGCGGCATGATCAACAAGGTGCGCCACCTCGTCCAGGTGGTGGACCAGGACTGACGAATACCGGGCGCGGGACCGGCCCGGAGCGGGCGGGTCCCCGACCATGAGGGAGTAGCAGGATGCGGCTCAATGAGATTGCCGACCGGCCCGGCGCGAACAAGCGGCGCAAGCGGGTCGGTCGCGGCATCGGATCGGGCACCGGCAAGACGGCCGGCCGTGGCGTAAAGGGCCAGACCTCGCGCAGCGGCGTGGCGGTCAAGGCATTCGAAGGCGGCCAGACGCCGATCTATCGGCGGTTGCCGAAGCGCGGCTTCAAGGTGCCGTTCGCCAAGACTTTTGCGGCGGTGAATATCGGCCGCATCCAGAAGGCGATCGACGCCGGCAAGATCGATGCCGGCAAGCCGGTCACACTTGCGGTGCTGCTGGACAGCGGTGTCGTCGGCCGGCGTGGCGACGGTATCCGGCTGCTGGCGCAGGGCGAGCTGTCCGCCAAGATCGAGATCACCGTCAACGGCGTCTCCAAGGCCGCCCAGGCGGCCGTCGAGGCGGCCGGGGGCAAGGTGCACGTGGTCGAGATCAGTGGCGGCAACCGCAGCCACGGCAAGATGCGGCCGAAGGACGAGGCGGCGACGGCGGAGTCCTGACGGGCGCGTGCGACCGCCGCCGCGGCGGCGTCCCGGGCCGGCCGGCGCAGGCCGGCCGCGGGCACTTGCGGTCCGCAGGCGCGACGCCCAATATCCCGACCCGCCCAGGCCTCGCGGCCCTGCCCCGACCGATCGGCCAGGGGCCCGCCGGTTTCCGCCGGCCGGGGCCCGGCCATGCGGCGGGGCGGCCGCCGATCCGCACCGGGGCTGTTCCGGGGCCCGTTCCGGGCGGCCCGCAGCGATAGACGAGGAGCACCCGCAATGGCGTCAGCCGCGGAGCAATTGGCGGCCAACCTGAACTTCGGCGCGATCGCCAAGGCCACCGAACTCAAGAAGCGCATCTGGTTCACCCTGGGCGCGCTGATCGTCTACCGGCTGGGCACCTACGTGCCGATCCCGGGCATCGAGCCCGGCGTCATCCAGGACATCTTCAACCAGCAGCAGGGCGGCGTCCTGGACATGTTCAACATGTTCTCCGGCGGGGCCCTGGGCCGGATGACGATCTTCGCGCTGAACATCATGCCGTACATCTCGGCATCGATCATCATCCAGCTGCTCACCACCGTCTCGCCGCATCTGGAGCAGCTGAAGAAGGAAGGCGAGAGCGGGCGCAAGAAGATCAACCAGTACACCCGCTATGGCACCGTGCTGCTGGCCGTGGTGCAGTCCTACGGCATCGCGGTGGGGCTGGAGGCGCTGTCGGCCGGATCGGCCGTCCTGGAACCGGGCCTGTTCTTCCGCGCGACGACCGTGATCACCCTGACCGGCGGCACCATCTTCCTGATGTGGCTGGGCGAGCAGATCACCCAGCGCGGGGTCGGCAACGGCATCTCGCTGATCATCTTCGCCGGCATCGTGGCGGAGTTGCCCGCGGCGCTTGCCAGCCTGCTGGAACTCGGCCGCTCCGGCTCGCTGTCCACCGCCTTCGTGATCCTGGTGCTGGTCGGCGTCGTCGGCATCATCACGTTCATCGTGTTCATGGAGCGCGCCCAGCGGCGGATCCTGGTGCAGTATCCGAAGCGCCAGATGGGCAACAAGATGTTCGGCGGCGAGAGCTCGCATCTGCCGCTGAAGCTCAACACCGCGGGCGTGATCCCGCCGATCTTCGCATCCAGCCTGCTGCTAATGCCCTCGGCGGTGGCGCAGTTCTCCGCCGGCTCCGGCAACCTGCCGGACTGGGCGACCTTCATCGTCGGCCAGCTGGCGCATGGCCAGGCGGTGTTCATGGCGCTGTACGGCGCGATGATCATCTTCTTCGCCTTCTTCTACACCGCCATCGTGTTCAACCCGCAGGACACCGCCGACAACCTCAAGAAGTATGGCGGCTTCGTGCCGGGCATCCGCCCCGGCCAGCGGACCGCGGAATATCTGGACTATGTGCTGACCCGGCTGACTGCGGTCGGCGCCCTGTACCTGGCGGCGATCTGCCTGCTGCCTGAGTTCATCATGGGGCGGTTCGGGATGACCTTCTTCTTCCTGGGCGGCACCTCGCTGCTGATCGTCGTCACCGTGACGATGGATACGGTCTCGCAGATCCAGTCGCACCTGCTGGCGCATCAGTACGAAGGGTTGATCAAGAAGTCGAAGCTGAGGGGAGCGCGCCGATGAGACTGATCCTGCTGGGCCCGCCCGGCGCCGGGAAGGGAACCCAGGCGCAGCGGCTGGTGGAGCGCCACGGCATTCCGCAGCTGTCGACCGGCGACATGTTGCGCGCCGCCGTGAAGGCCGGTACCGACCTGGGCAAGCAGGCAGCAGCGATCATGGAGCGTGGCGACCTGGTGCCCGACGACCTGGTGGTGGGCATCATCGATCAACGCCTGGACAGCCCGGATTGCGCGCCCGGCTTCATCCTGGACGGCTTTCCGCGCACGCTCGGCCAGGCCGAGGCGCTGGACCGGATGCTGGCGGACAAGCGGCAGGCGCTGGACCATGTGATCGAGATGCAGGTGGACGACCAGGCCCTGGTCGAGCGAATCACCGGGCGTTTCACCTGTGCCTCCTGCGGCGCGGGCTATCACGACAGTTTCAAGCGGCCCAGGCAGGACGGTGTCTGCGATGTCTGCGGCGGCACCGAATTTACCCGCCGGAAGGACGATACCGCCGAGACGGTGTCTTCCCGGCTGAAGGCCTATCACAGCCAGACCGCGCCGCTGCTGCCCTATTACAAGGGCAAGGATGTGCTGCGGTCTGTGGATGGCATGGCCGATATCGACGAGGTGACCCGTCAGATAGAGGCAATCGTGGCGTCGTGAGGCGCCGGGCTGCGGCATATGCGCCACGGCCGGAGTTTTTCTGACGGTCGGTTGTTGACTGGGTGAGGTTAGTCCATATAATCCCGCGGCTCAGGCCGTCCGGGTGTGGGCCGCACCGGACTCCAGCCACTCAGACCGACCGGAAGATGCGTGGTGCTCGGCGATGCTTGGCATTTCGCCGATATACGCATATCTGCAAGGCAGGCCGGGTTCGGGCTGCCGCGCAGCAAGGCCGCGCCGGCAGACGCGTGTCGCAAGACAGCAAGTTGCCGGGCGATGTGGTGGGTCGTGCCGCCGCTCGACGATGTCGACCTGATCGGAATGCCGGTCGGGTCGGTGCCCGGGTGGTGCCACGGTCTGGGAGTATAGGGCGGTCCCGGAGTACCGGACAGTCTGGAGTTGACGCGCACGAGGCCCGCATGGCGGCGCCGGCCGGCGCAGTTGCGGAAGCAGGAGACATCGCGTGGCACGTATCGCTGGCGTGAACATCCCGTCGAACAAGCGGGTGGAGATCGCTCTGACCTACATCTACGGCATCGGCCGGATGAAGGCGAAGGAGATCTGCAGCAAGGTTGGCGTACCGGCCGAGCGCCGGGTCAACGAGCTGACGGAGGCCGAGATCATCGGCGTTCGCGAGGTGATCGAGCGCGACTACCGGGTCGAAGGCGACCTGCGGCGCGAAGAGGCAATGAACATCAAGCGGCTGATGGACCTGGGCTGCTATCGCGGCCTGCGGCATCGCCGCGGCCTGCCGGTGCGTGGCCAGCGGACCCATACCAATGCGCGGACCCGGAAGGGCCCGGCACGGCCGATCGCCGGCAAGAAGAAGTAACGGAAGGCCTGGCAGCGGCGATTGAATAGCGGCGCATTCGCGGCGCCGGGCCGGCGGGGGCGGAGCCTCCCCGGAACCGGTTCCGGCGGATCGCCTTTTGTGATTTCAGGGTACGGCATGGTCCGGCGCCGATGGCGCGCAGCGGGCATGCCGATGCAGGCGGCAGCCGGCGGTCAGCGTCGGAACCGCCTTCAGCATTTGGATTAGGCATGGCACGAGAAAAGACCACCCGCATCCGCAGGCGCGAACGCAAGAACATCACCAACGCGGTCGCCCATGTGAACGCGACGTTCAACAACACGATGATCACGATCACCGATGCCCAGGGCAATACGGTGGCCTGGTCGTCGGCCGGCGCGCAGGGCTTCAAGGGATCGCGGAAGTCGACCCCCTATGCCGCGCAGGTGGCGGCCGACAATGCCGGCCGCAAGGCCGCGGAGCATGGCGTCAAGACCCTCGAGGTCGAGGTGCGCGGCCCGGGTTCCGGCCGCGAATCGGCCCTGCGGGCGCTGCAGGCGGTCGGCTTCAGCATCACGACGATCCGTGACGTGACGCCGATCCCGCACAACGGCTGCCGTCCGCGCAAGCG
>JAVKFF010000201.1:0-128810 GCA_040226215.1 Azospirillaceae bacterium
GAGGAGAGCGCCGGGCTCGCCGCCATCCAGCAGAACCATGGCGACGGCAATGTGCTCGGCAGCTCCATCGCGGTTTTCGCCGCCACCGGGGCGGAGGACATCGACGGACCGTCGACCATGGACACCACGACCATCGGCGAGGTGACCAACAACGATCTCCGGGGCGGCCTCGTCTCACCGCCGGCGGGGGATTTCGGCGCCGACCGCGACAACCAGATCCTCGACGACAGCTTCGAGGATTTCGGCGGCGTGGCCTCGGTGCAGCAGAACAATGGCAACGCCAACGTTCTGGGCACCTCCATTGCCATCAACGCCAGCCTCGACCCCGGCCAGGGGCCGGTCGACGGCGCGCTGACCGTCAACACCTCGGCCGAGGGCACCGTCGACAACAACGAGGTCTACGAGAGCCCGCAGGCGACGCGTGACAACGAGATCGACTCCTCGTTCGACAACGACTTCTCCGGCGTGGCCTCGACCACCCAGAACAATGGCGACGCCAACGTGCTGAACACCTCGACCTCGGTCGCGGTGCATGAGGAGAATGGCGGACCCGGCTTCGGCCCGGTGGTCTCCGAGACCACGCTGGCCGGCACCGTGTCGAACAATCAGGTGACGATGGTGGGCCATTCCAGCGGTCCGTCGCACAGCAACACGATCAGCGGCTCGTTCGACTCCGCCTCGGGCGTGTCCTCGACGATCCAGAACAACGGATCGGCGAACGTGGTGCAGTCGTCCATCTCGGTCACGGTGAACGGCAACCTCGACGATCTCTGATCGCCGATCGTGGGACTGGCGGGCGGCCCCGAGGTGGGCCGTCCGCCGCTCCGCGACCGACATTCCTCCAGCAACGCAAGCCCCCGATTGGAGGGTATCGAGATGATGAGGAGGATCCTGACCGGCGCCGCGCTTGTCCTGGCGACGGCCGGAAGCGGGCTGGCGCAGGACGCGTCCTTCGGCCCGGCCCTCGGCGACGGGGAGATGGGCGCGGCCCGCGCCACCAATGCCGCCGATCCGGCGCCGAGCGTGACGGGCAACACCGTCGACCAGGGCGCCGGCGCCAGCTTCAGCAACGAGATCGGCGGCGGCTCCTTCGACGACTTCTCGGGCATCGCCAACGTGGTGCAGAACAACGGCAGCGCCGCGGCCATCGAGGTCGAGACCAACATGACGCTGAACGTGGTGCGCAACTGACCATGGCCCGCCTCACCAAGCCAGATGCGATGACCCAAACCGCCCGCTTCGCCGCCCTGCTCGCCGTGATGGTGGCCGCGCAGCCCGCCCAGGCCCAGCTGGGCCCCCGGACGGTCACCGGCGATCCGGCCAATCCGTGGGACGGCCGGGTGCTGAGCGAGGCGGAGCTGAACGGCGTGCGCGGCGGTTTCGTTGGCGTCGCCGGCCTGACCCATTTTGCCATTGACCTCGACACCTGGATCGATGCCGAGCACGTCTACAGCGCCACCTGGACGCCGACCGGCGGTCTCGACGTGCGCCGCGACGTGCCGGGCGCCGACTACGCCGTCGAGGTCGACACCACCAACGGCCTGACCACCACCATCCAGAACGGCCTCGGCAACGAATTCGCCACTGGCGGGCTCGACGCCGGCGGCCTTGTCACCGTGGTGCAGAACAACCTCGATGGCGCCGCCATCCGCCACAGCTCGACCATCGAGCTGGAGATGTCGCGAACCGTGCTGAACCAGGCCCGTCGGGGCCGGTTCACCGGAGTCTCGCGGCAGTTCCTCAACGGCATGTGACGGGCTTCGAGCCCATCAATGGGCCGGCCGGACCTTCTGGCCGGCCCGCGTGCCGGTAGGTGGTGCCTCGACGGATCGGCGCGCCTCCGTCCCTATACCCGGGACCGACCCCTGGACCCGATGGCCCTCCGCCCATCCCACGCACTCTCGCTCGGGCGGATCACAGGGCCAGCTCCCCGGTCCGCCGGCCGACTGCCCCCCGATCGGTCCCGGGCCGGGGAGCACCCCTCGCGAAACTTGGCCAGGCCGGCACGCTCAGCCAGTGGCCGGCGGGTTGTCGGCGGCCGAGAACAGGGCGGCATTGCCGCCCGCCGCCGTGGTGTCGATGCACAGGGCCCGCTCGACCATGTAGCGCCGGGGATCGACGACCGCCGTGACCAGCGGCAGAAGGGCGCCGTCGCGGCCGGCCAGCGCCATCCGATAGGCGCACAGCGTCTCCGCGGGACCGGTGAGCGCGAGGCCGGCGAACCCGTCGGCGCCGGCGATCGTGCCCGGGTCGGGCAGGCTGTCGAGGCCGCTGACCGGCGCACCGGCCCGGGCCAGGGTGGAGACCAGGATGTCCGCGCCCGGCCCCACGGCGACCACGCCATTGCCCAGCATCAGCGCCTGCACCGTCTGGGCGAGGAGGCAGGCAGCGCGCTCGCCGGCCACCAGGCTGCCGGCGCACACGAAGACACCGCGCGGATGCAGGCTCAGCCGGTTGCTCTCTCCGGTCGGGCCCGGCAGCTCGGCGGGATCGAGGCCGATGTCGACCGCCTCCGCCAGGGCCTCGCGGGCCAGCGCCGCGCGGTCCGGGTGGTGGGGCTCGAGCGCCGCGATGGCGCCGGCAAGCACGCCTTCCCGGTCGCCGTGCCGGGCCCAGCCCTGCCAGTCGAGCCGTGCCGCGGCCTCGTCGATCGACGCGCCCCGCAGCACCGCAACGGCGCCCGTGGTCCCGTCGGACGTCGGCACCACAGGCTGGGCGATGCGGCGGAAGCGCGGCAGGTAGTGTGGCCCGCCGGCCTTGGGCCCGGTGCCCGACAGCCCCTCGCCACCAAAGGGCTGGGAGCCGACGACGGCACCGATCTGATTGCGGTTGACATAGACATTGCCGATCCGGGCGCGGTCGACCACGTCCTGCACGCGCTGGTCGACCCGGGTGTGCAGCCCCATGGTCAGGCCGTACCCCTTGGCGTTGATGTCGGCGACGACCTGGTTCAGCGCCGCCGCCTCGTATGTCGCCAGATGCAGGACCGGGCCGAACACCTCGCGCTCCAGGTCGGCGATGCCGCCGGATTTCAGCACGGTCGGCGGCAGGAAACAGCCATCGCCCTTCGGCCGGCGAACGCGGTGGACGAGCCGGCCCTCACCGATCTGGCGCTGGCAATAGCCCTCGATCTCGCGATGGGCCTCGGCGTCGATCAGCGGGCCGACATCGGTCGTCAATTCCCAGGGATCGCCCAGGGTCAGCGCGTCCATGGCGCCGGTCAGCATCTCGGTCATCCGCGCCTCCACGTCCTTCTGGACGTAGAGGATGCGCAAGGCCGAACAGCGCTGGCCGGCGCTCTGGAAGGCCGAGGCCAGGATGTCGCGCACCGCCTGCTCCGGCAGGGCGGTGGAGTCGACGATCATGGCGTTGAGGCCGCCGGTCTCGGCGATCAGCGCGGCGTCGGGGGCGACGTTGTCGGCCATCGCCCGGTTGATCGCCTGGGCGGTCTCAACCGAGCCGGTGAAGCAGACACCGTCGATGCGTGAATCGGATGTCAGCGCCGCGCCGACCGTGGCGCCGTCGCCCGGCAGGCAGTGCAGCACGTCCGGCGGGATGCCGGCCTCGTGCATCAGGGCGACCGCGCGGCCGGCCATCAGCATGGTCTGCTCCGCCGGCTTGGCGACGACCGCGTTGCCGGTCACCAGCGCCGCGGCGATCTGGCCGGTGAAGATTGCGAGCGGGAAGTTCCACGGGCTGATGCACACGAACACGCCGCCCGGCTCGCCCGGCTCCTCCCGGTCGAGACGGCGGGCCTCGCGGGCGTAGTAGCGGCAGAAGTCGACCGCCTCGCGTACCTCCGCGACGCCGTCGGCCAGCGTCTTGCCGGCCTCGCGCGCGGCGATGGCCATCAGTTCCGGCGCGTGCGCCTCGTAGAGGTCGGCGACCCGCTCGACCAGCGCCGCGCGCTCGCCGACCGGTCGGGCGGCCCAGGCGGATGCGGCGGCGCGCGCGGTCTCCAGCGCCGCGTCGACATGGGCCGGTGTGGCGGTCTCGACCGTGCCCACGACCTCGTCCGGCCGGGCCGGATTGCGCACGGTGACCGTTTCGCCGGCCGGCAGCTCGCCGGGCGACTGCACGGAGAACGACCAGCGATGCGACCGGAACGGGGCCCGCGCCGTCTCCAGTTCCGCCAGCGTCAGCGGATCGGTGATGTCCCAGCCCCTGGCCGCCTTGCGGTCGGGGCCGAAGATCGCCTCGGGTGCCAGGATGGCCGGGTTGGCGACGGCATTGCCCAGCCGGGCGAGCGCGTCGAAGGGATCGGTGGCGATGGTCTCCGGCGCCACGCTCTCGTCGACGATCTGGTGCACGAAGGAGGAGTTGGCGCCGTTCTCCAGCAGCCGCCGCACCAGATAGGCCAGCAGGTCGCGATGGGCGCCGACCGGCGCGTAGACGCGGCAGCGCAGGCCGCCCTGCCGGCGCACCGTCTCGTAGAGCGCCTCGCCCATGCCGTGCAGGCGCTGGAACTCGTAGTCGTCGCGCCCGTCACCCGCCAGCGCCCGGACCGCGGCGACGGTATGGGCGTTGTGGGTAGCGAATTGCGGGTAGATGCGGTCGGTCATGCCGAGCAGCTGCCGCGCGCAGGCGAGGTAGGAGACGTCGGTCGCCACCTTGCGGGTGAATACCGGGAAACCATCGAGGCCCATGACCTGGGCCCGCTTGATCTCGCTGTCCCAGTAGGCGCCCTTGACCAGGCGCACCATGATCCGCCGGTCATGGGTTTCGGCCAGGCGGTAAAGCCAGTCGAGCACGTGGGGCGCGCGCTTGCCATAGGCCTGGACAACGACGCCGAAGCCGTCCCAGCCGGCCAGAGCCGGGTCGGCCAACAGCTTCTCGATGACGTCGAGCGAGAGGTCGAGGCGGTCGGCCTCCTCGGCGTCGATGTTGAAGCCCATGCGCGCGCTCTTGGCCAGCAGGGCCAGCGACTGCGCGCGCGAGGCCAGGGTGGAGAGCACCTCCTCGCGGTGGCTCTGCTCGTAGCGCGGATGCAGCGCGGAGAGCTTGACCGAGATGCCCGGATTGGCCCGGATGTCGCGGCTCTTCGCCCGCGCCGCCAGGGCCGCGATCGCGTCGGAATAGGCGATGTGGTAGCGCTGGGCGTCGTCCTCGGTTCGCGCCGCCTCGCCCAGCATGTCGTAGGAATAGGTGTAGCCCTTGGCCTCCATGCGCGCGGCGCGCTCCGTCGCCTCCTCGATGGAGCGGCCGAGCACGAACTGCGCGCCCATCTGCCGCATGGCCTGGCCGACCGCGGTGCGCACCACCGGCTCGCCCAGCCGCCGCACCATGCCGCGCAGGGTGCGCGCGAGGCCGGCCTCGTCGCCATCGGTCAGGACCCGGCCCGTCAGCATCAGGGCCCAGGTCGAGGCGTTGACGAGGGAGGAGGCCGCCCGGCCCAGATGCCGGCCCCAGTCGGCCGGGGCGATCTTGTCCTGGATCAGCGCGTTGATGGTGAGATGGTCTGGCACCCTGAGCAGTGCCTCGGCCAGGCACATCAGGGCGATGCCCTCCTTGGTGGAGAGGCCGTATTCGGCGAGGAAGCGCTCCATCAGCCCGGGATCGCTGCCGGAGCGGACCTCGCGGATGAGCGCGGCGGCGGCGCTGCTGATCGCCGCCCGCGTCCCGGCCGGGGGTGCGGAATCCATCAGCCGGGCGACCGCCGCCGCCTCGTCGCCATAGGTCGCCTGGCGCATGGCGGCGCGGATGGCGGCGAGGTCTGGCCCTGTCCCGGGCGGCGGGGGTTCGTCGGACATGGAGTGCGATCATCCAGAAGGTGAGCCAGAAGGTGGCCCAGAAAGTTGCGGGCCCGCCATCCTAACCCGAAGCCGCCGATCCGATCAGCCTGATTTCGCGAAAGCGGTGGACAATCCGACCATTGATGTCGCAATCGATAGGCGCTTCGTCTAGCATTGCGCCCCATGACCGATGAAATCGACCGCATCGACCGGCGCATCCTGGCCGAGCTGCGCCGCGACGCCCGCATCACCATGACCGCGCTGGCCGAGAAGGTCGGGCTGACCAAGACGCCGGCACAGGCACGGGTCAAGCGTCTCGAGCGCCTCGGCGTCATTCGCGGCTACACCGCCCGGGTCGACCACACCAAGCTCGGCGCCGGCCACATCGCCTTCGTCCAGGTCTCCCTCGACGACACCCGGGCGGCGGCCCTCGACGCCTTCAACGCCGCCGTCGCCCGGTTGCCGGAGGTCGAGCAGGCGCACATGATCGCCGGCAGCTTCGACTACCTCCTGAAGGTGCGCACCGCCGACATCGCCGCCTACCGCCGCGTCCTCGGCGAGGCCCTCTCGGCCCTGCCTCACGTCTCCCACACCTCGACCTTCGTGGTCATGGAGGCGGTGAAGGAGGGGTAGCCCCTCCGGCACCCCCATGGCATGCTGCCGCCCGATTTCACCATGCGACGATGCTCACGGGGAGAGGGGAAGCGATGAAGTCCAAGGCGGCGGTGGCGTTCGGGGCGGGCAAGCCCCTGGAGATCGTCGAGGTCGATCTGGAGGGGCCGCGCGAGGGCGAGGTGCTGGTCGAGATCAAGGCGACGGGCATCTGCCACACCGACGAGTTCACCCTGTCGGGCGCCGACCCGGAGGGCATGTTCCCGGCCATCCTGGGCCATGAGGGCGCGGGCATCGTGCGCGAGGTCGGAGCCGGGGTGAAGAGCCTGAAGCCGGGCGACCACGTCATCCCGCTCTACACGCCCGAATGCCGGGAGTGCGAGTACTGCCTCAATCCCAAGACCAATCTCTGCCAGGCGATCCGCACCACCCAGGGGCAGGGGGTGATGCCAGACGGCACCTCGCGCTTCTCCTACAAGGGGGAGAAGGTGCTGCACTACATGGGCACCTCGACCTTCTCCAACTTCACCGTGCTGCCCGAGATCGCGCTGGCGAAGATCCGTTCCGACGCGCCCTTCGACAAGGTCTGCTATATCGGCTGCGGCGTGACCACGGGCATTGGTGCTGTGATCAACACCGCCAAGGTGGAGCCGGGCTCGAACTGCGTCGTCTTCGGCCTTGGCGGCATCGGCCTCAACGTCATCCAGGGCCTGCGCCTGGTGGGCGCCAACATGATCGTCGGCGTCGACCTCAACGACGACAAGAAGGAATGGGGCGAGCGCTTCGGCATGACCCATTTCGTCAATCCCGGGAAGGTCGAGGGCGATTTGGTCGGCCATCTGGTGGAGCTGACCGGCGGCGGGGCGGATTATTCCTTCGAGTGCATCGGCAACGTGAAGGTCATGCGCCAGGCGCTGGAATGCGCCCACAAGGGCTGGGGCCAATCGATCATCATCGGCGTCGCCGGCTCGGGCCAGGAGATTTCCACCCGGCCGTTCCAGCTGGTCACCGGGCGCTCCTGGCGGGGCACCGCCTTCGGCGGCGCGCGCGGCCGCACCGACGTGCCCAGGATCGTCGACTGGTACATGGACGGCAAGATCGACATCGACCCGATGATCACCCACACCTTGGCCCTCGAGGACATCAACAAGGGCTTCGACCTGATGCACGAGGGCAAGTCGATCCGCTCGGTCGTGCTCTACGACTAGGCCGGTGGCAGCGAACGGGATCCGGGACCCGGCGGTCGCGGCGGCCTTCGCGGCGTTCGCTCCGCCGCTGGGCGACCTGCTGCGCGCGGTTCGCCGCCTGATCCTCGACACCGCCGCCACGACCGACGGCGTCGGCCGGCTGGTCGAGACTGTGAAATGGGGCCAGCCCGCCTATCTTACCGCGGCGCCGAAATCCGGCAGCACGATCCGTCTGGGCGAGGCGCCCGGTCTGCCGGGACAGGGCGCGCTGTTCGTGCACTGTCAGACCAGCTTGGTGGAGGCCTTCCGCCGGCATTATCCGGACCGTTTCGCCTATCAGGGCAGCCGCGCCGTGGTGCTGCCGGCCGAGGGGCCGCTGCCCTCGGCCGAACTCGCCCACATGATCGCGCTGGCGCTGACCTACCACCGCTGGAAGGACCGTGTTGCCTGAGCGGGTGGCGATGCCGGCGAGGACCAGCGGCCGGTCCCGGGTCTGCGAAGCGGCACTGCGCGCCGCATCGCGCCCGGGACGACAGGGACTTCCTCAATTCTGAAATCCAAAGCAATGTGTCGTCCCGGATGCGGTGCAGCACGAAGTGATGCACTGCTGATCCGGGACCGGCCGGGCGTCTTCCGCAACCGCGCATTTCGGCTCACATCCGCGCCACCGACACCGTGTAGCCGTCCGGATCGCGCAGGGAAAACTCGCGCCAGCGGGCGCGCGGATTGTGGTGCGGTTCGGCGACGATCTCGGCGCCGAGGTCGCGGGCGCGGCGGTAGATCGTCTCCAGGTCGTCCGTCAGGAACCAGATGATGACGCCGTCGCCGAGCGGTGTGGCGCGGTCGGCCGGCAGGCGGGCGCCGTGCTCGCCGTCCTGCCACTGGTGCAGCATCAGCAGGACTTCGCCATCCTTCATGACGCGGTTGAAGTCCTCGCCGTCGTGGTCGGTCTCGGCATCCAGCAGCCGGCAATACCAGGAGGCGGCCTGGGGCACGCTGCGGGTGACGAGCATGATCTGGGTCTCCATGGCATGCACTCCTTGCGGGGGTGAGGTGTCGAGGCCGCGACAACCGATCCGGCCCGGCAGCAAGGTTGCCCCCCGGGCGGTGCTGAGGGCAATGTGCGCGCCGACCATGTTCACGACCATGTCGACGACGATGCATTCCCTCCCATTGTGCCCTCCCATTGTGCCCTCCCATTGTGAAGGTCAAGGTCCGACGATGACACTGGAAACCAAATCCCGATGGCGATCCTTCGGCGGCACGCAG
Source organism: Azospirillaceae bacterium (assembly GCA_040226215.1). Taxonomy (GTDB): domain Bacteria; phylum Pseudomonadota; class Alphaproteobacteria; order DSM-16000; family Inquilinaceae; genus JAVKFF01. The sequence continues at coordinate 8,801 of JAVKFF010000201.1, forward strand.
GGCGTCTATGTGCACGACAGCCGCGCCACAGGCACGCCGATGGAAGTTGCGGTCTACGTGCCGCCGCAGGCCGAGGCCGGGCCGGTGCCGGTGGTCACCTATCTCTCCGGCCTCACCTGCACCTGGGAAAACGCGACCACGAAGGCCGGCTTCCAGCGCGCGGCGGCGGAGCACGGGGTGATCGTCGTGGCGCCGGACACCTCGCCGCGCGGCGCCGACGTCGCCGATGACGACGCCTACGATCTCGGGCAGGGGGCCGGCTTCTACGTCGACGCCACCGAGGCGCCCTGGGCGCCGCACTTCAAGATGTGGACCTATGTGACGGAGGAACTGCCGGCGCTGATCGCCGCGAACTTCCCGGCCGACCCGGTGCGGCAGGGCATCATGGGCCATTCCATGGGCGGGCACGGGGCCCTGACCGTGGCGCTGAGCCAGCCGGACCGCTACCGCTCGGTCAGCGCCTTCGCGCCGATCGTGGCGCCGATGGACGTGCCTTGGGGCCGCAAGGCGCTGCCGGCCTATCTCGGCACGGACGAGGCGGCCTGGGCGCGGCACGACGCCACCCGGCTGATGCGCGCGCGCGGCTGGCCGCGCGACATCCTGATCGACCAGGGCGAGGCGGATGGCTTCCTGGCCGAACAGCTGCGCCCCGAGCTGTTCGCCACGGCCTGCCGGGAGGCCGGCGTCGACCTGACCTTGCGCCTGCAGCCGGGCTACGATCACTCCTACTACTTCATCGCCAGCTTCCTGCCCGACCACATGGCCTGGCACGCCCGGCGGCTGGCGGGGTGAACGAGGACGACGGGGAGATCCCGGATCTCGCTTTCGCTCGCCCGGGATGACGCCAAATCTGTTAATATTATCAAGCCGTCATCCCGGGCGAGGCGGAGCCGAGACCCGGGATCTCCCGGTCGTCTCCTCAGCCGCGACCGTCACACGACTGCCATGAGGTGAGCGGGCTTGCGCGCGGCCGTGTGGTCGGCGCAGTCTTGCCGACTGAGATGGAACGTCCCGGTCCAACAGGGACGACGGCGGCCGTCGGCCAGGTCGGGCAACCGATCACGACGGCGAACTCTCCTCTTCATCCGGCCAAGGCCTGGCCAGACTTGAGCCCGACCCGGGCTCGATCCCTAGCGGGAGCGTGTGCGTTACCGTGTCCGTTCCGATCGCCCTCGACCGATCGCCTTCCCTGCCGGTGGTCATCGCCGGCTGCTTCCTGCTGAGCTTCCTGTCGAGCTTCGGGCAGACCTTCTTCATCTCGCTGTTCGGACCCGATATCCGCGCCGTGCTGGGGCTGAGCGATGGCGGGTTCGGCATCGTCTATTCCATGGCCACGCTGCTCTCGGCCGCCACCATGGTGTGGGCCGGCGGGCTGATCGACGTCATGTCGGCGCGGCGCTTCGTGGTCCTCTCGCTGTCCGGCCTGGCCCTGGTGGCGGCCGGCTTCGCACTGATGCACCACGTTATACTGGGGTTCGTGGTGCTGTTCGGCTTGCGGCTCGCCGGCCAGGGCATGCTGAGCCATGCCGGCATCACGGTCGCGGCACGCGCCAGCGGTTCCCGGCAGGGGCGGGGGCTGGCCTTCGCCTCGGCCGGGCATCCGGCGGGCGAGGCGGTCTTCCCGCTGCTGACCGTGGCCGCCATGGCCTGGATCGGCTGGCGGGAGACCTGGGGCGTGGTGGCTGTTGCCTGCCTCGCCGCCATGGCGCTGATGCCAATGCTGCTGCCGCGCGGCGCACCGTCGCCCGCGCCCGGTGCGGAGCCGGGGCAGGGCGACGGACGCACCGGCATCCGCCGCCGGGTGCTGGGCGAGGCGCGGTTCTGGTGGGCTTTTCTCGGCTTCCTCGCCTCGCCTTTCGTGGGCACGGGCCTGATCTTCCACCAGGCCTCGATCGCCGAGGCCAAGGGCTGGTCTCTGGAACTCATCGCCGGCAGCTTCACCTTCTACGCCTTCGGCTCGGTGGCGGCCGCCTTCACCATCGGCTGGCTGATCGACCGCCTCGGGGTGCGCCGCCTGTTCGGCTGGCACCTGCTGCCCATGGCACTGGGCACGCTGGTGCTGGCGCTGACCGACCACCAGCTGGCGGCGCCGGTCTACATGGTCACGCTCGGCCTCAGCGCCGGGGCGAGCGGGATCGCCGCAACCGGGCTGCTGGCCGCATTCTACGGGCTCGGCAATCTCGGCACGGTCAGGGCGCTGGCCGTGTCCATCATGATCTTCTCCACCGCTCTGTCGCCGGGACTATTCGGCGTCATGGCCGATCTCGGAACCGGGTGGGAAGCCGTGGCGCTGGTTTCCACCGTGCTGACCCTCGCGGCAATCGGTACGGCGCGGCGCGCGGTCGCAGTCCGTGAGGCTCAATCGGCGGTATAACGGGCATGGCTCCGCGTCGGGAGCCTTTTCCAGGGTGACGTCCATGTCCCAGCTTGCCGGCCCCGTCGATATCGCCCGGGTCCAGCGCATCCGGAAGACGGTATTGCGCCTTGCGGCGTTGATGCTCGGCGCCTTCGTGATGATTTCCAGCTCACGCTGGGCCTCGCACTCGCCAGCGCACGAGGTGATCGAGCAGATCGGCATCGGGCTCATCGTGGTGGCGATCCTCGGACGCTGCTGGTCGATCCTCTACATGGGCGACGGCAAAAGCCGGCGTGTGGTGTGCCGCGGTCCCTATTCGGTGACCCGCAACCCGCTCTATTTCTTCGCCTTCATCGGCGCTGTCGGCATCGGATTCCAGCTTGGCGGCGTGAGCTACGGCGCCATCGTGGCGGGCGTCTTCGTCCTTGTGTTCCTGCCCGTCACGCTGCGCGAGGAGCGGCATCTCGAGAACCTGTTTGGCGAGGAGTTCCGCCGCTACAAGGCCCGCGTGCCCCGATTCATCCCGAAGCCGGGCCTGTGGCAGGACGCCGAGCAGGTAACCCTGAGCCCCCGGGCGCTGGTCAGCACATTCCTCGACGCCTGCCTGTTCCTCTTCGCCGTTCCGGCGATGGAGTTCATCGAGTACCTGCACGACGACGTCGGCCTGCCGAGCCTGATGCTGCTTCCCTAGGCGGGAAAGGGCCGGCACGAAAACCGGCACCCCTCCGCAACCTGTGAGGAGCAGTCTCATGACAAGACGATTCGTGCTGACCGGCGCGCCCGGCAGCGGCAAGTCGAGCGTGCTGGCGGCCCTGGCGGCCGACGGCGTGGCTACGGTCGCCGAACCCGCCCGCCAGGTGCTGGCGCAACAGCGGGCGACCGGCGGCGACGGCGTGCCGGATCGCGACCCGGGCCGCTTCGTCGACCTGATGCTGGCCCGGGCGGTGTCGGCGTATGACGCGGCGGCGGGGAAAAGCCCGGTTATCTTCGATCGCGGCGTGCCGGACCTCTTCGCCTATGCCGAATGGTACGGCCTCGACACGGCCGCGATCGCCGAGGCAGCGGCGCGCTGCCGTTATGAAGCGCCAGTGTTCGTGGCGCCGGACTGGCCGGCGATCTACCGTACCGACGACGAGCGCACCATGCGCTTCGAGGAGGCCTGCCGCTTCGGCGACAGCCTGCGCCGGGCATACCGGCACTGCGGCTACGACCTTGTCGACCTGCCTCGCGCCGACGTGGCGACGCGCAGCCGCTTCATCCTGGAGCGGGTTGGGCGGTAGGCGCTTGTGAAGACGGCCCGGGTCTGCGGCGCGTCACTGCGTGCCGCACCGCGCACGGGACGACGAAATCTATTGTTTTTCCAAAGACTTCTTCGTCGTCCCGGATGCAGTGCAGCACGCCAGTGATGCGCTGCTGATCCGGGACCGGCCTGGCGTCCTCGCCTGCCCGACCGGCCACCGGCCTGCTACCCGAAGCGCTGGCGGAGAGCGACCTTGTCGATCTTGCCGACCTTGGTGACGGGCAGCTCCGGCAGTGCCTCGAGGTACACGGGCCATTTGAAGCGCGCCACCTTGCGGGCGTCGAAATGAGCCTGCACCTCGGCCAGCGCCAAGCTGCGACCGGCCCTGAGAACGACGAAGGCCGCGACTTCCTCTCCCAGCACCTCGTGGGGCTTGGAGACGGCGGCGGCGTTCAGCACGGCCGGATGGGCGAGCAGCACGTCCTCGATCTCCTCGGCCGAGATCTTCTCGCCGCCGCGGTTGATCAGGTCCTTGGCCCGGCCCTCGACGACGAGGTTGCCGGTTCCCGGCCGCCGTCGGACGATGTCGCCGGTACGGTAGAAGCCGTCAGGCGTGAAGGCGCGCGCATTGTGCTCCGGCGCCCGGTAGTAGCCGCGCAGCGTGTAGGGGCCGCGGGTGATCAGTTCGCCCGGCTCGCCATCCGGCACGTCATGGCCGTCGGCGTCGACGATGCGGATTTCATCGGCCGTGGTCATCGGCCGTCCCTGGGTCCCGACGATCTCCTCCTCCGGATCGTCGAGGCGGGTGCAGTTCAGCAGGCCCTCGGCCATCCCGAAGCTCTGCTGCAGCCGGCAGCCGAGGACCGGGCCGACGCGCCGGGCCGCTTCGGGCTGCAGTCGGGCGCCGCCGACCTCCAGCAGGTCAAGCGTCGAGAGGTCGACGGCCGGGAAGTCCGGATCCTGGACCCGATCCATCCAGGTGATGGCGACGGCCGGCACCACGGCGGTCGCGGTCAGCCGCTCCGCCGCGATCAGCGGCAGGGCGAGGGCCGGGTTCGGGCTGCGGGCGATGAAACCGAAGCCGCCCTTCTCCAGCGCCCCCAGGACACCCGGCGTGCCGTAGGGGAAATTGTGGCCGATCGGCAGCACCGCCATGTAGCGCGTCGACGCATCGAACTTCGCCCGTTTGGCGGCGAGGCGGAAGTTGAGGTGATAGTCGTTGTGGGTCCGCGGGATCAGCTTGGGCAGCCCCGTCGTGCCGCCGGAGAGCAGGAAGAGCGCGACGCTTTCGGGGTGGGGGCGGAGCGCCTCGAGCCGCGCGCGGTCGGCGTCGAGCAGGGTCGGCGCGGGGAGGTCGGCCAGCCGGATGTGGTCCGCCGCCCGCGGCTCGCCGACGGTGATGATGTGGGCCACGCCCGGATGGTTCTTGCGGATGGTGGCGCTGAGATCGACGTGGTCGACATCCCTGGCGTCGTCGGGCACGACCAGCGCCCGGGCGCCGGTGAGGCCGACCATGTGGTCGATCTCGCGTTCCCGATGGGCGGGCAGGGCCAGCACGGGCCTGACGCCGACACGGTAGCACGCGAAGGTGAAGGTGAGTGCGGCGACGCGGTTGGGCAGCTGGCAGACCACGCTGTCCCCCGGCGCCAGCCCGAGATCGGCGAGACCGACGGCGAAGCGGTCGACCTGATCGGCGAAATCCCGGTAGCTGAGGCGCTCGTGCACATCCGCCAGGGCTTCCCGGTCGCCGGAACGCGCGGCCCAGCGGCGCGGCAGATCGCCGAGCGAGAGCCCCGCCCACCAGCCCTCCTGCCGGTAGCGGCGGGCCAGGTCGTCGGGCCATGGCGTGAAGCCGTCCTCGGTTGGCGGCGGGGCGGTCAACGCGTCGTCCTTCATCGCAGCCTCGTCACCTCTCCATACGAACCGCGCCCTGCTTGGCGCCCGTCGCCGGGACCGCGCCGCAATCGGGGTCGCGTCCGACATCGTGGCTCACACCCGCAGTGGCGGCCAGCAGGGCACGCACCGGGCGCCCGTCCGGACCGATGTCGAGATCCGCACCGCCGACCAGGGTCAGGACGCAGGCCACATGCCCCTGGTGATCGCGAATCGGAGCGGCCAGCGCCCGGAGGCCAGGAATGACCGAGCTGTCCACGGCGGTCCAGCCCCGATCGTGGATGTCGTCGAGGGCTGCGCGGACCGCGCTGGCGTCGGACGCCTCGTCCTGCAGGTGCGGCAGCGCCAGCGCCAGCGGCATGAAGGCGAGGAAACAGAGGCCGGTGGCCGAGCGGGTTACCGGCAATCGCGATCCGAGGCCGAGCGAGGTGACGAAGGGCAGGGGGCCGCGCTCCCAGCGCACGACAACGGGTCCGCCATCGCCCCAGACACTGAGCAGCACGGTGGCGCCGGCCGATTGCGACAGACCGGTCATGATCTCCGTCGCCAGGGTGACGGCGTCCAGTCTGCCGAGGGCGGCAAGGCCGAGACGGAGCGCTGCCGGCCCCAGGTCGTAGAGCCCGGTGGCGGCGTGCTGGCGTACCAGCTCGGCGCTGGTCAGCGCGGCGAGATGGCGGTGCGCCGTGCTCGAGGTGACACCGGCACGGGCCGCGATCGCCGTCAGGCTGGCGGGGCCGTCGGCCGCCATCACGGCATCCAGCGTGGCGAGAGCCGAGGCCAGGGATTTCATGCCGCTGCCGGCCGCGGTCGCCTCGCGGGTGCGCGGCCGGCCGGGACGGCGGGACAGGGCGGTGCTCATCCCGAAGCTGCCCGGCGTGCCTTGTACCGACCGACGAAATGCGGTGCCGTCTCGGCCAGCCGCGCCTCGGTCACCCGGCCGGAGCGGGTCATGTAGCTCCAGGCGAGATCCCAGGCGTCGAGATGCATGCGGTCGCCGAAGTCCTCGTACCAGAGATAGGAGTTGGCGGCGGCGGCCAGCATCTTGTCGACCACCGGCCGCCGTGTCTCCTCGAAGCGGACCAGGGCGCGCGGCACGTCGAGGTCGCAATCGTCGAGCGCGGCGGCCAGCGCGGTCGCGTCCTCCAGGGCGAGGCGCGTGCCCGAGCCGATGGAGAAGTGCACGCTGCGCAGCGCGTCACCGATCAGGACCACGTTGCGGTGGTGCCAGTTCGCGTTGGTGACGACGGGAAAGCGGCGCCAGATCGAGCGGTTGAGAAGCAGCGGATGGCCATCGAGGTCATTGGCGAAGACGCGCTCGCACAGGCGGGCGGCCGCCTGCTCGTCGAGCGCCGCCAGACCGGAGGTCTCCCAGGTGCGGGCGTCGCACTCGACGATGAAGGTGCTGAGGTCGGGCTGGTAGCGGTAGTGGTGGGCGACATAGGCGCCGCCATCGTGGTCCCGGAAGGTCAGTGTCAGCGTGTCGAACGGCTTGGCCGTGCCGTACCAGGCGAAACGGTTGGTGAGGTAGTCGATCGATGGGGCGAAGGCGTCCCGCCAGTGGTCGCGCACGCCCGAGCCGATGCCGTCGGCCCCGACCATCAGGTCGACCGAACCCGCCAGGGCGTCGAGATCGTCGATGCGCCGCTTGTGATGGATGACAACGCCCGTGCGGCGGCAGAGATCCTCGAGGATCTCCAGCAGGGTGAGGCGGGCGATACCGGTGAAGCCATTGCCATCGATCGGCACCTTCTCGTCGCCGCGGGCGATGGTAATGTCGTCCCACTGCTCCATCGCCGCCTCGATGGCGGCGAAGGCTTGCGCGTCCGCCTGCTCGAGATAGGGCAGGGCACGGTCGGAGAAGACCACGCCGAAGCCGAAGGTGGCGCCCGGCGGGTTCTGCTCGTAGACCGTCACCTCGCTGCCGGCATGACGGCTCTTGACCAGATAGGCGAGAAAAAGCCCCGACGGGCCGCCACCAACGATTGCCAAGCGCATCGACCGCTCCAATTTTCCGCTATTTGGAAATTATCATGCATAGCGGAAAATTGGCAAGGCTGGCGGTATCCCCCTAGAAGCCAGCCAGGAAATCGCGCGCCTGAAGCAGACCGCGAAGGTATGCGATGCCAGCGGCCGCGGTGGTCGGCCCGTCGGGTTCGTAGACGAGCGGCTCGACGGCGATCGCGCCGTCATAGCCGACATCCACGAGCGCCTCGAGTATGGGGGCGAATGACATCGTTCCCTGGCCCGGCGCCCGGCGATTGCGATCGTTGAACTGGATGTGGGCGAGTTTTCCGGTCGGCCACCAGTCGCGGATGATGGTCGCCACGTCCTGGCGTTCCTGCCGTGCGGCAGCGCCGGTGTCGATCATCGTCTTGAGGCCGGCGACGCCGACCTCGTCGATGAAGTCCGCCGCCTCGGCGACGGTATTGATGAAGGCGGTGTCGTCGCCGCTCAGCGGCTCCAGGCAATAGGCGATGCCGGCGCTGCCAGCCATGCCGGCGGCTTTGGCGAGACAGCGCGCGGCCGCCTCCCGCGCGGCCTGGGGCGACCGCGCGTCGCTCACCCGGCGTTGGGCGGCTGAGCCGTGCACCATGACCATCCCCCCGAGGTCGACGCACAGCTCAACCAGGCCCAACAGGACGTCCGTGGTGCGCACCTGCCTGACCGGGCTGTCGGAGGTCAGCGAAAGCCCCTCCGGCGTTGCCAGCAGGAAGTGCAGACCGGTGATCGCCAGTCCGAAATCCTCCGCGATTGCCGCAACCTCCCGGCGTCGCCACGTCGGCAGCCGATTGGGTGCCTCCGGGTCGAGCGTGAAGGGTGCGATCTCGAGGCCCTGATAGCCGAGGGCGGCCGCGATGCGGCACTGTTCCTCGAAGGGCATCTCGCGGAGCACCTCGTTGCAGAGACTGACGATCATCGAGCACCGTTCTGGTTGTCCAGATGTACGCCGCCGGACGGTCTGTCCCCCCGAGCATCCCGCCCGGCAACGCCCCATCATTAAGCGCGATGGGCGCTTCCGGCGCAAGGGGGATAAAAGAGATTATTCGCTTACAACGAGAGAAGCGTAAACCGTGAGGACGCCCGACCTCGACTCAATCGAGAGGCGTCGAGTGCGTCGCCTAACTATCTGATTTAAAGTAGTTGTATTGCGCGTTCCCGTCAGGGGACGTCCATGCGGCAGGCATGAGAACGGCCGGATCGTGATGACAGCGTGTACTTTTATTACTCTTATTATGAGAACAATATTGAATTTCTGTCCAAGATAGACGCAATAGTACAACGATATCGAGAAGGCCGAAAAGCGCCGGCTCGTCGACGGCCTTCCGGCGTCATGGCGATGCCGGCTTCCTCCCGCGCCATGGCGGGTCCGCGGGGCTGCTACCATGGGTGGTCCGCCCCCCTCGACGACGTCTCAGAGGGACGGACAAAACCTGAGTCGGCCGAATCCCTTGGCGATTCCGGCTGCCGCGCCGATTCAGGCGCGCCTCAACAACCATGGAGTCAGATCGCGCCTGCATTGGGTCATGGCCGGATCCGCGCCCCGGGATTGCTCGCAAACCTGATAAGCGGCGCTCACCCGGCATTGCAGCTGGTCGGCGTTCGGCCGAGTCCGATCAAGGCGTTGGGCCGACGGCCTGCCGATTCGGATTCCCGCAGGTTTCTCAACCGGCGGAATCGGGAGCGTCGACAAAAGAATGCGGCGCCCGGCCGAAGCCGGACGCCGTGTGCTTGCCGTTACCGGTGGCCGCTCAGCGGCTTAGGGAGTTCGACGGCGACTGGATCTGAAACTGCGGGCGCAGGACACCGGTCGACGGCTGGCCCGGGTTCACGAAACGATCGATCAGCCGAATGGGGTCGTCGTTACCCGAACCACCGCAGCCGACGGCCTCGCAGAAGGTGATGACGGTGCAGGCACCCTGCACCTCGACCTCGGTACAGATCTCGTTGCCGTTCTCGTCGTCATAGCAGCCATAGCAGCTGGTGGCGGACGCCGGACGGTCGGCGGCCGCGGCACCGAGCAGCGCGAAGGCGAGTCCGAAGGTGGCGGCGACGCGGGTGGCGATGTTCAAAGCGTAAGTCATGACAGGTTCCCCCTCTATGGCGGGCGGTGAACCGATCACCGCCTCGATGGGAGGAACATCGGCCAAGCGCCGCGCGCGCGCAGTGTCGGACGTCATACCGTCACGGTGCGCGCCGTCACTGGCTATCCGGCGCCTGGACGAGGCGATCTGGGCCCCGTTTTCCCGGGTGGTGACGAAGACGTGATCACGCCAGGCCTCCCCCGCCGCGTCGCCGATCCCATGTCAACGGCACGCCCCGACACGTGGACGACACCGAGAGACCGCGCATGGCCGCGAACTGGACGAGGCAGCTTCCCTGGACCGACGGCTCCGGCCGGCTTTCGCCGCTGAAGCTCGGTCTGTTCCTGGCCATGCTGGCGCCGGCCGTCATCCTGCTCGGCCGCGCGCTCGGCGACGATCTCGGCGCCCGGCCGCTGGACGAGGCGATCCATGTCAGCGGCAGCTGGGGCGTGCGGATCCTGGTCGCCGCGTTGCTGGTCACGCCGATCCGGCGGATCACCGGCTGGAACCGGCTTGCCGGGGCCCGGCGCATGATCGGCCTAGGCGCGCTTGCCTGGGTGCTGTTGCACGTCTCGCTCTACGTCATCGACCAGGATTTCGCGCTCGGCACGGTGGCGTCGGAGATCGTGCTGAGGATCTATCTCGCCATCGGCTTCGCCGCGCTGCTCATCCTTGTGGCGCTGGGGCTGACCTCCTTCGATGCCGCCATCCGGCGCATGGGTGCGCGCAACTGGCAGCGCCTGCATCGCCTGGCCTACGCTGCCGGCATTCTCGGCAGCGTCCACTTTTTCCTGCAGTCCAAGCTGAACGTCACCGAGCCGGCGGTGATGGCGGCGCTGTTCCTTCTGGGCATGGGCGTGCGCGGCATCGACCGGTGGACGCGGGGCGTCCCGGACTGGCGCCTGCTCCTGCCGCTCGGCCTCGTCGTGACTCTCGCGACGGCGGCGATCGAGGCTGGCTGGTACGCGGTGCTGACCGGCGTGCCGGCCGAGCGGGTGCTGGAGGCCAACCTGTCGCTTGCCGCCGGTCTGCGGCCGGCGCACTGGGCACTGATCGCGACGCTGGTCGCCATCGCGTTGTCGCTGGCGGCACCACGGCTGAAGCGCTGGCGCAAGTCCCGCCGCCGATCGGCCGGCGCAGTGGCCGTGCGCGTGGCCTGATCGTTTCGGCTTCCCGGCGACGGCGCGGCGCGCAGCACGGCGGGACTGGATCGCGCGCTGCCATCGGGCTATCACCCCGGCAGACCCTCGAGACGATCCGCCGCTGCGCGAGGCCCCGACCGCCATGTCCACCTCGAAAGACCCGATCTATGTCGCCCGTCAGGGCGCGGTCGCGGAGATCGTCCTCAACCGGCCGGAGCGGATGAACGCGCTCGACCTCGGCATGTGGCGGGGTCTGGCGGCGGCGGCGGCGGAGATTTCGGCTGATCCGGCCATCCGCGTGGTCGTCGTGCGCGGGGTGGGCGGCCGGGCCTTCTCCGCCGGCGCCGACATCTCCACCTTCGAGCGGGCCTACGCCACGCCGGAGGCCGCGCGCAGCTTCAACGACGCGGTACGCGAGGGACAGCGCGCGCTGGAGCGACTCGAGCGGCCGGTGATCGCCCGCATCGAGGGGGCCTGCGTCGGCGGCGGCTGCGGCATCGCACTGCATTGCGACATCCGCGTCGCCGGGCAGTCCGCTAAGTTCGGCATCACCCCGGCCCGGCTCGGCATCGCCTATTCCTTCGAGGACACCAGGCGCCTTGTCGACACCGTCGGGCCGGCCATGGCGCGCGACATCCTGATGACCGGGCGCCTGCTCGACGCGGCGGAGGCGCTGCGCATCGGTCTCGTCCACAAGGTGGTGGCCGACAACAAGGTCTCCGGCGCGGTGGAGGCCTATGCGGAGCGGCTGGCCGAGAACTCGCAATACACCATCCGGGCGACCAAGCGGACGGTGCAGGCGATCAGCGACGGCGCGGCCGCGCCGGATGCGGACCTCGCCCGCTTCATCGACGGCGCCTTCGAGGCGGCCGACGCCCGGGAGGGGGCGGCCGCCTTCCTCGCCAAGCGCAAGCCGGATTTCCGCTGGCCCGAATAGGGCTGAGCCGCGAGAGAATTGAGGAGCGTGCAGGCCGGTCAGGGCCCCTCGAGGCAGCGGGCGTGGAAGTCCATGTGGCGGAAGGCGCCGAGCGGATAGGTTGCGCGCATGCCGATCGTGTCGTCGTCGCGGTCGGCGACGCTGAAGATCAGCTCCGCGTCCGCGCTGGTCAGGCGCAGGCGACCCTCGTCCATCAGCGCCTCCAGCCCGACCTGCCGGGCGCCCTCGTGGTCGATGGCCGTGGCGCTCATCAGGTGGGCCTCGATCACCGTCACCGGCACGTCGAAGGCCATGAGGGCGCCGTCGCAGAACAGCACCAGGGCGGGCCGGTCGCCCTGCTCCTCGAAGCGGATGGCGCGCAGCGGGGAATCCGGGTCCTCCTGGATGACGCCGCGCCCCATCGGCCAGTCGCGATCGATCGGTCCGTGGCGGGCAACCAAATCCGGCAGCAGTTCGTTGACCGTCGCCGATTGCAGCACGGCGGCATAGAGATCGATGCCCATGCGCGGGTCTTGCCCCAGGCCGGGACCGGCGGCGAGGCCGAGACAGGTGGTGATCGCGACTCCCAGGGCGGCGTGCTGCTGTGGTCTGCCAGGCATAGAAATCCTCCTTTCCCACTGTCGCCGTTGGCGCGGGTGGGAAACCGCCAGCGTCGGCGGCACCGTTCCCGCGCCGCGACCTTTTAGCTCGACTTGCGCGGTACCTTGCCCGTGGCCTGGCCGCGGTCGGCGGGTGACGGGGCCGGCTTGGTGGGCGCCGTCGGTGCGGCGTCGGTGGTGTCCTCGGCGGCGGTCGCCCCGGTCGCTGCCGCGCCGCCTGCCATGGCGCTGAGCACCTTGGGCAGGTTGGCGCCGTCGGGCAGGCCCAGCTCCTTCAGCAGCTCGTCGATCACCGGCGCCTGCATGCGGTAGCGCATCAGCGCGTCGATCAGCTGGTCGGGCAGGGTGCCATTGGAGCCGTTGGCGTGCGGCAGGTGGCCGTTGCCCGTCTCGCCGTAGCCGCCCGGCAGGCCCCGGCCGCCCATGTCGAGGATGCGGATGTCCTTGATCTTCTCGACCGGCTTGAGCGAGGCCTCCATGATCTGCGGCATGGACTGGATCAGCGCCAGCTTGAGCTCGAGCTGGATGACCCGGTCGTCGACGACGTTGCGGGCCGCGTTGATCGCCCGCTGACCCTCGGCCTCGACCGCGAGGCGGCGCTCGTCGGCATCGGCCTGGATGCGCACCGCATCCGCCTTGGCCTTGGCGTCGGTGGTGATCGCCAGCGCCTCGTCCTCCGCCGCCTCGCGCTCGGCCTGTGCCTGCACGGTGACGGCGACCGCCTGACGCTCGGCCTCCTGGCGCGCCTCGACCAGGATCACCTGGCGCTGACGTTCGGCCTCGGCGACCCGGGCGACGGTCTTCACGTCCTCCTCCGCCTTCACGCTCTCGGCGCGGGCCGCCTCGGCCTCGGCGGCGGCCTTGAACTCCGCGCGGGACCGTTCGGCGATGGCGATCGCCTTCTCCTGCTCCGACAGACGCACGTCGCGCTCGGAGGTGATGCGCCGCTGGTCGACCTCGCGGTCGCTGTCGATCTGGCGCTGGCGGACCTGCTGGTCGGAGGCGATCTTGGCCTCCTGCTCGACCCGGTGCGCCTCGGCCTCCTTTTCGGCGGTCTCCGCCTTGGTGCTGGCGGAACGGTTGGCGACGTCGCGCTGGGCGTCGAGGCGGGCGTATTCCTCCTCGCGCTTGATGTCGATGGAGCGCTGCTCGGCGGCCAGGTTGCGCTCCTCGATGGCGATCCGGGCCGCCTGCTCCAGCTCGTTGCGCTCCTTGCGCTTGGCCTCGGTGATCTGCGTCAGGAAGGTCAGGCCCTGCGCGTCGAAGGCGTTGTTGGGGTTGAAGAACTCCGAGGAGGTCTGGTCCAGCGCCGTCAGCGACACCGATTCCAGCTCCAGGCCGTTCTGCTCCAGGTCCGCCGCCACCGCGTTCTGCACCGACTGCACGAAGTCCTGGCGCTTCTCGTGCAGGTCGTCGAGGCTCATCTTGGCGGCGACGCCGCGCAGGGCATCGACGAACTTGGCCTCGACCAGCTCGCGAAGCTGCTCGCTCTCCAGGGTCCGCTCGCCCAGCGTCTGGGCGGCCAGCGCGATGGATTCCTTGTTGGGCCGGACACGCACATAGAACTCGACCCCGATGTCGACCCGCATGCGGTCGAAGGTGATCATCGCCTGCTCGCGCCGGCGATGCACCTCCAGGCGCAGGGTGCGCATGTTCACCCAGGTGACGTCGTGGAACACAGGCAGCTTCAGGGCGCCGCCGTCGAGGACGACCTTGGCGCCACCGAGACCGGTGCGCACGAAGGCCTCGTCCTTGGGCGCCCTGACATAAAGGCGGGCCAGCACGATGCCCATGGCGACGATCGCCACGAAGACGATGACAACGATGATGACGACGGACATGACGGTATCTTCCCCCTGGTCGGTTGCGGAGGGTTGGAGCGGCTGATCGGCCTGGCCGATCAGGGAGATTGGTGCCTCGGTGGCATCATCGCCCGGCTCGCCGGCCGGGCGCGTGGACATGGGTGGTGCCGCATCGGTGGGCGCTGGTTCGGCGGACTGGGGTTGCGCCGACCCGGGTTCCGCCGGGTCGGCGATCTGGTTGTCGGACGGGACAGCAAGCCCGAAGGCGTCATCGCCGATCTCGGGCAGCGGCAGTGACGGTGCGCCTGCGCGGTCCGGCTTGCCGTCCTGCGCGGGACGGAGGAGCCCAGGCGCCGACACCTAGTCCTCCGGCGCCAGGTCGTCCGGCACGCCGGCGGCATCGAACACGCCGTCCGCGAAGGCCGTCAGAATCACCGGTTGTCCCGGCCGAAACTGTTCGTCGTTCTTGGCCGCGCGTACCCGTACCCACAGAGTGTTGCCGCGCTGACCGCGCACCTTCGCCTTGCCAGGCCGCGTGCGCGTGACCTCGCCCATCGTGACAACGGCGGCGCTGCCGACCAGGCTGCGCATCGCCACCGCATAGGTCTCCTCCCGCGGCATGACGCGGGCGATGCCGGCACCGACCCAGCGGGTCGGCGGCAGGGCCACGATCAGGACCACGAACCAGGCGATCCAGGCGGGCATCGGCTCGTCGACCAGCTCGATCAGCGCGGACTGGATGCCGAAGCCGATGGCCGAGAACAGGCCGAGGAAGGCGATCAGCACGACGAGCGCCGGCACCCGGCCGATATTCAGCCAGTCGAGGAGGGTAGCGAAAATGCCGCCGGAGGCGGCGTCGGCGACGTTCGGCGAGTCGACGTCTGGTATATCGGCATCGGGCAAATCGGCATCGGGGGCGTCGATATCGGGAGCGTCCACGCCGGGCAGCAGATCGTCCAGCCAGCCGGACGGCGCCAGGCCGACAAGCTGGCCGCCCACCTCCAGGGCGGCCAGCAGCACGAGCAGCAGAGCCGCACCCAGGAACGGCGCGTTGGCGCCGTCGAAGAGAAAGTCCATTGCTCCTCGCCCGCCTAGTCCCGGCGAGCGATCGTTCGGAACGATCTCACGGTATCCGTCACGCCCATCCTCCCCCCGATCGTCCCATGCACACGCATGGCACGATCACCATCGATTTAGTACACCAGGTCCTTCTACACGTTATGGCCGTGCCATTGAAATGCCTCCAGACGCCCTGTCAATCAGCCGTCGGGGCGGCAGCGATCATAGAAATCGAGCAGGAGGAACGCCTCGTACGGGTACGTGGCCCGCATGCCGGCGCCGGCCGCGGCGTCGGCGTCGGTCACGGTGATCACGAGTTGAGGATCATCGGTCTGCATCTGGATATGCGAGCCGTACAGCATGGCCTCGACCGTCTGAACGACCGGCGACTGCGCGGCCGACTGGGCCATTTCGGTGACCTCGGCAACGTTGGCCGGTGCGTCGAACGCCATCAGCGTGCCGTCGCAGAAAAAGAAGAAGGCCGGGAAGCCGACCGGCTGATCGATCTGGACGGCGCGCAGGGGCGAGTCGGGGTCGCCCGGCTCCATGACGCTGCGGCTGCCGGGACGGTCGCGCGTTACCGGACCATAGCGTTCCTCCAGCAGTGGTATCAGCGTCGCGGCATCGAGATCGCTCGTCGTCTCCGTATAGAGGTCCAGCACCTGCGCGGAGGCGGCACCGCTGGATGCGGCTGCCAGAGTGAGGACGGCGAGAAGAGAGACAAGGCGGTGCGGCATCAGGCGGTTTCCGTGATGGTGACGATGCTGGGCTGCGGACGTGGCCGCCATCCTATCGCAATGTCGCGCCGGAAGAGGAGCGCAAACGGTCGGGCGCCTGGTCGGCCTTGCCGTGCCGTAGCGCGTCGACCTGGACGCGGCAGGCTTCCGCCTCGGCCTGCAGCCATTGCCTGAAGGCCGCGACCTTGGGCTGGTCGAAGACATGCCTGGGCGAGATCACGCGATAGGCGTAGGTGCCCTTGAAGCCGAGATCGAAGGGGCGCACCAGCCGACCCGCCGCCAGGTCGTCGAGCAGGCAGGTCTGGCTGAGCAGCGCCACCCCCGCGCCATCGATGGCGCTCTGCGCCGCGGTGAGCGTGTGGTCGAAGCGCAAGCCGCCGCGCGGGTCCACGCCCTCGACGCCGGCGGCGCGCAGCCAGCGGCGCCAATCCGGCTGAGCGGGGTCGTAGCTGTGTCCTTCGAGATGGATCAAGGTGAACCGTCTCAGGTCCGACGGCACGCGCAGGCCGTTCGGTCCCTCCAGCAGCTGCGGTGCGCAGACCGGCGCGATCTCCTCGCCCAGCAGCGCCTCGCCGATCAGCCCTGGCGCCACTTCGTCGGTATAGCGGATGGCGATGTCGAAGGCTTCCCAGCTGTTTCCCGGCGGTCCGACCGACATTTCGACCCGCACCGTGATTTCGGGGTGTGCCGCCTGGAAGCGGGGCAGCCGGGGAACCAGCCATTTCACCGCCAGCGATGGCGCCACATTGGCCACCAGCACGCCGCGCAGGTCGGCGGTGCGGATCCGCTCGACGGCGCTTCCGATCAGGTCGAAACCGTCCCGCAGATCGGGGAACGCGGCCTGGCCTGCCTCGGTCAGCATGACGGCGCGGTTCAACCGCCGGAACAGGGTTACGCCGATATGGTCCTCGAGCTGCTTGATCTGGTGGCCGATCGCGGCGGGCGTGACATGCAGCTCCTCGGCCGCGCGCTTGAAGCTGAGATGGCGTGCCGCGGCATTGAAGGCACGCAACGCATTGAGGGGCGGCAGTGAGTCGTTCATGCGCTCACAATAGTTTTTCTACGCCGAAGTGGAAGCATTCTCGTTTGCCGGAGTTGCCCATCCGCGCCTATGTGCAGCGCAACAATCCCAAAACCGCGCCGCTTCGGGCGGGCGAGACGAAAGGCGAAACCATGTACCTGCAATCCGGCGATGCCAGGCTCGCCATCCGCATGATCCAGCGGTCCCTGCCCCGCGGCGTCGTCCGTGTCGGGCAGTTCGAGGACGAGACCGACCGCTATGCCGTGTGGTCTCCAGCAGCGCGCGATATGGGCTCGCTGGTCGAGCGTCTGGCCGGCCGCCTGCACGGCCTGTTCGCAGGGGCCGCCGGCCGCGGCCAGCACCGTCCGGCTTGAACGCGCCCTCCGGACCGGCGCGATTGCCGCCGGCCGGATTGGCTGGCCAGACAAGCGGGGATGAGCTAAGCCACCGATCGGCATGCCCGATCCGTTGACAGCCATCCTGCTCGCCACCGTCGCCGGCCTGGCCACTCCCGCCGCCGCGCCCCCCGCCATGGTCGCGCGCATCCGGCCGCGCTGGCCGGAGCGCCGGTCCCGGCAGGTGGCGATCGTGGGCTGAACCGTGAGCGACCACGAAGACGCGCCCGAACCGCAGGACAGCCGGGCCATTCCCGTGAAGCCGGGCGTGGCACTCGACCGGCGCGCCATCGAGGAGAGCTTCGTGCGCGCCTCCGGGCCCGGCGGTCAGAACGTCAACAAGGTGGCGACGGCCGTGCAACTCCGCTGGGACAGCCGCGCCGATGCGCTTGTTCCGCCGCCCGTGCGCACCCGCATGCAGCGGCTTGCCGGCAGCAGGCTCACCGCCGAGGGCGTCGTCGTCATCACCGCCGAGCGCTTCCGCAGCCAGGAGCGCAACCGCGAGGACGCCCTGGCGCGGCTCGTCGACCTTGCGCGCAGGGCGGCCGTGGTGCCCAAGCCGCGGCGCAAGACCAAGCCGACCAAGGCCTCCCAGAGGCGGCGCATGGACAGCAAGACCAAGCGGGGCACGACCAAGGCGCTGCGCGGCAAGCCACGCCTCGACTGACCGGCACCGTCCCATTCGCGGCACCGTTGTGCTAGGCTGCCGCCTGTGGATCATAGCGGTTGCGGCGGAGACTGGGGAGGTCATGAGATGCCCGTACATCCCTGGATGCGTATCATGGCGGGCGGCGGTGCGGTCCTGCTGTCCCTGATGCTCCCGCCGGCGACGCATGCCGACGAGCTCACCATCGAAATGGATTTCATCAGCCTGAACAACGCGCTGTGGGCGCGCCAGCCCATCGCGCTGCCGTTCGGCGCGGCGGACGCGCATGGCGGCGTGGTCAGGCTGCGCCACGACACCCAGCCGGAATGCGCCGCCTCGGCGCTACGGCTGGTGCGCGACGCGCTCAACCAGACGGCGGTCAGCGCGGCGGCGCTGGAGAGCCTCGAGGTGACGGCCGATGCCGTGATCAGCCTGGTCGCCGGCTACGGTCTGCGCCGGGCCGCCAACGTGGCCGAGGTGACGCTGATCTACCTGACGGCCACCGACAGCGAGGACTTCTACCTCTCGCTCGCCGAATGGCTGGCGGGGGAGGGCGTGTCGCGCTCAATCGTCGACGACGTCGCGGCGGAGGTCGCGAGCGAAATGACCGAGGGCATCGCCGGTGTGTTCACCGAGCAGTTCCGCCGGCCGATCCTGCGTGAGGTCCACGAACATCCGCAATGCGGCGAGATCTCCGTCTCCTACCGGCTGGTGCCGGGATACGAGGAGGAGACCTACTCCTGGGACGGCCTCGACTATGGCACGCCCATCCTGCGCTTCCGCTCCGACGGCGACTGTCACCGGCGCTGGCCGCTCAATCGCGGCGACCAGCTGGGGCTGTTCCAGCTGTTCGTCGAGATGCCGGTCACCGGGACGGCCGTCGACGGCGATGCGGCCAGGCTCACCGTGGGCGAGCCGCACTATTCGGTGCTGGCTCTCTGCGGCGATCAGAACGATCGCATCGCCTACGACACGGCGGAAGCCGGCGTGCCACCGCCGGAGATCGTCTCCTTCCTGCCGCACCATGGACCCACCGGCAACTGGTACTTCCTGGGCGAGGAGACCGGAACCTGGGAGGAGGGGCGGGCCTGGTGCCGATCCTTCGGTGCCGACCTCGCGGTGCTGGCCGATGAGGGCGAGCACGCCTTCCTCGCCGAGCACCTGGTGGGGGCGTGCCACAACCGGAACGGCTGCTGGATCGGCGCCAGCGACGCGGTGAGCGAGGGCGAGTTCCGCTGGATCGACGGCACGGCGCTCGAGGGCGTGCCCTGGCGATCGGGCGAGCCCAACGACTTCTGCAGCGGCGAGGACTACGTGCACATGATGCGGAACGGGGCGCTGAACGACCAGGCGGTCGACGGCTCCTGTGGCGGCTGGGGGCTGATGCAGCCGGTCTGCGAGGCCGGCGCCGCGGGTAACCGGCTCTGACCGATCATCCGGCCCGGATCAAGCTGACTCAGCGCCGGGATCTGGCCCAGAGCAGCATGACGGCGGTCTTCTGATCGACGATGCCGCCGCTTTCCAGCAGCGCGAGCGCTTCGTCGAGGGGAAGTTCGACGACCTCGATGTCCTCGCCTTCCGTCGCCAGGCCGCCCCCGTCTGCGATCCGGTCGGCCGCGCGGTAGGAAGCGTGGAAGAAGCTGATGTGCTCGGTGTTCGCGCCGGGCGTGGCGTAGAGGCGGAAGAGCGGTGTCACCGGGCCGACGCGCAGGCCGGTCTCTTCCGCCACCTCGCGACGGATCGTCTCCTCCGCATGGGCGTCGGACGGATCGACAATGCCGGCCGGCAGTTCCAGCAGGTGGCCGTCATCGCCGGTCCACCAGGCCGGGAAGCGGAACTGGCGCACCAGAACCACGGTGTCGCGTTCCGGATCGTGCAGCAGGATGGCCGCCCCGTGACCGCGGTCGAGGACCTCGCGGGTCTCCTCCTGCCAGCCGCCGTCCCGCCGGCGGCGGCGATAGCGGCCGCGGAAGAAGGTGAAGTAGCCCTTCCAGACCAGTTCGGTTTCGAGGCCGGCAAGGTCCGGATCCGCCGGGCGATCGGGGCTCAGGCGCTCTGGGGCGCCGGTCTCAGTCGTCATTCTCGTCCCTCACGATCGCTCCCAGATTGCCGGCGGACGGGGCGGGCGGCACGACGGATTCCCGCAGCCGCAAGGCCCGGCGAAGCTGGTGTTCGCGTACCAGGATGTAGGTATTGGCGGCGAAGATCACGGCGCCGCCGACCCACACCCAGAGATCAGGCCAGGCCGCGAAAATCATGGCCGACAGCATGGTCGCCCAGACCAGGCGCGCGAAGTCGAACGGCATGACCACATGCGTCTCCGCCCATTTCAGCGACTCCGTCAGGCAGAGCTGTGCGGAGCCGCCGAGCAGGCCGACCACGACCAGGATGGCGAGTTCGGTCAGTCCCGGCCAGGACCAGACGAAAAGCGCCGGTACCAGAGCCAGCGGGGCCATCATGATCGAGGCGTAGGCGGCGATGGTGGCCGTGCCCTCGGTGCGCCCGAGATCCTTGATCTGGATCATCACGATGGCCCAGGCGAAGGAGGAGACGAGCACCAGCACCTCGCCCAGCCCCACCGTCGCCAGGCCGGGGCGCAGCACGATCAGCGTGCCGATGAAGCCGATGACGATGGCCGACCAGCGGCGCCAGCCCGCGCGCTCTCCGAACAGGACGAAGCCGAGCATGGTGGCGAAGAGCGGTGCCGTGAAACCGAGCGCGGTGACCACGTCCAGACCGGCGAGCGACAGCGCCGTGAAATGCGTCAGCATCGCCACCACGTTGACCGCCGCGCGCAGCGCCAGCTTCGTCGCCTTTCTGGTGCGGAAGATCGAGAACCCGCTCTGCCAGATGAAGGGCAGGGCGACCAGCAGGCCGAAGGCGATGCGGAAGAAGGCGATCACCAGCGGGTGCAGCGGCTCGTCCAGCCCGTCGAGATCGGTTTCCGCCAGGAACTTGATGACCGCGTGCATGGTGATGAACAGCACGGTCGAGGCCAGCATGAAGGTGATCGCCCGCAACGGCCGCCGCGGCCGGATGTCGGCCGGGCCGCCCGGGCGTTCCTTGGGCGGGCCGATGGGGAACCGAGGCTGGGGCATAGGTCCAAACTGGCCCCGGCCGCGCCCGCCCGTCAATTTGGCGCGGGCACATGACAGCCGTGCGCCCCTGCCGCGGGGCGTGCGCCAGGCGCCGACAGATCGCCCGGAACGCCTGCCGGCAGCGTTCGTCGCCGGCGCCGTGTCAGTCGCCCAGGCAGTCCTCCAGGCCGTCGGCAAGGCCGCGCATCAGGCGCTCGTAATGGCCCGGCCCCAGGGCCAGGTCGCCGCCGACGGGGTCCAGGATGCCGGTGCGCACCCCGGTGTCGCCGGCAATGGACTCCACGATCGTCGGCTCGAACTGCGGTTCGGCGAACAGGCAGAGTGCGCCACGCGCGGTGATGGTGTCCTGGATCTCGACGATGCGCGACGCACTCGGCTGGCTGTCGGGCGAGACGGCGATGGAACCCGCCGCGTCGAGGTCGAAGCGGGTCTCCAGGTACTGGTAGGCGTCGTGGAAGACGATGAAGGGCCGGTCGGCGAGGGCCGACAAGCGCTCCGTCAGGTCCGCGGTCAAAACCGCCGTCTCGTCCGAAAAGCGCTCGGCATTCGCCCGATAGATGTCGGCATTGGCCGGATCGATCTCGGCCAGGCGCTCGGCGATCGCCCGGGCGATGGCGACGGCGTTGTCGGGGTCGAGCCAGAGATGCGCGTCCGTCGCGCCATGATCGTCTCCGGCGTGATCCTCGGAATGATCGTGCTCGTCGTCGTGATCGTGCGCCTCGTCGTGATCGTGCTCGTCCGAGTGCGCTTCGTGATCGTCTTGATCGTGATGCCCATCATCGTCGTCGTGCGGCGCGAGGTCGTGTTCGTGGGACGCCCAGACGCCGCCCCCGCGCGCCTCCAGAAGCAGGAGGCCTGGCGCGTCGAGGACCGAGAAGCGCGCCTCGGCCGGCACCAGGCTTTCCAGCGGTCGCTCCAGGGTGCTTTCCAGCAGACGACCGCCCCAGACCACGAGATCGGCCGACTGCAGCATGGCCGCCTGGCTCGGTCGCATGGTGAAGGTGTGCGGCGACTGGCCGCCGTCGATCAGCAGATCCGGCTCCCCCGCGCCCGCCATCACCGCCGCGGTGATGCCGTGCAGCGGCGCGACTGAAACGACCACGGCGGGCGCCTGCTGGCCGGGCGCCGGAGAGGTTCCGGCAAGCAGGGCGGACAGGAGGATTGTCGGCAGAAGGGCTGGCCTGACGGCGGGCATCGCTGGCTCCGGTTCTGGACAACACGGGGTGGGAGGGCGTAAGGACGGTACCGGGAGATTAATGTTATATCATAACATGTCAATACCCATGCGGGACCAATGCGGTGCGGAGGTTGAAGTGGGCGCCAGAATGGGCCGGCTGATCGAGATGCGCGGCGTCGATGTCGATTTCGGTACCAGCCGGGTGCTGAGCCATATCGACTTCGCCATCGATCCCGGCGAGATCGTCACCGTCATCGGGCCGAACGGTGCGGGCAAGACGACGCTGCTGCGCGTGGCGCTGGGCGCAATCCGGCCGCATGGCGGCACGGTCGAGCGGGCGCCCGGGCTGGTCATCGGCTACGTGCCGCAACGCATCCATGTCGACCCCGTCATGCCGATGACGGTCGACCGGGTGATGGCGCTGACCGGCCGGCCGGATGCCGGCGCCGTGGCGCGCCGGCTGGCGGCCTTCGAGGTAACGCATCTGCGCCGGCGCCAGCTGGTCGACCTCTCGGGCGGCGAGTTGCAGCGCGTGATGCTGGCGCGCGCCATGGCGCGGGCGCCCGGTCTGCTGGTGCTCGACGAACCCACTCAGGGCATGGATGTCGGCGGTCAGGCATCCTTCTACGCGCTCATCCGGCGGGTGCGCGACGAGACGGGCTGCGGCGTCGTCCTGGTATCGCACGACCTGCACGTGGTGATGCGGGCGACCGACAAGGTCGTCTGCCTGAACCACCATGTCTGCTGCACCGGCACGGCAACGGCGGTGGCGCGCCACCCGGAGTACCGGCGCCTGTTCGGTCCGGCCGATGCCCGCGAACTGGCGATGTTCGCGCACGACATCGACCACCATCGCCACGAGCACGGCGCGCAGGACGGTGCCGGATCGGCCGAGACCCACCAACCGGGAGCGCAGGACCACGGGGCGCCCGATCACGGGGCGCACGATCACGGGGAGCGGTCGCTGCCGTGACGCTGCTCGACGATTTCTTCACCCGCGCCGTGCTCGGCGGCATCGGCGTGGCGCTCGCGGCGGGACCGCTGGGCTGTTTCGTGGTCTGGCGGCGCATGGCCTATTTCGGCGACACGCTGGCGCACAGCGCCCTGCTTGGCGTCGGACTCGGCATCGCCGTCTCGCTGAACCCGCTGGCCGGCGTGGCCGTGGTCTGCGTGCTGATCGCGCTCGCCATCTTCCTCATGCAGCGTCAGCGCCGCTACGCCACGGATACGGTCCTCGGCCTCCTGGCCCACGGCACGCTGGCCTCCGGCCTCGTTATCGTCAGCCTGCTGGAAGGGCTCAGGCTCGACCTGCTCGGCTACCTGTTCGGCGACATCCTGGCGATCTCCGCGCAGGATATCGCGGTCATCTATGCCGGAGCGGGGCTGATACTTGCGGTGCTGTGGCTGATCTGGCGGCCGCTGCTGGCCGATACCGTCAGCCCGGAGATCGCGCATGTGGAGGGCAGCGCCACCGGCGCGTCCCGGCTCGCCTTCGTGCTGCTGATGGCGCTGATCGTCGCCATTGCCATGCAGGTGGTCGGCCTGCTGCTGATAACCTCGATGCTGATCATTCCGGCGGCCGCGGCGCGGGCGGTGTCCCGGACACCGGAGCACATGGCGTTCGCCGCCGCCCTGCTCGGCGTCGTCGCGGTGCTGGCGGGATTGCAGGGCTCGCTCCGGGCGGACACGCCGGCGGGACCGTCGGTGGTCGCCGCGGCGCTGATCCTCTTCGTCCTGATGCAGGGCGTCGGTCGGCTGCGCACACGGCGCGACCGCTGACGGCCTGCGTTGCCCGCCTCCGGGACCGGCCGAGGCTTGTCCGGTCCCCGCGGGAGGCCCGCGCTCAGAAGCGCTGCTGGAACTCCGAGACGTAGAGGCTGGCCGGCAGGCCGCTGCCGCGGTTGTAGGAGCCGATCCAGATGTCGTACTGGCCCGACAGCGGACGCGAGAAGAAGATCGCCGGGTCGAAGCCGTCGGTGTCGTCGTTGCACCACCACGATCCGTCCGGGGCGTTGACGATCAGCGTCGTGTCGTAGGCGGAGCGCACGTAGAACTGCAGCGGCAGGGCGCCGCTCGCCCGGTACATGATGCGGACATCCGGGCGGTTGGCGATCGAACCACGGCATTGCGGGCTCAGGCTCTCCGCCGCGAGCGTGCCGCCGGCCGTGATGGGCACGATGAACGGATCGTTCGCGTAGCCGGAGTCGAGATAGTAGGTCCCGAAGGACGGGTTCAGCGACCAGTTCTGGGCCTGGGCGGCGATGGGCGCCACAACCAGAAAAAGTGCCGCAAGAAGAAATTTGCGCATTCGGGATATCTCCGCTTACCGAGAGTCATGGCCCTCCCATCCAACGACCGGGATTACTTCCGGGTTGGAGAATAGCGGGGGTGCGTGCCGTGGAAAAAGAGACTTTTTGCCGGAATGCGACTTTCCGTCGCAAGCAGAAGGCCCCGCGCGGCGGTGCCGGCGGGGCCCTGGCCGTCAGCCCGTGGACGGACGCGACGTCAGCCGAGCGGCGCGCCGGTGTTGCGGCGCTGCATCAGCTGGTCGAAATGCGACCAGACACCGGCTTCGCCGTGCCAGTCGCCCCGGGTCGCGCCCTTGGAGTATTCGGTCGCCCGCTGCTCGAAGAAGTTGGCGTGCTCGACGCCGTTCAGGATCTCCGTCAGCCAGGGCAGGGGGTGTTCCTTCTCGCCATAGACGGTCGGCAGGCCGAGCTGCTTCAGGCGCCAATCGGCGATGTAGCGGATATAGCGCTTGATGTCCTCTTCGGTCATGCCCTCGACCGATCCCATCTCGAAGGCGAGTTCGATGAACTTGTCCTCCAGCCCGATCACGGTCTTGGCGCAGTCGACGATGTCGTCCTTCACGGTCCTGGTCAGACAGCCGGTTTCCGAGGCGAAGGCGTGGAAAAGCTTGATCATGCCCTCGCAGTGCAGCGACTCGTCGCGCACCGACCAGGAGACGATCTGGCCCATGCCCTTCATCTTGTTGAAACGCGGGAAGTTCAGCAGCATGGCGAAGGAGGCGAAGAGCTGCAGGCCCTCGGTGAAGGCGCCGAACATGGCCAGCGTGCGGGCGATGTCGGCATTGGTGTCGACGCCGAAATGCTGCATGAAGTCGTGCTTGTCGGCCATCGCCTGATAGTCGAGGAAGGCCGAGAACTCGCTGTCGGGCATGCCGATGGTCTCGAGCAGCAGGGCGTAGGCGGCGATGTGGACGGTCTCGATATTGGAGAACGCCGCCAGCATCATCTTCACCTCGGTCGGTTTGAAGACGCGGGAATAGCGTTCCATGTAGTTGTCGTTGACCTCGACATCCGACTGGGTGAAGAAGCGGAAGATCTGCGTCAGCAGGTTGCGCTCGCCATCGTCGAGCCTGTTCGCCCAGTCCTTGCAGTCCTCGCCCAGCGGCACCTCTTCCGGCATCCAGTGGACCTGCTGCTGGCGCTTCCAGAAGTCATAGGCCCAGGGATAGCGGAACGGCTTGTAGGAATAGCTGGGCGTCAGGAGTCCTGGCTTGGCAACCGAGTCCGGCATGCTCTTCTCCAAAGGACCGACAATGGGTCGGTTGAGTCTGTTGGTACGCTATATATGGCGTCGACGTTCTTCCTGGTCACTATATGTCGTAAGCTCAGGCCCGGCAACCGGGTCGACCACACACTTTCACATGTGGTGATCGAGCCGGCCAGAGTCCATGCAGGCCGCCCCGGCATCATGCGCCTTCGGAATGGCCGCCGCCCGTTCGACCATTGGCCCGGGAAGGCGATTGCCTATATTCTCGGCCCATGCTCCGGGCTTGCGGGTTATCGAGCGGACGTGGAGAATTGCCATGCCTAAGGTCTTCATCGACGGCGAGGCCGGCACGACCGGCCTGCAGATCCTCGACCGGCTGCAGGGTCGGACGGACATCGAGCTGATCCGCCTCGACGAGGCGCGCCGCAAGGACGACGCCGCCCGCCACGAGGCGCTGAACGCCGCGGACGTGGCGATCCTCTGCCTGCCCGACGAGGCGGCGCGCGACGCCGTGGCGATGATCGACAACCCGACGACGCGGGTGATCGACGCCTCGACCGCGCACCGCACGGCGGAGGGCTGGCACTACGGCTTTCCGGAGATGGACCCCGACCACCGCGACGCCATCGCCGGCTCGACCCGCATCGCCAATCCCGGCTGCTACCCGACCGGCGCCATCGCCCTGCTGCGTCCGCTGGTCCGGGCGGGCATCGTGCCCACGGATTATCCGGCGACGGTGAACGCGATCTCCGGCTACTCCGGCGGCGGCAAGGCGCTGATCAATCGCTTCGAGGCGGAGGGTGACGAGACGCCGTTCTATCTCTACGCCCTCTCGCTCAAACACAAGCACCTGCCGGAGATGCAGCGCTGGTGCGGCCTGAAGCACGCGCCGGTGTTCATGCCGTCGGTCGGCCGCTTTCGCCAGGGCATGCTGGTCTCGGTGCCGCTGCACCTCTCGGCCCTGCCCGGCTCGCCGGCGATCGCCGACATGGTCGAGATCTGGCGGGCCCATTATGCGGGCGCGCGATTCGTCGAGGTGGTCGGGGCCGCGGAGGCGGCCGGCATGGCCGAGCTCGAGCCCCAGGCGCTCAACGGCAGCAACCGGCTATGCCTCCACGCCTTCGGCAGCGAGGACGGCAGCCAGGCCGTGCTGGTTGCCCAGCTCGACAATCTGGGCAAGGGAGCCTCGGGCGCGGCCGTGCAGAACCTGAACCTGTCACTCGGCCTCGATGAAGCGGAGGGCCTGACCGAGCGACTGTCCGAGGCGGCCTGAGCCGCGGCCCGGCCGGGCATGGTTCAGTCGTCGCAGTCGAGGCCGCCGAAGACGTTCGGCTGGCAGCGCACGCCGTTGGTGTAGTCGAAGCCGCCGAATGAATTGGGCTGGCTGCGCACGCCGTTCGACCAGTCCATCCCGCCGAAGACGTTGGGCTGGCTCCTGACGCCGTTGGAATAGTCCAGGCCGCCGAAGACGTTGGGCTGGCTGCGCACGCCGTTCGATGCGTCGAAGCCATCAAAGACGTTGGGCTGGGTGCGCAGGCCGTTGGAATAGTCGAAGCCGCCGAAGACATTGGGCTGGCTGCGCAGGCCGTCGCATTCGCTGGCGCTGAACAACGCCGGGTCGCAGCCCTGCGCCAGGGCTGCCGCCGGCGGCCCGGAGACGGCCAGCGCGCCGGCCAGCGCGCCGGCGAGCGCGATGGCGAGCACCGTCAGGTGCCGCGCCGGCCGTCCGCGCCTGTCGCCGGAGATCCTGTTTCGCGTCCGCATCGGCCTATTCACCTCCTCCCGCTAGGCAAGGGCCGTAAAACCGCGTCCGATGATCCCCTGGCGCAGTCCCGGAGGCAAGAGCGACGGGACAAGGACGTCACCGGAACGGGACGTCGCGGGAACGGGACGTCGCGGGAACGGGGCGGGAGGAACGGCGTGGACGATCTCATCATCGAGGATGCGCGGGAAGACGACCTTCCGGCCGTGGTCGGGCTGCTGGCCGACGACACCTTCGGGCAGTCGCGCGAGCGCGCGGTCGAGCCGCTGCCGGAGGGCTACCGCCGCGCCTTCGCGGCGATCGCAGGCGATCCGCGGACCTGGCTTCTGGTGGCGCGGCAGGACGGCCGGGTCGTCGCCACCCTGCAGGTCCATTTCCTGGCCAACCTCACCTATCAGGGCGGCGAGCGCTGCCAGATCGAGGGCGTGCGCGTCGCCCGCGACTGCCAGGGGCAGGGTCTGGGGCGGCGGCTGATCGACTGGGTGGTCGGGCAGGCGCAGGAGCGCGGCTGCGTGATGGTGCAGCTGACCACCAATGCCGGGCGGCCGGAGGCGAGACGTTTCTACGAGGGGCTCGGTTTCAAGGCTAGCCATGTCGGCATGAAGCGCGATCTCAACTAGAACCCGTGCCGCCACGGAATGGTCACGATTATGGCGGGGCGAAGGGGGAATTTTGGCTTGGCGTAGCGGAATCCGGGGGCTAAACAGGTTTCGCCACGTTGAAGGAGGCTGACAATGCCAAAGGGCCCCGCCCGCGCCATCAGAAGCGCGGTGGTAATGCTCTTCGTCCTGACGATCGCCGCTTGCAATAGCTCGCAGTCCCCCACTTCCGCGCTCAGCGCTGCCGCCAGCGAAATGGGGCACGCGCTCGGCGCCGTGACGGCGCCGGCCTCGCCCGTCGCCTTCATTCTCGATCTCCCCGTCGATCCGATGCCCATCTCCTCGGGCTACGGCCAGCGCTGGGGCCGCCTGCACGAAGGCCTGGATTTCGATGGCGAGTACGGCGACCCGATCTACGCCGCGTCAGACGGCGTGGTGGTCTTCGTCGGCCGGCGCAACGGCTACGGCCGCACGGTGGAGATTCTCCACGTCGCCGGCATCGAGACGCGCTACGCCCACATGTCGGCCTTCGCCGACAACCTCCAGGAAGGCCAGGAAATCGCCGCCGGCACGCCGATCGGCTATATCGGCACGTCGGGCCGCGTCACCGGCGCGCATTTGCATTTCGAGGTGCTGATCGACGGCCTGCCGCAGGATCCGCTGCGCCACCTGGCGCTCGACGACATCGACGCCTATGTGCGCGACCCGTCCCTGCTGGCCGGCCTGTGCAGCGGCAGCGACGCGCCGCCGGTCACCTGCCGGGACCTCCAGGTCGCCGGGATGGGCGATATCGGCCCGCTCTGAGGCGTTTCATCCGGACGCGAAGGGGCGCCGACCAGACCGGTCCGGCGCCCCTTTTCGTTGCCGTCTCTTGGACTAGGGCAGATTGCGACCGAATGGATCCATTCGGTCGCAAAAAATCTGCCCGATTCTCAATAGCCTAGAGCATCTTGGCTGCGCCCATTCGGGCGCAGGATGCTCTTGCGCCTACTCAGCCGCCTGGCGGTCGGGGCCGGTGGCTTCCGGGCTCTCGAAGCGACGCCAGAGAGCCGCCTCGTCCGCCTCGACCCGCGCCAGGTGAGCCTCCTTGACATGGCCGTAGCCGCGGATGTGCTCGGGCAGGCGGGCGATCTCCACCGCCGCGGCATGGTTGGCGCGGTCGAGGGACACCAAGATGCGCTCCACCATGTCCTCGTACCAGCCGATGAGCGCGCGTTCGCGCCGGCGCTCGGCGGTCTTGCCGAAGGGGTCGGCCCAGGTGCCGCGCAGGCCTCGCAGCCGCGCCAGGACCTTGAAGGCACGCAGCATCCAGGGTCCGTAGCTGCGTTTCTTCAGATGCCCGGTCTCCGGATCGCGCTCGGCCGTGGCCGGCGGCGCCAGGTGGAAGCGCAGGCGATAGTCGCCGTCGAACTCGCGGCGGATGCGGGCCATGAAGGCGCCGTCGGTGAACAGGCGGGCGACCTCGTACTCGTCCTTGTAGGCCATCAGCTTGGCGGCGTAGCGGGCGACCGCGGCCGTGAGCGGCAGGGCGTCGAGTGGCGTCTCCCCGGCTGATGGCGTGCCCAGAACGGCGCGCTCCGCGGCCTCCACCCGCCCGACCAGGGCGCGGTAGCGCTCCGCGTAGGCGGTGTTCTGATAGGCGGTGAGGTGCTCGACCCGGCGCGACACCAGTTCCTCCAGCGTGCGCGACAGGCGGTGCGCGTCCGGCCGGTCGTCGGCCGGCCGGGCGACCACGGCCTCCACCGCGTCGAGGTCGACGGCGGCGCGGCGGCCCCAGAGAAAGGCCTGGCGGTTCATCTCGATGGAGACGCCGTTGAGCTCGATCGCCCGCTCCAGGGACTCAGCGGCGAGCGGGATCAGCCCCTTCTGGAAGGCGAAGCCCAGCACGAACAGGTTGGTGGCGATCGAATTGCCGAGCAGCGCCGTGGCCAGCCTGGAGGCGTCGACCGCGTGGACGGAACCCTCCGGTCCCGCCATGGAGCGCACCAGCTCCACCATCTCGCGGCCGGGGAAGCGGAAATCGGGGTTGCGGGTGAAGTCCGCCGTGACGTTCTCCGCCCGGTTGATGACTGCCGCGCTGCGCCCCGGCGCCAGCTTGCTCAAGGCCTCGGAACTGGCCGAGACGACGAGATCGCAGCCCAGCAGCAGGTCGGCCGCCCCGGCGGCCACGCGCACGGCATGGATGTCCTCGGGCGCGCGGGCGATGCGCAGATGGCTGATCACGGCGCCGCCCTTCTGGGCGAGGCCGGTCTGGTCGAGCACGCTGCAGCCCTTGCCCTCGAGATGGGCGGCCATGCCGAGCAGCGCGCCGATCGTCACCACGCCCGTGCCGCCGACCCCGGTGATCAGGATGTTGTAGGGATCCTCGACCGCCGGTATCCGCGGCACCGGCAGGTCGGACCAGGGATCCGCGCGGCGGGCCGCCGGTTCGGGCTTGCGCAGGCCGCCACCCTCGACGGTGACGAAGCTGGGGCAGAAGCCCTTGAGGCAGGAATAATCCTTGTTGCAGGTCGACTGGTCGATGGTGCGCTTGCGGCCGTATTCGGTCTCGACCGGGATCACCGACAGGCAGTTGGACTGCACCGAGCAGTCGCCGCAGCCCTCGCACACAGCCTCGTTGATGACGACGCGCCTGGGCGGGTCGACCATCAGCTTGCGCTTGCGCCGGCGGCGCTTCTCCGCCGCGCAGGTCTGGTCGTAGATCAGCACCGAGGTGCCGCGCCATTCCCTGAGCTCGCGCTGGACGCGGTCCAGCTCGCCGCGGTGCTCGACCGGCACGCCGTGCGGCAGCACCATGCCGCCCTCGTAGCGCTCCGTCTCGTCGCTGACGACGACGATCTTGCCCACGCCCTCGGCGCGACACTGGTCGACGATCATCGGCACGCTAAGCTGGCCGTCGACCGGCTGGCCGCCGGTCATGGCGACGGCGTCGTTGTAGAGGATCTTGTAGGTGATGTTGACGCCCGAGGCGTTCGCCGCGCGGATCGCCAGCAGGCCGGAGTGGAAATAGGTGCCGTCGCCGAGATTGGCGAAGACGTGATCGGTCTTCGTGAAAGGCGCCTGGCCGATCCAGGCCACGCCCTCGCCGCCCATCTGGGAGAAGGTCTCGGTCGAGCGGTCCATCCAGGTCGCCATGTAGTGGCAGCCGATGCCGGCCAGCGCCCGGCTGCCCTCCGGTACCCTGGTCGAGGTGTTGTGCGGACAGCCCGAGCAGAAATAGGGCACCCGGTCGATGGTGGCGGGATGGCGCACCACCTTCTCGTTCTCACGCTCCTCCAGATAGGCGACGCGGTCGGCGATGCCCTGGTGCTCGATACGCTTCAGCAGGCGGCGGCCGATCACCACGGCGATCTGGGCCGGCGACAGCTCGCCGGTCGAGGGCAGAATCCAGTCGCGCTTCTCGTCGAACTTGCCGACGATCACCGGCCGCTTGTCGGCGTGCCAGTTGTAGAGCTGTTCCTTCAGCTGGTTCTCGATGACCGCGCGCTTCTCCTCGACGACGATGAGCTCCTCCAGCCCCTCGGCGAAGGCGCGCACGCCCGTCGGCTCCAGCGGCCAGGGCATGCCGACCTTGTAGACGCAGATGCCGAGTTCGGCCGCCAGCTTCTCGTCGATGTGCAACTCGTCGAGCGCCTGGCGGACGTCGAGATAGCTCTTGCCGGTGGTGACGATGCCGAAGCGATGGTCGCCGGAATCGAAGACCAGGCGGTCGACCCTGTTGGCGCGGGCGAAGGCCAGCGCGGCGTAGAGCTTGTGCCGCATCAGCCGTTCTTCCTGAACCATCGGCGGGTCGGGCCAGCGGAGGTTGAGGCCGGTTGGTGGCCGTTCGAAATCCTCCGGCAGCACGAAGGCGCCGCGATCGGGATCGACGAAGACGGAGGCCGAGCTGTCGACGGTCTCGGCGATGGTCTTGAAGCCGACCCAGAGGCCGGAGAACCGGCTCATGGCGAAGCCGAGCTGGCCGTAGTCCAGGATCTCCTGGACGTTGGAGGGATGCAGCACCGGCATCATGGCGGCCATGAAGGCGTGCTCGGACTGGTGCGGCACGGTCGAGCTTTTGCAGGCATGGTCGTCGCCGGCGATGGCCAGCACGCCGCCATGGCGCGCGGTGCCGGCGAAATTGGCATGCTTGAAGACGTCGCCCGAGCGGTCGACGCCCGGGCCCTTGCCATACCAGATGCCGAAGACGCCGTCATAGCGCGCGTCGGGCCACAGCCCGACCTGCTGCGAGCCCCAGACGGCGGTGGCGCCGAGGTCCTCGTTCACACCCGGCTGGAAATGGATGTGGTTTTCCTTCAGGAACGTGCGCGCGCGCCACAGCGCCTGGTCGTAGCCGCCAAGCGGCGAGCCGCGATAGCCGGAGATGAAGCCCGCCGTGTTCAGCCCGGCGGCCAGGTCGCGATGGCGCTGGATCAGCGCGATGCGCACCAGCGCCTGGGTGCCGGTGAGAAAGACCCGCCCTTCTTCGAGCGTGTACTTGTCGTCGAGGGTTACCGCCGCCAGAGCCATCGGCCCTTCCTCCCATCGGGTAATCCGCGTCCCCTTGAAGATAGGGCTTCTCGCCGGCACAGGCAAATGGGACAGCAATGCTGTCTAAAATACGACACAATCGGAGGGTCGAACCCGATGTCGCGGACCGATCGTTTCAGAAAAGTCCGCCGAGGAGAAGGATCGCTTTCGCCGACCGCCCGCGCCTATTCCGCCGCCAGCAGGGAAGACTCGCCGAGCCGGGGCGCGCCCTCGGCATAGGCGGCGCCGAAGCGGTTGGCGAGGAAGCGCTCGAGGGGCATGTCCTCCTGCCGCAGCAGACCCCGGTCGGGCAGGGCGCCCGCGCGCACCAGGTCGAGGACGGCGCAGATGCCGGCCGTGGTGGTGATCTGGATCGCCGTCATCGGCCGGCCCAGCACCTCTGCCGCCATGACGGTGCGGGTGTAGGTCTCGCGGGCAAGCCTGCCGTCGCGCTGGCCGGCGACATCGACATAGATCACCACCTGGTCCTGCATCGTGGTCGGGATGGCGCCTTCAAGCACCTCCTTCAGCAGCGCGCGGCGGTCGGCCAGGCGCAGCTCGTCCAGCAGCACCTTCATCTGGGCGCAATGGCCGGGGAAGCGGATGCTCTTATAGGTGACCTTGCGTGCCTTTCCGGCCAGGCTTTCGGCCAGCGAGCCGAGCCCGCCCGAGGTGTTGAAGGCCTCGTAGCGGGTGCCGCCGATGCTGAACTCCTCGAGACCGTCCAGCGCCGGCACCTCGACCAGGCGCCCGTCGATGAGCGCCTCGCAGGGCTGGATATACTCGTTGATCACCCCGTCGGTGGACCAGGTGAGGGCGTAGCCGAGCCGGCCCTGCGGGAACTGCGGCAGGGCGCCGACGCGCAACCGCACCTCGTCCACCGCGTCGAAACGGCGCACCAGGTCGCCGGCCACGATGGAAATGAAGCCGGGCGCGAGGCCGCATTGCGGCGCGAAGACGGTGCCGGCGTCGGCGGCCAGCGCGCGCACCAGCCGGGTGGTCTCCACGTCCTCGGTGAGGTCGAAATAATGGCAGCCGGCTGCCTTCGCCGCCGCCGCGACATGGCGCGTCAGTTGAAAGGGCAGGGCGGAGAGCACGGCGTACTGGGCGGCCAGAAGGTCCGGGAAGTCGTGCGTGCCGGCGATCCGCCGGGTGGCGAGCCGGGGCACGCCGGCATGGACGTCGAGCGCCGCCGGGGCGGTGTCGGCGAGGGTGACCGCGTAGTCGCCGGTCGCGGCCAGCAGGCGGGCCAGAACACCGCCGATCCTGCCGGCGCCGAGCACGGTCACGGGTGTCATACCGCGGTCTCCCTATCGAATCGTCCAAGATACTGACGCCAGAATGCGCCGGTACGGTGTCGAATTGAATATTGAAATTGGGCGATTCTAAGCGCAGTACTGGACAAAATGCCAAACTGACTGGTCAGAGTGATGGAAACCCCGCTCGACGACCTCGACCGGCGCCTGATCGCCCTGCTGCGCGACGACGCGCGTCTTCCGGTCGCCATGCTGGCCCGGCGCCTGGCGGTCAGCCGGACGACGGCGCAGGCCCGGCTCGAGCGGTTGGAGCGTGGCGGCGTCATCGCCGGCTACACCGTGCGGCTGGGCCAGGGCTATCGGGCGCGGCGGGTGCGTGCCCATGTGATGATCGAGGCGCCACAGCGGCATGCCGCAGCAGCCCAGGCCGGGATGCGGGCGCTGCCGGAGGTCACGGCGGTCTACTCGATCTCCGGCGCCTTCGACATGATCGCCATCGTCGAGGCGGACTCGATCGAGCTCCTGGACCGGGTGATCGACGCCATCGGCACGCTGGAGGGCGTGGTGCGCACGCAGACGTCGATCATCATGGCGACAAAGTTCGACCGCTAGGATCGCTGGCTGGCGGTCGATGCGCGCGCGGCGGCGGATGTCGGGCGCGAATGCCGCCTTGACCGCCACGCACCGATACGCCACCTCCATCTGCGACAGTCCCCATCTCCGACCGTTCGAGCGAAAGCAGACAGACAGCCATGACCGCCAACGCGATCGACGCCCCGGCCGAGGCCCTGCCCGGCTGGGACCTGAGCCACCTCTATGCCGGTCCCAAGAGCGGGACGCTGACCAGCGACCTGGAGGAGGCGGCGGAGCGCTCGCGCGCGCTGGAGGCCGACCTGAAAGGGCGATTGAACGACCAGTCCGGCGAGCAGCTGGGCGCCGCCATCGCCGAGTACGAGGCGATCAGCGAGATCCTCGGCCGGGTCATGAGCTTCGCCTACCTGCACTATGCCGAAGCCCAGGGCGATGCCGAGCGCGGCCGCTTCCTGCAGGCCATGCAGGAGAAGGTGACGGCGATTTCCGCCCACCTGCTGTTCTTCACCCTGGAGATCAACAGGATCGAGGAGGCCGACCTGGCGCCGAAGCTGGAGGCGCCGTCGCTGGCCCGCTACCAGCCTTGGCTGCGCGACGTGCGCGAGTTCCGGCCACACCAGCTTTCCGACGAGGTCGAGCGCACGCTGCTGGAGAAGTCGGTGACCGGGTCCTCGGCCTGGGTGCGCCTGTTCGACGAGACGATGGCCGATCTCGTCTTCACCATCGACGGCAAGGCGATGGGTTCGGCCGAGGCGCTGAACTGCCTGTCCTCGACGAAGCCGGAGCTGCGCCGGGCGGCGGCGAAGGAAATCAGCCGCGTCTTCACCGCCAATCTCCGGCTGTTCACCCACATCACCAACACGCTCGCCAAGGACAAGGCGATCGAGGACGGCTGGCGGCACTTCAAGGAGCCGTGGTCCTCGCGCAACCTCGCCAACCAGGTCGAGGACGAGGTGGTCGACGCGCTGGTCGACGCCGTGCGCGGCGCCTATCCCAAGCTCTCGCACCGCTACTACCGACTGAAGGCCAAGTGGTTCGGCGTCGATCAGCTCGACTACTGGGACCGCAACGCGCCGCTGCCCGAGGACGTCGACCGGGAGATCGCCTGGCCGGACGCACGCCGCATCGTGCTCGACGCCTATGGCCGCTTCACGCCGCAGCTGGCGGAGATCGGCCGGCGCTTCTTCGAGGAGAACTGGATCGACGCGCCGGTGCGCCCCGGCAAGTCGCCGGGCGCCTTCTCCCACCCCACGGTGCCCAGCGCGCACCCCTACATCCTGCTGAACTACCAGGGCAAGGTGCGCGACGTGATGACCCTGGCGCACGAGCTGGGCCACGGCGTGCACCAGGTGCTGGCGGCCAGGCAGGGCTATTTCCTGTCCTCGACGCCGCTGACCCTGGCGGAGACGGCCAGCGTGTTCGGCGAGATGCTGACCTTCCAGTCGCTGCTGGCGAGCGAGACGGACGCCAAAAACCGCAAGATCATGCTGGCCGGCAAGGTCGAGGACATGATCAACACGGTGGTCCGCCAGATCGCCTTCTACACCTTCGAGCGCAAGGTCCATGCCGAGCGCCAGGAGGGTGAGCTGTCGGCGGAGCGCCTGGGCGAGATCTGGTTCGAGGTGCAGCGCGAATCCCTCGGGCCCGGCATCCGCCTCGGCGACGACTATCGCGCCTGGTGGACCTACATCCCGCATTTCGTCCACTCGCCCTTCTACGTCTACGCCTACGCCTTCGGCGACTGCCTGGTGAACTCGCTCTACGCGGTCTACGAGAATGCCGACGAGGGCTTCTCGGAGAAATATCTCGAGATGCTGAAGGCCGGCGGCACATTGCGCCACAAGGAGCTGCTGGCGCCCTTCGGGCTCGACGCCTCGGATCCGGCCTTCTGGCAGAAGGGCCTCGCGGTCATCGAGGGCTTCATCGACCAGCTGGAGGCGGAGGATGCCCGGACCGCGGCCTGAGAGCACAAAGTGCGGACGCCGGAGCGCGCGCGGGAGCATGACGAAACGCCATGTCTGACCGGGAACAGAACAGCTTCGGCGGGCGGGTGCGGCGTTATGCCCGCGTCTCCACGGCGGTCAGCGGCCTCGCCGCCCGGCTGGCGGGCGAACGCTATTTCGGCGTCAAGATCGACCGGGAGCGCCATGCCAAGCAGCTGACCGAGGCGCTGGGCGGTCTGAAGGGTCCGCTGATGAAGGTGGCGCAGATCCTCGCCACCATCCCCGAGGCGCTGCCCAAGGAGTATGCCGACGAGCTTCGCCGTCTGCAGGCCGACGCGCCGCCCATGGGCTGGCCCTTCGTGAAGCGCCGCATGCGCGCCGAGCTGGGGCCGGGCTGGGAGGACAATTTCGCCGACTTCAGCCGCGAGGCCGCCGCCGCCGCCTCGCTCGGCCAGGTGCACAAGGCGCACGACCACGACGGCCGGCTGCTGGCCTGCAAGCTGCAGTATCCGGACATGAACTCCGCCGTGGAGGCCGACCTGAAGCAGCTCGGCGTCGTCTTCGGCATCTTCGAGCGCTACGACAACGCCATCTCGACCAAGCAGATCCGCCTGGAGATCGCCGACCGCCTGCGCGAGGAGCTCGACTACACCCGCGAGGCGCGGGCCGAGCAGCTCTACATGGACATGCTGGCCGACGAGCCGGCGGTGCACGTGCCGGAGGTGGTGCCGGCGCTGTCGACCAGGCGGCTGCTGACCTCGACCTGGCTCGAGGGCAAGCCGATCCTGACCTTCGTGGAGGACCACATCGACCGGCGCAACCAGCTGGCCCTCAACATGTTCCGCGCCTGGTACGTGCCGCTCTACTACTATGGCGTGATCCATGGCGACCCGCATCTGGGCAACTACTCGGTGCGGGAGGACGACACCATCAACCTGCTCGATTTCGGCTGCATCCGCATCTTCCCGCCGGCCTTCGTCGGCGGTGTTATCGACCTCTACCGCGCCCTGCAGCGCGACGACCGCGACCTGGCGGTGCACGCCTACGAGACCTGGGGCTTCAAGAACCTCACCCGCGAGCTGGTCGACGTGCTGAACATCTGGGCCAGCTTCATCTACGGCCCGGTGCTGGATGACCGCACCCGGACCATGGGCGAGACCAATAACGGCGTCTACGGGCGCGAGACGGCCGCCAAGGTGCACGAGGAGCTGCGCAAGGTCGGCGGCGTCGAGGTGCCGCGCGAATTCGTCTTCATGGACCGGGCGGCGCTCGGTCTCGGCTCCGTCTTCATCCACCTCAGGGCCGAGGTGAACTGGCACAACCTCTTCAACGAGCTGATCGAGGGCTTCACGCTCGAGGCGCTGGTCGAGCGCCAGAAGGCCATGCTCGAACGGCACGAATTCGAGATCACTGCCGGAGACGCGGCGGCGGCCTGAATCGGCCGGGTGACGGGCGGACTGCGGACGGGTCCGTCAGCCGGCGCCTGTCCTCTTGTGCAGATGCGAATAGTGCGGCAAGGTGCCGCCGCTTTCTCGCACACGAACTCCTGCGCAACCGAGCCGACAGCCCATGAAACTCGCGGTATTGAAGGAGAGGCGCGACGGCGAGACCCGCGTCGCCTCGACCCCGGACAATGTCAAGAAACTGGTCGCCCTCGGCTTCGACGTGGTGGTCGAGACTGGCGCCGGCGACGGGGCGTCGATTTCCGACGAGGCCTTCAGCGCGGCGGGCGCGACCATCGCCGGCAGTGCCGGGGAGGCGGTCGCGAACGCGGACGTGGTGCTGAAGGTGCGCCGCCCGCTGCTGCCGGGCGAGGAGGGGGACGAGCTTTCGGCCATGAAGCGCGGCGCGCTGCTGGTCGCCGCGCTGAACCCCCATGACCATCCCGAGGCGCTCAAGGCCTATGCCGAGGCGGGTGTCACCGCCTGCGCCATGGAGTTCATGCCGCGCATCACCCGGGCGCAGTCGATGGACATCCTGTCCAGCCAGTCGAACCTGGCCGGCTACAAGGCGGTGCTGGACGCCGCATCGGCGTTCGGCAGCGCCTTCCCGATGATGATGACGGCCGCCGGAACCATCCCGCCGGCCAAGGTCTTCGTCATGGGCGCCGGCGTCGCCGGGCTGCAGGCCATCGCCACAGCCAAGCGCCTGGGCGCGGTGGTCTCGGCCACGGATGTCCGGCCCGCGGTGAAGGAGCAGGTGCAGAGCCTGGGCGGCAGCTTCATCGCCGTGGAGGACGAGGAGTTCAAGGCGGCCGAGACCGCCGGCGGCTACGCCAAGGAGATGAGCCGGGAGTACCAGGAGAAGCAGGCCGCACTCGTCGCCGCGCACATCGCCAAGCAGGACATCGTCATCACCACCGCCCTGATCCCCGGCCGGCCCGCGCCGAAGCTGGTGTCGGAGGAGATGGTGCGCTCCATGAAGCCGGGTTCGGTCATCGTCGACATCGCGGCCGAGCGCGGCGGCAACTGTGCGCTCACCCGGCCGGGCGAGGTCGTCGTCGAGGGCGGGGTGACGATCGTCGGCCACGCCAACATGCCGGCCCGCCTGCCGACCGACGCCTCGGCGCTGTACGGCCGCAACCTGGTGAACTTCCTCGCCATCCTGGTCGACAAGGAAGCCAAGGTGATGAAGATCGACTGGGACGACGAGATCATGCAGGGCGTTGTGCTGACCCGCGAGGGAGCGGTGGTCCATCCGGCCTTTGCCGACAAGGGCACGCCGGCCCCGGCCGAACCGCCGCCGCCGCCCGCCCCGGAAGCCGAGGCAGCCGGTGCCGATGCGCCCACCGAGGGCCAGGGCTAGCGATCCGGGCTAGAGGCCAGGGCAACAGGCCAGGGCAATAGATCGAGGGAGAGATGGACGAACAGAACCTCATCGAGCAGGCCAACACGCTCTCCGAGCAGGCCACCCAGCTCGCCACCGACGCCGGCAGCCTGGCCACGGCCATCGAGGCCGCCGCCGCCCAGACCGCGGCCGCGGCGGCCGGCCACGACAGCTTTTTCCTGAGCGGCCTGACGGTGTTCGTGCTGGCCTGCTTCGTGGGCTACTACGTGGTCTGGCGGGTCACGCCGGCGCTGCACTCGCCGCTGATGAGCGTCACCAACGCGGTCTCGTCGGTGATCATCGTCGGCGCGCTGATCGCCGCGGGACCGGCGGTTTTCGGCTTCGGCACGGTGATGGGCTTCCTCGCCGTCATCCTCGCCTCGGTGAACATCTTCGGCGGCTTCATCGTCACCCAGCGCATGCTGGCCATGTACAAGAAGAAGCAGAAGTAAGCGGAGCCAGGAACCCCCATGCAAACCATCGCTGTCTTCGCCTACCTGGTCGCGGCCATCTGCTTCATCATGGCGCTCAGGGGCCTGTCGTCCCCGGAAACCGCGCGCCAGGGCAACTGGTTCGGCATTGCCGGCATGGCCATCGCCATCGTCACCACGCTGGCCCTGCCGCAGGTGATGAGCTACTGGCTGATCGTCATCGGCATCGCCATCGGCGGCTCGATCGGCGCCGTCATCGCGCGCAGGATCAAGATGACCGCCCTGCCGCAGCTGGTCGCCGCCTTCCACAGCCTGGTCGGCCTGGCGGCTGTCTTCGTCGCCGCCGCCGCCTTCTTCAACCCGGCCGCCTACGGCATCGGCCTGCCCGGCGACATCGGCGTCGGCAGCCTGATCGAGATGGCCATCGGCACGGCGATCGGCGCCATCACCTTCACCGGATCGCTGGTCGCCTTCGCCAAGCTGCAGGGCCTGGTTTCCGGCAAGCCGCTGGTCTTCCCGCTGCAGCATTGGCTGAACCTGGGCCTGGGCGTCGCGGTGATCCTGCTCGTCGTCTGGATGTCGGCCGGCAACTCGACCATCGCCTTCCTCCTGATCATCCTGCTGGCGCTGGCGCTGGGCTTCCTCCTGATCCTGCCGATCGGCGGGGCGGACATGCCGGTCGTCGTCTCGATGCTGAACAGCTATTCCGGCTGGGCGGCCTGCGGCATCGGCTTCACCCTGCAGAACAACCTCCTGATCATCACCGGCGCGCTGGTCGGCTCGTCGGGCGCCATCCTCAGCTACATCATGTGCAAGGGGATGAACCGGTCGATCTTCAACGTCATCCTCGGCGGCTTCGGCGGGGAATCGGTGGCGTCGGCCGGCGGACCGGGCGGCGACCGCATGGTCAAGCAGGGCTCGGCCGACGACGCCGCCTTCGTGATGAAGAACGCCCAGAAGGTCATCATCGTGCCGGGCTACGGCATGGCGGTGGCCCAGGCCCAGCATGCGCTGCGGGAGATGGGCGACATCCTGAAGGGCGAGGGGGTGGAGGTGAAATACGCCATCCACCCGGTGGCCGGCCGCATGCCGGGCCACATGAACGTGCTGCTGGCCGAAGCCAACGTGCCCTATGACGAGGTGTTCGAGCTCGAGGACATCAACCGCGACTTCTCCCAGGCCGACGTCGCCTTCGTCATCGGCGCCAACGACGTCACCAACCCGGCCGCCAAGACCGACCCGACAAGCCCGATCTACGGCATGCCGATCCTCGACGTGGAGCGGGCCAAGACCGTGCTGTTCGTCAAGCGCTCCATGGCCTCGGGCTATGCCGGCGTGGAGAACGAACTGTTCTTCCGCGACAACACGCTGATGCTGTTCGGCGACGCCAAGGCCATGTGCGAGGACATCGTCAAGGCGCTGGACTGAGGCGCCGGACTGGCGCGTTGGACCGGGTGCCCTCTCCCGGAGGCGGACCCACGAAAAACCCCGGCACCGCGAGGCGCCGGGGTTTTCTCTTGGACCCGTTCGGTGTCGACCGGCGTCGACTAGAAGCCCTCACGCTCCATGCGCTTGCGCAGCAGCTTGCGCGTGCGGCGGATGGCTTCCGCCTTCTCGCGCGCCCGCTTCTCGGACGGCTTCTCGTAATTCCGGCGCAGCTTCATCTCGCGGAAGATGCCCTCGCGCTGCATCTTCTTCTTCAGCGCGCGGAGGGCCTGATCGACGTTGTTGTCGCGAACCTGAACTTGCACGTCTGACTCACGCTCCTTTCGGTTGTCGCCGGTCCCAATGGGATGGTGGTGGCCCAGACGCGGCCACCTGACCGGTTGCAGACACGACCTTCGCGTCTGCCGACTTGTATGGTGAACGGAGCGCGTGCATATCACCTTTGCCACTCGATTGCAAAGCCCGCGACCGATGCGCGCCACGCATGGCGCGCCCGTGCGCCGGCACCACTGCCCCCAAGGACGGACCCGCCTTCCATGACCTTGCTGAAGATCGCCCAGATCGGTCACCCGATCCTCAGGACGCGGTGTCTACCGGTCGGCGACCCGACCGATCCGGAGGTGCGGCGACTGGCGCACGACATGGTCGAGACCATGCGCGACGCGCCGGGCGTCGGCCTGGCCGGCCCCCAGGTCTACCAGGACGCCCGCATCATCGTCTTCTTGGTGCCGCCCGGGCGGCGGGAGGAGGGGGAGGCCGAGGGACCGGCTGACGTCACCGTCCTGGTGAACCCCAGCTACGAGCCCATGGGCGAGGCGATGACGGCCGGCCTGGAGGGCTGCCTGTCGATCCCGGAGCTGCGCGGCGTGGTGCCCCGTCACAGCCACATCCGCTATCGCGGCACGACGCCGGAGGGCGAGACGGTCGAGCGCGAGGCCGGCGGCTTCCACGCCCGTGTCGTGCAGCACGAGATCGACCATCTCGACGGTGTGCTGTTCCTCGACCGCATGCGCGACCTTTCGCTGCTGGCGGCTGCCTCGGAGGTGCACCATCTTCTCGAGGATGAGTGACGGCGTCATCCGCATGGCGTCACCCGCGGACCAG
The DNA here is from genome assembly GCA_040226215.1 of Azospirillaceae bacterium. Taxonomy (GTDB): domain Bacteria; phylum Pseudomonadota; class Alphaproteobacteria; order DSM-16000; family Inquilinaceae; genus JAVKFF01. The sequence goes on from JAVKFF010000201.1 coordinate 50,968, forward strand.
GACTGAGGACCAGGCGATGAACGACAAGGCGCGCGGTGACCGGCTGCTGATGCAGATTCTCTCCGACGTCCCCTTCGACGGCTGGACCAGCCGGATGCTCAAGCGGGCCGGCGAGCAGACGGATCTGTCGCCGGGCGACGTCGCCATGCTGCTCCCGGGAGGCGTGGCCGACGCGCTGACGCTGTTCTCCGACTGGGCTGACGCGGCGGCGATCGGCGCCGCCGACGCCGCGGACGGCTTCGACGAGATGAAGGTGCGCGAGAAGATCGCCTTCCTGGTGCGCGCCCGGCTGGAGGCGCTGGAGGAACACCGCGAGGCCCTGCGCCGCTCGCTGGGTGCGTTGCTCGCGCCGCAGCATGCGGGGCTCGCAACGCGTCTCCTCTACCGCACCTGCGACCGGCTCTGGCGCCGCGCCGGCGATGCCGCGACCGACCACAACTTCTACACCAAGCGGGCCCTGCTCGCCGGGGTCTACGCATCGACCCAGCTCTACTGGCTGAACGACAGGTCCGAAGGCCGGACGGACAGCTTGGCCTATCTCGACCGGCGGATCGCCGCGGTGCTGACGATCGGCAGGCGTCTGGGCGGCGGCGTCAGTTCGCTCGGCCGGCTGGCCGAAGCGCCCTTCCGGGTGGCCGCCCGCCTGCGCGAACGCGCCATGGGCACGGGCTAGCGCCCGGGAAGCCAAAGAAAAATGGGGCGGAAGGGCTATTTCTTGCGGAACTGGTCGAGGGTGACGACGTTGGAATCGCCCGCTTCGCCCTCTGCGCCTTCTGCCGCCGGCGCAGCGTCGTCCGGGCTCTTCTCCGCACCCAGGGTCGCCAGGTCGGAGATCAGGCCGTCCTCCGCCTCCTCCTCGCCGCCCGCATCCAGCGTCTGGAACTGCAAAGCGAAGTTGACCGAGGGGTCGGCGAAGGTGGTGATGGCGGCGAACGGCACCGACAGTCGCTCGTGCTTGTTGTTGAAGCTGAGCGTGACCTTGAAGCCCTTTTCGGCGATTTCCAGCCCGTAGAACTGGAACTGCAGCACGATCGTCATCTCGCCGTCGTACTGCTCGCGAAGATAGTCCGGCATCTCGACACCGGGATGGTTGGTCGAGAAGGTCAGATAGAAATGATGGTCGCCCGGCAGGCCCTGCTTGGAGGCATACTCCAGCGCATCGCGAACGACGCCGCGCAGCGCGCGCTCGACCATACGGTCATATCGAAGACTTTCTTCCCCCATGGGCGCCACACTAGCGAGGCTAATCGGAATTGCAAAGCGAGCTTGCGAGGCCGCCGGTCAATTGTTGGCGGTACGGACTGTCGCGAAATCGAAATGTTCGTCGCGGGTGAATCGAATAACAACCTGAAAGAGAAGTGGGGCGTTCTGTTGCTAGGAGCCCCGGGCCCCACCCAACGCTGCTAAGCGCTGGGGATTAGGTTTAGGCTGTTAAGCCGCATTACGCGGCCGCACGAACCTGAGCAACGTTGTCGTTGGCAACTATTGCGTTTGGCCCGATAACGGCGGAACCATGCCGAGCGAAAACAACGTCTTTACCACGCGCGTCGATCCTGTTTCGCCCCCATGGCCGCCGCCTGCTCGTCGCAGGGGGCTTGATGGTGGAGGCGCCGGGCACTGCCCCCGGGTCCGCTACGCTTATTCCACGCCGCGTTTATCGCCATAGTCCGTTGCCGGACACACTGAATATAGGGGGTGCGGTCCGGTTTCGCAATGCATCCGCCGTCGCCATCGGCGGTGGACTCGCAATCGCCGAAGACTAGACTGTCGGCCCCGATGATCAGGCGAATCGAGCCGGCTGCCGGACCCCCTGTCAGGAACCCCGAACCCATGCCTCTGTCCGACGAGCAACGCGCCGAGATTGCCCAGCTGAGCCATCAGACCGGTGCCACCAAGCGCGCCTGCGTGGAGGCCCTGGAGGCGATCCTCTACAAGCCGCTGCCGGTGCTCGACCACGGCTTCGTGCGGGTGATCGACTACATGGGCGACGACGCGGCGATCGTGCAGGCGGCGCGGGTCTCCTACGGCCGTGGCACCAAGCAGGTGCAGCAGGACGAGGGGCTGATCCGCTATCTGATGCGGCACTGGCACACCACGCCGTTCGAGATGTGCGAGATCAAGTTCCACATCAAGCTGCCGATCTTCATCGCCCGGCAGTGGATCCGCCACCGCACGGCGAACGTCAACGAGTATTCCGCCCGCTATTCCATCCTCGACCGGGAGTTCTACATTCCCGCGCCGGAGCAGCTCGCCGCCCAGTCATCCGCCAACCGGCAGGGCCGGGGCGCGGTGCTGGAGGGCGCGGAGGCGGAAGAGGTGCTGGCCCTGCTGCGCGCCGACGCCGATCGCAGCTACCGCGACTACGAGATCATGCTCAACGAGCGCGAGGACGGCAGCCGGATCGATCCCGAGCGGTCAGGCCTGGCGCGCGAGCTCGCCCGCATGAACCTGACGCTCAACACCTATACCCAGTGGTACTGGAAGAGCGATCTGCACAACCTGCTGCATTTCCTGCGCCTGCGCGCCGACGCCCACGCCCAGTACGAGATCCGCGCCTATGCGGAAGTCATGCTGGAGGAGGTGGTGAGGCGCTGGGTGCCGGCCGCCTACCGCGCCTTCGTCGACTACCGCCTGGGCGCCGCCACGCTCTCGGCCCAGGGCCTCGACGTGGTCAGGCGCCTGCTCGCCGGCGAGGACGTCAGCCAGGAGACCAGCGGCATGAGCGCGCGGGAATGGCGCGAGCTGATGGCGGTGCTGGGCCGCGAGGCGTGAGACAGCCCCGTGTCAGGCCATGGCGGCCGCGCCGTCAGGCGTAGCGCCGGATCACCAGGCAGGCGTTCAAGCCGCCGAAGGCGAGATTGTTCGACAACACCGTGTCGTAGTTGAGCGCCCGCGGCGCGTTGGCCACGATGTCGAGCGCGATCTCGGGATCGGTGCCGGTGTGGTTGAGCGTCGCCGGGACGAAGCCGCCGGCAAGACCGATGATCGAGGCGATGGCCTCCAGCGCGCCGGCGGCGCCGAGACAGTGGCCGTGCGCGCTCTTGGTCGAGGTGACGGGTATCGACCTGGTGTGGACGCCGAGCGCCCGATGGAGCGCCTGCGCCTCGCCGACATCGTTGAGGAGTGTGCCGGTGCCATGGGCGTTGACGCAGTCGATCTCGTCCGCTGCCAGGCCGGCGTCGGCGATCGCCGCCAGCATGGCGCCGGCCGCCCCCTCGGCGGAGGGCTGGACCAGATCCTCGGCATCGGCGGTAAAGCCGAAGCCGGCGATCTCGGCCAGGATCTCCGCACCCCGCGCCCGCGCGGTCTCCTCGCGCTCGAGCACCAGCATGCCCGCACCCTCGCCGAGCACCATGCCGCGGCGGTCGTGCGAAAAGGGCCGGCAGATGTCGGGCGCCATCACCCGCATGGCCTCCCAGGACTTCATCGGGCCGTATTCGAAGCTCGCCTCCGAGCCGCCGGCGATCATCGCGTCCGCCATGCCGGCGCGTAGCAGCATCATCGCCGTGCCGATGGCGTGGTTGGAGGTGGAGCAGGCGGAGGAGACGGAAAACACCGGTCCCCGCACGCCGAGATCCATGCTGACCTGGCTGGCTGCCGCGCTTATCATGAAGCGCGGAATGGTCATCGGGTGCACCCGCGCGCCCTTGCCGTAGAGCCGGAGATAGGCTTCGTCGAGCGTTGTCAGCCCGCCCGCGCCGGTTCCGGCGATCACGCCGATGCGTTCGGCCGACCTTCCGTCGGCGCTGAGGCCGGCCTGGTTGGCCGCCTGGCGCGCGGCGATGACGGCGAACTGGGAAAAGCGGTCGAGCGTGGTCAGCGCGCGGGGCTCGAAATAGCCGCCGGGGTCGTAGTCCCGCACCTCGGCCGCGTTCTGCGTGATGAGCCTTTCTGCCAGCTCCGCCCGGATCGGGCCGATGCCGCATTGGCCGGCGATCAGGGCCTCGCGAAAGGCCGGCAGGTCGTGGCCAAGGGCGCTGATCTGGCCCATGCCCGTTACAACGATTTTCGTCATGTGTGGTTGTATTCCGCTCCGCAACGCGTGACACGCGGGCCTTGGCGCCCGATTCGGGCCGGCGCGAGAGTGTCGCTCAAGGTCGTCGGTGTCTTAGCATGGCCCCAGCGGACAGGCCAATCGTCCCGCGCGGCATCGCGGTCACCGGCCGGCCGTGCCCGCGCCGCCGATTGATTTCGCGGCGCCACCGCCATATTACGGCCCTCTGGGGCTGGCACCGGAACGGCAGCATGATCAACGCGGCACACCGCTACATCCTGAAGATGCTGCTGAAGACGCTGGCGGCGACCTCCCTGATCTCCACGGCGGTGGCCTGCCTGATCTACTCCCAGCGCTTCGTGGACGAGATCATCGGCCAGTCCTTCTCGGTCCTGGTCTTCCTCGAGATCGTCATCTCGCTGCTGCCCTATCTGCTGCTCATCGCCTTCCCGGTGACGCTGTGCATCAGCGTGATCTTCATCTACAACAAGCTGATCGGCGACAGCGAGATCCTGGTGTTGCGCGCAGCCGGGGTCAGCCAGTTCGGCCTGATGGCACCTGCGGCCTGGCTCGCAGTCGTGGCGATGCTGATCTCCTACGCCATGACCCTGCATTTCATCCCGCAGTCCTATCAGCGGTTCAAGGACCTGGCCACGCTGGTCTATTCGGGGCAGATCGACGTCTCCCTGCCGGAGCGTACCTTCAACACGGTGCGGCCCGGCGTGACCGTCTATTTCGACCAGCAACTGGAGGTGGGCTCCGTCGCCGACGTGCTGGTACACGACAACCGCGACCCCGCCGCGCCGGTGACCGTGGTCGCCGAGCGGGCCGCGCTCTCGCCGCTCGGCGCCTCGCTCGAACTCGTCTTCTGGGACGGCACGCTGCAGACCTTCGAGCGCGCCAACAACCGGGTCAGCACCGTGACCTTCGACCAGTACATCCTGACCGTCGACATGGCCAGCGCCCAGGGCGCCAGCCGCACGCTGGATGTGGTGGAGTTGCCGATGGGGGCGCTGATCGCCGAACTGGCCGACGGCACCGCGGATGAGCGGCGCTGGCGCGAGGCGCTGGTCGAGCTGGTCCAGCGCTTGATCAGCCCGCTGCTCAACATCGCTGTCGCGGTGCTGGCGATCGCCGTGCTGTTCAGCGGCGAGCAGGTGCGCACCAGTTTCAGCCGCCGGGTCTTCCTGGTCTCGGTCCTCGTCGGCGGCATGCTGCTGCTCTACTACTGGGTCATGGCGCTGGCGCGCAGCTCCTCGGCGCTGGTCTTGCTGATGCCGGCGATCGCCATCCTGCCGATCATCGGCGGGGCGATCGCGCTGTGGCACAGCAACAATCACGCACCGAGGCGCAACCGGGCGCCGCCATCGCAGGCCGGCGAACCGGCAGCGGTCTAAGGCCGGCTCCGAGCAGGTGTACGGCCGTCAGGACGTGGCCGGTATCAGGACGTGGCCGGGGTCAGGACGTGGCCGGGATCAGGACGTAGGGGGCGGCTGCCAGAAGGGCAGCCAGAGCCACTGTTCGGGCACGTCGCGCACCCAGGATTCGGCGATCCGGTCGATGCGGCTCAGCAGTTCGGCCTCGTCGCTCTCAGGACCGGTCATGATCGGCTCGCCGCAATAGACGTCGAAATGTCCGCCGTCCCGACGGATGGTACAGGCCGGCACCACGCAGCAGGGGTGGCGCCGGGCGATGCGGCTCAGGCTGTGCAGCGCCGTGGTGCCGATGATCGGCCGGCCGAAGGAGGGCACCTGGATCTGGTGATGGGTGCGCTCGTCGATCAGCATGCCCAGCCGGCTGCCCGGCTTCTGGAAATGGCGGACTGCGGCGATCGTGCCATAGCGGTCCTTGGGGAAGACGGTCATGCCGGCCCGGGACCGGATCGCGCCCACCACCTCGTTGATCACCGGGTTGCGGGGCGGCCGGAAGAAGACCGGCGTCGGCCGGCCGGCGACATTGGGCGAGATCGCCGTCACCTCCCAGTAGCCGATATGCAGGCTGTAGAGCAGGATGGGCAGGCCGGCGTCATTCCGGGCCAGCGCCGCGGCCTCGCCATGGATGTGGATGCGGCCGGCCGGCAGCAGCCGGTCGAGCACGGCGTATTCAGTCAGGCAGCGGCCGAGATGGCGCCAGTACTTGCGGTGCCGCCGGCGGCGCTCACGCGGGTCGTCGTCGGGTCGCAGCCAGGCGAGATTGCGCGCGATCCGTTCGTTGCGCCTGCGACCGGCGACGACGCCCATCAGTCGGCCGATACCGGACCCGATCGTCGAGACCCAGTTGATGGGTAGCGGCCGCAGCATGGCCACGAAGACCTTCAGCGCCACGCCTTCCGCCTTCTGGCGGAAGCTGAGCCGCGGCCGGCCGGGATCGGATCTACCTGTCATAGCCCGCATCCTCGAAGCGACGGTGCGGCCACAGCCACTGGGCGGGCGTTTCCCGGATCCAGGCCTCGAGCCGGTGATTGAAGGCCTGGATGATCCGCTTCGCATCGGTCTCGCGGTCGCCCGTGCGCTCGATCTCGACCGGCGGCTCGCAGGTCACCCGGAAGCGGGCGCCGCGGATGCGCCGCACGCGCACCGGAACCAGCAGGGCGTCGAAGCGGATCACCATGTCGCCGACCGTGGTGGCGGACCGCGCGGGCAGGCCGAACAGCGTGAACGCCGGTCCGCCGATATAGCGCTGATCGAGCAGCAGGGCGAGATTGCCGCCCTGGGCCAGCACGCTCATGGCGTCGCGGATCGTCGCCGCGCCACGGGGCAGCAGTGTCATGCCGCAGGCGATGCGGATATCGCGCACGATGCGGTCGACGAAGCGGTTGTTTGGCGGCCGGTAGATGCCGGTGACCGTCATGCCGTAGATCCTGGCGACGATCGGCGCCACTTCCCAGTTGCCGACATGGCCGGAAACCAGGATCAGCGGCCGCTTGCCATAGACCGCGGAGATGGTGCGCGCGCCTTCGATCTCCACGCGGCCGGCCCGGGCGATCTTCTTCAGGACCATGTACTCCGCCGCGATTCGGCCGAGATGGTCCCACATGTCGCGCAGGATCGCCTCGCGCTCGGCCGGCGTTTTTTCCGGGAAGACCAGTTCGGTATTGCGCAGCGCGCGGTTGTGCGCCCGCCGGATGCGCGGGCCGATCCAGCGACCGATGCGCCCGCCGGCATTGGAGACCGTGTCGATCGGCAGCACGGAGACCAGCCGGAAGACGATGTACATCGGCAGCGCCTGCAGCGGATGCCACAGCCAATACCGCCGCCAGCTTTTCGAGAACAGTCCGCCCCTCATCGACGCTCGATCGTCATCGGCAGACCGTGTCGGGGGCGGAGCGTCAGGCGCGAATACGGCTCGACCGGGTGGCCGGCGCGCAGCCGCATCCGGAAGCGCTGGCCCAGCGTCGCCAGGATCAGCGGCCCCTCGGTCATGGCGAAGCCGAGGCCGATGCAGGTGCGCGGTCCGGCGCCGAAGGGAATGTAGGCAAGCTTGTGCCGCGGTCGCGGCGGCTCCACGCCCGGCGGCGGCTCGACCTTCTCGTAGTAGAACCGGTCCGGGTCGAAGGCGTCGGGGTCGCGCCACAGGCCGCGATGGCGATGCAGCAGCCAGGGCACGACGGCGACCAGGCTGCCGGCGGGCACGTGGCGGCCGCCGAGCTGGTCGTCCTCGCGCGCCTTGCGGGTCAGCACCGGGATCGGCGGGTAGAGGCGCATCGCCTCCTCGAAGACCGAACGCACGTAGTGCAGCTTGCCGAGGTCCTCGTAGGTCGGCGGTCGGCCGGCCAGCACCTGGTCGATCTCGGCGTGGAACTTCGCCTCTGCCACGGGCGAGAGCGAGAGCAGGTACCAGGTCCAGGCGAGCGAGGTCGCCGTCGTCTCGTGCCCGGCGAAGAAGAACACGGACAATTCGTCACGGATCTCGCCATGCGGCCGGTCGCGGCCGGTGTCCTCGTCCTTGATGCGCAGGATCAAGGAGAGCAGATCCTCGATCTCGTGCTCCTGGCCCCGGCGGTTGTTGATCATCTCGTCGAGGACCTGGTGGATGCGCCTGAGCGCCCGCCTGGCCTTGGGCCGCGGCAGACGGGGCAGCAGCCAGCCGGGCAGGCCCATGAACTCGTCGAACTCGACCGAGCGCAGCGCGCCGAGATAGTCGGTGAAGCTTTCGTAGATCACCCGCGCCCGGTCGCCCAGATCGGAGGAGAACATGGTGCGGCAGATCACCTCGGCGGTGACCCGGGCCATCTCCTCGGCCATGTCGCGCTCGGTCCGCTCGCCGCTGGCCAGCCCGCGCGCCCAGTCGTCCGCCATCTCGGTGGTGGTGGACACCATCATGTCGGCGAAGCGGCGGATCTCCCGGCCGTGGAACAGCGGCGTCGCGGCGCGGCGCTGGCGGCGCCAGATTTCGCCGTCCGACAGCAGCATCGAGTTGCCGATGAGCGGACCCAGCGCCTTCTTCATCTCGTCGGATTTCGGATAGTTGGCCACGTTGGAGACCATGACGTGGCGCACCGTGCGGGGGCTGTTGGCGACGAACAGCCAGCGCCGGAAGAATTTCTGCGCGAGGAAGCCCGCATAATAGGCCTCCTCCGGCCAGACGCCGATGAAGTTGCGCCTGGCGGCGGCCATGGCGCGCAGCGGCGACAGGGTCTCCTTGTGGCGAACCGGCATGGCCGGTATGGGCGCGCTGATCGTCATCGCGACGTCGGTGGGATCCGGGCTCGGGTGCAGGTCGGCAGGGCCATAGCGTCCTTCACGCCGGCGCGCAAGGTCGGGTCCGTCAGGACACCCGGCGCATCACCAGGACGGAGTTCAGGCCGCCGAAGGCGAAGGAGTTGGAGAGCGCCGCGCCGACCTCGATGTCGATCGCCTCGTTGGGCACGTGGCGCAGATCGCATGCCGGGTCGGCGGTGGTGAAGTTCGCGGTGGGCGGGGCGACCTGCTCGGCGACCGCCTTGGCGGTGATGACCGATTCGAGCGCGCCGGCCGCGCCGAGGCAGTGGCCGTGCATCGACTTGGTCGACGATACGGGTATCGCGCGGCCGCGCGACGCGAAGGCGAGGTGGATCGCCGCCGCCTCGGCCGGGTCGTTCTGGCCCGTACCGGTGCCGTGCGCGTTGATGTAGCCGATCTCGTCCGCCGCCACGCCGGCATCCTTCAGGGCGCGGCGCATCGCCAGGGCGGCGCCTTCGGCCGACGGGTCGGTGAGGCTGCCGGCGTCGGAGGAAAGGCCGGTGCCGGCGAGTTCGGCATAGATGCGGGCGCCGCGAGCCTTGGCGTCATCGAGCCGTTCGAGGACGAGGATGCCGGCGCCTTCGCCCAGCACCATGCCCTTGCGATCGACGCAGAATGGGCGGCAGGTATCCATCGCCATCACGCGCAGCGCCTGCCAGGCCAGCAGCGAACCGTAGGTCAGGCAGGATTCGCTGCCGCCGGTCACCGCCGCCCGGGCGCGGCCGGTGCGTACCATCCACAGGGCCTCGCCGATCGCATGGTTGGCGGACGAGCAGGCGCTGGTGACGCCGAAAGCCGGGCCGTGCAGGCCGAGGTCCATGGTGATGTAGCTGGCCGCCGCGCTCGGCATGGTCTTGGGGATCGACATCGGGTGCAGGCGCGGCCGCTTCTGGGCGTAGACCCGGTCGGCGTTCGCGTCGATGGTGACGGCGCCGCCGATGCCGGTGCCGATGATCGCGGCGGTTTCCTCGGCAAGCTCGTCGGAGAAGGTGAGACCGGCATCCGCGACCGCGTCGCGCGCGGCGATGATGGCGAACTGGGTGAAGCGGTCGGTCGAGACCAGCTGGCTGTCGGAGAGCTTGCCGGTGGCGTCGAAGCCGCGCACCTCGGCCGCCACCTTTACCTGCAGCAGGTCGGGCGAGACCTGGCTGATCTCACCGATGCCGGATCGGCCGTCGCGCGCCGCCTGCCAATGCTCGGCTGCGCTGTGCCCCAGCGCGGAGATGCAGCCCAGTCCGGTGATCGCCACGCGGTGCATATCGCCTCATGCCGTGAGAGAATCCGAAGGTGGTGCCACGGTGTCCGGCGCCGAGGATCAGGCGGCGTTCTTCTCCGCGATCAGGCGCTGCACGCCATCGACCACGTCCTGCAGGGTCTCGAGCTTCATCGCGTCACGATCCTGCGGGACGTCGATGTCGAACTCGTCCTCGATGGCGAAGATGATCTCGACGAGGTCGATCGATTCGATGCCGGTGTCCTCTAGCTTCATGTCGAGCGAGAGCGTGCCGGGATCGACGCGCCGCTGATTGGCGACGATCTCGATAACCTTTTCTTCAACGGCCTTGGGATCGGTACTCACGGGCTAGTCCCCATTGACGCTGGACGGCATGTCGGTTGTGAGCGAATTGTGCCCACCGGGCGACGGTCGTCGGTTTCTACATACTTTCCCCTCGATACAACAAGGGAAAGGTGTGTCCGCCTGGGGATGCCGGGGTAGCGTTCAGCGCAGATCGACCTGCGGGCGGGCGCAGACGTTGACGCCCCAGATCTGTTGCACGGAGCCTTGCGATCTTTCCACCTGGATATCGTAGAAGCACGCCCCCTCGTTGAGCTGGATGGTGGTGCTTTCGCCGGGACCAAGATTGGTCGACAGCCGGTTCGCGCCCCAGGTGGTGCTGTAGTCTGGCGAAACCTGGATCGCCAGCACCTGCGTGGGTGAATTGTTGCGTACCGAAACGCTGACCGGGTCGGCATGCGCCACCACGCTGGCCGAGGCCAGCGCCGCCGCCGTCGCCCAAATCCATCCGTCCCGTCGTGCGAGCCAACGCATGACTGGTATCTCCAATGTCTCTGCCAGATCGTATCAAAGGCGTCGCCGATGCGCGACATGATGTACCGCATGTCGCCCCGGCGCGCGCGGCCCGTCCGAGCCGCAGCCGGGATCGAGCCCTTGTCAGCGTTGGAGATAGCGAGCCATTGTGGCAACGCTTTGATCGAAAGCGGCTAATCCACGACGATCCGGGGCGCGGCGCGCGGCGCGGCCGTCTGCAGGGCGGCGGCGACCCTGGCCGCGACCGCCCGGAAGGCGCCGGCCTCGGCGCTGTCGGGCGCGCTGGCGACGATCGGCGTGCCGGCGTCGGAGCGGATGCGGATCTCGAGATGCAACGGCACCTCGCCGAGGAAGTCCACGCCGAGCCGGGCCGCCTCCTCCCGCGCGCCGCCATGCCCGAAGACCTCGCTGCGCTCGCCGCAATGGGGGCACAGGAAATAGGACATGTTCTCCACGATGCCGAGCACCGGCACGTTGACCTTGAGGAACATGTTGAGGCCCTTGCGGGCGTCGATCAGCGCGATGTCCTGCGGCGTGGAGACGATGACGGCACCGCTCAGCGGCACCTGCTGGGCCATGGTCAGCTGGGCGTCGCCGGTACCCGGCGGCATGTCGACCACCAGCACGTCGAGATCGCCCCAGTTCACGTCGCGCAGCATCTGCACCAGCGCGCTCTGCACCATCGGCCCGCGCCAGATCATCGGCGTGTCTTCCTCGATCAGGAAGCCGATCGACATGACCTTCAGACCGTAGGCCGTCTTGGGGTCGAGTCGCTTGCCGTCCGGTGAGCTCGGCTTGCCGGAAATGCCCAGCAGGCGCGGCGCCGAGGGGCCGTAGATGTCGGCGTCGAGCAGACCGGCCTTCAGGCCCTGCGCCTGCAGCCCGAGGGCGAGGTTGACGGCCACGGTCGACTTGCCGACACCGCCCTTGCCGGAGGCCACGGCGATGATCGCCTTGACGCCCGGCACCTCCAGTTGCTGTCGCTGGCGCGGCGCGCCCGACCCGGCCGGCGGCCGTGCGGCGCCTGCCTCGGACGGGGCCGGGGACCTGGCTTGGGGCCCGGCTTGGGCCCCGGCTTGAGACTGCGCGGACGGTTGACGTTCCGCGGTCAGGATCGCCGTCGCCGACAGCACGCCGGGAACCCGGGCCATCGCCTTTTCCGCCGCCTGGCGCATCGGCTCCAGCGCGGAGCCGGCGGCGGGATCGACGGCGATCGAAATCTGCACGTGCCCGTCCTTGACGATCAGGCCGTCGATCATCTCCGCGGCGACGATGCTGCGCCCGCTCGCGGGCTCGACGACATCGCGGAGCGCTTCGAGCACCTGTTCTCGGGAAACGGGGTCCATGGTTGAAAACTCCACTCGCTCGCCAATATGTCCGAAGGCTTGACAGCGGCCGGCTGGTCGGGCATCGCCTGACAGATACCTCAGGGGCGGTCACATAAGCGGTCTTGCCCGTCGAGGCTAGGGGTGTGCTACCTAGACACCGTCAACGGGGTAATGAATCCGCGCCGGCGGAGCGGTCCCCAAGGATAAAGCGAGGCTAGTAGACGCGAACATGCCTTGGAACAATCAGGGTGGAGGCGGCCCGTGGGGCGGCGGATCAGGAGGATCCGGCGGTTCCGGAGGTTCTGGCGGAAACGGACAGAACCCATGGGGGCAGCGGCCAAGCGGCGGCGGTGGCGGCTCGGGCGGTCCGGATTTCGAGGAAATGCTGCGGCGCGGTCAGGACCGCGTGAAGCGGTTTCTGCCGGGCAATCTGGGTGGCGGCCGGGCGATCCTCATCATTCTCGTCCTCATCATCGGTGGCTGGGCCCTTACCGGTTTCTACCGGGTGCAGCCCGACCAGGTCGGTGTCGTCCTGACGTTCGGGGAATACACGTCCACCACCGAGCCTGGCCTGCACTACCATCTGCCCTATCCGATCCAGGACGTCGAACGGCCTTCGGTGACGACGGTCAACCGCATCGACATCGGCTTCACCGGTGATCCGTCGGCCGGCCGCGTGCGGGATATCCCCGAGGAAAGCCTGATGCTGACCGGCGACGCCAACCTGATCGACATCGATTTCTCGGTGCTCTGGCGCATCGACCGGTCGTCGCAAGGCGTCCGGAACTTCCTGTTCAACATCGCCGATCCCGAAGCGTCGGTGAAGGCCGTGGCGGAGAGCGCCATGCGCGAGGTGATCGGCCAGACCGAAATCCAGCGCGCGCTCACCGAAGATCGCAGCCAGATCGAAGTGACCGTGCGCGAGCGCACCCAGGCGGTGCTGAACGAGTACGGTGCCGGCGTGCTGATCGACGGTGTTGTGCTGCAGGCGGTCGATCCGCCCGAGCCGGTGATCGATGCCTTCCTCGACGTCGAGCGCGCTCAGCAGGACCAGGACCGGCTGCGCAACGAGGCGGAAGCCTATCGCAACGACATCATTCCGCGGGCGCGCGGCGAAGCCGAGCAGATGATCCAGCAGGCGGAAGCCTATCGCGAGCAGGTCGTGGCCGAGGCTGACGGTGACGCCCAGCGCTTCACCTCGGTGCTGGAGAGCTATCAGATCGCTCCGGCGGTCACCGCCCAGCGGCTCTATCTTGAAACGATCGAGGAGGTGTTCAGCGACGTCGGCCTGACGATCATCGATTCCGAGGGCACCGGCCAGGGCGTGGTCCCCTACCTGCCGCTCGACCAGCTTCGTGGCTCCAACGCCGCACAGGGACGGTAACCATGCGCAAGGGTCTGATCGCAATCGCCATCGCCGTGGTGGTGATCTTCGTCGTCGCCTCGCAGTCCTTCTTCGTGGTCCGCGAGAACGAGCAGGTCATCGTCCTGCAGTTCGGCGAGCCGCAACGGGTGGTGCGCGAGCCGGGTCTGGAGTTCCTGATCCCGTTCCTGCAGAACGCACAATATTTCGACCGCCGCATCCTGCCCGTGGATCCGCCGGTGGAGCAGGTAACCTTCGAGGACAACCGGCGCCTCGACGTCGACAGCTTCGTGCGCTACCGCATCACCGATCCGCTGCGCTTCTTCCAGGCGGTACGCGACGAGGAGGGTGCTGCGCAACAGATCAGCCGTATCACCAACTCTTCGCTGCGCGGCCTGCTTGGCAACCGGACACAGATCGAGATCCTCTCCGATCAGCGCGCCGACATCATGGTGAATATCATGGCTGCGGTGGAGGCGCAGACCGAGGAGCAGTTCGGCATCGAAATCATCGATGTGCGCATCGGCCGCGCCGACGTGCCGGAAGGCACGGTGCAGTCGGTCTACAACCGAATGCGCTCCGAGCGTGAGCGGGAGGCCTCGGAGTTCCGCGCCCAGGGCGCGGAACTGGCCCAGCAAATCCGTTCCCGCGCCGACCGCGAACGAACCGTCCTGCTGGCCGAAGCCCAGCGCGAGGCCGAGATCCTGCGCGGTCAGGGAGACGGCCAGGCGATCACCATTCTGGCCAACGCCTACTCCGCCGACGAGGACTTCTTCGCCTTCTACCGCTCGCTGCAGGCCTATCGCCAGTCGCTCGGCTCCGGCACCCATTTCGTGATGTCGCCGACGGGTGATTTCTTCCGCTTCTTCCGCAACGTGTCGGGTGCCGGCATCGAGGCGGGCAGCCTGCCGAGCCTGCCGATCCCCGGCGGGGTCAATAATATCCCAGCCGCCAGTGCCGGCAACGAAGCGGGCGGCGGGAACGATGCGGGTGGCGGCACCGCCGATCAGGACAACGGCGCGGCGGAGGCCCAGTAGGGGCTGGCGGCGATGTCGTCGCCTGTCGCGCGCAACGCCATGGCGGCGGCGGCGCGGTGAGCGATTTCCTCGCCGCGCTCGCTCTTCTCTTCGTCATCGAGGGTCTGGCCTACGCGGCCTTTCCCGAGCAGTTGAAACGCCTGCTCATCACCATGATCGCCACGCCGGCCCGCGTGTTGCGTGGCGCCGGCCTGGTCTTCGCCCAGATCGGGCTGGGACTGCTCTGGCTGGTGCGCGGCGCCTGACGCGCGACATGCCGCCGCAGCGCGGCTTGGTTCCCGGGATTTTTTTCAACGTCGCGCCACGGTCCCTCGGCGGGGTGCCAAATTGGCACCATATTTGGGTTCCACGAAATCCCTGAACGAACGCGCTGGCTCCCTAGTCATTGGCCCGTTGTCACTGGCCCGTTTTCTCGGCCCACGGTTTCCCGATCCGGATGGCCAGCGGAGGAGATTGATACCCATGAATGAGTCACGTGGACTTTGCCTCGCCAACCGATGCTGCGCCGTGACCGATGCAGGTGGCGTGGTCAAGAGCCTGGTCTGGGCAGTCTCGGTCGTCGTGCTGGTGGCGATGATGCTGGTCATGCAGGTCGCCGCCGTGAAGGCCCAGGACCAGTCGCGGCCGGCGAGTTTCGCCGACCTGGCGGAGGAACTCCTGCCGTCGGTCGTCAATATCTCGACAACCCAGCTCGTCTCCGGCGGCGCCGGCCAGGAGTTGCCCGAATTCCCGCCCGGCTCGCCGTTTGAGGACTTCTTCGACCAGTTCCGCAACCCGCCGGACAACGGGCCGCCCCGGAGGGCGACCGCGCTCGGCTCGGGCTTCATCATCGATCCCGAGGGCGTGGTGATCACCAACAACCACGTTATCGACGCCGCCGACGAGATCCGCGTCATCCTGCAGGACGGCACCGAGTTCGCGGCCGAGGTGGTGGGCACCGATCCAGAGACGGACGTGGCCGTGCTGCGGGTGGAGACCGACGAGCCCTTGCCCGCGGTTTCCTGGGGCGACAGCGACGCCGCCAGGGTGGGCGACTGGATTATCGCCATCGGCAACCCGTTCGGATTGGGCGGCTCGGTCAGCGCCGGCATCGTCTCGGCGCGCGGGCGCGACATCCAGGCCGGCCGCTACGACGATTTCATCCAGACCGACGCGGCGATCAACCGCGGCAATTCCGGCGGGCCGATGTTCAACATGGACGGCGAGGTGGTGGGCATCAATTCGGCCATCTTCTCGCCCACCGGCGCCTCGGTCGGCATCGGCTTCGCCATTCCTTCGAACCTGGCGCAGAACGTCGTCGGGCAGATCCTCGAGTTCGGCCGCACGCGGCGCGGCTGGCTCGGCGTGCGCATCCAGACGGTGACCGACGATATCGCCGAAAGCCTCGGCATGGCCGAGGCGGAGGGTGCGCTGGTCGCCTCGGTCACACCGGAGGGGCCGGCGGCGATGGCCGGTCTCGAGGCAGGCGACGTGATCCTGTCCTTCAATGGCGAGCCGATCGAGGAGATGCGGGAACTGCCACGCGTGGTGGCCGAGACGGAGGTCGGATCGAGCGTGCCGGTAGAGGTTTTCCGCCGCGGCGAGACCCAGAACTTCGAGGTCACGCTGGGTGAACTCGAGGTCGCCGAGGAGCAGGGCCTGCTGGCGCAGGGCGATGGCGGCGATGCGGTTGAGCGCGAGATCGCCGATCTCGGCCTTACCGTCAGCGGCCTGAACGACGAGCTGCGCGAGCAGTACGCGCTGCCGCCCGATTCTTCCGGTGTGGTGATCACCGCTGTCGAACCCGATTCCGCCGCGGCGGAGGAGGGTCTGGTTGCGGGCGAACTGATCGTCGAGGTCGGGCAGGAGCCCGTCGGTTCACCTGACGACGTCGTGGCCGGCATCGAGGAAGCCCGCGAGCAGGATCGCCGCTCCGTCCTGATGCTGGTCAGCCGGGACGGCCAGTTGCGCTTCGTGGCCTTGCCGCTCGAGGAGTAGCACCGACCGGTAAGCCCGGTGATCAATGCCGCCGGCCGGTGACAGGACCGCCGGCGGCATTTCTCCTGGCGACCGTCCCGGCGTCCCGTGCCGGCGACGCGTCATGAGCGAGCGCTACGGGGGGGCCGCGGCGGTCAGTCGGCGAAGTCGGCACGGCGGAAGCCCTGGAAGTAGAGCAGCGTGGTGAGGTCGCCGTGCAGGATGCAGGCATCGGCGACCTGGCGCAGCAGCGGCTTCGGGCGATAGCCGACCCCCAGCCCGGCATGGCGGATCATCTCCGCATCGTTGGCGCCATCGCCGACGGCCAATGTCTCCGACAAGGCGAGCCCGAGTCGGTCGGCAGCGTCCCGCAGCGTCCGGTCCTTGGCCTCCCGGCCCAGGATTGGCTCGCGTACCTGGCCGGTCAGACGTCCGTCGGCGCGCTCCAGCACGTTGGCCCGGTGCTCCCGGAAGCCGGCCCGCGCGGCGACGGCTTCGGTGAAGTCGGTGAAGCCGCCGGAAACCAGGATCGTGTGGGCGCCGTGGGCCGCCATGGTGCGCACCAGCGTCTCGGCACCGGGCGACAGGACGATTTCGCCGAGGGTTTCGGCGATCGCGCTCTCCGGCAGCCCCTTGAGCATGCCGACGCGCTTCCTCAGGGCTGATTCGAAATCGAGCTCGCCAGCCATGGCGCGCGCGGTGATGGCGGCGATCTCGTCTTTCAACCCGAGGCGCCCGGCCATCTCGTCGAGCGTCTCTGCGGTGACGATGGTGGAGTCCATGTCCGCCAGCAGCAGGCGCTTGCGCCGGCCCGCAGCGGGCAGGAGGGCGAGATCGACCGGTCCCAGGCCGAGCCTCTCGGCAAGGCCGTCGACCTGGCGCGCGAGCGATTGCGGCACCACATTGCCCTTCACGGCTTCAGCGGCTTCGAGCGGCAGGTCGGCGGCACGGCCGGGCGCCAGCCAGTCGGCCGGGCCGGGCGTCAGGACCGGCGAGGTCAGCGCCGCGCGCAGGCGCTCGACCATCCCGGCGGTGAGACCGCCCTCCGTGGCGGCGACGATGGTGAGAACGAGCTTCATGGGGCGGGACGTCCGACAGACGGGTGGGCGCCGCCGCATATGATCGCGCTGCGTGGTTCGAGTAAAGGGGCCCGACGGCGTGCCGGGCGGCGCGGGTGGTCGAAGACGAGCGGCGGGGATTGGTGCATAAGGGGGAATGTCACAGCAGGCCGAAAAACGCGTTCTCGTGGTCGCCGGGCCGACCGCCTCGGGCAAGTCCGGGCTGGCGATGCGCCTCGGCGAGGCGGAGGACGGCACGATCATCAACGCCGACAGCATGCAGGTCTATGCCGATCTGCGCATTCTGACCGCGCGCCCTCCGGCCGCCGACGAGCGGCGCCTGCCACACCGCCTCTACGGCGTGCTGGCCGCCGACCAGCCCTGTTCGGCGGCTGCCTGGTGCGACATGGCGCTGGCCGAGATCGAGCTGGCGCTGTCCAAGGGACGCCAGCCGATCGTGGTCGGCGGCACCGGTCTCTACCTGACGGCGTTGATCGAAGGCTTGAACAACATTCCCGACATCCCGCCGCACATCCGGCAGGCGACGCGCGATCTGCTGGCCGCGCTGGGCAATGCGGCGTTCCATGATCAGCTCTCCCGCTGGGATCCGAAAATGGCGGCGAGGCTCAGCCCCGGCGATTCCCAGCGCATGGTGCGCGCCTGGGAGGTGATGATGGCCACCAACCGGTCGCTGGCCGACTGGCAGGCGGAGGAGCGGGTGGGTCCGCCGCCCGGGATGCGCTTCGACATCGCCGTGCTGATGCCGCGGCGGGCGGCGCTCAATGCCGCCTGCGACGACCGCTTCGACCGCATGATGACACAAGGCGCGCTGGCCGAGGTGGCGGTGCTGCGCGATCGGGCCCTGCCGCGCGACCTGCCGGCGATGAAGGCGCTGGGCGTACCGGAACTGCTCGCCCACCTCGACGGCGAGCTCGACCTAAAGGCTGCCGTGGAGCGTGCGAAGACGGCGACGCGTCGCTACGCCAAGCGCCAGATGACCTGGCTGCGCGGCCAGCTTATCGACCGGCTGTCGGCCAAGGATGCGCCCGACAGGCGCGCGGTGCTGCATGTCAGCCATGACCATGACGCGCAACATTCGGAAAGATTCTGCGCCGAATTCTTGGCGAATATTCGAAATACCCGTTGACCTGACTGGGAGCCCCGTCTAGCGTGCCGGTCCCCGCAGAGCGGCCTGCCAGGGCTTGTTTCCGCGGTTTTCAACCCTCTGGAGCAGCCCGGCGGCAGGCGCCGGGAGCGCGCGTTCCGTCACCGGCCGGCGTGGCGTGAATGACCGAGACCGGAAGCATGGTGTGATGTCAGACAAGCAGTTGAGCGGAGCCGAAGTTGTCCTGAAAGCCCTCACCGAGCAGGGCGTCGACGTGATTTTTGGATATCCGGGCGGCGCGGTGCTGCCGATCTACGACGCACTGTTCCAGCAGAACCATATCCGCCACGTCCTGGTGCGCCACGAGCAAGCCGCGGTGCACGCGGCGGAGGGCTATGCCCGCTCGACCGGCAAGGTCGGCGTGGTGCTGGTCACCTCCGGTCCCGGCGCGACCAACGCGGTCACCGGGCTGACCGACGCGCTGATGGACTCGATCCCCATCGTCTGCATCACCGGCCAGGTGGCGACCCATCTGATCGGCAACGACGCCTTCCAGGAATGCGACACCACGGGCATCACCCGGCCCTGCACCAAACACAACTACCTGGTGAAGGAGTCGACCAAGCTCGCCCGCACCGTGCACGAGGCCTTCTGGGTGGCAAGGAACGGCCGTCCGGGACCGGTTGTCATCGATCTGCCGAAGGACATCCAGTTCGCGCCGGCACCCTACGTGCCGGCTGAGCAGGTGGTTCACCGCACCTATCGGCCGAAGGTCGAACCCGACCACAAGCTGGTCGAGCAGGCGGTCGAGATGATGGCGCGCGCCAAGCGGCCGATCTTCTATACCGGCGGCGGCGTGATCAATGCCGGGCCCGAGGCCTCGGCCGCCCTGACCAGGCTGGTCGACACCACCGGCTTCCCGGCCACCTCCACGCTGATGGGTCTCGGCGCCATCCCGGCCGCCAACCGGCGCTTCCTGGGCATGCTCGGCATGCACGGGACCTACGAGGCCAATCTGGCCATGTACAATTGCGACCTGATGATCAACATCGGGGCGCGCTTCGACGACCGGGTGACGGGCCTGCTGACCGAGTTCTCGCCCGGGTCCACCAAGATCCACGTCGACATCGACCCGAGTTCGATCAACAAGAACGTCCGCGTCGACCTGCCGATCGTCGGCGATGCGGGCCGCGTGGTCGCGCTGATGGCGGAGATGTGGAAGAAGAAGGGCCTGAAGGCCAACGCCAAGGCCCTGTCCACCTGGTGGCAGCAGATCGAGCAGTGGCGCGCGCGCGAGTGCCTGAAGTTCAGCCAGCCGACCGGCAAGGGCGCGGTGATCAAGCCGCAACACGCCATCCGCAGGCTGGCGGAGATGACCGCCGATCGCGACGACGTCTACATCACCACCGAGGTCGGCCAGCACCAGATGTGGGCGGCCCAGCACATCCCCTTCCAGAAGCCTAACCACTGGATGACCTCCGGGGGCCTCGGCACCATGGGCTACGGCTTCCCGGCGGCGGTCGGCGTGCAGATCGGCCACCCCGACGCCCTGGTGATCGACGTCGCCGGCGAGGCCTCGGTGATGATGATGATCCAGGAGATCGCCACGGCGGTGCAGTACCGCCTGCCGGTCAAGCTCTACATCATCAACAACCAGTGGATGGGCATGGTGCGCCAGTGGCAGGAACTGCTGCATGGCGAGCGCTATTCCCAGTCCTATTCCGACTCCCTGCCCGACTTCGTGAAGCTGGCGGAAGCCTTCGGCGCCAAGGGCC
This sequence comes from Azospirillaceae bacterium, assembly GCA_040226215.1. Lineage (GTDB taxonomy): Bacteria > Pseudomonadota > Alphaproteobacteria > DSM-16000 > Inquilinaceae > JAVKFF01. The sequence goes on from JAVKFF010000201.1 coordinate 71,355, forward strand.
TGCGCGCCCAGGAGGTCGACGAGCTCGACGGCGTGATCGCCGAGATGATCGCTCATCCCGGTCCGGTGATCGCCGACATCGCCGTCGACCAGAAGGAGAACTGCTTCCCGATGATCCCGGGCGGCCATCCGCACTACGAGATGCTGCTCGGCCCCGAGGACAAGGCCGACCAGCCGGCTTCCGAGGACGGCATGGTTCTGGTATAGGCGGCGCGCGTATCACCGACGCCGGCGTCACGTCAGGCGGCGGCCTTTCCCGTCGAGAAAACGAAAATCCAACGTCGCGGCTGCCTGCCATGCCCCCTCAGGAACCTACCGAACGCCATACCATCGCGGTCATCGTCGATAACGAGCCGGGCGTGCTGGCGCGCGTGATCGGCCTGTTCTCCGGCCGCGGCTACAATATCGAGAGCCTCACGGTCGCCGAGATCGACCACACCGGCCAGCGCAGCCGTATCACCATCGTGACCAGCGGCACGCCGATGATCATCGAGCAGATCAAGGCGCAGCTCGAACGCCTGGTGCCGGTGCACCGGGTCAACGACCTGACCATCGAGGGACCGTCGGTGGAGCGCGAACTGGCGCTCGTGAAGGTGCGCGGCGCCGGCGACAAGCGCATCGAGAGCCTGCGCATCGCCGAGATCTTCCGTGCCAAGGTGGTCGACAGCACGACCGAAAGCTTCGTCTTCGAGGTGACCGGCAGTGCGGAGAAGATCGACGCCTTCACCGGGCTGATGGCACCGCTGGGCATGGTCGAGCTTGCCCGCACCGGCGCGGCGGCGATCAGCCGCGGCCAGGAAGGCCTGTTCCTAGACCCCTGAGGTCCGCCCCGTTCCCAGGGCCGGCCGGCGCCGGCGCCAGCTGACAAGACCAACCGAGTTCAAGAGAGGACGAAAGAAGGCCATGCGCGTCTATTACGATCGCGATGCGGACGTGAACCTGATCAAGTCGAAGAAGGTCTGCATCATCGGGTACGGATCCCAGGGGCACGCCCATGCCGCCAACCTCCGCGACAGCGGGGTGGCGGATGTGCGCATCGCCCTGCGCGAGGGTTCCGCCACCCGGAAGAAGGCAGAGGCGGCCGGCTTCACCGTGACGAGCCCGGCCGAGGCCGCCGAGTGGGCCGACGTGCTGATGATGTGCACGCCCGACGAGCTGCAGGCCGACATCTACCGGGACGACCTGGCGCCCAACCTCAAGGAGGGGGCGGCGCTGGGCTTCGCGCACGGGCTGAACATCCACTTCAATCTGATCGAGCCGCGCGGCGACATCGACATCTTCATGGTGGCCCCGAAGGGCCCCGGCCACACGGTGCGCTCGGAGTATCAGCGCGGCGGTGGCGTGCCCTGCCTGATCGCCGTCGACAAGAACGCCACAGGGGCGGCCTTCGACGTCGGCCTGTCCTATGCCTCGGCGATCGGCGGCGGCCGCGCCGGCGTCATCGAGACGACCTTCAAGGAAGAGTGCGAGACCGATCTGTTCGGCGAGCAGGTGGTGCTCTGCGGTGGCCTGACGGCGCTGATCACGGCCGGCTACGAGACCCTGGTGGAGGCCGGCTATGCGCCCGAGATGGCCTATTTCGAATGCCTGCACGAGGTCAAGCTGATCGTCGACCTGATGTATGAGGGCGGCATCGCCAACATGCGCTACTCGATCTCCAACACCGCCGAATATGGCGACTACCGCACCGGTCCGAAGATCATCACCGACGAGACCCGGGCGTCCATGAAGCAGGTGCTCGCCGACATCCAGAACGGCGTCTTCACGCGCGACTGGATGCTGGAGAACAAGGTCGGCCAGACCAGCTTCAAGGCGACGCGCCGCCGCCAGGCCGAGCACGACATCGAGAAGGTGGGCGAGAAGCTGCGCGCCATGATGCCGTGGATCGCCCAGAACAAGCTGGTCGACAAGGAAAAGAACTGATCGTCGCGCCAAGACGCGCGGTGACGGGGATCAGGGCGGCGCCGCGGGCAGCCGCCCTTTTTCTCGGGCCATCGGCGGTGCGCCCGACCGTGCGATCATCGCCGTCCACCTGCCGGCCGCGTCCACGTGGCGGCGGGGGTGAGCCCGTTTTCGCGATCCCTTCGCATGGCAGGCGCCCCGCATCGACGTCGGGGGCCTAGCCGCCCGGCGTCAGGTCGAGCCGTGCCGAACCGGTTTCGGGATCGAAGGGAAAGGAGACATGCTGGTGGATCATCAGCCACCTGCCGTCCCGCCGCTGGAAGACGCGGGTGCCGCGTGACCACATCTCGTTCACTACCGTGCCGTTCTCGCGCGTGGCCATCCGGTTCAGACCCCAGGCGACCGCGATATCGCCGCGCACGATGATGGCGTGGTCGGGGACGTCCCAGCGGAACTCCGGCCCCGCCAACCGGAAGCCCCTGGCGCATTCTGCGCGCACGCCGGCGATGTTCCGCACCTCCAGGGGCGCGCTGTGCTCATAGCTGATGACGTCCTCGGCGATGCGCTCCATCGACGCGTCGAGATCCTTGCGCTCGGAAGCCGCGAACCAGGTCTCGAACTCCGCTCGTAGCTCCGCCTCGCCCAGCCGGTTCCGCAGCCTGTCGAAGCAGGTGCCCCAGCCATCGGCCATGCCGTCACGCTGGGCGGCGGAGACCAGCCCGGCCTGGGAAAAACGCATGACCGTGCCGTCGCCATCGGGGGCGAAGGTCACGACGATCCGCGTGTCCCGCACGCCGCCCGGCAGGTCTTGCGTCAGGGTCAGTTCGAGGCGGGTGGGCCGGTCGATGACGGTATAGGTTCCCGTCTCGGCGATATCGACGCCGTCCGGGCTCCGGTAGACGACCCGCCAGGTACCGCCCGGCTGCGCATCCGCCTCGGCTTTCATGCCCGTGAAACCTTCGGGCGAAAACCAGTCCTTGAGCGCCTCCGCGTCCAGCCACTGTGCGAACACCGTCTCTGGGCTCGCGTCGAAGCGTCGTTCAATGACGATGTGAAAGCCGGTGCCGTCAGTCTGTGCCATGGGAACCCTTCCCCTTTTCCAGTCTCTTCTCCAGGCGATCGAACCGCGCGGTCCAGAGCGAGCGGTAGTCGTCCAGCCAGCGGTCGACCGCCAGCAGCGGCGTCGCGACGATCCGGCTTGGCCGACGCTGGGCGTCGCGGCTCCGGGTCACCAGCCCGGCGCTTTCCAGCACGGCGATATGCTTGCTGACGGCCCGTGCGGTCATCGCGAACGGCAGGGCCAGTTCGGAAACCGAGGCCTCGCCAAGCCGTAGTCGGGCCAGGATCGCCCGCCTCGTGCTGTCCGCCAGCGCCGAAAACACACGGTCGAGTTCAGGATCCGTCATCTGCCCTCTTTCGGAACTAAATGATTCCGGAACTTATCGGTTCTGTATCACCGCGTCAATCCCGATGCGAACGCGCGGTCGTTCGACTTCGGGGCGTTGATGGCGGGGCGGCATGCCGTCTACACTCGCGCAGTCGCCTGGCGCAGTTCCTCGCTTGCACGCATACGTTGCGGGTTTCGACGCCTTTCCATATTGAATAGGTGGCGGGCGCCGCGAGTTCCGCTAGGATCGTCGTTTCCGGGGCGGGGCAGAGGCGAGGGGAGGCGAGCGATGGCAACACCGGTGCGCCATGTCACCATTGTCGGCGGCGGCACCGCCGGCTGGCTGACGGCCACGATGCTGATCACTTTCCTGAACCGCGGTGCGCCGCAGCGCCGGGTCGAGGTGACGCTGATCGAGAGCCCGAACACGCCGACCATCGGCGTCGGCGAGGCGACGGTGCCCGGCATGGTGCGCATGCTGCGTCAGCTCGACATCGACGAGCGCGCCTTCATCAAGGCCTGCAACGTCTCCTTCAAGCTGGGCGTGCGCTTCGTCGGCTGGAATCTTTGGCCGGACGGTACGTCGCGCACCTTCTTCCACCCGTTCCAGACCGGGCCGCACCTCGCTGGCTACAACGGCGCCTATTTCTTCCACCGCTTCGTCGGGCCGCGCTCTAGCTTCGTCGACCACATCGTCGCCAACAAGGACGCCGTCGACCGTCAGAAAGGCCCCAAGCCGTTCGGCTCCAAGGATTACGAGTCGGCGATGGCCTACGCCTATCACGTCGATGCCGGGCTGTTCGCCGACTTCCTGCGCGACGTCTGCGTCGAGCGCGGCGTCACCCATATCCGCGACGACGTCGAGGCGGTCAATCTCGACGAGCGCGGCTTCGTCGCCTCCCTCGAACTCCGGGAGGCGGGTGCCCACCCGGTCGAGCTGGTAGTCGACTGCACCGGCTTCCGCGGCCTGATCGCGCAATCGGCCATGGGCGAGCCGTTCATCCCCTGGGGCAATCATTTGCTGTGCGACAGCGCGCTGGCCGTGCAGATCCCGCACGAGGAGAACCGGGAGATCGAGCCCAGCACGACCTCGACCGCGCTGGGCGCGGGCTGGGTGTGGAACGTGCCGCTCTTCAACCGGGTCGGCACCGGCTATGTCTATTCCTCGAAGTTCCGCAGCGAGGAGGAGGCACGGGCGGAGTTCCTGGCCCATCTCGGGCCGCGCGCCGAGGGGCGGGAGCCGCGCGGGCTGAAGATGCGCATCGGCCATCTGCGCCGGCCCTGGGTGAAGAACTGCGTGACCGTCGGCCTGTCGAGCGGCTTCATCGAGCCGCTGGAATCGACGGCGATCTACTCCATCGAGATGGCGGCGCGCTGGATCGTCGACGGCTTCCCGACCCGCGACATGCCGCAGGGCCTGCTCAATCGCTACAACGGCCGGATGACGCGGCTCTACGAGGAGATCCGCGACTTCGTGATGGTCCACTACCTGCTGTCCAACCGCGACGAGCCGTTCTGGCGCGCGGCGCGCGAGGAGGTCGACGTTCCCGAGCGGCTGACCGAGTGGCTGGAGATGTGGGCGAACTGCCTGCCGGCCGATATCGACGTCGCCGGCAACCAGCTCTTCAACGAGTGGAACTTCCTCTACGTGCTCTATGGCAAGGGCTTCTTCGACGACAAGGAGTTCGGGCTCGAGGCCATCGTCTCGCCGCAGCCCTGGACCCAGTTCACCGACCAGTTGAACCGCGCCAAGCGGCAGTTCCGCAAGGGACTGCCCGCGCATGCCGACCTGCTGCGCCACCTGCGCGGCGAAGGGGACGGCGTCGACGACGCCACTGCCAGCCTGATCACCGGAACCTTCGGCGACACCCAGGCCTTCAGCGGACCGACCCAGGCCGCCGTCTCCGCCCCGCAATTCGATCCCCGGCGCTACCTGCGCGGGCCCACGGTGCGCCGCTGAGGGCTCGCCGCGGCGGCGGATCCGGGGCGCACGCCGGACGGGCCTCTCCGGCCTACTCCGCCGCTGCCTGACCGGCGCCGGCGCCGGTGCCGCTCGACCGGTCGTGCAGGTCGCGTTCGCCGTCGATCATGTAGTCGCGGGTCAGCGGCACCGCGGCGCGGTCCCGGGTCAGCTGCATCTGGAAGACGTGCCCGCCCTCGTAGCGGAAATAGGCCTCGCAGGCGGCGAGGTAGAACTCCCACATGCGGCAGAACCGCTCGTCGTTGATCTCCTTCACCCGTTCGAGGTTGGCGAGGAAGCGCTGGCGCCAGTGCTTCAGCGTCAGGGCGTAGTGCAGGCGCAGGACCTCGCAATCCGTCACCCACAGACCGGAACGCTCGGTCGACTGGAAAACCTCCGACAGGGCCGGGGTGTAGCCGCCGGGGAAGATGTATTTGCGGATCCAGGTGCCGGTCGAGCCGGGCGGGTCCTTGCGGCCGATGGAGTGCAGCAGCGCCACGCCGTCCGGCTTCAGGATGTCGCGGACCTTGGCGAAGAAGGTGTCGTAGTTGGGCACGCCGACATGCTCGAACATGCCGACCGAGACGATGCGGTCTAAGCGCTCGTCGACATTGCGGTAGTCCATCAGCTCGAGGCGAACCCTGCCGTCCAGACCGGCCGCCTTCACGCGCTCGCGCCCCAGCTCGAGCTGTGCTTCCGACAGCGTGATGCCCAGCACCTCGACATCGGTCATCTCGGCCAGCGTCATCGCCATGCCGCCCCAGCCGCAGCCGATGTCCAGCACCTTCATGCCCGGTTTCAGGGCGAGCTTGGCGGCGATGTGCAGCTTCTTGTTCAGCTGCGCCTGCTCCAAGGTCTCGTCTGGCGCCCGGAAATAGGCGCAGGAATACTGCATGTCCTGGTCGAGGAAGAGGCGGTAGAGATCGTTCGAGATGTCGTAATGGTGAGCGACGTTGGACTTGGCGCGCTTGAGCCGGTTCGCCTGGTGCAGCGGCCGCAACACGCGGTCGAAGCGGGAGAGCCAGCGATAGGCGGCGATATCGGCCAGATTGTCCCGGTTCGACAGCATCACTTCGAGCAGCTGGTAGATGTCGTGGCCGACCGGCTCCAGCGTGCCGTCCATGTAGCCCTCGCCGAAGGCCAGTTCGGTCTTGAAGACGAGCGAGCGGTAAAGCGACTTGTCCTTGAGGCGCATCGTTGCCTCCGGCCCGGGAGCGCCCTCGAACCGGTGCGTACGGCCATCGACGTCGATCACGGTCAGCCGGCCCGTCCGGATCAGGCGACTGAGGACCTTCGACAGCAGCTGCATGGTTGCAGACCCTTCACGTCGTTGATCAGTTTCCGGGGTCAGTCTGCCATATGACTTGGAAGCATTCCAAGATTGTCAACCATGCGGACATGCCGGGTCTGCACCGGTTTTCGCTTGCCATTGGCGGCGGTTTTCGCGCAGCCTGTGCCGATGATCGACGCGTCCACGAGTTTCCGGCTCCCGACCGACGCCCCCGCGGGCGCCGCGGTGCCTGCGCGCGATCTGCTACTCGGCCTCCTTCTCCTGCGACTTAGCCGCCCCTGGGCGCGCTGAGGCTGGGACTGGGCATCGCTTAAGGTCGAGCGCGAGAACCAATCCCGAGCGAGCGCTCAGGGGACTCCCCGAAGGCCGGTTCCGCCGACATCCAAGTGCCATACGACTTTTCAGGCGGTACCGGGGACGGTAACAGACTGTCTCGACCGTTTCGGGCCGAACGCCCAGCGATGGAGCTTTGACAAGCGATGAGTAGCAACGATCGGGTGAAGATCTTCGACACCACCTTGCGCGACGGCGAGCAGTCGCCCGGCGCCTCGATGAACCTGGAAGAGAAGCTGACCATCGCCCTGCTCCTCGAGGAGATGGGCGTCGACATCATCGAGGCCGGCTTCCCGATCGCCTCGAACGGCGATTTCGAGGCGGTGAAGACCATCGCCGACACGGTGCGCAACACCACCATCGCCGGTCTTGCCCGGGCCTCGCTGAAGGACATCGACCGGGCGGCGGAGGCCTTGAAGGGCGCGGCCAGCCCGCGCATCCACACCTTCATCTCCACCTCGCCCCTGCACATGAAGTACAAGCTGCAGATGGAGCCCGAGGCGGTGCTCGACGCGATCAGCGCCTCGGTCGCCCACGCCCGCAACTACACCGACGACGTGGAGTGGAGCCCGGAGGACGGCAGCCGGACGGAGCCCGACTTCCTGTGCCGGGCGGTCGAGCTGGCGATCCGCGCCGGCGCCACAACCATCAACATCCCCGACACGGTCGGCTATGCCGTGCCGGAGGAATACGCCGCCATGTTCCAGATGGTGATGGAGCGGGTGCCGGGGTCGGAGAAGGTGACCTTCTCCTCGCACACGCACAACGATCTCGGCCTCGCCGTCGCCAACGCGCTGGCCGCCGTCAAGGTCGGCGTGCGCCAGGTGGAGTGCACCATCAACGGCATCGGCGAGCGGGCGGGCAACGCCGCGCTGGAAGAAGTGGTGATGGCGATCCGCACGCGGCCCGACGTCTATCCCTACGACAACGGCATCGACACCACGCTGATCACCCGCGCCTCGCGACTGCTGGCCACCACGATCGGCTTCCAGGTGCAGCCCAACAAGGCGATCGTCGGCGCCAACGCCTTCGCGCATGAGAGCGGCATCCACCAGGACGGCGTGCTGAAGCATGCCGCGACCTACGAGATCATGACGCCGGAATCGGTCGGCCTGACCAAGACCAATCTGGTGATGGGCAAGCATTCCGGCCGGCACGCCTTCAAGTCGAAGCTCAAGGAGCTGGGCTTCGAACTCGGCGACAACGCCTTTCAGGACGCCTTCCAGCGCTTCAAGACGCTGGCGGACCGCAAGAAGGAGGTGTTCGACGAGGATATCGTGGCGCTGGTCGACGACCAGATCGCCAGCCAGCACGAGCGGGTGAAGTTCGTCTCGCTGGGCGTGATGGCGGGCTCCATCGGCCAGCAGACCGCCCAGATCGTGCTCGAGATGGACGGCGAGACGAAGTGGTCCCAGGCCCAGGGGGCGGGGCCGGTCGACGCCATCTTCAAGGCGATCGGCGACATCATCCGGCACGACGCCACCCTGCAGCTCTACCAGGTGCACGCCGTAACCGGCGGCACCGACGCCCAGGCGGAGGTGACGGTCCGGCTGGAGGAGGGCGGCGTGACGGTGAACGGGCAGGGTGCGGATTACGATACCCTCGTCGCCTCGGCCCGCGCCTATATCCACGCGCTCAACAAGCTGATGCTGAAGCGCGAGAAGACCGCCCACCCGCAGCACAGCGCGACCCGCCTCTCGGCCTGACGGCCGCATTCAGCGTAGCGGAAGGGCCCGCCGGTCGCCGCCGGCGGGCCTTTCCCGTTCGTGGCAAAGGCTAGGCGAGACGCCTCAACCTTTCCGCGATTGGGCCGCGCAAATGTCCGCGTCATGATCTACGTTCGACGCCACAACAATCGAGTGGGGAGAGCGTCGATGCCGGCCAGGGGAACACCAGCCAGTCAGAGCGGGGCGGCCTTCGGGCCCTTGAACGGCGCGAACGCGCGGCGTCTGCGCATCCTCGCGGCACTCGGTGGGACGGCGCTGGTCCTGGCCGCCTGCGACCAGCCCCCCGGCGCGCGCGGGGGAGTGGCGTCAACGCCGGAAAGCTATGGCACGGCGGGCATCACGGTCGGCGGGGACACTTTCCCCGATGCCGGCCCGGCTGGCGAGACGCCGGTATCGGTCGACCGCACCTCGACCGTCAGCCTCGACGTCGACACCGCGTCCTACAGCTATGCCAGGCGCCTGATCCTGGGCGAGGGCCGGCTGCCGCCCGAGCAGGCGATCCGGCCGGAGGAATGGGTCAATTATTTCGACTACGCCTATCCGCGGCCCGGCTACGGTCAGGCGCTGCAGGCGACGAGTTGGGTCTATCAGGCGCCGTGGCGCGCCGACCGGGTGCTGGTGCATGTCGGCGTCGCCGCCGCCGAGCCCGCATTGGGCATCCGGCAGCCCCATAACCTGGTCGTGCTGGTCGACGTTTCCGGCTCCATGGCCGGGCGCGATTCGGCGGGGCTGGCGGGCGACGTCTTGCGGTCCCTGGCGGCCAACGTCTCGCCGGGTGACCAGGTCTCGGTTGTCGCCTTCGCCGGCACGCCGAGAACCATCCTGCCGCCGACCGACGGGGCCAACCGCTGGGCCATCGCCGGGGCGGCCGACGCGCTGGACACCGGCGGCTGGTCGGCGGGAGAGCGCGCGCTCGACCACGCCTACGACCTGGCACGGCAGAGCGCGCGGCCTGGCGACGTCAGCCGTGTGCTGGTGATCACCGATGGCGACTTCACCGACGGCGCGCGTTCGCCGCAGGAGCTTGTCGCCTATGTCGCCGACCGGCGGCGCTCGGGCGTCTTCCTGTCGCTGCTCGGGGTCAGCCGCGGCGGCTTCGACGACGCCGCGCTGCAGGCGCTGGCCCAGGCCGGCAATGGCGAGGCGGCCTATCTCGACGACGCGATCGAGGCTGAGCGCGTGATCGAGGACCTGCTCGTTGCCGGTGCACCGGTGGCGAGCGATGCCCGGGTGGACATGGAGTTCAACCCGGCGCTGGTTCGCTCCTGGCGCCTTGTCGGCTACGAGACGCGCGAGATCAGCCGGCAGGAATTCTTCGACCCCCGCACCGATGCCGCCGAGGTGCGGCCGGGCCAGGAGGTGACGCTGATCTACGAACTGGCGCTGCTGGGCAGTCCCGGCCCGTCTTATGAGGGCGGACCCTATCGCTATCCCGGCGTGACCGGCACGGGACAGGACGGCGCGGGGCCGGGCGGTTCCGGCGGCTTCGTCCAGCCCTACCGGCAGGGCGTACCGCCGACGGGCGGCATCGCGCCATTTCCCACGCCCTACCCGCAATCGGTGTCGGGCGAGCTCGGCTTCCTCAGGCTGCGCTATCGCGACGTGGCGAGCGGACAGATCCGCGAGACGCGGCAGCCGATCCGGACCGGCACACTGCAGCCGGTGACCGCCATGCCCACCGACATCCGCTTCGCCGCCGCCGTCGCCATGGCAGCCCAGGCGGCGCGCGGCGACATCGCGGCTGGCATCGGGACGGGGGCGGCGCAGTCGGCGGTCTGGCTGGCCCGCGGCGCGCTTGGCGCCGATCCCAATGGCGAACGCTCCGAATTCGTGCGCATCGCCGAGGCGATCGCCCGGCTGGCCGGCGGCTACCGCTGGCCCTGACGGGAGAGGGCCGGTCGGACCGGGAGTCGGGCGGCGAAGTGGCGTCCCGCCTATTTGATTAGCGTTTTGGTAATCTCGCCTCCCGGTGGTGGGCCGGATGGTGGGGCGATTACCGACGAGGGCGAGTCACGTCACCATCGATCAAGGCTGCGTCAGCCGTGAATTTGCCCCGATTGAGTCCTTGAGTGGCGATAGTCCATGCTCTATTGAGGGCGTCTTGAAGCGGTCTCCGCCCCGGAAAGAGGGGAGTCCCGGGTGGTGGCTGCTGGCGCGCCTACCGCAATGGTCACCTATACTCAATGTTCTCCAACATTCTCGGATTCCTCTCCGCCGACATGGCGATCGATCTCGGGACGGCGAATACGCTGGTCTATGTGAAGGGCCGCGGCATCGTCCTGAACGAGCCGTCGGTTGTGGCCATCGCCAATGTCCGCGGCAAGAAGCAGGTGCTGGCGGTCGGCGACGAGGCCAAGCAGATGCTCGGCCGCACACCCGGCAACATCCAGGCCATCCGCCCACTCCGGGACGGCGTCATCGCCGACTTCGAGGTGGCGGAGGAGATGATCAAGCACTTTATCCGCAAGGTGCACAACCGCCGGTCCTTCGCCAGCCCGCAGGTGATCATCTGCGTGCCGTCCGGATCCACCGCGGTGGAGCGGCGGGCGATCCAGGAATCGGCGGAAAGTGCCGGCGCGCGCCGGGTCTTCCTGATCGAGGAGCCGATGGCCGCGGCGATCGGCGCCAACCTGCCGGTGACCGAGCCGACCGGGTCCATGGTCGTCGACATCGGCGGCGGAACGACGGAGGTCGCCGTGCTGTCGCTGGGCGGCATCGTCTATTCGCGCTCCGTGCGCGTCGGCGGCGACAAGATGGACGAGGCGATCATCGCCTATATCCGCCGGAACTTTAACCTGCTGGTCGGCGAGGGTTCGGCGGAACGGATCAAGAAGGAGATCGGCTCGGCCTATCCGCCAGAAGACGGCGAAGGCCGGGTGATGGAGATCAAGGGCCGCGACCTGATGAACGGCGTGCCAAAGGAACTGGTGATCACCGAGGCCCAGATCGCCGAAAGCCTGGCCGAGCCGGTCGGTGCCATCGTCGAGGCCGTGAAGGTGGCGCTGGAGCACACCGCCCCGGAACTCGCCGCCGATATCGTCGACAAGGGCATCGTGCTGACCGGCGGCGGCGCCTTGCTCGGCAATCTCGATTATGTGCTGAGGCATGCGACCGGGCTGCCGGTCTCCATCGCCGACGATCCGCTGTCCTGCGTCGCGCTGGGCACCGGCAGGGCGCTGGAAGAGATGAAGACACTCAAGAACGTGTTGATCAACATGTACTGACCCACCGTATTTGGTACAATAATCCAAATCGCGTGGTGAGTTTCGAGATCGGCTGATCGCCCCGGTGCGGCGGACCCCCGCACCCCGTGGCCGATTTCCAGCGGAGGCGTTGTTGCGCAAACAACCGCGGTCCATGGTTCGCCTGATGGCGCTGCGCGGGATCGTCCAGCGGTTCTCGCTCGTCATCCTGCTGCTGGCCGCCTTCGGGCTGATGATGCTGGCCAAGATCGACACCGTGCTGATCGACACCGTGCGCAACCGGGTGACCGACCTGCTGACCCCGTTCATGGAACTGATCGCCGAGCCCGCCTCGACCATCGCCGGCGTCGTCGAGGATGCCCAGGAACTGACCGATCTGCGTGCCGAGAATGCCTATCTCCGGCAGGAAAACCGGACGCTCAGGCAATTCCAGGAGATCGCCTACCGGCTGGAGGCGGAGAACATCTCGCTGCGCTCCTTGATGAACTACCGGCCCGATCGGCCGCACGCCTTTCTGACCGCCCGGGTGGTGGCGGACAATTCCGGCGCCTTCGTGCGCTCCCTGGGGCTCAATGTCGGCGCCAACAACGGCGTGGCGAGCGGCCAGACGGTGCTCGGCTCGCGCGGGCTGGCCGGCCGCATCGTCCAGGTCGGCGACCGCTCGTCGCGGGTTCTGCTGCTCACTGACCTCAACATGCGCGTGCCGGTGATGCTGGAACGCTCGCGCGAGCGCGCCATCGTGGCCGGCGACAATACCGCCTTTCCGCGCCTGCTCTATCTGGAGGACGAGGCCGACGTCGCCGTCGGCGACCGGCTGGTGACCTCGGGACATGGCGGCATGTATCCGTCCGGCCTGCCGGTGGGCAATGTGGTCTCGATCGAGGAGAACGAGGTGCGCGTGCGGCCGATCGAGGAGCTCGACCGTCTAGAACTCGTGCGCATCGTCGACTTCGACCAGGGCAGCGACGCAGCCCAGTTCATCACCTCCCTGGGCGCCGTCAGCTTCGGCGCGGGCGGCGGCGCGGCGGCCGGCTCGGCCGCCGGTTCGGCCACCGGTTCGGGCGCCAGGGAAGCCACGCCAGAGCCGCTGCTGCCGGGCGCGCCCCTTGCGGATACCGTGGCGCAGACGCCGCAGCCGGCGGCGACGGCGCAATGAGCACGAGCCTGCTGACACGCGTCGACCAGGGGGTGCGCAACGCCGTGCCCTCGCTGGTCACCTGCCTGTTCCTGGTGATCAGCGTGGTGCCGCTGCGCATCCCGCTCTTCGGCCCGGTCTCGCCCCTGCTGGCGCTGGCCTGCCTCTACTATTGGGGCGTGCACCGGCCGGACCTGATGCCGCTCCTCGTCGTCTTCATGGTCGGCATCCTGCACGACATCCTGATCGGCGCCACCTTGGGCGCCCATGCCGTGGTCTACCTGGTGAGCTACTGGCTGCTGGTCAGCCAGCGCCGCTTCCTGTCGGGCCGCAACTACCTGATCCTGTGGTGGGGCTTCCTGTTGACCGCGATGATCGCCGTGGCGCTGGAATGGCTGGTCTTCTCCACCCTCGAACAACACCTGATGCCCGTCGAGCCGCTGTTCTTCCGGGTGCTGCTGACCGCCGCCCTGTTCCCCCTGGTCGGCTGGATCATGATCCAGCTGCACCGCTTCGTCGTGCCGCAGCCGCGGCTGGCCTGAGACGGAGACGCCGAGCGGATGGACAGGGACGTCGACCGGCAACGCTCTCTCACCCGCCGCACACTGCTGCTTGGCGGCATGAAGGTGGCGCTGTTCGGGGCGCTGGGCGCGCGCATGTACCAGCTCCAGGTGCTCGAGTCCGAGCGCTTCGGCATGCTGGCCGAGGAGAACCGGGTCAACGTCCAGCTGATCGCGCCGTCGCGTGGCAAGATCCTCGACCGGACCGGCCGCCAGCTTGCCATCAACGAGCCGAACTTCCGCGTCCTGCTGACGGCCGAGCAGGCGGGCGACGTGGAGGCGATGCTGGCGCGCCTGGGCGGAATCGTGCCGCTGGACGACAGCGTGGTGGAGCGGGTGATGCGCGACGTCTCGCGCCGCCGCGCCTTCGTGCCGGTCACCGTGACCGAGAACCTGACCTTCGACCAGGTGGCCGAGATCGAGGTGAACACGCCGGAACTGCCCGGCATCTCCATCGACGTCGGCGACCTGCGCACCTATCCGGAAGGCGACGTGACGGCCCATGTGGTGGGCTATGTCGGCGCGGTTTCGGAGCAGGATCTGACCGGTGATCCGGTCCTGAGCCTGCCCGGCTTCCAGATCGGCAAGTCCGGCATCGAGCGGCATCACGAGCAGGTGCTGCGCGGCCAGGCGGGCACCCGCCAGGTGGAGGTCAACGCGGTCGGCCGGATCATCCGCGAACTGGCCCGCGACGACGGCGAGGCGGGCGGCGACGTACGCCTCACCCTCGACGTCGACCTGCAGCGCTTCGTGCAGGACCGGCTGACCACGGAGATGAGCGCCAGCGCGGTGGTGATGGACGCCTATACCGGCGAGATCTTCGCCATTGCCTCGCAGCCGACCTACGACGCCAACCTGTTCACCGGCGGTATCGATCAGGCGACCTGGAACCGTCTTCTGAACAACCCCTACCACCCGCTGACCAACAAGGCGATCGCCGGCCTGTTCTCGCCCGGCTCCACCTTCAAGATGGTGGTCGCCCTGGCGGCGCTGGAGGATGGGGTGATCGACGACAGCTTCGAGGCCTACTGCCCCGGGCACCTGATGGTCGGCAACCGGCGCTTCAACTGCTGGCGGCACTGGGGGCATGGCAGGTTGGCGCTGGTCCAGGCCATCGCCCAGTCCTGCGACGTCTTCTTCTACGAGGTGGCGCTGAGGACCGGCATCGACTCCATCTCGGCCATGGCCAACCGGCTGGGCATCGGCATCCAGACCGGCATCGACATCCCGGGCGAGCGTGCCGGTCTGATGCCGACGCGCGCCTGGAAGGAATCGAATAGGGGCGAGTCCTGGCTGCAGGGCGACACGGTCAACGTCTCGATCGGCCAGGGGTTCCTGACCACCACGCCCCTGCAACTGGCGGTGATGACCGCGCGGCTGATCAATGGCGGCCGGCCGATCGTGCCGCGACTGACCCAGGCGGCGGGCGCGCGCGACCTCTCGACGCTGCCGCCGCCGCCCGCCGACACCGAGATCGACCCGTACCATATCGACCTGATCCGCCAGGGCATGATCGAGGTGACCTCCGGCGCCAGCGGCACCGCGCGCGGCGCACAGATCGCGGTCGAGGGTTTCGAGATGGGCGGCAAGTCGGGCACGGTGCAGGTCTACCAGATCACGCCCGAGGAGCGGGCCTCGGGCGTGCGCAGCGCCGCCGACCTGCCCTGGGCCCTGCGCGACCACGCGCTCTTCGTCGCCTTCGCGCCGATCAGCGAGCCGCGCTATGTCTGCTCCGTCGTCGTCGAGCACGCCACCGGCGGTGGCAGCTCCGTGGCCGCCCCGATCGCCCGGGACGTCCTGCTCGAGGTGCAGCGCCGGGCGCCGGCCCGGGCGCTCAACCTGACGCCGACGGATCTCGCCCAGGCAACCGGCGTCGAGGGCTGAACGGACGATGACCACCTGGGGATCGAGCTATATCGGCCGCGACCGGCCGCTCGACACCGAGCGCAGCCTGTCGCTGGGCGAACGCCTGCTGGCCCTCAACTGGTTCGTGGTGCTGCTGCTTTGCGTCATCGCCTGCATCGGCTTCGCCATGCTCTATTCCGCCGGCAATGGCAGCTGGGACCCGTGGGCCAGCCGCCAGGCCATCCGCTTCGGCGCCGGCCTCGTGCTGCTGCTCGTCGTCGCCCTCATCGACATCCGCTTCTGGCTACGTGTCGCCTACCTGATCTATGGCGGCTGCCTCCTGCTGCTGGTCGCGGTGGAGCTGATGGGCTCGATCGGCATGGGGGCGCAGCGCTGGATCGATGTCGGCTTCATGCAGTTGCAGCCTTCGGAGATGATGAAGGTGGCGCTGGTGCTGGCGCTGGCCCGCTACTTCCATTCGCCCACGCTGGACGAGGTGGGCAATATCCGCCGGCTGATCGCCCCCATCGCCTTCATCCTGCTGCCGGTGGCGCTGGTCATGCGCCAGCCCGATCTGGGCACCGCCCTGATGCTGATGTGCGTCGGCGGCGCGGTCTTCTTCATCGCCGGGGTGCGGCTGTGGAAGTTCGCCGTGGTGATCGCCGGGGGCATCGCCGCGATCCCGGTCGCCTGGACGTTCCTGCACGACTATCAGCGCAACCGCATCCTCACCTTCCTCGACCCGGAGCGCGATCCGCTGGGGGCCGGCTACCACATCATCCAGAGCCAGATCGCCATGGGCGCCGGCGGGGTGACCGGGCAGGGCTTCCTGCAGGGCAGCCAGGGTCACCTCAACTTCCTGCCGGAGCGCCAGACCGACTTCATCTTCACCATGCTGGCCGAGGAATTCGGGCTGATCGGCGGGCTCACCCTGCTCGGCCTCTACGCGCTGCTGATCCTGGCCGGCTATGTGGCCGGCCTGCGCTGCCGCAACCATTTCGGCCGCGTCCTGGCACTCGGCCTGACCACCAATTTCTTCCTCTACGCCTTCATCAACCCGGCCATGGTGATGGCGCTGATCCCGGTGGTCGGCGTGCCCCTGCCGCTGGTCTCCTATGGCGGCACGGCGATGCTGACGGTGATGGCCGGCTTCGGCCTTATCCTCTCGGTCTCGATCAACCGCGACCTGAAGATCTCGCGCCGGGCGCTCGAAGGCGCGGAACTGTAGGCGCGCGTCCGGGCAGCCGGGGCGAGCGGCGCTTCAGGCAGCGCTGCCCAACGGACAAGGTCGCCATGCAGGACGCGGCATGCCGCGGTGCCCGCGGGGGCTTGCCCCCGGGTGACGCCTTTGCTACATGCACGCCTTCGCGACCGCACCACAAAGGCGCCGGTCGAGACCCGTGGGTGCATAGCTCAGTTGGTAGAGCAGCTGACTCTTAATCAGCGGGTCCAAGGTTCGAGTCCTTGTGCACCCACCATTTTTTCAACGGGTTAAGAAGCCGATTGGGCCGCTTTGATGCGAGTGGTACCGTCGGCGCTACGTCGTCGGTTGATCCGACGTGTACGCCGCTCGGCAAACGCCGCCTTCGCCAGCATCTCCTGACGCACGCCTCGCGCGTAGGCTTTCATGGTCCACGGCGACAAGCCGGCGGCGACAGACCTGACGTCCGACAGGGGTGCGGCCTCATCCGCTGGTTCCGAACCCCGGATTCGCGATCGATATGAGACGGCTGAAAAGGACGACGAGCACCCTTCTGGAGGACGCTCGACGCCAAGTCAGTAATCTTGCTCAACAGGGTGTGCATGAGCAAGTCGACCTATCAGGTAGGCCGAAGTAAATCATCTAAACGAGCTTTGGCTGCGCATCAATCGACTTGTTGCATATTTCATAAAATACATCTCCTGAATGAAAGAAATTTTGAATCGCAATGAGATAAGTTAGAAAACTGTAATTGATGATACGAATGTTTTCAATGTAGTAGGCATTTATTTCTCAAGAAACCATTGATTTGCGCATAATATTTTGGATGTATGCTATGCTCCAACTTCCTGGAAATCGCAATTGTCTGCGTTTTCTCTTGGGCATTGGAAGGTATTACGATGAAAATTCTTCTCGCAATTGCGGCTGCGTCCGCATTTCTCAGTATATCGGCAGTCGCCGAGGACGGTAGTGGCGACGTTTACCTTGGCTCGGAGACCGATGTTTCCTTCGAGATCTCGCGTGATCGTCTAGCGGCCGCAGGCTACAACTCGGCGCGCATGGTGAACGGGAATCCGCTGTTTCTTTCAGCGTTTGACATGGATGGCAGCGAGGTCGAGCTCTCGGTCAATCCGGTCGATGGCGTGTTCACGATTATCAGATACGTCCACTTCATGGATCAATAAGCAGCAACGTTAGCAGCATGGTCCGCTCCCGGACCGGGACAGCGTGACCCCAGCCAGACCGACCGAGAGCAACTGGTCGGAGCTGCGCTGATGCAATGGCGAAGACACCGGTTACGCCGCGGCTGAAGCGTGATGCCGGGGTGGCAAAACGCCAAGCTGCGTGATTTCGTGGTCGACGGTGCGAGCGGTTACCGGGGCGAGGCCGGCTTGGCGATCTCGTTCAGCGAGCAGGCCGCGGCTGCTGGGTGTCAGCCGGCGGGTTTGCCGGCGCACCGCCCGTTCCTGTCGCCGAGCGCGACGACCCGCTCGGCGACATTCCTGCGACCTCACGCCAGAGGTTGCAGCGGGGGTGCGGAGCCGCCCGAATGGCGGCTCGTCGACCTAGTTCTCGGTGGCCGGAGGCTCCTCCACGACGCCTGGCTCGACCACTTCACCGTCCTCGACGACGGGAAGCTCCGAGGGGTCGATTTCGGAGACCATCCGGGCGCACAATGTCAGGGTGGCGCGTGCGGCCTCGTCGCGGTTGGGCATCATCGCCCAGCCGCCTTCCTCGATGATTTCGCGCTGCTGGAAGGTGCTGGTCAGCTCGGTCAGGCGGCCGAGGTTCTCGCGGGCGTTCTCGTCGGCCATGAAATTCTGTACGCAGATGGCGGCGGCCAGGTCGGTGCGCCCCTGGGCGGCGGCCTCCGCTGCATTCTCGGCGGCCGTGCCGCCGGTTACCCAACCTCCCCAGGTGAAGCCGACGATCGCGACGACAATACCGCCAGCGACCGCGCCGTAGGCGGCGGGCTTGATCCATTCCGGGATGTTCATGATGTTCCGATCAGTTCGGGTGGGACGATATTTTCATCGTCTGAGAACCACTCTAGCACATTCACGCCAGTCTACCCAAATCCGCTGCCTTTCGGCCGGCGGAGCGGACGGCGAACCGCGCCGCTCCCGCGGCCGGCCCCAAGGCGACGGCGATGTCTTGACTTGAGACCAGTGCAGACAGGCGTTGTGCGCAGGTCCATCGTCCCGCCCGGGATCAGACGGCCTGCCGGCGGACGCTCCAGGCGCCGGGCGCGGCAAGCGCGGCGAAGATCTGGTCGCAGGTATCCTCCCACAGCGCCGGGCGGTGCTGGCTGGCGATCCGTCCGGACCAGTCGGCAAGGTAGCCAGGTTGCGTGATGAGCGTCCGCAGCCGGCTGAAGAGATCGTCTCCGTCGGCCGGGTCGAAATACTGCACCAGGTCGCCGCCGACCTCCGGGATCGAGGTCGCGTTCGAAGCCAGGCACGGCACGCCCAGGGCCAGCGACTCCGCGACCGGCAGGCCCCAGCCCTCGGCCAGGCTGGGGAACACGGTGAAGAGCGCCCCGGCATAGAGCCGCCGCAACTCGGCGTCGGAGACGCTCTCGCGGATCTCCACCAGACCGTTCAGTCCCCGCGTGGCGGCGATCCGCCGGTAGAAGGGATCGGACAGCCAGCCGCGGCGGCCGACGACGACGAGCCGTGGCGGGTCCGCCAGGTCGCCTGCCAGCCGCTCCCAGGCGTCGAGCAGGGCCTGGTGGTTCTTGCGGATCTCGATGGTCGACACGGTGAGGACATAGGGCGGCCTGTCGGGCCGTCGCGGCAGCGGCGCGGGGGTGCCGACATGGGTGTCGCCGAGACGGATCACGGCGTGGTGCTGACGCGCCGCCCGGTCGGGAAACCGGGACCGGTAGGCGTCCTGCGAGAACCGGGAGATGGAGAAGACGAACGAGGCGGCTGCCGCGGCCGAGCCGATCCAGGCCTTGTAGAGCACGATGTTGCGTTCGGTGTCCTCGAAGAATTGCGGGTGCGAGAGGGGCAGAACGTCGTAGTTGATAAAGCCGAACCGTGCGCCGCTCTCGAGCACCCGTTCATGCATGGGGTGGGAGATCCAGCCGGCGCCGATCGTCAGCACGATGTCGTCCCGACCGAGCTGGACCGGTGCCGCGCCCGGCAGGAACCGCGCCAGGTAGCGGCGGCGGCGAACCTCCCACGGAACGGCGTAGGGGCGCAGCCGTTTCGGGATGCTGGTGACCAGCAGCTTGGCCATCCGTCCGCGGCGCGGCAGCTCGCCAAAGGTTCGCAGCAGCGCCGGTCTGCGGAAGTAGAATTGGCTGTCGGTCTCCGCGATGGTTCCGGAATCCCGGAGAAAGATCACCGGCTTGGCAATCCCCTGGGCGACCAGTTCCGCGAAGCGTGCGGTCGAGAGGACTTCCCAGGCGGTGCGCTGGATGCCCGTGGGATTCTCGTGGTGCAGGAAGAATTCGAAGGTGTCCGTGTAGTCGATATAGATCATGCGTTCGTGCTTGTCGGAAGTCACCGCGAGCGCATGAATGCGATCCGGTCGCAGGCATGGCGGGGGTCGGCTGGCTGGTCAGCCTCGCACATTGCTTAGGTCGTACCTTGCTTAGGTCAATGTGTCCGGACTGAGTACACCGACATTTGTTTGCGCTGCGGCAGCCGGTTGCGACATCCAATCGACCGCCGCTTCAGGCCGCGTTCTCCAGCACCACCATGCCGGCCCCGGTCATCGAGGCGGGGGCGTGGTAGTGCCGCATTATGGTGCGGACCTCGGCGTCCATGGCGGCGCGCATGACCAGCCACATGATCAGCTCCGCGCCCTCCGAGCCGAAGGTCTCGACATAGTCCTCGCGGCTCATGGCGCGGTAGGGCTCCGGATTGGGGCCGATCTCGGCCAGCCAGCGCTGGTCGGCCTCGCGGTTGAGGAAGCCGGCGCGGCTGCCCTGCAGCTGGTGGCTGAGGCCGCCGGTGCCGAGCACCACCACCCGCTCTTCCGTCGGCCAGGCATCGATCGCCCGGCGCAGCGCCAGTCCGAGCTGCCACATGCGCTCGGGCGTCGGGATCGGGTACTGGATGGTGTTCACGAAGATCGGCACCACGCGGACCGGCCAGTGGTCCGGCCGGCCGAAGAACAGCTCCATGGGCACCTGCAGGCCGTGGTCGACCTCGATCTCGCGGCAGATCAGCGGGTCGAAATGGTCCTCCACCAGCCGGTCCGCCAGATGCCAGGAAAAGTCGGCGGCACCGGGGAAGGGCGGCAGCGGGCGCGGGCCCCAGCCCTCGTCGATCATCTTGTATTCCTCGGCCACGCCCAGCGCCAGGGTCGGCACGCGGTCGAGGAAGAAGGCGTTGCCGTGATCGTTGAAGATGACGACGGCGATGTCCGGCCGGCGCTCGGCCATCCAGGCGCGGGCCGGCACATAACCGTCGAAGAAGGGCTTCCAGTCCGGCGTGCCGGTGATGCCGCGGTCGATGGCGATGCCGATCGAGGGCACGTGGGAGGTGCCGCAGCCGCCGACCAGCCTAGCCATGCGACTGTCCTCCGACCGGTCGCGCGGGGCGCTTGCCCAGTCGCTCGGCGAGGAAGGCATCATGGCTCATGCCGGCCTGGGCGGCGCCGATGGCGGTCAGGGGGATGGGGTGGATGGCGGAGATCTTCAGGACGTAGAAGAGATTGCCGCCGAGCCGGATCATCTCCCGCCAGTCGCGCGCCAAGACGGCCCGGCGCTGTGCCTCGGAAAGCCGGAAGCGGTCGAGATAGGCCGCCTCGTCGGCGGCGAAGGCGGCGCGGTTGGCCGGGTCGCGCAGCGACATCGCCATGCGGTTTAGCTCGTAGCCGCGGCGGCTGCCCTCGCGGTCGTAGAGCGTGGTCTCGGCGAGCGTGTCCATCAGACCTGTCCCATGAGGAAGGGGGCGACGAGGCGGGCGACGGCGTCGGGCCGCTCGACCGGAGCGAAGTGGCCCGCGCCGTCGACGATCTCCAGCCGGGCATGGGGCAGCAGGCGGGCCATCTCCTCGTGCTGCGCGACCGGGCTCCACCGATCCTCGCGGCCGACGACGAGCAGGACGGGGCAGGCGATCCGGTGGAGATAGGTCGAGGCGTCGGGGCGACGGGTCAGCGCCCTGATCTGGCGGGCGTGCAGGTCGGCGTCCATGCGCAGCACCATGGCGGTGAGCGTCCCCATCAGGCCGGCATCGGCCTGGTTCTCCTCCCAGACCATGGGCGGCAGCCAGCGCTCGGCCAGGGCCTGCATGCCGTGCTCGTAGGCGAAGCGGGTGATGGCCTCGCGCTTCTCCGTCTCGCCCGCGCGCAGCGGGTGGATGCCGGTGTCGAGCAGCGCCAGGCGCCGGATGCGGTCGGGCGCCAGCCTCGCCATCTCCAGCGCCACGCGCGCGCCCATGGAGTGGCCGGCGACGGCCAGCGGGCCGGGATTGGCCGCCAGCAGATCCTCCGCCATCCGGGTGAGGTCGTCCTGGGTGGTGAGGTCGGCGACGATGCCGCGGCCGTCGAGGGCGGCGTTCAGCGCCTCCCAGACGACGGCGTCGGACAGCAGGCCTGGGATCAGCAGGATGGTCTCGTCGGCCATGGCCTATCCGATCATGGTGTTGGGCAGGAGGAGGGCGATGTCGGGGAACAGCATCAGGATCACCAGGGTGACCAGCATGGCGAGCCAGAACGGCATGACGCCGGCGAAGATGCGGCCGAGCGGCACGCCCGGCGCCACCGACTTGACGATGAAGACGTTGACGCCGACGGGCGGCGAGATCAGCCCCATCTCCAGCGTCAGGACGACGAGCACGCCGAACCAGATCGGGTCGATGCCGAGCTGGTGGATGACCGGGATGAAGATCGGCAGGGAGAGCACCAGCATGGCGAAGCCCTCCAGAAAGCAGCCGAGCACCAGATAAGCCGCCAGGATCAGCGCCAGCACGGCGAGCGGCGGCAGCGACAGGTCCGCCAGGAACGCGCCGAATTCCTGCGGGATTTGGCTGAGCGCGAGGAACGGGTTCATCATGTGCGCGGCGATCAGTATCAGCATCACCGTCGCGGTGGTGACCACCGAGGACTTGGCGGCGTTCCAGAAGACGCGCGGCGTCAACCGACGCATCAGGATACCGATCAGGATCACCAGCCCGGCGCCGACCGCCGCCGCCTCGACCGGCGAGAACAGGCCGCCATATATGCCGCCGATGGTCAGCACGATGACCAGCAGGATCGGCGTGGCGCCGGTCATGGCGCGGGCCTTCTCGGCCAGCGTGGTGCGCGGGCCGGCCGGGCCGAGTTTCGGGTTGATATGGCAGAGCAGGCTGACCGTCAGCACGAACATGGTCAGAAGCAGCAGTCCAGGCAGCACGCCGGCGAGGAACAGCCGGCCGATGCTCTCCTGGGTGAGGATGGCGTAGATCACGAAGCCGGTTGAGGGCGGGATCAGGATGCCCAGCGTGCCGCCCGCCGCCACCACGCCGGTCGACAGGCGCGGGTCGTAGTCGAAGCGGTCCATCTCGGCCAGCGACACCCGGCCCATGGTCAGCGCCGAGGCGACCGACGAACCCGAAAGGGCCGCGAAGCCGCCGCAGCCGATGACGGTGGCCGAGGCGAGGCCGCCGCGGATCGAGCCGATGACGGCGTAGGCGGCGTCGTAGAGCCGCCGGCTCATCCCCGTCTCGGTGGCGTGGTTGCCCATCAGGATGTAGAGCGGCCCGACGACGAGCTCGGCCGAGGAGGCGAGCGTGAAGCTCTCCGAGGCCAGCAGGCTCATGGCCGCGTTGGGGCTGTTGAGGATGGCGATGCCGGCGAAGCCGACCGCGAACATGGCGAAGGCGACCGGTACCCGGAGGACGAGCAGGATCAGCAGCGCGCCCATGCCGATCAGGCCGATGGCGAAGCTGCTCATGAACGCGCGGTCTCCCGCGTCAGGGACTGGCCGAGCGTGAGGGAGGCGGCACGCAGCAGCATGCCCAGGGCGGTGATCAGCGACATGGCGATCATCGCGTACTGGAACCATGCCTTGGGCAGGTTGATGATGTTGGTAGAGAGGTTGAGCATGCGCGAGAGCGCGGCCGACTCCCACACCGTCCAGGCGATGCCCAGGAAGATGACGGCGCCGAGCAGGGCGGAGAGGATGTCACCCGCCCGGATCATGGCGGGCGGCATGAACTTCTCGAAGATGTCGACCGAGACGTGGCCGCCGACCCGGTCGCACAGGGCCATGCCGCCGAAGACCAGGATGACCATGGCCATCTGCGAGATGTCCTGGGCGCCCTGGATCGGCGAGCCGAGGGAGCGGCCGACCACGTCGGCCAGGATCACCGCCACCGCGACGGTGAGGCCGAT
Organism: Azospirillaceae bacterium; assembly: GCA_040226215.1. Lineage (GTDB taxonomy): Bacteria > Pseudomonadota > Alphaproteobacteria > DSM-16000 > Inquilinaceae > JAVKFF01. Next base: position 95,227 of record JAVKFF010000201.1, read on the forward strand.
CGTGCCGACAAGCGCGGACAGGCCGATCAGCCTGCCCGCGAAGCTGTCGAGGCCGCTCAGCACCGGGTCATTCGCCCTGCATGGCGTCGAGCACGTCCTGGGCGCCGAGCTCGTCGATGATGCGGTCGGTGACCGGCAGGGTGAGCTCGGCGAAGGCGGCGATCTCCGCCTCGGTTAGGTCGATCACCGTCTTGTCCGGGTCGGCGCGGAGGTCGGCGATGACCTGGCCGGCGCGCTCGTTCCAGCCCTCCTCGGCCGACTGCGAGAGCGCCCGGCCGGCGATGGTGTCGATGGCCGCGCGGTGTTCCTCCGACAGGCCGTCATAGCGCTCGGCGTTCATCACCAGGTAGAAGGAGATGTGGCCGAGCGGGGCGCCCAGCGTGAAGGAGGTCGCCACCTCGTCGAGGCGGAAGTCGCGGATCGCCGAGGCGCCGGTCAGGAGGCCGTCGATCAGGCCGGTCTGCAGGGCGTTGTAGATCTCGCCGGCGGGCATCTGCACCGGGGTGGCGCCCAGTGCCTCCACCACCGCCGCGGCGGCCGAGCCGGAGACGCGGATGCGCAGGCCTTCGAGATCGGACGGGCTGCGCACCTCGCGGTCGCGCATGATGATGACGTTGGGTTCCGACAGCCAGAGCGCCAGCGGCACCGTGCCCGGGAACTCGCCCGTCAGGTGGTCGGCATAGGCGTTCCAGATCAGGTCGTAGCCGCCCATGCCCTCCGGCAGCACGCCCGGCAGTTCGGAGATCATGGTCAGCGGGAACTGCGAGGAGGTGTAACCCTGCAGCCCCCAGGTGATATCCGCCACGCCCTGGACGGCACGGATATACTGCTCGAGCGGCCCGGCGCCGAGCTCGCCGCCGGGATAGACCTGGATCTCCAGATCGTCGGTCGCCTCGGCGAGGGCCGCCTGCAGCGGCTCGATCGTCGAGGAGGTCAGCACGTGCTGCGGCGGCACCCAGTGGGCGAGCGACAGGGTCTCCGCCTGTGCCGGCATGGCCGTCGCGGCGGCCAGGGCGAGGGCGCCGGCGGCGCCAAGAGCGTTCAGGGTTCGCATCTTCGGTTCCTCCCTATTGATTGGCCGCGTTGCCGCGGCGGATGGTTCAGCGGTCACCAGGTTTCGGCCGGCCGACATTGGCGCGCGCCGGGCGGGGCACTCCAGGCCTACGGCGTTGCTTTGTCTCTCTCAAGGGTCATTAATGTATACAATTAATAGGCCGATCGACGGATATGGCAATGCCGTTCTGCGGGCCCCCGCACGCCCTCACCTTGGGCGCGCCAGACCGCATCAGCCCTGCTCGGCATAGCGCGCCAGGCGGGACAGCGTGTCGGGGCCCGGCTGTCCGGTCGCGAAGGCGGCCTCGAGGTTGCTGCGGGCGATGCGTGCGTGCTCCCGGGCGATAGCCTCGGCGCGCGCGCCTTCCCGGCGCTCGATCGCCGCGACCAGGGCATGGTGCTGGGTCTGCGCGACGACCAGCGAGCGGTAGGAGGCGGCGTCGTCGGGCCGCGCCATGACGAAGGCTGAGGGCGAGGCGAAGGGCAGCAGGGCGACACGGCGCAGCTCGTGCTGGATCACCGGACTGGCGCAGCTCTCCGCCAATTGGTCGTGGAAGCGGGCGTTGAGCTCGGAATAGGCGTCGAAGTTCATGGCTCCGGCGTCGCCGCCGAAGCAACCCTCCAGGCAGTCCAGCAGGCGCTTGATCTCGGCCAGGTTGGCGGGGTCCACGCCGCGCTCGGCGGCGATGCGCGCGGCCGTGCCCTCCAGCACGCCGCGCAGCTCGATGGCGTCGATCATGTCCTCCAGCGTGAAGGTGCGCACCACGAAGCCGCCACCGCGCACGCGCTCCAGCAGGCCCTCTTCGGCCAGCCGCGACATGGCCTCGCGGATCGGCGTGCGGGAGATGGCGAGATCCTCCGCGAGGCCGAGCTCGGTCAGACGGGTGCCGCCCGGCAGCTCGCCGTTGACGATGCGCTTGCGCAACTCGTCCGTGGTGCGCTTGGTGTGGTTGCCGCCCCGCGTCCGGGCCATCGTGCCATCCCTGATTGGTGGCAATAATGTATACAATGTTCCGCCCATCGGCAAGTCAGGCCGGGGTGGCGCCGCCCGGCCCGCCGGTTCAGGCGGTGATGACCTCGGGATCGTCGCTAAACAGCCGCTCCACGAGATCCGCCCGGTGACGCAGCACGGCGCGCTGGTTGACCGACCCCTTGTCGGTCACCTCGCCGCGGTCGAGGTCGAGGGGATCGCGCAGGAACAGCACGCGGGGGACGCTGAGCGAGGCGCCACCCGCCCTGGCGTTGTAGGCGGCGAGCAGCGCGGCGACGCGGTCCCTGAGCGCGGGGTGATCGAGCAGTTCGGCGTCGGACAGGGCGGCGCCATCCGGGACCACGCGTTCGATGGCCGGCCGGAAGGGAACGAGCAGGGCGCCCAGCCGATCCCGCCCCTCGCCGGCGATCACCGCGTCGCGGGCGAGACCCTGCAGCGCGTCGGTCAGCTTCGCCCGCAGTGCGCCGACGCCGACCCAGGTGCCGGTCGACATCTTGAAGTTCTCCGCCGTGCGGCCGTCGAAGAAGAAGCCTCGGGACGGGTCGTCGGGATCGGCGAAGCGCAGCGCGTCGCCGAAATTGTAGAAGCCCTCGTCGTCGAAGGCGGCCCGGGTCAGGTCGTCGTTGCGCCAGTAGCCGGGCGTGATCGACGGGCCCTTGATATGGGCCTCCCACTTGCCGTCGACCGGCACCAGCTTCAGCGTCAGCCCCTTGGCGGGGATGCCGACATTGCCGGGCCTGTCCTGCGGCTCGGTGCAGAACAGGGCGAAGGGCGCGGTCTCGGTCGAGCCGAGTCCGGTCGACAGCAGCACCCGCTCGCCGGTCACCTCGACGGCGAGGCGGTCGAGTTCCGCCCAGGTGTGTTCCGCCATCGCCGCGCCGGCGTAGAGCATGAGCTTCAGGTCGCGGAAAAAGCTCTCCGCCAGCGGCCGGTCGCGGCGCATGGCCTCGATCAGCATCTCGTAGCCGGCCGGCACGTTGAAGTACCAGGTCGGCGACACCTCGCGCAGGTTGCGGATGGTCTCGCCGATCGCCTGGGGCGAGGGCTTGCCGGCATCGATGTGGTAGGTGCCACCGTTGTAGATGGCCATGTTGAAGACCTTGTTGCCGGAGGCGACGTGGTTCCACGGCGCCCAGTCCAGCAGGATCGGCGGCTCCCGGCGCAGATAGGCGTAGCAGTCGGCGACCATCTCCATGTTGGAACAGAGCATGCGTTGGGTCTGGATCACCGCCTTGGGTGAGCCGGTGGTGCCCGACGTGAACATGAACTTCGCGACCGTGTCGGGTCCGGTCGCCCGGTTGGCGGCGTCGACGGCCGGCGTCACCGGCGTCGCGTTCAGCCGGGCCCAGGGCACGGCCAGGCCGCTGCCGGCGACGCCCAGCCGCGGCAGGCCGGCGAAGACCGCGCCGATGGCATCGGCGAAGCGGTCGGTGTCGTCGGCGAACACCGCGCCAGGGGTAATCTGCGCGGCGATCTGGCGCAGCTTCTCGAAACCGGTGGAGAGCGTCGAATAGGCCGGGGCCAGCGCGGCGGAAGGGACGCCGACATACTGCGCGGCCAAAGCCATCAGGCCATGCGCGATCGAGTTGCCGGAGAGGATGACCAGCGGCCGCTCCGGACCGAGCCCGAGGTCGAGCAGCGCCTGGCCGATGGCGCGGATGCGCGACAGCAGCTCGGCGTAGCTGACCCGGATCCAGGCGTCGCCGGGGCCGCGCTCGGCCATCCAGGTGGTGTCCGGGGTCGTTGCCGCCCAGTGATGGACGCGGTCGGAGAGCCGGTCGGAATAGGGTTGCAGCGGCGCACGCTGCCAGACCAGGACGGCGCCGTCCGGGCGGCGCTCCCATGCCACCTCCGTGGTCCAGAGCTCGACCTCTCGAAGCGCCGATTTTAGCATGATCAGGATCCTCCCCCGGGATTTAGTTTACATGGAAACAGTTTCTTGCCAAAGTGTTTCTCCCGGGACGGCGCGTCGTCGACGTGATCGGCGGGAAGCGTGGCCGGTAGCGCGGGGGTTGACAGACGGATGCGGTATCTCAAGACGGAGACGCGGGGCGACGTGGCGCTGATCGGGCTGAACCGGCCGGACAAGCGCAACGCCATCTCCGACGCCTTCGTGGAGGAGCTGAACGAGGCGATCAGCTGGGCGGAGACGGCCGGCAAGGCGGGCGTGGTGCACGGCTTCGGCCCGCATTTCTGCGCCGGCCTCGACCTCGCCGAGCACGTCAAGAAGACGCCGATCGAGGGCGTGCACGGCTCGCGCCGCTGGCACCAGGTGTTCGACCGCATCGAGCGGGGCCGGCTGCCCTGGTTCGCCGCCCTGCACGGGGCGGTGGTCGGCGGCGGGCTCGAACTCGCCTCGGCCACGCATGTCAGGATCGCAGACACCACCGCCTTCTTCGCCCTGCCGGAAGGGCAGCGCGGCATCTTCGTCGGTGGCGGCGCTTCGGTGCGCACCGCGCGGCTAATGGGTCTCGCCCGGATGACCGACCTGATGCTGACCGGCCGCTCGGTCGATGCCGAGACGGCGGAGCGCTGGAACGTCGTGCAGTACGTCGTCGACGAGGGTACGGCGCTCGACAAGGCGGTGGAGCTGGCCGCCCGGGCGGCGACCAACGCGGCGCTCTCCAACTACGCGGTGATCCACGCCCTGCCGCGCATCCAGGACATGGCGGCCGATGACGGCCTGTTCGTGGAGAGCCTGATGTCGTCGTTCACCGCGACGAGCCCGGAGGCCGAGGAGAGGCTGAACGCCTTCCTCGCCAAGCGGGCCGGCAAGGTGGCAAGGCCGGACGGTAAGTCATGAACCTGCCGGTCGCCGAGATTCCGACCGACGACGAGGTGCAGCTGGGCGAGCTGACCGCGTCCCTCGGCTTCCTGCTGCGCCTGGCGCAGGTGCACACCTTCGACACGTTCTACGAGATCCTGGCGCCGCTCGGCCTGAAGCCCGGCGAGTTCACGGTGCTGTGGATCATCGGCCTCAATCCCGGCCAGCGCCAGGGCACCATCGCCCGCGTTCTGAAGATCAAGCCGGCGCACATGACCAAGCTGATCCGCCGGGTGGTCGATGCCGGCTACGTCACCCGCACCATTCCGGAGGATGACCGCCGCTCCGTCCGCCTGACGCTGACCGCCAAGGGACGGCGCTTCGTCGACACGCACAAGGCGGCCTTCCTCAACTTCCACCGCACCGAGCGGGCGGCGCTGACGGATGGCGAGTACCGCGACTTCCTGGCGCTGCTGCGCAAACTCATCGGCATCGGGGAGGTTCGATGATCGATCTCGACAAGATCGTCGCCATCGACGTGCACACCCATGCCGAGGAGCCCTGCCACGGCCCGCGCGACGACGGCTACGACGAATTCCAGGCCGGCATGGCGCGCTACTTCAAGAACCCGGCAGGCGTGGAGGGCATGCTGCCCAGCGTCCAGGACACGGCCGCCTATTATCGCGAGCGCGATATCGCCGCGGTGATCTTTCCGGTCGACGCCGAGCGCGAGACCGGCTTCCGGCGCTACTCCAACGAGGAGGTGGCCAGGATCTGCGCGGAGAACGACGACATCCTGATCCCCTTCGCCTCCATCGATCCGGCCAAGGGCAGGGCGGGGGCGAGGGAAGCGCGGCGGCTGGTGCGCGAGTTCGGCGTGCGCGGCTTCAAGTTCCACCCGACCTTCCAGGGCTTCTACCCCAACGACCGCATGGCCTACCCGCTCTACGAGGCGATCGCGGAGGAGGGGGTGATCGCGCTGTTCCACACCGGTCAGACCGGCGTCGGCTCGGGCATGCGCGGCGGCATGGGCATGCGGCTGAAATATTCCAACCCGATCCATATCGACGACGTCGCCGTCGACTTCCCGGACCTGCCGATCATCATGGCCCACCCGTCCTTCCCCTGGCAGGAGGAGGCGCTGGCGGTGTGCCAGCACAAGCCGAACGTCTACATCGATCTCTCCGGCTGGAGCCCGAAATACTTCCCGGAGATCCTGGTGAAATACGCCAACACGCTTTTGAAGCGGAACATGCTCTTCGGCTCCGACTGGCCGGCGATCACGCCGGACCGCTGGCTGGCCGATTTCGAGAAGGCACCATTCCGGGATGAGGTTCGCCCGCTCATCCTCAAGGAGAACGCACGGAGGTTGCTGAACCTCTGACCGGGCGGAACAGGGAGGATAACAATGTCTAAAGGCAAGCTTTTCACGGCACTGGCGCTGGCGGGCACGATGACCGCCGCCATCATGTCGTCCGCCGCGGTGATGGCGCAGGACCGCATGCTGCGGGTCGCCCCGGCCGCGCCGCCGGCCCACCCGGCCAATGGTGTGCTCTACACCAATCTGATCGAGTACCTGCCGGAGGAATCCGATGGCCGGCTCGGCGGCACCATGATCGGGCCTGAGGTCGTCAACCTCAGCCAGATGAAGGACGCGCTGCAGAGCCAGGTGGTCGAGGTCGGCAACCTGCTGCCGCTCTACTTCCCGGCCGACCTGCCGAACATGGCGCTGGCGGGCGAGCTGTCGCTGGTCGGCACCAACTCCCAGGCCATGGCGGCGGCGATGACCGAGTTCATGGTCGACTGCGCGCCCTGCCAGCAGGAACTGCGCGATTTCAGCGTCGTCTTCCTCGGTGCCGGCGCGTCGGACGTCTACGAGATCCTGTCGACCGAGCCGGTGCGCACGGCCGAGGACCTGGCAGGCCTGCGCCTGCGCTCCGGCGGCTCGCCCTGGGGGCGGTTCGCCGAGCATTTCGGCGCGGTGCCGACGCAGATGTCGGTCTTCGACCAGTTCGAGGGCATCAGCCAGGGTGTCATCGACGGCACCATGGCCTCGATCGCCGACCTCGTCTCCTTCCGCCTCGTCGAGGTGGTGGACTATGTGACCCTGGTGCCGCTGGGCACCTATCACGCCACCTCCAACTTCACCGTGGCGGCGGCGACCTGGGAAAGCCTGTCGGTCGAGGACCGGGCGGCGCTGGCCCGTGCGGCCAACCGCGCCAATGCCGACTTCACCGACCGTTGGGGCCGCGAGATGCCGGCGGAGGCGGAAGCCGCGGCGCTGGAGGCCGGGATCGAGATCATCGAGGCCGATCCCTCGCTGGTCGAGGCGATCGAGGCCTTCGTGCAGGACGACATCGTCACCGCCGGGCAGCTGAGCCAGGAGAACTTCGACATCGCCGACGCGCCGGAGCGGGTGCAGACCTTCCTCGACCTGGTCGAGAAGTGGGAGGCGATCGCCGAGGAGGTCGACAACGATCCCGAGGCCATGGCCGAGCGGGTCTACGAGGAAGTCTGGTCGCAGGTCGATTTCGCGACCTACGGTACCTGACCGCCACACCCCGCCGCGTCCGTCGTCCGGGGATGCCCGTCCCCGGCGACGGCCGCGTCGCGACCGACCTGCCGGTGCATCCAGAATGCGGTTCCTCGCGCGACTCGAAACCACGCTGCTGTCGGCGCTGGCGCTGATCGGCGCCATCGCGACCGTGGCGCTGATGGCGCATGTCGTCACCGACGTGGCGCTCAGGAACCTGTTCAACCAGCCCATCCCGGCGACCTACGAGATCGTCACCAAATACTACATGATCGCGCTCGCCTTCATCCCGCTGGCCTGGGTCGAGCGCGGCGGAGGCATGGTGCAGGTCGAGGTGCTGGACCCGCTGCTGGGCGAGGCCGGCAAGCGCTGGGCCGACCGGCTGGTGGCGCTGATCTCCACCCTGATCTACGGCGCCCTGACGCTGGTCACGCTGGACTCCGCCCTCGCCAGCGCGCGCACGGGCACCTTCGTGATGGCCCAGAACGTGCTGGTGCCGACCTGGCCCGGCTTCTTCCTGCTGCCGCTTGGATTCGCCCTGGCGACCGTGGTGACTTTCGTGCGCATCTTCGTCTTCCGGCCGGAGCCCGGACGGTGAGCGTCGAGACCGGCTTCCTCGGCGTCGCCGTCCTGTTCGCGCTGCTGTTGCTGCGCGTGCCGGTGGCACTGGCCCTGATCGCTGTCTCCTTCGGCGGCGTGGCGCTGCTGCTGGGCGTCACGCCGGCGGTCGGCATCCTGTCCAACACGCCCTATTCCTTCATCGACAACTGGACCTTGTCGGCGGTGCCGATGTTCCTGCTGATGGGCTTCGTGGCCTATCACGCCGGGCTGACGGCGGGGCTGTTCGAGGCGGCCAAGGCGGTGCTGCGGCGCATCCCGGGCGCGCTCGCCATCTCCTCCATCTTCGCCTGCTCCGGCTTCGCGGCGGTCTGCGGCTCCTCGCTCGCCACCGCCGCCGCGATGGGACGCATCGCCATCCCGGAAATGGTGCGCTCGGGATATGCGCCCAGCTTCGCCGCCGGCGCCATCGCGGCCGGCGGCACCATCGGCGCGCTGATCCCGCCCTCGATCCTGATGATCGTCTACGGCGTCTTCGCCGAGACCTCGGTGACCCGGGTCTTTGTGGGCGGCATCACCATCGGCCTGCTGACCGCCGTCATCTATTCGGGGGTGGTGCTGGTCACCTCCTATCTGCGCCCGGACATCGCGCCGCCGCGGCCGCTCGACGCCGAGGGGCTGGACACCGGCCGGGCGCTCCTGAACATCTGGCCGGTGCTGCTGCTGATGGCCATCGTCTTCGGCGGGCTGTTCTCCGGCGTCTTCACCGCGACGGAGGCGGGCGCGATGGGCGCGGCCGGGGCGATCGTCATCGCCCTGGGCATGCGGCGTCTCAGCTTCGCGGTCTTCCGGCGGGCGATGATCGAGACCCTGATGACGGCGGCGTCGCTGTTCATCATAGGCGTCGGCGCGGCGATGTTCACCCGCTTCCTCGGCCTGACCGGCCTGTCAAGCTTCATCGCCGGCGCGGTCAGCGGGGCCGATCTCGGCTATGTCGAACTGATGCTGATCGTCGTCGTGCTCTACCTGCTGCTCGGCATGTTCATGGAGCCCTTCGGCGCGCTTCTGGTGACCCTGCCGGTGCTGCTGCCGATCTTCGAGGCGCAGGGCATCGACCTCGTCTGGTTCGGCGTGCTGGTGGTCAAGCTGCTGGAGATCGGCATGATCACGCCGCCGGTGGGCCTGAACGTCTTCGTCATCCGCAACGTGGCGGCGGAGTACGCCACCGTCACGCAGATCTTCAAGGGCGTGACGCCGTTCCTGCTGGCGGATATCGTCGTGGTGGTGATCGCGATCGCCTTCCCTTCGTTCATCCTGTTCCTGCCGTCCTTCATGTGAGCGCCGCCCCATGAGCTACGCGGACGACGCGGCGGCGATGGCCGAGGCCCTGGCCCGGACGCCGAACTGGGCCCGCGTGGCCGACGAATTGCTGGACCGCGAGACCCTGACGGCGGTGCTCGGCGAGGCGGCGAAGCTGGCCGAGAGCGCGGTGGCGCCGCTGAACCAGGTGGCCGACCGCCAGAGCGCGCGTTTGCGTGACGGCCGGGTCACCCTGCCGGCGGGCTTCCGCGCGGCCTACGACGCGCTGGCCGCGGGTGGCTGGCTGGCGCTGGAGCAGACCGACGCGCTTGGCGGCCAGGGCCTGCCCTTGACCCTGTTCGCCGCCACCGACCCGCTGTTCGAGCGGGCCTGCCCGGCCTTCATGATGGCGGCGGGTGGCAGCCGCGCGGCCGCCCGCCTGCTCACCACCCATGGCGACCCGGCGATCAGGGCCGACTGGGTGCCGGCGCTGCTCAAGGGCGAACGCTGCGCCACCATCTGCATCTCCGAGCCCGATGCCGGGTCCGATGTCGGGCGGATCCGCACGCGCGGGCGCCGGCGGCCGGATGGCGGCTGGCGGATCACGGGCGAGAAGATCTGGATCTCCTTCGGCGATCACGACATGTGCGAGCGCATCGGGCATTGTCTGCTGGCCCGAACCAACGACCAGCCGGGCACGCGCGGGCTCAGCCTGTTCCTGGTCGAGCGCGGGCCGGGCGTGACGACCCAGCGCATCGAGGAGAAGCTGGGCCTGCACGGCTCGCCTACCTGCGCGCTCGCCTTCGCGGACGCCCCGGCCATGCTGATCGGCAAGGAGGGGCGGGGGCTGGCGCAGCTCTTCACCATGATCCGGCACATGCGCCTGACCGTGGCCTGCCAGGGCCTGGGCGTCGCGCTCGGCGCCTGGCACGCGGCGGTGGCCTATGCAAGCGAGCGGCGCCAGGGTGGCGATCCGGCGCGGCCGGCCGTGCCGATCGCCGGGCATCCGGACGTGCGCCGCCAGCTTCTGGAAATGGGCTCGGCCATCGATCTCTTCCGGCTGGCCCTGCTGGAGACCGCGACGGCGGCGGATCTTGGCGAGGGCGACGACGATGGCGATCCGGCCCGGCTCTGCGGTCTGCTGTTGCCCCTCATCAAGACCTTCGGGGCCGAACTCGCCTTCGACACGGCCAACCGCGCCATCCAGGTGCTGGGCGGGGCCGGCTACACGCGCGACCATCCGGTGGAGCAGGCGCTGCGCGACGCCCGCGTCTTCGCCATCTACGAGGGCACGACTGGCATCCAGGCGCAGGACTTCCTGCTGCGCCAGTGCCTGGCCGACGACGGCGCGGCGCTCGCCATCCTGCTCGACCGGGCGCGCGCGGAATGCGGCAGCCAGGCGCTGGCGAGCCTCATCCTCGACCGCTTCGAAGCCTTCATGCAGACCGTCGCGGCGCAAACCGATCGGCGACGCCTGCTGGCCATGGCCGAGCCGGTGATGCGCGCGGCCTGGGTGGCGGTGCAGGCCTGGCTGGCGGTACGCATCGCCGGGACGCCGGAGGCACGGCTGTTCCTGGCGACGGCGCCCCGGCAGTTGGCTCTGCAGATCGCCCGGGCGGACGTCGCCGCCACGCTTTGACGCCCGTGCGAGGTCGCTGGTGACAGCGCGCGCCAAGGGAACATAAGCTTGCGCCGGCGGCATGGCTTGCGGGGAAGGGACAGGACGGACATGGCACGGATCATCGGCGGCATCGGCGCGTCGCACTCGCCCACCATCGGCTTCGCCAAGGACACGAACAAGCAGGACGATCCGGCCTGGGCGCCGATCTTCGAGGGCTTCGGCAAGGTCCGCGACTGGGTGCGCGACGAGCGCATCGACGTGCTTTTCCTGATCTACAACGACCATGTGACCTCGTTCTTCTTCGACCACTACTCGGCTTTCGTGCTGGGGGTCGACGAGCTCTACTATCCGGCCGACGAGGGCGGCGGGCCGCGCGACGTGCCGCCGGCGCGGGGCCACGCGGCGCTTGCCCGCCACGTGGCGACGGCGCTGGTGGCGGACGAGTTCGACATGTCCTTCTTCCAGGGCAAGCCGCTCGACCATGGCTGCCTGTCGCCGCTCTCCATGCTGGGGGAGGGGACGGAGCCCTGGCCCGGCCGTATCGTGCCGCTGCAGGTCGGCGTGCTGCAGCAACCCATGCCGTCGGCCCGGCGCTGCTACCGCCTCGGCCAATCGCTGCGCCGGGCGATCCAGAGCTATCCGGAGGACGATCTGCGCGTCGCCATCCTGGGGACCGGCGGGCTGTCGCACCAGATCCATGGCGAGCGGGCCGGCTTCATCAACGAGGCCTGGGACGAGGCGTTCCTCGCCCGGCTCGCCAGCGATCCCCAATCCCTCGCCGAGATACCCGTCGCCGAATACGCGAAGCGCGGCGGCATGGAAGGCTCGGAGGTGGTGATGTGGCTGATCATGCGCGGCGCCCTGTCGGACGAGGTCGCGGTGCTGCACCAGGCCACCTACGCGCCGTCGGTGACCAACATCGCCACGCTGATCCTCGCCGACACCGGCTCCGACCCTGACCCGGCCATTCTGGCCGAGGCGCGGCGGCGCATGGGCTATCAGCTGGAGGGCGTGGCGGACATTCCCGGCACCTATCCCTTCACGCTGGAGCGCAGCCAGCGCTGCTTCCGGATCAACGACTTCCTGCACCGGCTGACGCAGCCGGTGCACCGGGAACGCTTCCTCGCCGATTTCGAGGGCCTGGCCGATGAGTACGGTCTGGACGAGGAGGAGCGCCGGCTGATCCGGGCGCGCGACTGGATTGGCATGATCCGGCGCGGGGTCAGCTTCTTCGTGCTGGAGAAGATGGCGGCGGTGATCGGTGTCTCGAACCCGGAAATCTACGCCAGCATGCGCGGCGAGACGATCGAGGAATTCATGAAGACGCGCAAGGTGCCGATCCGCTACTCGGTCGCGGGCGGCGAGCGCGCGAAGGCGATGGATAAGCGGTAGCCGCGCCGGGGTGCGACTGCTGCTTTCGTATAACGTGCGTTAAATCCCCTCGACGCTATCATGACGATAGTTTCATCGGGGGAGGCCGTCATGATCGCGCTCAGCTTCGTCGAGACCCACCGCTATGCCTATCCGGTGACCACGACCGGCACCGGCACCGCGCTGACGGTGGCGAAGAAATCGGGCGATCCCTATCTCGTCTTCCTCACCCAGGAGAGCTTCGACGACCAGGTCGTCTATCTCGGGCTCGGCTGCGATGTGGAGATCGACCGGCACGCCACGCCGCCCGGACGCCAGACCACGACGGGACTCGGCTACGACCTGATCGGCCGGCGCATCTTCGGCGCCCAGACCACGTCGAACGCAAACATCGTCTACGCCTTCGACCCGACGACGGAGGCGGAGGTGCTGGCGCTCGACCTCAGCGCCTCCACGGATCCCGGCTTCCAGCCGACGGGCCTGGCGACCAACGGGCTGTTCCTGCTGCGCACCGACGGGCAGGAGATCGAGTTGCGCACGATGGGCGGGTTCAAGCTGGCGCAGAAGAGCTTTCCCGGCCGCTCCATCAAGGGGATCACAAGCTCGCCCTGGAGTTGGACCTTCGTCGACGGCGCGACGGACGAGATCGTGGTGATCAACCCGCTCGGCACCGAGATCGCCAGCGCGCCGGCGCCGGGATCGGCGGGCGGCTGCGGGGCGGTGGCATACAACCACTTCCATGCCGGCGAGAACGAGCCGCAGCAATGGATCTGCCCCCTGGGCACGGTCGACACCATCCCCGGCTCGATCCACAACCCGGACACGCCGTGGGATCCCGAGCCGTGGTCGGGCCGTCACCGGCTGTTCGTCGCCAACGACATCGACCAGATCATCTATGCCGGTTATCTGAGCGTGAATTGAGGCCAGGTCACCGCTGGCGCAAAGGCGGCCCGGCGGCCGGGAGTGGTACGGGTGGGCCGCCGGGCCAACCCTAACCAAAGGGGTCGATCGGCTAGAGTCGGCTCATGCTGCGGCAATCGCCCGCGGCTGTCGCTAACACAGGTTATCCTGCGCGCTCAGTTGGAGGCCGCCGGCAGATCGACCCGGATGATCCGGTTGGTCGCGCTCTGGTGGATCAGCAGGTCGCCGTCGGCGGTGGGCCGCATGTGGCGCAGGATGCCGGAGAACACCGCGCCGGAGGGGATCGGCCAGCTCTGGAAGCTCTCGGTCGCCGGATCGAAGCGCACCAGCGGGTCGGGGCGCACGCCGGATTCGTTGTACCAGACCATGCCGTCGACCACGGCCAGCGCATAGGGGTGCGAGCCGGGTCCGCTGGGCGAGGGCCACTCGTCGATGGCGCCGGTCGCGGGGTCGTAGCGGCCGAGCCGGCCCTGGCTGGAGTTGACGTACCAGATCATGCCGTCCTCGGCGATGTCGAGCCGGCGCACCGTCGTCTCCGGGATCGGCAGTTCGACCTCGTCCAGCGCCATGGTGTCCGGTTCGACACTGACCAGGCAGTTGTGCCCGTTGCAGGCGACCCAGGGCGTGCCCTCCGCATCGAGGACGATGCCGTAGGGGCGGGAGCCGGGAGACGGCATGGTGGCGAGGCGGATCTCACCCGTCGCCGGGTCGAGCCGGCCGACCATGTTGCTCTGCTGCAGGGTGAACCAGAGGATGCCGGCCTCGTCCAAGATGGCCGTGTGCGGGTCGCGGGCGGCCGGATCGGGCATCGGATATTCGGTGATCTCTCCCGTGGCGGGATCGAGACGGCCCATGGTGGCGTTGCGGTTGCCGGTGTACCAGACATCGCCATCCGGCCCGATCAGCACGCTGTGGGGATGGGCGCCCGGCGGCAGGGGGAATTCCTCCATCGCGCCGGTCGCGGGGTCGATGCGGCCGATCAGATTGCCCCATTGCCCGGCCCACCAGATGGCACCGTCCGGCGCCTCGACCGGATCGCGCGAGCGCTGACCGAGGGTCGGCACCACCCATTCGGCGAAGGCGATCTCCAGCGGGCCGTCGACAAGGGTGGCGGCGCGCCGGTCGTTGGGCGGGAAATTGGCCGCGAGGTAGTCCAGGATCCGGTCCTGGATTTCGGGATCGCCGGTGAGATCGATCATCGTCGCCGTCAGATGGTCCCAGCCCTCGCGGCTGTAGCCGGCGCTGCGGGCGACGAGTCCCGGGCTGTGGCAGGCGCCGCAATAGCCCTCGACGAGTTCGACGCCAGGACTGTCGGGCAGGCTGGTGGGCTGGGCGAAGACGGCCAGGGACATCAGGCCGGGCATGGCGGAGAGGATGCACAGCGTGGTGGCAAGGAGACGGGGCATCGCGAACCCTTCCAACAGCGGCAGAGCGTCGGCCTTCGGAGGGGAATGCTCCGCCTTCGCCGGCACGGGGTCAAGTACCTCCCATCGACGCTGGCGTTCCGGGACGGGTGGCTGGGCTTCGCCGCCGGTGTCAGGCGCCGGGCGTGGTGCCCTCGTTGATGCCCCAGCGGATGCCGAAGGGATCCTCGAGCAGTCCCCAGCGGTCGCCCCAGAACATGCGCTCGAGCGGCATGATGACCGTGCAGCCGGCCTCGACCGCCCGGTTCCACCAGAGATCGCCATCCTCGACGACGAGTTGCAGGTGCTGGCCCTTCGTGGGCTGCGTCCGTGCCTCCTCGTCGTGGTCGGTCATCATCATCGAGCCGCCATTGATGGCGAGCTGGCAGTGCATCAGCCGGCCCGGCTTGTCGCCCGGCACCCGGCCGACCTCCGCCGCGCCGAAGGCTTTGGCGTAGAACTCGGCCGCCGCCGTGGCCTGGCCGCCGAAATCGACATAGGGGATGACGCCGCGATAGAGCGCCGGATCCTGGGCCAGGGAAGTGGTGTCGGGCATCTTGTCCTCGCTTGCCGGATTGTACTGGGGATCATGCATACCGGTTGGTATGTCCCCGATCACATCTGCGTGCGCGTCGCACCTCAGTTCATGGCCTCGACCAGTTCCGCCCAGCTGGTGGCGCCACCCTCGCCATTGAGGAAGGGCAGGGCGGTGGCCACCAGAGCCGGCGCGGCGAAGATGTTGTAATGGGTGAGGCCGGGCAGGATGGCGAGGCGGTTTTCCGACATGTGCTCGCCCTGCCAGCCGGCGTCGCGCTGACCGCCGCCGAGCAGCTGGTAGAACGCGACCACATGTTCCGGGCGGAACATGTCGGCGTCGCCATAGATCAGCATGACCGGACCTTCCAGTGACGCCGCCTCCGCGGACCAGTCATAGGGCTGGCGCATCAACGCGCCCATGCGGTCGAGCAGGTCGGGGAACCGCGACGGGTCGGGCGCGATCGCCTCGTAGGAGCGGTACATCGGCGTGTCCCGCATCATCGGCGCCATCTCCGCACCGAGCTGTTCCTGCATCGGGATCATCTCGGGATGGAAGCCGTCGCGGGCGAAGCCGACGGAGACCAGCACCAGCCGCCGGACCAGGTCCGGATGCTGGGCGGCGAGCTGGAAGGCGACGCCGCCGCCCATGGAATAGCCCATGACATCCACGGTCTCGTGGCCGAGTGCCCGCAGGACGGTCGCCATGTCGTCGCCCATGTCGACGATGCTGATCGGCCGGTCGCCGAGTTCGGTTCGGCCATGGCCGTGCAGGTCGACGCCGATCACCGTGCGTTCCCCGGCGAGCGCGCTCAGGCCCGGGCCGAACATCTCGATATTGCCGAGCCCACCGTGGAGCAGCAGCAGCGGTTCGCCCTCGCCATGGACCTCGTAATAGTAGTCGATGCCGTTGGCGGCGACGTGACCGCTTTCCCGCGGTTCGGGGTCGGCGGGCGGGACGGTGGCTGACGCGGCGTCGCCGTCCCGTGTGTCGGCCTGCGCCCGGGCGGTATCGATCGCGCCGACGGCGAGGCCGAGGGCAAGGGCAGGGATCGCCAGAAGGCTGCCGGCGATGGTGCAGATGGAATGCGGCATGAGATCACTCCCTTGGCACGAGGGCTGGCGACCGGGCCCCTCGCCGGTCAGGCCAGAAGTCTGATTGGCAAGAACATACCAACTGGTTGGTTCTACGTCAAGTGGGTTCACCCGCGGTGGACCGAGGCGTGGCGGCCGGTTCCACCGCAACCTTGGCACCGGCAGGGCTCCGGACGGCGTGGCTGACCGACACCCGAGCCGGAGCCGCACGAAGGCAACTCCGGCCTCGACCTCAGGCGTGGTAACCGAGCGGAATGATTTCGCGCGCCTCGGGGTCATACGGGCCGCCCTGCCAGTCGCCGAGCCAGCGCTCGACGGCGAGGCCCGCCTCGGCGATGCGGGCCGCCAGGTCGGGTTGCGGGGTGTAGCGGATGCGGGCCTCCGCTGCGTGCTCCCTTCCCGTCGCCAGCACGCGATAGCCGTTCACATAGGTGAGGATGCCAGTCTGGTCATCGAAGAACGCTTGGTTCCAGGCCTCGCAGGGGCCGAGCTCCGGGTGGGTGATGCGGTGCGTGGTGGACCTTCTGTCGCGTCCCTCCCAGCTGCGGTGCCGCGGATTGCGGCTGTCGAAGACGAAGCGGCCGCCAGGTGCCAGATGCGCGGCGATGACGCGCAGCACGGCCCACTGGTCGGAGTCGGTGAGAAAGACCTGGAAGGTGTGGCCGGTCAGCACGACGAGGTCGAAGCGGTCGCCCAGCGCCAGCCGGCGGGCGTCGGCCTCGACCCACTCGACCGCTGCGCCGCCGGGCCGGGCTCGGGCGATGTCCAGCATGGCCGCCGCCGGATCGACGGCGACGACGCGCCGGCGGCCGGCGAGCGCGGCGGCGAGTTGCCCCGTGCCGCAACCGAGGTCGAGGACCGATGCGGCGCCGTCGGCCAGGTGCTGGCAGAAATCGAAATCCGCCGCCCAGCCGTTCGCCACGTCATAGAAGCTGGCGAGAGTGGGGTCGCGGTAGAGCGGATCAGCGGCCGGGTCGTCCATGTCGTTCCTCTCCTGCTTCGGTGTTTCGCAGGTGCCCAGAGCGCCTCACCGCTCGCCGAACCGAGATGCGGTCAAGCGTCACACACATGCAAATGAAAATGAATTGCATTCTTCTTTCCGGCTTGGCTAGGGTGGCGCCGCCATTCCGATGTTAGAATCTCGAGGAGAAGCCGTCCCATGCGCCGATCGATCCTGCTTGCCGCCGCGCCGGCCGCCCTGCTGGCCCTGTCAGCCGCCAGCGCGCAGGCGCAGCCCGAACCGTCGGCGGTGATGTCCACCTATGCCGACATCGCCCATGCCATGTACGCGGATTCGCTGAGCGCCGCACGCGCGCTGGACGCGGCGATCCAGGACCTCGTCGCCGATCCCGGCGAGGAGACCCTGGCCGCCGCCCGCGAGGCCTGGCTCGCGGCGCGGGTGCCCTATCAGCAGACCGAGGTCTACCGCTTCGGCAACCCGATCGTCGACGACTGGGAGGGCCGGGTGAACGCCTGGCCGCTGGACGAGGGGCTGATCGACTATGTCGACACCAGCGCCTATGGCGAGACGAGCGACGAGAACCTGTTCTACACGGCCAACGTGATCGCCAACCCCGAATTCACCTTCGGCGGCACGACCATCGACGCCTCGGCGATCACGCCGGCGCTGCTGCAGGACGCCTTGCACGAGGTCGACGGCGTCGAGGCCAATGTCGCCACCGGCTATCACGCCATCGAGTTCCTGCTCTGGGGCCAGGACCTGAACGGCACCGCGGCCGGGTCGGGCGACCGGCCGGCGAGCGACTTCGACCCGGCCAATTGCACCGGCGGCGATTGCGAGCGCCGAATCGCGTATCTGACGGCCGCGTCGGCGCTGCTGATCAGCGATCTGGAGGAGATGGTCGCCAACTGGGCCGAGGGCGGCGCGGCGCGCGAGACGATGATGGCCGACCCCGAGGTCGCCGGCCCGTCGGCGATCGTCACCGGCCTCGGCAGCCTGTCATATGGCGAGCTGGCGGGCGAGCGCATGCAGCTCGGCCTGCTGCTGCACGACCCGGAGGAGGAGCACGACTGCTTCTCCGACAACACCCACAACTCGCACTACTTCGACCAGATGGGCATGCAGGCCGTCTACACCGGCGAATACATCCGCATCGATGGCAGCGTGGTCGGCGGCCCGTCCTTCGGCGATCTGGTGGCGGCCGCCGACCCGGCGCTGCACGAGGAGATCATGGCCCGGCTGGCCGCGACAAATTCGGCCATGGAGGTGATGGTCGAAACGGCAGAGGGTGGCATGGCCTACGACCAGATGCTGGGCGAGGGCAATGCGGCGGGCAATGCCATCCTGCAGGACGTGATCGACAGCCTGGTGGCCCAGGCCGAGAGCTTCGAGCAGGCAGTCGTGGCTCTCGACCTCGAGATCGGCCCCTTCGAGGGCTCCGACAGCCTGGACGACCCGAACGCGGTCTTCCAGTAGCGGGCGGGTCGACGCGCCCAGGCCCGTGACGGCGGGCGATCGGCGGCCCGGGGGGACACCGGTGGCCGCCGTCCCCGTCCGTTTCGGGCGGGGGGCGCCGCCGACCCCCTCGCGCAGGCGGACGACAACCGGGCAGACGGTGCTGGCACGATTTTCCATGGAGTTGAAGGCGGTCCTGGTCACCGCCCTGGTCTTCGCGGTACCCGTCGTGGCCGGCGAGCTGGACATCCTCGTCCCCGACCCGCCCTATGACCAGGCAGAGCGCTTCGAAGCCAATTCCGGCGGTGCCGGCAGCGTCCGCGAGCCGCTGAACCAGAACGCCTTCTCCCAGCCGGCGGCCAATCTGAGCTTCGCCGAGCGCGCCGACTTCAACATCGGCAACGCGATCTTCCGCCGGCTCTGGGTCAGCGCGCCCTCGTCCACGGCGGCCTCGGACGGGCTTGGTCCGCTCTACAACTCGCGCGGCTGTCAGAGCTGCCATCTGCGCGACGGGCGCGGCCATCCGCCGGCGGCCAATTTCCCGGAGGACAACGCCGAATCGATGCTGCTGCGGCTGAGCCGCCCGCCGGTCACCGGAGAGGAGGCCGATCTCCTCGCCTCCGGCCGGATCAACAGCCTGCCGGACCCGGTCTATGGCGGTCAGTTGCAGGATCTGGGCCTCCCCGACCAGCCGGCAGAGGGACATATCCACACCACCTGGGCGGAGGTGCCGGTCGCGCTGGCCGACGGCACGGTCGTCGAGCTGCGCCGGCCCGAGTACTCGATCACCGATCTCGCCTACGGCCCGCTCGCCCCGGACATCATGCTGTCGCCGCGCATCGCCACGCCGATGATCGGGCTCGGCCTCCTGGAGGCGATCCCGGCGGAGCGCATCCTCTCGCTGGCCGATCCGGACGACGCCGACGGCGACGGTATCTCCGGCCGGCCGAACATGGTGTGGAGCGAGGAGTTCCAGGAGCTGATGCTGGGCCGCTTCGGCTGGAAGGCGAACGAGCCGACGCTGAACCAGCAGAACGCGCATGCCTTCGCCGGCGATATCGGCCTGTCGAGTCCGCTCGCCCCCCGGGCCTGGGGCGACTGCACGGAGAACCAGATCGCCTGCCGCGAGGCGTTGCACGGCGACAGCGATGAGACGCCCGGCATCGAGATCCCGGACTCGCTGATGCAGCCGCTGCTGTTCTACACCCGCCACCTGGCCGTGCCGGCCCGGCGCGGCGTGGAGGATCCGGAGGTGCTGGCCGGCCGCGCCCTGTTCTATGGCACAGGCTGCGACGCCTGCCATGTCTCGCGCCACATCACGGCGGAGGACGCGGCGACCGACGCGCTCTCCCGCCAGCTGATCTGGCCCTATACCGACCTCCTGCTGCACGACATGGGGCCGGGCCTGGCGGACGACCGGCCGGACGGCCAGGCGACCGGCCAGGAATGGCGTACGCCGCCACTGTGGGGTATCGGCCTCACCGAGGCGGTCAGCGGTCACACCTTCTTCCTGCATGACGGCCGGGCGCGCGACCTGACCGAGGCGATCCTCTGGCATGGCGGCGAGGCCCAGGCGCAGCGCGACACATTCGCCGGCATGAGCGCCGAGGAGCGCGAGGCCTTGATTGCCTTCCTCAATTCGCTCTGATGGAGATCCGCCCGATGTTCCCCCTCCGCAACCTGGCCGGCAGTCTGGCGATCTGCATGGCGATGGCCGCCACCCCCGCCGCGGCCCAGGACGGCCTGGTCGCCATCGACTACGAGAGCCTCAACCAGGCGATCATCGATGGGCAGATCGTGCCGGCCCATGACGCGTTCGTCGCCGCGACAGAGGCGCTGGAGACGACGCTCGGTGACTTCTGCGACGGGTCCGTCGACAATCTGGATGCCGTCATCGCGGCCTATCATGGCGCCTATGACGACTGGATGGCGCTCAGCTGGATCAATTTCGGACCGGAGACATTGTTCATGCGCCCGGTGCGCGTGCACTTCTGGCCGGACAGGCGCAACGCGCTGGGGCGCCAGCTGGGCGAATTGCTGAACGCTCCGCGCGACGACTTGCTCGATCCCGCGACACTCGGCGAGACCAGCGTCGCCCTGCAAGGGCTGCCCGCTCTCGAACGGCTGCTGTTCGAGGTCGAGGGCCTCGCGGCTGGCAGCTACGCCTGCGATCTTGCCCGGTCGATCGCGGCGAACCTGCACGCGATCGGCCAGGATCTGGCACGGGCCTGGGCGGACCCGGAAGAACGCCGGCTTTCGCTGCCGAGCGGCCAGGACCTGACGAACGCCATGTTCCAGGCGGTCTACGAGCATTTCGAGATGATCCTGTTCCGCAAGCTGGCGCCCGCGCTTGGCAATCCGCGGAGGAGGCGCGGCCGAGGCTGGCGGAGAACTGGCGCAGCGAGCGCGCGCTCGACAATATCGAGATCAACCTCAGGGCGATGCTGGGCGTCTTCGAGAATGGCGACGGTCTGGGTTTCGCCGATGTCGTGCGCAGCCCGGTCGGTGCGCGGTCGCTGGCCGATTCCATGGTGAACGGCCTGCGGGACGCGATCGGGGAGGCGGAAGACCTCAGCAGCTACACGATCGCGGAACTGGTCAGTGACCCTGGCTTGCGCGAGCGTCTGATCGACATGGGCGCCGGCGCCAACCGGGTGCGCCGCCTCTGGGCGGATGCCGTCGGCCCCGCACTCAACCTCAATCTCGGCTTCAACGCGCAGGATGGCGACTGAGATGCGCCTCGCCAGACGCCCGCTCATCGCCGCGCTGCCGTCGCTGGCGGCGATCGGCACCCTGCCGGCCTGGATGCCGGGTCGAACGCGGGCCAGCGAACCGGAAGACCCTCCGCGGCTTTTCCTCTCCGCCGGCGCGGACGCGGGCCTGGTCCACCACGTCGCCGGCTTCGACGGTGACGGCGAGACGCTCTTCGCCCATCGGCTGCCCGGGCGCGGCCACCACGTGGCGGTCAGCCCGGACCGTCGCACGGCCGTGGTCTGCGCCAGGAGGGCGGGCCGCTTCGCGCTGATGGTGAACCTCGCCGATTTCGCCGTCACCCACCGCATCGACGCGGCGGACAACCGGCACTTCTATGGCCATTCGGCGTTCTCGGCCGACGGCCGGCTGCTGTTCACGACCGAGAACGCCTACGACCTTGGCGAGGGGCGCATCGGAATCTACGACGCGGCCGACGGCTATCGGCGGATCGGCGAATGGGACGCCCGCGGCATCGGACCGCACCAGGTGCTGCTGCATCCCGATGGCGAGACGCTGATCGTCGCCAATGGCGGCATCCTGACCCATCCGGACAGCGGCCGGGAGATGCTGAACCTCGATACCATGGCGCCCAATCTGGCGCTGATCGACGCCAGGGACGGCACCCTGGTCGGCCGCGTCGACATGCCGGACGACCTGCACCGGCTTTCCAGCCGCCACATCGCCGTCGCGGGTGATGGCCGTATCGCCGTGGTGATGCAGTACCAGGGCGACGCGGGCGATCTGCCGCCGCTCGTCGCCACGGTCGACGGGCCGGGCGGCTTCCGCTTCGGGGAACTGCCGGAGCCGGTGCTGTTCCAGATGGCCAATTATTGCGGCAGCACGAGTTTCGCCCGCGACGGCGCCAGCTTCGGCGTCTCCAGTCCGCGTGGCGGCGTGTTCACCTTCTGGAGTCGCGACGGCGAGTTCCTGACCTCCGTATCAGTGGGCGACGGTTGCGGCATCGCCGCCGACGGGCGGCCGGGCGGCTACATCCTGTCGAGCGGCACCGGCGGGCTGTGGCGCTTCAGCCTGGCGGACCAGCGGCTGGAGCGCCTGGTCGCGCCCGGCCAGCCGATCGCCCACTGGGACAACCACCTCACGGCCACCTGAGCGCGGTCCAGCCGACACCAGCCGCGCCTACAGCCAATAGGGCGGGTACCTGTAATAGTCGTGCAGGCGCGCCTCGTAGTCGCGGTCGACCCAGCTTTCCGGCTCGTAGGGCGGGCTGTTCTTCACCGCCTCGCGGTCCAGCTTCACCCAGAGCTCGCGGTCGTGCCAGTTGATGCCCTCCGCCCAGCGCGGCGCGATCAGCACCCGGCGGCCGGGCAGCCAGTTGCCGGTATCGACCACGATGTAGCGGATCGACCAGTCAGCGGTGTCGATGATGAAGTCGTCGACATGGCCGATCCGGTCGTCGGTGGCGTGGATGTGGTAGCCCTCGACCTCGCGCGCGCTGCGCAGGTCGGGCGAGCCCTGCTGCTCGGCCGCCCGGGCGGCGTCGGCGGCGGCGGCGGGCGGCGGGGCGGCCTCGTGCCGGTGCACGGGCGGGATCAGCGGCGCCACCGTCACGCCGGCGGTGTAGGTGTCCCAGTAGTAGGGCCAGCCATACCAGTCGCGGGTGGCGATCTCCTTCTGGCGCGACACCGGGAGGTCGCTCTCGATCTCCGGCGACTCGTCGATCTGCTGCTTGGTCAGGGAGACGAAGACCTCTTCGTTCTCCACGTCGACGCGGTCGATCGATTCCGGCGCCAGCAGGACCTTGTGGCCGAACAGCCAGCCGGTGTCGACGACCAGGTAGCGAACGGTCCAGCCGTGATCGTCGAAGAAGATGTCGCTCGCCTTGCCGAGCGAACCGTCGGTGGCGTGCATGTGGTAGCCGCGGATCGCGTTCAGACGGATCAACATGGTTCTGCCCTCGTGTGTGCCTGTGCGGGTGGGGCGGGCCCGTGCGTCGGCCCTTGCCTCGTCACACCGCTTCAACGTCGTCGGACGCCCCTTTGTTCCGCCTGCAACGCGGGCGTATCGGAGTGCGCATCGGGCGTGGAACGAATTGGAGACGACCGCGTTGACGGCATCGACGGACGGACCCGTGCGGGCGCAGCCGATGTCTTCGCGGGCTGCCATTGGATTATCGAATGTGGAAGGAACGACCCGTGTCGCGCCTGATCGCCGTTTCGAACCGGGTTCCCGATCCCAAGGAGGGACCGGGCAGTGGTGGGCTGGCCGTGGCGCTGACATCGGCGTTGAAGGAGCGCGGCGGTCTCTGGTTCGGCTGGAGCGGACGCAGGGTCGACAAACCGTCCGACGAGGCGACGCTGATCGCGATGGACGGCTTCACGCTCGGCACGCTCGACCTGTCGCCCGAAGAGTACGAGGGGTACTACGCCCAGCACGCAAACCAGGGGCTGTGGCCGCTCTGTCACGGCCGTCTCGACCTGACCCATTTCGACCATCACGCGCATGACGGCTATCGCGCCGTGAACCGCCGGTTTGCCGGGGCAATCGTTCCCCATCTGCGGGCCGGAGACCTGATCTGGGCGCACGACTACCATCTGGTACCGCTGGGCTCGGCGTTGCGCGAGCGTGGCGTGGCGGCGCCCATCGGCTTCTTCCTGCACATCCCATTCCCGCCGCCGGAGAATCTGGCCATCCTGCCCTGGAGCCGGCAGCTGCTGCACGACCTCTGCGCCTATGACGTCGTCGGCTTCCAGACCGCGCGCTGCCTGCACAATTTCAACCAGGCGCTGGCGGACTATCACGGCGACACCGCGGCGCGACGCCAGGCGGTCCCCCATTGCCATGTCGGCAAGGCCGACGCCTATCCGATCAGCATCGACACGCGCGCCTTCACCGAGACCGCGCGCTCGGAGAAGGTGCGCCGCTGGGGCGAGCGGCTGAAGGGATGGCGGCGCCAGCAGAGCTGGGCGGTCGGCGTCGAGCGCCTCGACTACACCAAGGGGTTGGCCGAACGCTTCGCCGCGCTGGAACTGCTGTTGCAGGCGAAACCCGAATGGCAGGGCCGGCTCACCTTGATCCAGATCGCCGCGCCGTCGCGGGAATCGGTCCAGGAGTACCAGGAAATGCAGGCCGAGCTGGAAGCCCAGACCGGCCGCATCAACGCGCGCTATGGCAGGCTGGACTGGGCGCCGATCCGCTATCTGAACCGCCCTTACGACCACACCAGGCTGGCCGCGCTGTTCCAGGTCTCCCGGGTCGGCGTGGTGACGCCCCTGCGCGACGGGATGAACCTCGTTGCCAAGGAATACGTCGCCGCGCAGGACCCGGAGGATCCGGGCGTGCTGGTGCTGTCGGAGTTCGCTGGGGCGGCGGAGGTGCTTGCGGACGCCCTGCTGGTCAATCCCTACGACACGGAGGCGATGGCCGACGCATTGCACCGTGCGCTGACCATGCCGCTCGACGAGCGCCGCCGCCGCTGGAGGCGCATGATGGCGCATCTGGAACGCCACGACGTCTATGCATGGAGCGGCCGTTTCCTGGACGACCTTGCCGCGGCGGCCCGCGGCTCGACCGGAGGTGCTGTCTCGGGAGGTGCTGTCTCGGCCGGCAGCCGGCACTCGATCGACGGCGATGCCGCCTAGCCGCCGGCGGGCCCGTCCGTGAAGGCCCGCAGCAAGGCCTGGTTGAAGGCGTCGAGATCGTCCGGCCGGCGGCTGGTGACCAGCCCGTCCTCCGACACGACGGCCTCGTCGACCCAGGTGGCGCTGGCATTCTCCAGATCCGTCTGCAGCGACGGATAGGAGGTGAGGCGACGGCCGTCGGCCACGCCCCTCGACCGGCCCCCACGGGCGGGCGACCGGGCATCGCTGTCTGATGAGCGCGCCATCGCGGCGAAGGTTGCGATGGCACGTCCGGAAGGAGGAAGATTTCGCCGACGGGCGGCGTTGACCGATGTCGAGAGCGCGCGATGGAGAAGACGACAGGGATGAGCGGCTGGCGATACAGTCTCGATGAGGAGGAGCAGAAGCTTCTGCAACCCGCCGGGCATCAGCCGCAAGACCTCTCCCTTCTCCGACCCGGTGAAGGAGAGCGGTGTGACCTGGGTGAAACCGGAGATCGTGGGCGCGTTCGGCTTCACCGAGTGGACGACCGCCGGGCGACTGCGGCACCCCCGCTTCCTCGGGCTGCGCCGCGACAAGCCGGCATGCGCGGTGGTGCGCGAACGCGCCGATGACCGTTGACACAAGGAACGAGGCGGCGATGACCGACACCATCGACACAGTGCTCGGCGGATATGGCCGGACCTACAGCGCGGAACAGGAGCGCTTGAAGGCCTGCAAGGGTATCGGCGACGTCGGGGTCGACATCCTGTTCCGCGAGCTGCAGGCGGTCTGGCCGGAACTCTGTCCCTTCGCCGATCGCAAGGCGCTGGAGGCGGCGGAGAAGCTGGGTCTGCCGGGCGCGGCGGACAAGCTGTCCCGGCTGGTCGCTCGGGAGGACTTCCCGCGCCTCGTCGCCGCTTTGGTGCGCGCCGCGCAGGCGAAAGCCCTCGAGCCGGTCGCTCGGGCGGCCGCTGTGGGCTGAGCGGTCGCCATGCCATCGGCCCGCAAGGTTGTCGTCTTCGGCGGCACCGGCATGCTGGGCAGCCGTATCGTCCGGCGGCTGTCCGCGGCGGGCGTGCCGGTGCGCGTCGCCGTGCGTCATCCGGAGCGTGTCGAGACGCTCTCCGGTCCAGTGGAGGCGGTGGCCGCCGACATCCGCGCGGTGACACGCGACGCGCCAGCACTGGCCGGCGCCTCGGGTGTGGTCAACGCGGTCGGCCTCTATACCGAGCAGGGCGATGCCACCTTCGAGGCGGTGCATGCCGAGGGGGCGGCAAGGCTGGCCTCCGCCGCCCGGGAGGCCGGCATCGACCGGCTGGTGCACGTATCGGGCATCGGCGCCGACCCGGCCTCGGCCGACGCCTACATCGCCGCCCGCGGCCGCGGTGAGGAGGCGGTACGCAGGGCCCACCCGGGTGCCG
Organism: Azospirillaceae bacterium; assembly: GCA_040226215.1. Classification (GTDB taxonomy): domain Bacteria; phylum Pseudomonadota; class Alphaproteobacteria; order DSM-16000; family Inquilinaceae; genus JAVKFF01. Next base: position 121,521 of record JAVKFF010000201.1, read on the forward strand.
TCGTGGTGCGGCCGAGCGCCCTGTTCGCCGACGGCGAGGGGCTGGTGGAGACGCTGGCCGGTATCATCCGCCGCGCACCGGTCTTCCCGCTGTTCGGAACCGGCCGCACGCGCCTGCAGCCGGTGGATGCCGACGACGTGGCCGAGGCGATATGCCGCCTGCTGGAGCCGGAACGCGCAACCGAGCCAGTCTACGAACTGGGCGGCCCGTGGGTCGTCACCTACCGCGAACTCGTCGAGCTTGTCGCCGCTCGCCTCGGCCGGCGGCGCGTTCTTATGCCCGTTCCCTTCGCCGCCTGGTCGGCGGCGGCGCGGCTGCTGGCGGTCGTCTCCCGCGCGCCGCCGCTGACGCCGGCCCAGGTGGCGCTGATGCGCGAGGACAATGTGTGCGACCCCCAGCGGCCTTCCTTCGACGCGCTGGGGATGTCGCCGGCAGCGCTGGACAGCGTGCTGGACCGCCTCGCGCCCGGCTGAAGGGATCTCACTGCCGCATGGCGGTGCGCGGATGGGGCAGGAGATCGATCGGCTCGATCTTCAACCAGGCGGTCGAGTTCTGCGCCCGGTCCTTCACCTCGGTCAGGTGCACGAGGATGAAGCGGCGCGTCGCGACCACGCGTTCCAGGTGGCGCTGCCCCGTTTCGTCCAGTCCCTCCAGCATGACCGCGGGAACCTGGCCGCGATTGAACAGCCCCACGAGCTGCTCCAGCAGCAGATAGGACGGCAGGTAGGTGGAGGCGGAATCGATGAACAGCGACGCCGCCGGCGCCATCTGCGGCAGGAAGTGGGCCAACAGCGCCACGATGTCCGCCGGCCCGTGGGCAAAGTCGGCGAGCAGCAGGTCGATCGGCCGTTCGATGGTGGGGAAGGGCGGCAGCCGCGCCTCGACCAGGCGCAGCGGCTGGTCGACCCCCAGCCGGCGGGCCTGCCGCGCGATGAAGGCGCCGAAGGGCTCGTCCGGCCGCTCCAGGAAGGGGCGCACCTCGGTCGAGCGCGCCGTGTTCACCCAGTGCGAGCCGTCGTCGAAGGTCAGCACCGAGCCTTGGCCGTTCTCCCGGCAGGCGAGGGCGAGCCAGAAGGCCGTGGTGCCGAGCCCGGTGCCGAGATCGAGGATGCGCCGCGGCCGCTGCATGCGGGCGAGCGCGTAGAGGAAGGGGCCGAGATCCTCGGTGCCGTAGACGGCGCCGACGGCCCTGGTATAGGCGAGGAGGTCGGGCGTCACGGCTGCCGGCGCCTGTTCAGGCGGCCTCCGTCCAGTCCGGCGCCCGGCCGACATAGATCGGCTGGCGGGGTCTGAGCGGGTTGGCGAGGGCCGGGCGCGCATCGGGATAGACGTCGATGAACAGGTTGACCCGCGGCCGCTTTCCGTTGTGGCGCACGGAATGCCGGCGCCGGTTGTTGAAGTCGTAGGCCCGGCCCAGCGCCATCACCAGCTTGCGGCCGTCGATCTTGTACTCGACGCCGCTCGGATGGGCGAGGGGGACGTGCACCCGGTGCGCCCTGGCCGCGATCGGCTGGTTGTCGGTATGCGGCAGGATCCTGGCGCCGGGAGTGAGCCGCACCAGTGCGACCCTTGTGACCACGCCGCGGCCGCCCAGCAGCCGATGCACCGCCTCGACGACGGGGCCGGCGGTGGCGGCGAACTCCCGCCAGGCGGGCAGCACGTAGACACTGCCGATATCGATATCGACCCGGCCGATCGGCGCCACTTCGTGAGGCGGCACGCCCTTCTCCAGCGACCAGGCGTAGAGCAGATCCTCGAGGTGGTGGTAGCCGACGGTGTTCATTCCGGCGTGGTATTCGTGGCGCAGCACGATTGTCTGGGTGACCGCGTGCACCTTGTCGGCCAGCACGTCCTCGCGGATGGAGTGGCGCTGCCAGGCCTCGGCCGGCAGCGCGTTCACCTGCTCCATGAGGGGGGCCACGGGCACAGGACCGAGATCGCGGTAGGGAACGCCAATATCCATGGCTGAAACCTCCGGGGTGCGGGGCGGGGGGCGTGGCGGCCCGATCCGGAAGGACGCCTGTCCCTCCGGTCGCCGGTAGAGGCCGGTTGGGTCTGGAACGGCTCGGCGGCCGGACCGCCTCGCGGTGATGCAAAACCGGGGCCCGTCCTGTCGCCTGGACGGGATGACGCTGAAGGTGACGGGCAAATTAATCGTGCACGATATAATTGAAGTCAATATATCGGCCCGATAGAGCCACTATTTTTGTTTTTGAGGATGCGATCTGGAACCAGCTGTGCGAGATTTTCCGCCATGTCCAAGGTCGACAAGAATTGCGCTTACACACCGCCTGCGGATCTGAAGCTCGACAATCAGGTGTGCTTTCCGTTGTACGCGGCCGCCAATGCGGTGGTGCGCGCGTACTATCCCTATCTCAGCGAACTCGGCCTGACCTATCCGCAGTTCCTCGTGCTGATGGTGCTGTGGGAGGAGGATGGCGTGTCCATCGGCGAAATCGGCCGGCGCCTGCGCCTGGAGACCGGCACGCTGACCCCGGTGCTCAAGCGCATGGAGTCCGCCGGGCTGATCGCCCGCCGGCGCTCCGCCACCGATGAACGCCGGGTCTGCGTCTCCCTGACCCCGGCGGGCCAGGCGCTCCGCGACAAGGCGCGCGACGTGCCGGCACGCATGATGGAGCGCTTCGACCTGAAGCCGGAACACGCGCTGCTGCTGAAGGATCTGCTGACCGACCTGGTCAACCGCATCGACGCCGAATAGCGCCGGACGGCGGACTTGCGGGGAGTGGGCCGCATCTGCTTCTATTTGTGGTCGATCCAGACCGGAGGATGGTCGCGTGAGCCGCTTTGGTTGGGGGCGCCCCGAACCGTTCGCCGACGATGATGACGACGCCGATGTTATCGGGCGCGCGCTGCGTACCGTGCGCGAGCATCTCGGCATGGAGGTGGCCTACCTCTCCGAGTTCGTCGACGACCGGGCGGTCTTCCAATATGTCGACGCGCCGGGCGCGGAGCACCTGATCAAGGTCGGCGACAGCCACGCGCTCGAGGACATCTACTGCCGCCACATCCTCGAAGGCCGGCTGCCCGAGCTGATCGCCGACACCGCCAAGGAGCCAGCGGCAATGGCCCTGCCGATCACCAGGGCGGTGCCGATCGGCGCGCATCTGAGCATCCCCGTCCGCCTGTCGAACGGTGGCGCCTACGGGATGTTCTGCTGCCTGAGCTCGCGGGCGAACCCGTCGCTGAACGAACGCGACCTGGCGACCATGCGGATCTTCGCCGACCTGGTGGCCCGGCAGGTCAACCGCGACCTGGAAGGCCACCAGCGCATGCTGGAGCGCCAGGATCGCATTCATTCCGTGCTTTCCCAGCAGGCCTTCGACATCGTCTACCAGCCGATCTGGCGGCTGCGCGAACCGGCGCTGGCCGGCGTCGAGGCGCTCTGCCGTTTCACCGGCAGGCCCTATCGCAGCCCTGACATCTGGTTCGGCGAGGCGGCCAAGACGGGTCGTGGAACCGATCTCGAACTGATGGTGATCGAGCGGGCGCTCGACGCGCTTCCACGCCTGCCCGACGGCGCGTATCTCTCCGTGAACGCCTCGCCCGTGACCATCGCCAGCGGTCGGCTGGCGGCGCTGCTGGACGGCCGGCCGCTTGCCCGCCTCGTGGTCGAGGTCACCGAGGACACGCCTGTCGCCGACTACGACCGTCTGGTCGAGGCGATGGCGCCGCTGCGCGACGGTGGCGCCCGGCTAGCCGTCGACGACACCGGTACCGGCCATGCCGGCCTGCGCCACCTGCTGCGCCTGGTGCCGGAGATCATCAAGCTCGACCTCACGCTGACGCGCGGGGTCGATGGCGATGTGGCGCGCCGCGCCCTGGTCTCCGCGCTGATGTTCTTCGGCCGGGAGACCGGCGCGGAGGTGGTCGCCGAGGGGATCGAGACCGATGCGCAACTCGCCACGCTTCTGTCCCTGGGCGTCGCGCTGGGGCAGGGGTTCCGACTTGGCGCACCGGCGACGCTGGATGACCTGGCGGACGTGCTGGCGGGCCGCGCGCTGCCCGAGGCGCTGCGACAGCCGTGAAATCCGGCGCGGTGCCGGGGCTGCCGATCCGGCAAAAATGGCCCGACCCCTTGAGCCCCGCCCGCCGAGGCCCTAGGTTGACGGTGATCCGGCGGCCCCGGCCGCCTGCCGACCCACGAGAGCCAAGGGCTGACATCGGCGTTTCGCCGCCTCCGGTCGCGATGGGGGCGAGGGCATGAAGTGCCGCTTCACGGCCGCGCCGCGTCACCGATCCGACAGCGACCCGACAACGATCCGCCAACCACCGCGACCTCCAGACGAACCAGACAGGAGATGGCCATGACAGAGGCCAAAAAGGGCGATACCGTCCGCGTCCACTATACCGGCAAGCTCACCGACGGCACCCAGTTCGACAGTTCGCATGGCCGCGAACCCATCGAGTTCGAACTCGGCAGCGGCCAGGTGATTCAGGGTTTCGAGCGCCAAGTCGAGGGCATGGCCGTCGGCGACACCGCCACGGTCACCGTCGCCGCCCAGGAGGCCTATGGCGACCATGATCCGCAACGCGTGCAGAAGGTGCCGCGTTCGCAGGTGCCGCCGGAGGTGCCGCTCGACGTGGGCAGCAAGCTGCAAGCCAGCACCCAGAGTGGCCAGACGATCCAGGTCCAGGTGGTCGATGTCGACGAGCAGGCGGTGACCATCGACGCCAACCACCCGCTGGCCGGCAAGGATCTCGTCTTCGATCTGGAGCTGGTCGAGATCAAATAGGCCGCAGCGGGCCGCGAAAGCTGCGTCCGCCCGGCGCCGGGTTTCTCGGCGCCGGGACCGGCCGCCTTACTGCGTGGGGAAAGGGACGTCCGGCAGGTGGACGGCTTCGATCTTGTTGCCGTCCGGGTCGCGCACGAAGGCGGCGTAATAGCCCTTCTCATAGGGCCGCTCGCCCGGCGCACCGTCGTCCGTGCCGCCATGCGCCAGCGCCAGCGCGTGGAACCGGTCGACGGTCTCGCGGTCGGGCGCGATGAAGGCGACATGCACGCCGTTGCCGACCGTGGCGACCTGCGTGTCATGCGGCAGCGTCGCCCAGAACTCCGGGAAGGCGATGCCCCAGGCCAGGCCGAAATCCTCGCTGAAGGTTCGGCGATAGCCGAGCGCGCCGAGCACGGCGTCGTAGAAGGTGGCGGCCTTCGCCAGGTCGTTGGTGCCGACCGAAACGTGGTTGAACATGGTGACGGGGCTCCTTTTCTTGCAGCCGATCGGCGCTGCCTTGGCGCCGCTGCGGTTGTCACACCCCGGGGTGGATAGCCGACCCCTGCTGACAGCAGTATGTCAGCAGGGTTTCCCTCACATGGTCTCCGTCACCTTCTTCAGGTTGCGTGGGGAGTCCGGGCTCAGGCCACGGGCCTCCGAAAGCCGCGCGACCATCGGATAGAAGGCGCTGATCTGCACGATGGGGTCGAGTGCCGGATGCAGCGGCTCCGGTAGGGGCAACGCGATGCCGGCTCCCGCCGGTCCGCCCGCCTGCAGCACCGTCGCGCCGGCTGCCGCCAGGTCCTCCAGCGCGTCGATCGTGTTGCGCGCGGTGGGACCGGCGGTGACCAGGCCCAGCACGGCGTAGCCGGTCTCGACAAGCGCTTTGGGGCCGTGCATCACCTCCGCCCCGGAGAAAGCCTCCGCCTGCAGGGCGCAGGTTTCCTTCAGCTTCAGCGCCGCCTCCCCGGTGACGCCAAGGCCGAGACCGCGGCCGACGACCAGCATGCGGTCGGATCGTCGCAGCGCCTCGACCGCCGCCGACCAGTCGCAGGCGACGGCGCGCGCCAGGGTCGCCGGAAGCCGCTCCAGCGCGCGCCCCAGCGCCGGGTCGCGCGTCCATTCCGCGACGAGTCTGGCCCCGGCCACCAGGCTGGCGACGAAGGATTTGGTGGCGGCAACGGCCCGCTCCTCTCCGGCATGCTGGGGCAGGACATCGTCGGCGACATGGCCGAGCGGGCTGTCGGTAACGTTGAGGATCGCCAGCGTATGCGCGCCGCCGGCCTTGATCCGCTCGGTGAGGGCGATCAGGTCGGGGCTCTTGCCCGACTGGCTGACCGCGAGGGCGAGCGCGCCCGCGGCCACGATCGGCGCGTCGTAGAGCGTGGCCAGGGACGGCGGCACGTCGGCGGCGAGCCGGCCGGTGAAGACGCCGATGAGGCTGCCGACATAGTTCGCCGCGTGGCCGGAACTGCCGCGGCCGACAAGGGCGATGAAGGGCGGCGGTTCGGCCCGCAGGCGGCCGGCGAGGTCGGCGTAGACCGGGTCGTCCCGGCTCAGCACCGCCTCGACGACGGTCGGGATCTCCATGGCTTCGGAGAGCATCAGGGACATGGTACGGCAACGCCTTGGACGAAGACCTGTTGGACGGTGAGGTCCGGGGACAGCACCACGAGATCGGCCCGCTTCCCGGGGGCGATCACCCCGCGATCGGCGAGGCCGAGATAGGCGGCGGGCAGGCTCGAGACGCGCGCCGCCGCGTCGGCGAGGTCGAGACCGACCGACACCAGGTTGCGCAACGCCAGATCCATGGTCAGCGCGCTGCCGGCGAGCGTGCCGTCGGCCAGGCGCACGCCGTTGCCGCATTTGCGCACCCGGTGCCGGCCGAGCCGGTAGTCGCCCTCGGGCATGCCGGCGGCAGCGGTGGCGTCGGTGACGGCGTGCAGGCCCGGGATGGCGCGCAGGCCCACCCGGATGGCGCCGGGATGGACGTGCAGCAGGTCGGGGATCAGCTCGGCATGGGCGGCATGGGCAAGCACCGCGCCGGCAACGCCCGGCCGGCGATGGTGCAGGGCGGACATGGCGTTGAACAGGTGCGTGGCGCCGTCGATGCCGGCCTCGAACCAGGCGGCGGCGGCCTCGTAATCGGCGTCGCTGTGGCCGATCTGAACGCGGATGCCGCGCCGGCGGGCGACAGCCAGCATGCCGGCGATGGCCGCGGCATCGCCGGTCATGTCGGGCGCCAGGGTGACGACGCGGACCGGTGCCAGGCGGCAATAGGCATCGAAGAGGTCGGGGTCGGCCGCGGCGGTGGCCGGCGGCTGGGCGCCCAGCTTGTCGGGACTGATGAACGGCCCCTCGAGATGGACGCCGAGAATGCGTGCCTGATCGTCCGCCTGGGTGTCCATCGCCTCGGCGACGCCGGCGAGAGCGGCGCGGATCTCCGCCTCCGGCGCGGTCATGGTGGTGGCGAGCAGGCTGGTGGTGCCATGCCGCGCGTGCAGCGCCGCCATGGTGCGAACCGCCGCGGCGCCCTCCATGACGTCCGCGCCGCCGC
>JAVKFF010000202.1:0-6351 GCA_040226215.1 Azospirillaceae bacterium
CAGTCGTGGATCTTCCGGGAATGGAGCAGAAATGAGCCTGCTGACCGACGAGCTGAGGGCCTGGATCGGCCGCGAGGTCCATTATCCCGCGCGCGAGGAGCTGGGCCGCGCCTCGATCCGCTACTTCGCGCTGGCGCTCGACGACGGGAACCCGCTCTATCTCGACGACGGCTATGCGCGATCGGTCGGCCATCCCTCGCTGATCGCACCGCCGACATTCGTCTGCGAGACCTGCCAATATGCCCACCGGCAGCCCGATGCCGACGGCTATCTCGGACATGCCTGGGACCTGCCGCTGCAGAACTGCCGGATGATCCGGGCCGGCAACGAGTACGAGTTCCGCCGGCCGGTGCTGCCCGTTGACCGCATCTCGGTGACCTGGACCCTGGAGGATATCGTCGAGCGCAACGCTTCCCGCGGCGGGACACAGCTCTTCGTGACGTCGACGGCACGCTATTTCGATGCCGATGGCGAGATGCTCGCCCTCAATCGCGAGACCCTGGTGTTCCAGCCCCTGGAGGCAGGCGCATGACGTCGCCGGTCCTCGACCCGACCGGCCTGGCGGCCGGCCAGGAACTGCCGCGGTTCGAGCGCCGCTTCGAATCCGTCGACATGGTCGCCTATGGTGCCGCCACCTGGGACTGGCACCGGCTCCATCATGACACCGCCTTCGCCCGTGCCCGCGGCCTGGACCGTCCGGTGGTGGACGGGCAGATGTTCGGCGGCCTGTTCGCGCGCCAGGCGATGGACTGGGCCGGCCCGCGCGCCTTCATCCAGGCCATGCGCCTGCGGATGCGGTCCATGGCCTATGCCGGCGATGTCCTGCAGGGCAGCGGCGAGGTGAGCGAGATACGCCTCTCCGACGACCACGGGATCGCGGTGCTGGCACAGCGGCTGAAGAACGGCGAGACCGTGATCGCCGACTGCGTCACCGAGATCCGTCTGCCACGCTGAAGCGGACGCGGGTCCTGCCCGGGCGCGGCCGTCAGGCGCCGAGATAGGCGTGGCGCACGCGCTCGTCCGAGGCCAGGTCGGCAGCCGAGCCCGACATGGCGATCCGGCCGGTTTCCAGGACATAGCCCCGGTCCGCCATTTCCAGGGCCAGCCTGGCATTCTGTTCCACCAGCAGCATGCCGATGCCCTCGCGCCGCAGGCCCCGCAGCACGTCGAAGATGTCATCGACGATCGTCGGCGCCAGCCCCATGGACGGCTCGTCGAGGATAAGCAGCTTCGGCGCCGCCATCAGCGCCCGGCCGATGGCCAGCATCTGCTGTTCGCCGCCGGACATGGTCCCGGCGACCTGCGCGCGCCGCTCGGCCAGCCTGGGAAACAGGGCGAACACCTTCTGCAGCGCCTGCGCTTCCGCCGCGCGGCTTCGCTGGCGGCGTTGCGACCAGGCGCCCAGGCGCAGGTTCACCAGGACGCTCTGGTTCGGGAAGATCTGCCTGCCCTCGGGGACCTGGCCGATTCCCAGCCTGACGATCCGGTGCGGCCGTTCGCGGCCGATGTCGCGGCCCTGCCACAGGACATGCCCGGCGCGGGCATGGTGAATGCCGGCGATGACATGGACCAGGGTTGTCTTGCCCGCCCCGTTGGCGCCGATCAGCGCGACGGTCTCGTCGCCGATTTCCAGCGAGACGTCGTGCAGGGCGTCGCTGCGCCCATAGCCGAAGCTGATCGCCTCAAGCTTCAGAATGGCTCGCCCCCTTTCCGAGATAGGCTTCGATCACCCGCGGGTCGGCCTGCACGGCCGCCGGATTGCCGGAAGCGATCACCTGGCCGAAGTTCAGCACGATCACCTGGCGCGAGACACGCATGACGAGATCCATCTTGTGCTCCACCAGGAGCACGGTGATGCCCCGGCCCCGCACCTTCTCGATCAGGGCGGCAAGCGTATCGCTTTCGGTCGGGTTGAGGCCCGCCGCGGGCTCGTCCAGCAGCAGGCAGCGCGGCTCCAGCGCCAGCGCCCGCGCGATCTCAACCAGGCGCTGCTCGCCATAGGAAAGCGCTTCCGCAACCGCATCGCGACGCTTCGACAGGCCGACGAACTCCAGCCATGCCAGCGCCGCGGCCCGTACCCGTTCTTCCTCCCGCCGGACCCAGGCCGGCTTCAGGATCGAGGCCAGGAACTCGCCCCGTGACCGGCTGTGGCACCCGATCCGGACATTCTCCAGGACAGAGAGGGCGGGGAACAGCCGGATCGTCTGGAAGGTGCGGGCGAGGCGCAGTTCGCCGGCAATGCGGTGCGCGGGCAGGTTCTCGGCGCGCTGGCCGTCGATCCAGATGCGACCTTCGTCGGGCCGGTCATGGCCGCTCAGCAGGTTGAAGATGGTGGTCTTGCCGGCGCCGTTCGGGCCGATCAGCGCGGTGATGCTGGCCGGCTCTATCTCGAAGCTCGCCCCCGCCACCGCCTGCAGCCCGCCGAAGCGCCGGTGCAGGTTCTCGCAGCGCAGCGCCGGGTGCATCGGCCCGTCAGCCATGGGGCTGCCTCCGTGCGCGCAGGTGCCGGACGGGGCGCAGCAGCCATGCGATGCCCCCTTCGGCGAATTGCAGCAGGCGGCCGAGTCCGCCGGGGAAGAGGATGATCAGGGCCACCAGCGCGACGGCATAGACGATCGGCCGGTACGCCTCGTAGCCGCGCAGGAATTCCGGCAGCACGGTGAGCAGGATGGCGGCGGCGACCGAACCGGCAATGCTGCCCAGCCCGCCGATGACGACCACGATGAGCAGCGCGATGGACTCGATGATGCTGAAGCGCAGCGGCGCCACCCCGCCCAGATAGCTGGCATAGATGGCGCCCGCCATCCCGGAGAGGATGGCGGCGATGACGAACACCCCGATCTTGTAGCGGGCGACATCGATGCCCATTGCGGCGGCGGCCAGCTCGTCCTCGCGGATCGCGGCGAGCGCGCGGCCGACCCGTGAATGCAGGAGGCTGATAACAGCCAGCGCGGCCAGCGCGGTGACGGCCCAGATCAGCAGGTACTTGTCCTGCGGGCTGAGGAAGCGCCAGCCGAACAGATCGATCGGCGGAATCCGCAGCATCCCCAGCGGGCCGCCGATCAGCTCGATCTCATGGATCAGGCCGAAGACGATCCCGCCGAAGGCCAGGGTGGCCATGGCGAGGTAATGCCCCCGCAGCCGCAGGGCGGCATAGCCCACCAGCAGGCCGAGCAGGGCGGCAAAGGCGACGGCTACGGCAAAACCGAGCAGGAAGGGCCAGCCGGCCAGCTTCAGCAGCGCGCCCGAGGTATAGGCCCCGACGCCCATGAAGCCGACCTGGCCGAGCGAGATCTGACCGGTCCCGCCGAGCAGCAGGTTCAGCCCGATCGCCTGGATGGCGACGATCCCGGCCAGCGACATGACCTGCAGATAGTAGATATGCTCCGACGGCGCCGCGGCGCCGAAAGCGAAGACGGCGGCGAAGATGAGCGCCAGGCTGGCATAGGCGCGGGACCGCACCGGTCTATCCCACCCGGGTCAGCCGGCGTCCGAACAAGCCGCTCGGCCGCACCAGCAGGACGACCAGCAGCAGCCCGAACGCGACCGGGTCGCGGTAGCCATAGGAGATCAGGCCGGCGGCAAGGCTCTCGATGATCCCCACCAGAAGCGAGCCGGCGACGACCCCGAGCGGCGAATAGAGCCCGCCGATCATCGCCCCCGCGAAGGCCTTGACGGCGATGGGCAGGCCGATCGATCCGCCGGCCAGGGTGAACGGGGCGATGACGACGCCGCCCAGGACCGCAAGCGCGGTGGCGACCGCCACCGCCTGGGAGCGCATGCGGCCGACATCGATGCCGCTGAGCTGGGCACCGAGCCGGTTGTCCGCCGCGGCGATCATCGCCTGCCCGTGGCGCGTGCGCTCGAAATAGACGTGCAGCAGCCCGACCACCAGAATGACCAGGCCCCACACCCACAGCCGGTCCGCCAGCAGGCGGGCCCCGCCCAGCTCCAGCACCGCTTGCGGATTGCCGGACAGCGAATGGGAAAAGGGGATCGCGCTGGCCCCCCAGATCAGCCCATGGCCCTGGTAGAAGATCTGCGCCACCCCGACCGTGGCGATGATCTGCACCACCTGCTCGCGGCCATAGGTGCGCCGGAGTATCCCCCACTCGTAGACCCAGCCGATGGCGAAGCCGACCAGGGTGGCGACAATCAGGGCAAGCCAGAGATCGTCGCCCACCACCAGCATCGCCGACAGGGCCAGCAGGCCGCCCAGCGCCACCTTCTCGCCCTGCGAGAAGTCGATGATCTGCGTCGCCCGGAAGATCAGGTGGTAGCCGAGCGCAACCGGCCCGGAGACCATCCCGATGGTGATGCCGGAAACGACGTGGTGCAGGTTCTCCACGCGCGCCCAGGGGTCAGGGTTGCCGGCCCGCGGTTCCGCCGCGTCCCGGGGTCAGGCCTCGGCCACCCGGCGGAACGAGCTATTCGATTTCACCTTGCCGATGAACGTCCCGGACGAGATGACATCGCCGAAGCCGTAGCGGAAGGAATGGATCGCGCCCTTCTGCATCAGATCGTCGACCGCTCCGGTGCAATCCTCCAGGACGACGACCTTGTAGTCGCGGAACATGGCGTCGCGGACCGTGGATTCCACGCAGATATTGGTGGTGACCCCGGTCACCACCAGCATGGTGGTTCCCAGGCCCTTGAGGACGACATCGAGATTGGTCCCGAAGAACGCGCTGAAGCGCTGCTTGTCGATGATATAGTCGCCCGGCTCCGGCGTCAGCGCGTCGCAGATTTCCGCATCCCAGGTATTGCCGACCATCGCCTGAACCTGGTGGGAGCCGGGGAACAACTGCTCGAACAGGCCGGCATCCTTGTAGTCGGGCCGCAGCCAGTAGCGGGTATAGATGACCGGGATGTCGAGCTGGCGGCAGCGCTCGATCGCCCGCCTGGTCGGCTCGATTGCGGCGATGCACTGGTCGATATCCAGGCCGAGCTGGGTCATGAATCCGCGCTTGTCGCAGAAGGCATTCTGCATGTCTACGACGATCAGCGCCTTCTGTTCGGCGTTGATGTCCCAATTCGGTTCGGGCATGGCGTAAACCTCCCTGGGTTGCTCGGCTCTACATCGACGTCCATTGGCCATTCTGCAGCATGATCGGCTTATAGGCGTCGGCCGTCATGCCGTGATGATTGTCTTCAGTGATGTGGTAGGTCCCGGAGACGCCCTTGTATTGCAGGCCGATCATGGCCTCGGCAACGGATGCGGGGTCGGTCTTTCCGCCGGCTTTCTCGACCGCGGCGGCCCAGAGGCCGACCCCGTCGTAGGCGGTCGCCGCGAAGGGGATCGGCATGCCGCCGAAGCGCGCCTGAAAGGCCTCCAGAAACGCCTTGGCTTCGGCATCGGGCTTCGCATAGTTCAGTACGCTGAAGGCGACGGTGCCCTCGGCGGCCGCTCCGGCGATCTCTGCCGTCTGCGGGCTCGGAATGCAGAGATTGCCGATGATCGGCGCATTCTCGCCGGCTTCGCGCAGGGCCTTGATCATCTGTGCATCCGCGGCCGCGCAGGATCCCCAGATCAGGATCGCTTCCGGCGAAGCCGCCCGCACCCGGCCGGCCTGGGAGGTGAAGTCGAGGTCGCTTTCCCCCCATCTCTCGGCGGTGGCGATCTCGATCCCGTGGCGCTTCGCCGACTCCTCGATGAACTTCCGGCCGTTGACCCCGTAGGGGACATTGGCATAGGCCACCGCGATCTTCTTGGCGCCGTTGGCCTCTGCGGCATGGCGCACCATCGCTTCGGCGTTGATCGCGTCGCTCGGCAGGGACATGAAGATGTGGTTCGTGCCTTCCCAGGTATAGTCCTGGGCGACGAAGCCGATCATCACGACGTCGTTCTGCTCGAAGATTGGCGCGATCATCTCCGCGGTCGGGGTGATCGACGGGCCGAAGGACACCGGAACCTGATCCTGGAAGATCAACCGGTTGGCGAGCTGCGCGGCGCGCGCCTGGTCGCCGCCATCGTCATAGACGATCAGGTCGATCTGCTTGCCGGCGACCCCGCCGGCGGCATTGAGCTGCTCGACCGCCAGCATGATGCCATCGCGTTCCGGCCCGCCGAGAGAGCTGAAGATGCCCTCGATCGACAGGATCGCCCCAGCCTTGACACTCTCCTCGGCGGCATAGCTCGCCGCCCCAGGTACCGTTGCTGCCAGCAGCACCGACGCCGCCGCAACGCTTCGGCCGAACCAAATGCCCATCCTCGCCTCCATCCCTTGCCGCCCTTGCGACACGACCTAGTGTCGCGCATTTCCGTTTATCGGAAATTATTTCCATAATTCATAAACGGTACTGAGCGAGTACGATGGAAGTCAAGCGGGGGCGGGCGCGGTACAGGTGACG
>JAVKFF010000203.1:0-5586 GCA_040226215.1 Azospirillaceae bacterium
TTCACCCGCAGTTCCTGGCGGCCCATGATCACGAGATTGCCGTTCGGCAGGACCTGCGTGACGATCGCGGCCACCGACAGGTTGATATTCTCTTCCCGGTCGATGGAGCCGGTCCCGGCGGATGCCGAGTTCGAGCCGACCTGCGCCAGGTTGTCGGGATTGGCGTTCGGGTTGTTGCCGGGCAGGCGCCCCACCACGCTGGGAATGCTGTAGCCGAAGAACTCCGGCACCGAGAGGCCCTCGCTGCCCGAGCGGGTGCGGGTCGTCTCGTTCTGGAACTGCGCGCTCTCGTCGATGTTCACCGTCACGGTCAGCAGGTCGCCGACCCGGTTCGCCCGCTGGTCCTTGAAGAAGGCGCGGCTGCCGGGGCGCCACAGGGAGTTCGGCGCATGGGCCACCGGCTCCGGTCGCGGCATCGGCAGGGAGACCGGCTTGTAGCCCTGCTTTTCGGTCGGGTTCTCGATCTGCGCCAGTTCCGGCGCCTCGCCGATCCGGCCGATCCGGTCGATTGCGTTGCAGGCCCCCAGGCCCAGGCAGAGGCCGGCGATCATGACCGTCCGGAACAGCCGGCCGGAGGCCGGGCCGGGCAGGAATGTCGTGACAGGGGAACGCGAGGTGGAAGTCATTTGCCAGTTCTTTCGCTTTAGCCGTTTGTTCCGTCGGGCCGGTGCGCGGATCAGCGCCGGGCGTCGGCCAGGGCCCGTGTGGGCCGGGCGCCGCCGCTGATCAGGTTGTTGGCCACCAGCATGTGGACTTCGCCGGGGCCGACGATGACGCCGCGCACGACACGCTTGCTGCGCAGGTTGCGGATGCCGATCACCTCGCCGCGGGCACCGGACTCCAGCGCCTGGCCGGTGGTGGTGAGCATCAGGCCGCCCTGGTTCAGGATCATCGTGACCATCTCGTTGCGCTCGACGTCCTGCGGCACCATCACGTCGTTGGCGCGGACATGCTTGCCGCCCTGGATGGCGCGCCGCGGGCTGCGCCCGATCAGATGCTCGGCCTCGGTGATGACATTGCTGGGCACCCGGTCGGCGCGCGTCTTGCGGTAGGTGATGTCCTTCGCCGTGATCACCTCGCCCGCCACCATGCGTCCGCGCAGCACCGGCAGGTCGGCCATTTCCGTCACCTGGCCGTTCAGGCGCAGCGGCCGGGTGTCGGAACCGTCGGTCAGGCGCAGGATGGCGTCGAAGCGGCCCGTGTCGGGGCGGTAGTCGAGGCTCTCCACCTGGGGGTTCACGAAGGCGTCGAGCGCCACGTAGGTGTCGCGCATGCGGCCGCTCAGGAAGAGGTCGTAATCGCCGTCGTCCAGCTGCGGCCGCAGCGCCTCGAGGATCACCCGGGTGAGCTCGGTCTGCTCGATCAGGCGGCCGCGGCGTGCGACCTCGATCGTCCGGCTCTGCGCGAATGGCGTCCACTCCAGGCCATGGGCCTGTGCGGCACGGGCGACCGCGTCGGTGCGGATGCGGCCCTGGCCGCCCGGCTCCGGGGAGCGCGCGACCGGAACCTCGGCCAGCCGGTCGGGCACGCCGACCAGAAGGTCGCCGAGGGTGACCATCGGCCCGTCGACGGTGACGTCGCCGCGCATGTAGATGACCTCGGCGGCCGCCCGATCGCCGGACGCCGCAGGGGGCGCCGGCTCCAGGGTCCGGGAACCGGCCGCCTCGGCCATGCTGGTGGCGGCGGTCGCCAGGATCAGCGTGGCAAGCAGCAGGTAGCCGGTACGCGTCAGCAGGGCGGGGAGTCGGGCGGTCATGACGGCCTCGTTCATTTCAGCTGGCTTGTCGCCGCCATCATCTCGTCGGATGTCGAGATGACGCGGGAATTCATCTCATAGGCACGCTGCGCCTTGATCAGGTTGGTGATCTCCTGCACCGGGTTGACGTTGGAGGTCTCCAGATAGCCCTGGCGCAGGGCGCCGAAGCCATTGGTCGCCGCGGTGCCGGTCGTCGCCGTGCCCGATGCCGCAGTCTCCAGGAACAGGTTGTCGCCCATGGATTCCAGGCCGGCATCGTTGAAGAAGATCGCCAGGTTGATCTGGCCGACCACGTTCTCCGCGACGCTGCCCGGGACCTTCACCGACACCTCGCCGGTGGAGTTGATGCTGATCGCCGTGGCGTTCTGCGGGATCGTGATGCCGGGCTGCAGGGTATAGCCGTCCTGCGTCACGATCTGGCCGGCCGAGGAGACGGCGAAGGTGCCCGACCGGGTATAGGCGGTGCTGCCGTCCGGCAGGGTGATCTGGAAGAAGCCGCGGCCGTTGATCGCCAGATCCAGCGAATTCTCCGTCATCTCCAGGTTGCCCTGCTCGAAGATCCGGTAGACCGCCGAGGTGCGCACGCCGACACCGATCTGGATGCCGGCAGGCACCACCGTGCCGCTGTCGGAAGACTGCGAGCCGGAGCGTCGCAGGTTCTGGTAGAGCAGGTCCTGGAACTCGGCCCGCTGCCGCTTGAACCCGGTCGTCGTCATGTTCGCGATGTTGTTCGAAATGACTTCGACGTTGAGCTGCTGGGCGAGCATCCCGGTGCTGCCGATACTCAAGGAACGCATGCCTTACTCCTTTACCCTTGGACGACGGTCTGACGCGTCAGATCGGTCGGCCGACGTTCTGGATCATCTTGCGGTCGAGGCTGTCGTCCTTGTCGACCATCTTCTGTGCCGAGATGAACTGGTTCGACAGCAGGATCATGTTCGTCATCTCCTGGATCGCCTTGACGTTGGAGCCTTCCAGGGCGAACTGCGTGACGATGAAGTCCTCGGCGGCCCGCGGGTTCGCCTCCGTGGTGAACAAGGTGTTGCCGACGCTGCGCAGGTCGCGCTGGTCGTCGAACGCCACCACGTCGAGGCGGCCGACCTCGTTGCCGCTGCCGTCGGTGACGACGCCGGCGGCATCGATGACCGGACGGTCCGTCTGGTCTTCCAGCACGATCGGCTGGCCGTTGTCGCCGAGCACCTGGAAGCCGCTGACATGGGTCAACTCGCCGTCGGCGTTCAGGGTGAAGGCACCGTTCCGGCTGTAGAACTCACCCTCCGGACCGGCGATCACGAAATAGCCATCGCCCTCGAGAGCGACGTCCAGGGGGCGCATGGTCGGTTCCAGCGGGCCGTTCGTCAGGTCGCGGACCAGGCCGAAGTCCTGCACATAGGATGTCGCGTTCTTGGTCCCCGGATTGTCGACGACTTCCTCGAACAGCACCCGCTCGCCCTTGAAGCCGGTGGTGGACATGTTCGCGATGTTGTTCGCGGTGATGTCCATCTGGCGGCGCAGGGCGGTCATGCGCGACAGGGTGATGTAGACAGTGTTTTCCATCTCGGCTCCGTGCCGGGCCATCCCGGCGGGGTCTTGTCTCCGGTTCCGCCGCAACGCTGCGAGGGAACGCTTCGACCCACCTTTATGCAGGCGGCGTGCCAGAAAAATAACACTGAAAAATCAATAGGTTGAATGGATTTTTGGGCGGGGGCGGCAGTTCCCGCCGGGTCGTCCGGGGTTGCCGCTTCACGGCGAATCGGCTGGCCATGCAAATCTTGCCTTGCGGGGTCCGGCCGGCAATTCCGCCCGCCTGGATGCGCAACCGTCGGGTTCGCCGGCCCTCCCGGCGGCGTTCCTGCCGGGCTCATTGTCGCCGCTGTGCAGCTCATGTATCTTTATGGTACAAGCCCTTGATTCGCTGAAAAAAATCCCGGCTGGCGGAGCGCGGGCACCGCTGTCGGGTGTCGTGCCGGGGTGGACCTCCAGCCCTGGCGGCAGGCGCAGGATGGCGGCGGAAGCCGGGGGCGGAATCTGGCGCAGGCAGCGCCGCGGGACGGCCGGCGCATGAGCCGCGCAGCCGGCAGGGTCGGAGCAGCGAACCATGGCAGACAATGACGACGAAGAAGGTGAGGCCGAAGGCGCACCGAAAAAGAAATGGAGCGGCAAGCGCCTCGTGCTGCTGGTCGTGCTGCCGCTGGTGCTGGTCCTCGGCGGTATTGGCGGCGCATTCGTCGCAGGGGTGTTCGACGGCCTGATGGGCGGCGGCGAGGAAGCCGAGACCCATGCCGAGACGGCGGCTGCCGACGATCCCAACCGGCCGGTGGTGTTCTACGACCTGCCGGAGATCCTGGTGAACCTGAATTCCGGCGGCCGCCAGACGAGCTATCTCAAGCTGCGCGTTGCGCTGGAGCTTGAGGATCCCACCGCATTGCCCAACCTGGAGCGGCTGGTGCCGCGGGTGATGGACAATTTCCAGATCTATCTGCGGGAATTGCGGCCGGAGGACGTTTCGGGATCGGCAGGGCTGTACCGGATCAAGGAGGAACTGCTGTACCGGATCAACACGGCGGTCAGGCCGATCAAGGTAAATGACGTCCTCTTTAAGGAAATGATCGTACAATCATAGCAGGATCGTGCGCAGAAGCGCCGACACGCAGCGGGTTCGAGGATGGCAAACGGTTCCGACGACGACGACGTCGATCAGGAAAAAATGGCTGCCGAATGGGAGCAGATGGCCGGCGGTGGCGAAGGCGACCAGGATGCCATGGCTGCCGAATGGGAGGCCATGGCCGAGGGCGATGACGACGACGACGACGATGGCGGCGGCGGTCAGTCCACGCGGATCCTGAACCAGGACGAGATCGACAGCCTCCTGGGGTTCGACGCATCATCGGATTCCGACGGCGACAAGTCCGGCGTCCGCGCCCTGATCAACAGCGCGATGGTGTCCTACGAGCGTCTGCCGATGCTCGAGGTCGTGTTCGACCGCCTCGTCCGCCTGATGACCACCTCGCTGCGCAACTTCACCTCTGACAATGTGGAGGTGTCGCTCGACAACATCACCGCGATCCGCTTCGGCGACTACTTGAACTCGATTCCGCTGCCGGCCATCCTGTCGGTGTTCCGTGCCGAGCAGTGGGACAATTATGGCCTCCTGACCGTCGACAGCTCGCTGATCTACTCGATCGTCGACGTGTTGCTGGGTGGGCGTCGCGGTACGGCGGCGATGCGGATCGAGGGGCGGCCCTACACCACGATCGAGCGCAACCTCGTGGAGCGCATGGTCAATGTCGTGCTGGAAGATATGGAGGCCGCCTTCGAGCCGCTCTCCAAGGTCGACTTCAACTACGACCGGATCGAGACGAACCCGCGTTTCGCGACGATCGCGCGTCCGGCCAATGCGGCCATCGTCGCCCGCCTGCGGGTCGACATGGAGGATCGCGGCGGCCGCCTGGAACTGCTGCTGCCCTACGCGACGCTCGAGCCGGTCCGCGAGATCCTGCTGCAGATGTTCATGGGCGAGAAGTTCGGCCGTGACTCGATCTGGGAGAATCATCTCGCCACCGAACTCTGGTCGACCGACGTCGATATCGAGGCGGTCCTGGAAGAGCAGGTGATGACCCTGGGCCAGGTCATGAACCTGAAGGTCGGCACGACGGTCCTGTTGAACGCCACGCCGAACGCCGTGGTGGAACTGCGGTGCGGCGGCGTTCCCATGGTAGCCGGGCGCATGGGGCGCGTCGGCCAGCACATCGCCATCCGGGTCGATCACCGGCTGAAGCGCAACGGACATGCGGCCTCATGAGCTTCTCTCTCGCCCTCGACGTCATCCT
>JAVKFF010000204.1:0-15969 GCA_040226215.1 Azospirillaceae bacterium
GACTCCATCTGGTCGGGGCTGATGGCGGGGCTCACCTGGCTCGGCTTCCTCGCCTTCCTTGCCTGCCGCCCGGACGCCCTGTTGCCCTGGTCGCTCGCCTACCCGGCCGACCTGCCGATGGTCGAGGTCATGCGCCTGCAGGAGGCGGCGGGCGCGCTGAACGTCGAGGCCTGGATCCGCGAGAGCCTGGTCGCCGTGCTGGTCGGCATCATGCTGGGCGCGGCGGTCAGCCGCTCGCGCATCCTTTTGACCCGCGCCATGGTGGCCGAGCGGGCGCGGGCCAATCTGGCGCGCTATTTCTCGCCCGCCATCGTCGATCACCTGGAGTTCCGCGACGACCCGCTGGGCACGCCGCGCACCGGCAATGTCGGCGTGCTGTTCGTCGATATCGTCGGCTTCACGCGGCTGGTCGAGCAGGTGACGCCGGCCGAGGTGATCGAGTTGCTGCGCCATTTCCATGCACTGGTGGCCAGCATCGTCTTCCTGCACAACGGCACGCTCGACAAGTATATCGGCGACGCGGCCATGGCCACCTTCGGCACGCCCTCGCCCATGCCGGACGACGCCGGACGCACGCTGGCCTGCGCCAAGGCCCTGGCGCTCGCGATCGACGACTGGAACGGGCGCCGGCGCGCGCACGGCTACCCCGAGGTCCGCATCGGCATCGGCGCGCATTATGGCGTGGTCGTGATGGGCGATATTGGCGACGAGCGGCGGCTGGAGTTCGCCGTGCTCGGCGACACGGTCAACGTCGCCGCCCGGCTCGAGCACCTGACCCGATCGATCGACGCCCGCATCGTGGTCAGCGAGGCGCTGGTCGAGGCCGCGGCGCGGGAGGGCGGCGACCTCGACGCCCTGCTGGCCGGCTTCGCGCCCCTCGACTCCCAGCACCTCGAAGGCCGCGACCTGCCGGTGGCGGTCCGGGTCAGCCGCTAGAGCATCCTGCGCCCGAACGGGCGCAGACAAGATGCTCTAGGATATTGAGAATAGGGCAGATTTCTTGCGAGCGAATGGGTCCATTCGGTCGCAATCTGCCCTAGGGCCGATCTCAGGCGACGGCATCGCGCCGGGCGATCAGGTGCGGACAGGTGTAGCTGAGCACCGTCCGGCCCTCCTGGTTCCGGGCCACGTGCTCGATCACCACGGCACCGCGGTTCGGCTTGGAGGCGGAGGGGCGCACCTCCTTCACCTCCGAGACCACGGTCAGCGTGTCGCCGGGCCTGACCGGATGGTGCCAGCGCAGCCGGTCGACCCCGCCCGAGCCCATGGAGGCGTCGCGGAAGGTGCCGGTGTCGTAGAACAGGCGGAAGGCGATGGCGAAGGTCTGGAAGCCCGAGGCGATCAGCCCGCCGAACGGCCCCGCCCTCGCCGCCTCGACGTCGATGTGGAAGGGCTGCGGGTCGTAGACCATGGCGAAGCCGATGATCTCCGCCTCGGTCAACGTCTTGCCGCCAGAGGTGAAGGTCTGGCCGACCGCGAAATCCTCGAAATACAGGTTCACGCCCATGGGCGTCCGCGCCTCTCAAGCGATGGTTCCGAATCGGTGAGCGGTAAGCCTAGACCAGCCGGCGCTCGAAGAAACGCGCCCCAGGCATCGGGTTGTGGGTATAGGCCTCGATCTCCGCGAAGCCGAAGGTGCGGTAGAGGGCCACCGCCTCGACCATGCTGTCGACGGTGTCGAGACGCATCGCCCGGTAGCCGGCCGCCTGTGCCCAGTTGATCGCCGCCCGGCTCAACAGCCTTCCGCCGCCGAGCCCGCGCGCCGAGGGGTCGAGATAGAGCCTTTTCAGCTCACACAGGCCGTGGCCAGCGATCGGGCGCACCGCGACGCAGCCGACGGGGCGGCCTTCCAGCCAGGCGAGGAACCCGTTGCCGGCCGGTGGCGCGTAGGCGCCGGGCAGACCCTCGACCTCGCCCCGGAAGCACTGGAAGGAGAGATCGAAGGGCAGCGAGGAGGCATACGCCTCGAACAGCCGCCGCATGGCCGCCCAGTCATCCGCGCCCCCGGCCGGCCGGATGTCGAGACGCGCCGCCATTTCAGCGATCGACGAAAAGCTGCGAGCGGGCGTAGAGCCGGGCACCGCCCGTCAGCGTCACCCGCCCGCCAGCCAGCCGGCAGTCGAGGCGGCCACCCCGGGCCGAAGCCTGGTAGGCGGCGATGGTGTCGCGGCCGAGGCGCTCGGCCCACAAAGGCACCAGGACACAATGCAGGGCACCCGTGACCGGATCCTCGTCGATGCCGACGGCGGGACCGAACATGCGGCTGACGATGTCGTATTCCGGCCGATCCGCCGGCGCGGTGACCGCCACGGAGTGATCGCTGAACGCCACCAGGGCGCGGATGTCCGGCGCGAGATCCCGCACCGCCCGGGCGGAGGCGAGCACCGCGATCAGCATGTGGTTGTCCGCCAGCCTCGCCTCGGCCACGTCGGCACCCAGCGCCCCGGGCAGCCCCTTCGGCACGGCGACCTCGTGGCTGGCGATGGCCGGGAAATCGAGCGTGTAGCGCTCGCCCTCGCGGCTGACGGTCAACAGGCCTGAGTGCCGGCTCCGGAAGCGCACCATTTCCCCCGCCAGCGCCCCTTCGGTCAGCACCACGAAGCCGCTGGCCAGCGTGGCGTGACCGCAGAGCGGAATCTCCACCGTGGGCGTGAACCAGCGCAGCTCGAAATCCGCCCCGTCATCCGCCGCGGGGCTGACGAACGCGGTTTCCGCCAGATTGTTCTCCGCCGCGATCGCCTGCATCAATGCGGGTTCCAACGGACGGTCGAGCAGGCAGACGCCGGCCGGGTTGCCGGCGAACAGCCGGTCGGTGAAGGCGTCGACATGGAAGTAGCGGATCGGGTCCATGGGCGGGAGGGTTGCGCCCCCCGCCACGCCGGTCAATCGCTAGATTGTCGGGTGACAAGCAGGTCGATCCAGGGCACCGTCGAAGGTATATCTCGAATCATCAGGCATGGGGCACCGCGAAACCGGAAGCGCCATGGCGTGGCGGGTTTTGGCTCGGCTACTGGCGGGGAGACTACATTGCGATGACAGATCTGGACGTCGTCAGGGCGACGGTTTCGTCGATCCGCTGGTTCCACACGATCGATCTGGGTGACGGGATCGTCACCGCGGGCGCGAAGCCGGCGGACGCCCTTCGTGCGGAAGCAAACGCGTTTCTCGATCCCATCGATTTCACGGGGCTGACCGTCGCCGATATCGGCGCCTGGAACGGATACTTCTCCATCGACTGCCGCAAGCGTGGGGCGGCACGGGTAACCGCGGTCGATGAATACACCTGGTCGCACCCCACCTTTCGCGGGCGAGAGGCTATCGAGCTTGTCGATCGGCGTCTGAAGGCCGACCTGCGCTTCGTCCAGGTCGACATCCCGGGCACAAGCCGGGAGAGCATCGGCGAACACGATGCCGTGCTTCTGCTCGGCGTGTACTACCACCTCTTCAATGCCCAGACGGACCTCCTGCGGGTCGCTGAATGCGCCAGGGACGTGCTGATCGTGGAGACCCATCAGGACGCTCTCGCTGAATCCCGCCCGGCGATGGTCTTCTATCCCGGCAGGACGCTGAACAACGACGAGACCAACTGGTGGGGACCCAATCCGGCACTGATCGGCTCGCTGCTCCGCGAAGCCGGTTTCGCACGGGTCTACTACAAGCCCCATCCGAGCGCCGGTCACGGTCGCGGCATCTTTCATGCCTTCCGTACGCCCGAGGCCGAGGCGCGGCTGGCCCGTCCGTCCCTCTCGGCGTCCCGGCGCCTAGACCTCGACAATGACGGGTCGCTCAAGGGCACGCCATCCTGGGTGAAACCGCCGCCGCGTACCTTGCGAAACCTTGTCCGCTTCCTGAGAGGACAGCCGATGACGCCGCGCGGATGAGACCGGGCCGGGCCGGCTTGCCAGTGACGGCCCCCCTACTCCGCCGCCGTCCGCTGGCCGGCCTGCGCCACCGAGGCGCAGATGGCGTCGACCACCTGCTCGACCAGCGCGGCGTCATCGCCTTCGGCCATCACCCGGATCAGGGGCTCGGTGCCGGATTTGCGGATGACCAGCCGGCCACCGCCCCCCAGCTCGCGCTCGGCCGATCTGATGGCGCTCTTCACGCTGTCGGCGGCCAGCGGATCGCCGCTGGCGAAGCGCACATTCTTCAGCAGTTGCGGCACCGGCGCGAAGACGCTGGCCACCTGGCTCATCTTCCGGCCCCGCTGCTGCACCACGGCCAGCACCTGCAAGGCGGCGGCGAGACCGTCGCCGGTGGTGGCGTAGTCCGACATCACGATGTGCCCGGACTGCTCGCCGCCCAGGTTGAAGCCGTGGCCACGCATGTGCTCGACCACGTAGCGGTCGCCGACCTTCGTGCGGGCCAGTTCCAGGCCGAGCCGCATCATATGCCGTTCGAGGCCGAGATTGGACATCACCGTCGCCACCAGGCCGCCGCCGGCCAGCCGGCCATCGCGGTGCCAGCTCTCCGCCACCAGGGCCATCAGCTGGTCGCCGTCGATCTTGGTGCCGGTCTCGTCGGCCATGATCAGGCGGTCGGCGTCGCCGTCCAGCGCGATGCCGAGATGGGCGCCATGGGCGACCACTGCCGACTGCATCGCCGCCGTGTCCGTCGCCCCGCAGCCCTTGTTGATGTTGCGCCCGTCCGGCGCCACGCCTACCGGCACCACCTCCGCGCCCAGCTCCCACAGCACCTGCGGGGCGACCTTGTAGGCGGCGCCATGGGCGCAATCGACGACGATCTTCAGCCCGTCGAGGCGCAGCCCCCTGGGGAAGGTCGCCTTGACGAATTCGGTGTAGCGCCCGCGCGCATCCTCCAGCCGCTGGGCCCGGCCCAGCGCGGAAGCCGGCACAAGGAAGTCGTCGAGGCCGCCGGCGATCCGCGCCTCGATCGCCGCCTCGACCTCGTCGGACAGCTTGTAGCCGTCCGGGCCGAACAGCTTGATGCCGTTGTCCTCATAGGGATTGTGCGAGGCGGAGATCATCACCCCGAGATCGGCCCGCATCGAGCGGGTGAGCATGGCGATGGCCGGCGTGGGCAGCGGGCCGACCATGGTGACGTCCATGCCCATGGAGGTGAAACCGGCGGCAAGTGCCGGCTCGAGCATATAGCCGGAAAGTCGCGTGTCCTTGCCGATCACGACCGCGTGGCGATGCTCGCCACGCCGGAACTCCACCGCCGCGGCCATGGCCACCTTCAGCGCCACCTCCGCCGTCATCGGCGCGGTGTTTGCTGTTCCGCGGATTCCGTCGGTGCCGAAGAGTGTGCGGCGAGGCTGGGTCATGGGGCTGCTGCGTGGGTCTTGCTGGGGTTGGGGCGCGATTCGCCCATCGTCTTCAAACGACGAGGATAGTGCCCGGCAATTCAGGCGGCAATCTGACGGGGCGGTCGCCTTACCGACGCTGCAGCGCCCGCCAGAGGGTAAGCGCCTGCACGGTCTCGGCCACGTCGTGCACGCGGATGATGGCCGCGCCCGCCGCCACCGCCGCCAGCGCCAGCGCCAGCGAGCCGCCGAGGCGCCGGTCGGGCGGCTCGTTCCGCGAGAGCCTGGCGATCATGCTCTTGCGGCTGGTGCCGACGAGGATCGGCCGGCCCAGCCCCGCCAGCACCGGCAGCCGGCGCAGCAGTTCGAGATTGTGGTCGACCGTCTTGCCGAAGCCGATCCCTGGGTCGATCGCGACGCGGTCGACGGGCAGACCAGCCCCAACGGCGGCGGCCAGCCTGGCGGTCAGATAGCCGTGCACGTCCGTCACCACGTCGCGGTAGGCCGGCGCCGCCTGCATGGTGGCGGGCGTGCCGGCCATGTGCATCATGACGACCGGGCAGCGGGCGCGCACGACGACGTCGAGGCTGCCTTTATCGCCGGTCAGCGCCGTGATGTCGTTGACGATCCGTGCCCCGGCGTCGAGCGCCCGGACCATCGTGCCGGCGTGATAGGTGTCGATCGAAACGCAGATTCCGTCGCGCGCCAGGGCCTCCACGACCGGCAACACGCGCGCCTGCTCCTCGGCCTCGCCGAGCGGGGCGGCGCCGGGCCTGCTCGATTCGCCACCGATGTCGACGATATCCGCCCCGTCTTCCGCCAGCGCGCGGCCGTGGGCGATGGCCTGTTCGGTATCGCCGAAGCGCCCGCCATCGGAAAAGCTGTCCGGTGTGACGTTGATGATCCCCATGACCAGCGGCCGGTCGAGCGCGAAGCCGGCCCAGCGGCGCGCGGCGGCGGCGGTCGCCGCCGGTCCGTCGGCCGGCCGCAAGACGGACTCCCGGCCGAAGCCGGGGTCCGCTGGATGTTCTGATCTGGTCACACCGCCGCCTGCCGGGACCGGGTCGGGCCGAGGCCCGGGCTCAGGTGCCCTGGGGCTCCGGGCCGATGCCCTTCTGGCCGCCGGTGGGCACGCTCGCCCGCGGCTTGCGCTGCTTGGGTGGCGGCGGGGTCGTCGGCTCGTCGGGTTCGGGCCGATGGATCGGCTCGCCCTTGATCACCGCGCGCACCTCGTCGCCCGACAGCGTCTCGTATTCCAGCAGCGCGTTGGCGAGGCGGTGCAACTCGTCGATATGCTCGGTCAGGATCTTCTTGGCGGTCGATTCCGCCTCCTCGATCAGCCGGCGCACCTCCTGGTCGATCAGGTTGGCGGTGGCCTCGGAAACGTTGCGGCTCTGCGCCACGGAATGGCCGAGGAAGATCTCCTGCTCGTTGCCCTCGTAGCGCACGCGGCCCAGCTTCTCCGACATGCCGAACTGGGTGACCATGGCGCGGGCGCGCTGGGTCGCCATCTGGATGTCGCCCGCCGCGCCGGTCGTCACATGCTCGTCGCCGAAGATCAGGATCTCCGCCTCGCGGCCGCCAAAGGCCATGGCCAGCCAGCTCACCAGCTCGATCTTCGAGTGGTTCAGCTTGTCGCGTTCGGGCAGCTGCATGGTGACGCCGAGCGCCCGGCCGCGCGGGATGATGGTCACCTTGTGCAGCGGATCGGAGGCCGGCATGTAGAGGCCGACCAGCGCGTGCCCGCCCTCGTGATAGGCGGTCAGCTTCTTGTCTTCCTCGGTCATCACCATGGAGCGGCGCTCCGCCCCCATCATGACCTTGTCCTTGGCGTGCTCGAACTCCGCCTGGCTGACCGTGCGCTGGTTCTTGCGCGCGGCGATCAGCGCCGCCTCGTTGACCAGATTGGCGAGGTCGGCGCCGGAGAAGCCGGGCGTGCCGCGGGCGATGATGCGGGCGTCCACGTCGGGCGCCAGCGGCACCTTGCGCATGTGCACCTTGAGGATCTTCTCGCGGCCCAGCACATCCGGATTGGGCACCACGACCTGACGGTCGAAGCGGCCCGGGCGCAGCAGGGCGGGGTCGAGGACGTCCGGCCGGTTGGTGGCGGCGATGAGGATCACGCCCTCGTTCGCCTCGAAGCCGTCCATCTCCACCAGCAACTGGTTCAGCGTCTGCTCGCGCTCGTCATTGCCGCCGCCAAGGCCGGCACCGCGATGCCGGCCGACGGCGTCGATCTCGTCGATGAAAATCAGGCAGGGCGCGTTCTTCTTGCCCTGCTCGAACATGTCGCGCACGCGGCTGGCGCCGACGCCGACGAACATCTCCACGAAGTCCGAACCGGAGATGGTGAAGAACGGCACGTTGGCCTCGCCGGCCACCGCGCGGGCGATCAGCGTCTTGCCGGTGCCGGGCGGGCCGACCAGCAGCACGCCCTTGGGGATCTTGCCGCCCAGGCGCTGGAACTTCTGCGGGTTCTTCAGGAACTCGACGACTTCCTCGAGCTCCTGCTTGGCCTCGTCGACGCCGGCGACGTCGTCGAAGGTCACACGGCCCGTGCGCTCGGTCAGCAGCTTGGCGCGGCTCTTGCCGAAGCCCATGGCTCGGCCGCCGCCGCCCTGCATCTGGCGCATGAAGAAGATCCAGACACCGATCAGGAGCAGCATCGGGAACCAGCTGATCAGCATCTGCATCAGCAGGTTCTGCTGCTCCTCCGGTGCGGCGTTGAAGCGCACGCCCGACGCCATCAGCCGATCGACCAGTTCGGGGTCGCCCGGCGTGTAGGTGATGAAGGAGCCGCCGCCCTGGAACTGCCCGGTGATCTCGCGGCCGTCGATGGTGACCTGCGCGACCCGTCCGCCATCAACCTGCGAGACGAACTCGCTGTAGTCGATGGCCTGCCGGCCGCCTGTCGTGCTGGAGTTCTGGAACAGATTGAACAGAGCGACCAGCAAAAGACCGATGATCACCCACAATATGAGGTTGCGTCCGATGTTGTTCACCGAGCCTCGACCTTTCCCTCGATCGGGGCCGCCCGTCGTGCGGCGCCCTTTGCGCGATTGATAGCCAGTAACCGGTCAGACGGCCGCCCGGTCCCGCTCATGTCCGCGCCAGCTTTCGTCATCGGTCTAGAGATGAGAGATAAGCTTTCCGCAGCGTCAGACAATATGAAATGCCGCCGGTGCCAGCGGCAGCGACGGGTCGAAGGCGATTTCTAGCACCATTTCCCCCGCCAGCGCATCCCCGCTGTGCGCGCGGCTGGCAAGTCCGCTCACCACCGGCAGTGCGATCAGGCGGTCGCCCCGCCACAGGCCCGGCAGCGCCGCCGCCGCGCGCGCGGAGACGCCGCGACGGTCCAGCCGGCTCTGGGTCGGGCCGAGCGGCCGCAATTCGCCGGCTGCCGGCGCGACCACCCGGAAGCGTTCGTCCCAGCGCAGTCGCTGGCCGGGACGAACGATCGCGGTCGCGGCGATCCGGCCAGCCTCGCGCGTCAGCCGCCAGCCGGCGGCAGTCGTGGCGATGTGGCAGCCGCCGAGCGTCAGCCCCCGCGCACCGGACGCGAGTGCCGCCACGGCTGCGGCCAGGCGCTCGGTCGCCGGCCGATAGACCGGCGCGCCGCGCACCGCCGCGATCAACGCGCCGAGCGCCACCGGCGCCGCCCGATCCTGCATGAAGCCGTTGCCGATCAGCGCCTCGCCCGCCAGTGAGAGGCTGACCGCAGATGCGATCAGCCGGTCGGCGGCGGCCTCGTCGGCGATGCGTCGCCTTGCCGTGACGTCGGCCAGGGCGAGCAGTCGCCGCCTGAGTGCCGGATCCAGCGCCAGGCGCCGGCGCCAGCGCACCCGCTCGAAGACCGGATCCTCGTTGCTGGGGTCGTCGAGCCAGGGCATCCGACGACGCGCGAGATAGTCCCGCAGGGCCGATCGGTCCACCCGCAGCAGCGGCCTCAGGACCGTGCAACCGGGCAAGGCGCGTCTTGCCGACATGCCGGCGAGACCGGGGCCGGAACCGCGTGCGCGGCGCATGGCCACAGTCTCGGCCTGGTCGTCCCGGGTGTGGGCGAGCAACAGCCGGTCGATGCCGAGATCGGCGCAGGCGTCGTCGAGAAGACGGTAGCGGGCCGCCCGGGCGGCGGCCGGGGAGGCGCCTCGATCCGGCCGCCAGGTGAGCGTGCGATGGGGGATGCCATGTTCGGCCAGGCGCTCGGCGACCCACGCGGCCTCGGCCTTCGCCTCCGGTCGCAGGCCGTGATCGACGGTGAGCCCGACCAGCTCCCCGCCCCGCCGCCGCAGCCAACCATCGGCCAGGAGGGCGAGTGCCATGCTGTCGCCGCCCCCCGACACCGCGACGGCGAGCGGTCGCCCGGCCTGCTCGGGATGCAGCCGCGCCATCGCGCGCTGAAAGGCGGCCTCGACGGTCATGGCGCGAAAATCACCTGCAAGAGGGCACCCGCGTCGGGTCAGCCGCGGCAGGTCAGCCGCAGCCGATCTGCTGCGCCGACTGCTGGGCGCGCTGGCGCAACTGGGCAGGGGCGCTGGTGAACTGCACCTGGAACTGACGGAAGGCGAAGCAGGCGTCCTGATAGCGGCCGGCCTGAACCAGCGCCTCGCCGAGGCGCAGCAGGCTGTCCATGGTCTTGTTGCCGTTCGGATAGTTCTGATAGCCCACCGCGAAGGCGTCGACCGCCTGCTGGGTCAACCCCTGGGCCATATAGGCCTCGCCCAGCCAGTACTGGGCATTGCTGGCGAGCGGATGGCCGGGATTGGCGGTGATGAACGACCGGAAGGCGGATTCCGCGCCGGTGTAGTCGCGTCCCTGCAGCATGGCATAGGCGTTCTGGTACTGCGCCTCCGCCGATCCGGCCGACGTCGTGCCCGCAGCAGCACCCGCCGACGCACCCGAACCACCCGGCAGGGTGCCCAGCTGCAGCACGGTCGAGGATGAGTTGCCTGCCACGCCACCGGAAACTGAGGAGCCGCCCGAGCCCGAAGAGGTGGAGGACGATGAGGACGACGACGAGGATGAAGAGGAGCCGTCGCCGCCCTCCAGCAGATCGATGCGGTATTCGAGATCGGCAAGCGCGCGATCGAGCTGGTTCTCGAAGCTCTGCATCTGGAACTGCAGCTGCTCGATCTGGCCGCGCAGCTGGCTGACCGAGCCTTCGAGCTGCGTGATCCGCAGCTCCATCTGGGCGTTGAAACCGCCGGTCTGGGCGGGGATCAGCAGGCCGCGCAGCGCGTCGTCGAGCTTGCCGAGACCGCGCTCCGCCCTGGCGAGCTCATCAGCGAGTTGCGTGGTCTGCGCGCCGGCTCCCGACACAGGCAGCACGGCGAGACAGACTGCCGCCACCAGGGTCGCCGTTTGAGTCAGTGCCTGTCGCATCGCGCGCCTCGCAAACAGTCGTTTCGGGCCAGCGTCGAGGCCGACCCGTCGCAGTCACACGATCGGCTGCCTTGTCGGCGAAAATATGACTGCCGTCGGCAACGCCCTCACCCCGCGCGTTGCCCACCACGGATCGACATCGGCAACGGGGGTTGGCTGGACGCCGCCCCCGCAACGCGATGCGTCCGTCGCGTGTCGTGCGTCAGCGGATGACCGAGACGCCGCGGCGGTTCTGCGCCCAGGCCTGCTCGTTGGAGCCGACGACGGCGGGACGCTCCTTGCCGTAGGAGATGGTCTGCAGCCGGCCCGGCTCGATCCCGAGCGCGATCAGGTAGTTGCGCACCGAATTGGCGCGCCGCTCGCCCAGGGCCAGGTTGTACTCGCGCGTGCCGCGCTCGTCCGCGTGGCCTTCGATGAGCAGGCCGATACTGGGATAGGCGTTCAGCCACGCTGCCTGGGCCTGCAGGGTCGACTGCGCCTCGGAGGTCAGGTCATAGCGGTCGAACTGGAAGAACACGCGGTCACCGACCTGTACAAGGCCCTGCTCGGTGCCCGGCGGCACGTTGCTCTGGGCGCTGGTCGAACCGCTGGACGCGGCATCGGTCGCCATATCGTCCTCCGGGGTCGAACATCCCGCGACGATCAGCACGGCGGCGATAACGGTGAGAATCTTGAAACGCATCTAGTTGTCCCCCGAGGAAGGAAGGCGTTGGTGATTTTTCATTGGCGGTTGGTCGGAAGGCATGGCGCTATCGGCCCCGCGCGAGCGCTGACCGGCTGGAACGCGCCATTTCCTTGACAGTGCATCGAAAGTCGATCTTGCGGCGCAGCATTACTCTCGCTCCGTCAGGGAATCAAGGGCGACCAGGCCGGGTCGGAACCGCCATGCGGCAGGGGCACGGTCCAGGTCCGCTGGCCCGACAGGTCGACCACGTGCAGGCGCGACTGGCCGCCGGCACCGCTTGGCGCGGTGGAGAAATACATCAGGACGCGGCCATTGGGCGCCCAGGTCGGCCCCTCGACCGAGTAGCCGGTCGCCAGGATGCGCTCCCCGGTGCCGTCCGGGCGCATGACGCCGATGGCGAACTGCCCGCCACGGATGGAGGTGAAGGCGACGAGGTCGCCGCGCGGCGACCACACCGGGCTGCCGTAGCGGCCGTCGCCGAAGCTGATGCGCTGCACGTTCGTGCCGTCGGCGTTCATTGTGTAGAGCTGCTGTGAGCCGCCCCGATCGCTCTCGAAGACGATGCGGCTGCCGTCCGGCGAGAAGCTGGCGCCGGTGTCGATGCCGGGGTCGGATGTCAGGCGCCGCTGCTGCCGGGTCCTCAGATCCATGAGGTAGATGTCGGAATTGCCATTGTCGGCGAATGAGAAGACGACCGAATTGCCGTCTGGCGAGAAGCGCGGCGCGAAGGTCATGCCGGGGAAGTCGCCCAGCACCTCCTGGCGGCCGGTGTCGATGTTGAACAGATAGACCCGCGGCCGGTTGTTGTAATAGCCCAGATAGGTGATCTCCTGCGACGTCGGGCTGAAGCGCGGGGTCAAGACCAGCGTCTCGCCGTCCGTCAGGAACCGGTTGTTGGCGCCGTCCTGGTCCATGATCGCCAGGCGCTTGACCCGGGCGTCCGGCGGTCCGCTCTCGGCGATGTAGACGATGCGGGTGTCGAAATAGCCCTGCTCGCCGATGATGCTGGAATAGATGGCGTCGGAGATCTGGTGGGCGATGCGCCGCCAGTTCTCCGGATCGGCGGTGTACTCCACCCCGATTTCCTGGGATTCGTTGATCACGTCCCACAGCCGGAAGCGCACCTGCAGGCGCCCGTCGCCCAGGATCAGCGCCTCGCCGGAGGCCAGGAACTCCGCCCCGACCACCCGCCAGTCGCCGAAACGCGTACTGGCCCAGGCGTCCTGCGGTCCCTGGATGAAGGAGGCCTGGCTGACCGGCGCGAACAGGCCGGAGCGCTGCA
This sequence comes from Azospirillaceae bacterium, assembly GCA_040226215.1. Classification (GTDB taxonomy): domain Bacteria; phylum Pseudomonadota; class Alphaproteobacteria; order DSM-16000; family Inquilinaceae; genus JAVKFF01. Next base: position 12,616 of record JAVKFF010000204.1, read on the forward strand.
GGTTGTCGGTGATGACCTGGGGGATGTCCTGGGCGAACTGGTTGTTGCCGCCGGCGAAGCCGCTGATGGCGATCGGCACCGGCTCCACGTTCGGGTCGGTGACGTCGATGATGACCTGGGCGGCGGCCGGCCTGATCGCCACGGCGAACAGCAGGGCCAGCAGCAGTCCGAGGAGACGGATCGGTTGGCCTTGGGCGGTCGTCATGAAGCGCATTCTCCGGGAGGGGGACGGGGTCATCGGTTCCTGGTCGATCTGCCGATTGACGCGCGGGCGAGAGGTCGGAGGGACGCACGCGGGCCGGCCGGAGTGGCAGCCCCGCGATGATCGCCTGATTCGGGTGCCAGCGTCCAAAATGATCGTGGCAATGACGTGGCGGGTGGGCTCCACCATCAGCGCAGACCCCTGCCGAGCGCCCGCTCGTCGTGCGCAGCCGGCCGCCCACAAGAGTCGGGAGGGCCGCTGCGGCAGCGGCCCTCCCGGTCGTCAGCGCACCAATGACATGCGTCCAGCGAGTCTGCCACGAATCAGGAGGCATGGGCATCGGTCTCGGCGACGAGGCTCGTGGTCGCCATATGCGCTGACTCCCCCCGACAGGTTTCCTAGCCTTCGGGGATCCCGTCAGTCGTCTCGGTCGGCGTTTGCCAGACCACGTCGAAGGCGGCATTGGCCCGGCTGCCGGACTGGAAACGCACCTGGGTGACGAGATTGTCGCGACAGGTCAGCGTTATCCGGTCGGGCGTCGCGGACGTGCTGCCGAAGGCGACCGGCAGCGCTATGGCGCCGTCGGACGCGGCGACCTCGCGCACCGAGGCATCGATCGCGGGATCGAAGCGCAGGGTCACCGGCGCCGCCAACCCGCGTCCGGCGATCGGACCGACCGCGAAGGCCGCCGTCCCGGCGGAAGACCGGATCAGGTCCAGCGGCAGGGACAGCGTTCCGCCTGGTGCCTCGAAATTGCAGGCGGAACCCGAGATCCGGGTGATCAGTTGCGCGTTGACGCTGTTGGTGTACCAATGGGTCGCGCCGATCAGGACCACGGCGCCGGCCGCGAGAAGCCCCCATTTCTTGAGACGTTGGACATTCATCCGGATCATCCTTCGGTCAGGGTTGAGGTTCGTCGAGGGGGCCGTGCCCCATCTGCGTCGCGATATCGATGACGCGCTGCCATTCGTGGTCGCCGATCACGGTGTAGACGACGTCACCCTGCCGCCAGTAGCCGGCCACAAGGTCGTCGACGGTCACGGTCTCGACCTCGCCGTCGCCCGTGTCGGCGGACTCCACCGCGTAGAGCGCAACGCGCACGCCATCCTGGTCCTCGTAGACGAGCTGGGCCATCGGCCCGACCTCGGCGGACAGCAGACGTCCGCCGATAAATCGCAGCCCGATGGTGGAGAGATCCGGCGGCGACACCCGGGCATGCAGGTGATCGGAGAACCATTCCGCGATGACGTCGGCCGAGCCCGGCCCCAATTCGACGGGTCGAAAGTCGTCGTAGACAAAGACCTGATGGGCCTGCGAGGCTTCCTCGACGATCGAGGGGATCGCCCAGGGCGAAAGCTCCTCGACGAAGGAACCAAAGGCCAGACCGCCGGCGAACGCGATACCCGCGGCAAAGGATTGCGGCCCCCACCTGGTGAGCATTGGCCGGTTGTCCAGGCGTTGGGCGAGACGCGAGACCAGACGGATATCGCGGGAATCCGGCGATTCTCGCACCTCGCTCAGCGCCGTCGCGAGAGTTCGGTGGATCGCCGCGAGCGCTTCCAGTTCGGCCCTCGCGGCCGCGTCGGCGAGCAGGGCGCGCAAGACACGCGACGTCTCCTCCGGACTCAACTCGCCGTCATGCAGCGCGCCGACGATCTCGGGCGTCAGGGTCTCGGCATCCGTCATGCCTTGTCTCCATTGACGAGTCGCAGGGCGGCGGCGGGCCGGTTCAGCGCTTCGCGCAACGCCTGGCGTCCGCGGGCCAGCCGCGACATCAGCGTGCCGCGCGGGATCCCGAGAACTTCCGCCGCCTCGGCATAGCTCAGTTCCTCAAGCGCGATCAGCGCGATCGCGTGGCGCTGCTCCTCGGCGAGCGTGGTCAGCGCGCGCAGCACTTCCCGCACTTCCGCGCGCAGGGTGACATGATCATCCACCGAGGCCGGAATCTCCGGCGGAGCCGCACGCCGCCGCCGCCAGGAAGTAACGAACAGGTTGTGCTGAATGCGCAGCAGCCAGGGCAGCAGCGGGCGCGCGCGATCGAAGCCCCGAACCGAGGCGAGCGCTGCGGCCAGCGTCTCCTGAACCAGATCGTCCCGATCGGCGGCGTTGCGCGTCAGCACCATCGCATAGCGACGCAACGCCGGCAGGCAGTCGATCAGTGCGCCCTCGAAATCCCGCGCGCGCGCCAAGGTGCTTCTCCTCGTTTGATTGCGCAGGATTACGCCACCGCCGAGGAAATAATCCCCGACCGCGGAAAATATTTTCTATCGGCTTCCCGCCGCGCCCCTAGAACACCGTGCTCGGGTTGAAGCGGAACAGGTACTCCTCGCCCTCGCCGAAGCCCTGGGCCGGGGCCGGGAAGGGCTGGCAGCGCGGGTTGCTGACCGCGCGCAGGGCGCCCTGCGCCGCGGCCCGCAGCGTCTGGTCGGGCGCGTCGCCGGAATAGTCCTCGATCTCGGCCGTGCGCACGCGGCCGTCGGCCCCCATGGTGACGCTGATCTCGAAGCGGAATGTCTGGGCGTTGGCCGCGCCGGGGTCGAAGTTCCAGCAATCGCGCACCGCCTGGGCGATGGCGTCCTCCTCCGGCCCGGACAGCCGGGTCGGCGTGCGCGGCGGTGCCGGATCGGTGCCGGCCAGGCGGTCGAGCTGGTTGCCGGCGTCCTCGCTCTCCGGCGCCGCTTCGGGCTCCGGCTCGGGCGGCGGCGTCGGCTCTGGCGCCACCTCGGCCAGCAGCGCGCCGACATTGAACGGCACCGGCTGCGGCGGCGGCCGCCGGTTCTCCTCCGACGGTACCGGCTCCTCGGCGATCACCTCGGTGATCGAGGTCAGGTCGGTGACATCGGGCTCGGGCTCCGGCTCCTCCTCCTCGAGGATGGAGGCGAGCACGTCAGTCACCTCCTCAGGCTGCTCGTCCGGCTCCTGCTCGTCCTCCTCTTCGGCCATGTCGCGAACCAGGTCGGCGAGCGAAAGCGGCTGCGGCTGCTGGTCTTCCGGCTCGGGCGGTTCCGCCTCCGCGACCTCGACGGGTTCCGGCTCGGGCGCTTCGGGCACCTCCTCCACCTCCGGCTCCGTCGGCTGCGCCTCGGCCAGTTGGGGCGCCGGCTGCGGCACCTCCGGGGCCTCGGGCGCCGGCGGCGCCGTCTCCGCCGGTG
>JAVKFF010000205.1:0-34878 GCA_040226215.1 Azospirillaceae bacterium
CTCTCGTCGCGCACCTGCGTGGACAGGTTTAGCAGCAGGTTGATGCAGACGGCGCAGAAGGCGCCCAGCATGAACAGCGCGCCATGCGCGAAATTGACCACGCCGAGCGTGCCGAAAACCAAGGTAAGGCCCAGCGCGATCAGCGCGTAGGCCCCACCCTTGTCCAGCCCGTTCAGGATCTGCAGAACGATGGCATCCATGTACCGATTTCCCGTTCGTCGCGGCCCCCGTCAGCCGCCGGCGGCGTGCCGCGGCACGCCGGACACAGAGCGGTCCACCGCCGGCGGGTTCGGCCGGCGGTGGATCCTGACGCAGCCCCGGTCAGACCTCGTAGGGGCCGAGCTCGCCCGGGAAGAAGTCGTCCGAATACTCGACCTGCTCGCGCGGCACCTGCTGTACGACCTCCAGCAGGTCGAACTGGCTCGACGGGGTTCGCCTTGCCGCGCACCACCAGGACCTCCTTGAAGCACTGGTGGTCGCCGGCGCGGTACAGCGTCGGGCCGTTGCCCATGCCGTCGAACTCGAAGTCCTCCAGCGCGCGGATAACCTCCGGCGGGTAGAAGGTGCCGGCCATCTCGCAGGCATTGGCGTAGAGCAGCGCCTGCACGTAGCAGGTGTGCGCGGCCTGGGACGGCGGGAAGCCGTATTCCTCGCCGAAGGATTGCACGAAGGCCTGCGAGGCCGGATCGCTCAGCGACCAGTGCCAGTTGGTCGAGCCCAGGATGCCGGAAATGTTCTCGCCCGCACCCTGCGCCATCAGGCGCGAGTAGAGCGGCACCACGACCTCGAAGTTGCGGCCCTCGACCTGGCGGTCGCGCAGGCCGAACTGCACCGCCTGGGTCAGCGAGTTGACCATGTCGTTGCCGTAGTGGTTGAGGATCAGCACGTCGGCACCGGAGTTGAGCACCGGCGTGATGTACTGCGAGAAGTCGCCGGCGCCGAGTGGCGTGCGCACCGTCTCGACCGTGTTCCAGCCCAGGTTCTCCGTGGCGTTGCGGATCGACTCCTCCTGGGTCCAGCCCCAGGTGTAGTCCGCCGTCAGGTGGTAGGCGCGGCGGTCGTTGCCGTATTCCGCCTCCAGCACCGGGGCCAGCGCCTGGCCCGACATGTAGGCGTTGAAGAAGTGGCGGAAGCCGTAGCGCCGGCGGTCCTGACCGGTGGTGTCGTTGGAGTGGGTGAGGCCGCACATGTAGACCACGCCCATCTCCTGGGCCAGCGACTGCTGGGCGATGGCGGTGGCCGAGGAGGAGCCGCCCGACCACATGATGACGCCGTCGCGCTCGATCATGCGGCGGGCCGAGGCGCGGGCCGCGTCGGCGGAGGTCTGGGTGTCGCAGGTGACGTACTCGACGCGCTTGCCGAGCACGCCGTTGCCGGTCAGCGCGGTCGGCTGCATGGTGTTGATCAGGCCGCCGTCGCCCTCGCCGTTGAGGTGCTTGACGGCGAGCTCGTAGGCGCGCAGCTCGTCCGCGCCCTCGTCGGCATAGGCACCTGTCTGCGGCACGTTGAAGCCGAAGGTGACGGTCGAGGCGTCGCCCGGATTGTTGCGGAATTCCTGCGCCCAGGCACCGCGCCTGAGGATCAGGGGGGTGGCCAGCGCGGCACCGGCGACGCCGGCGCCCTTCAGGGTCGCGCGCCGCCCGAAACGCCTGTTGAACTGAGACATCGTCATCCTCCCTTTTGTCGATCGTTGAGACGGCAGCGATCGCGCCTTTCCGTCTGCCTGGGACATTACCCAAAAGGGTATTTCATCCCCAATGAGGCACGGCGCGGTTACGCAAAGTTTTGTAAGAATCCCTGAAAATGCTGATATGACGTTGTAAGAAATTTGACATCAGGCTCCGGGTTGCGAGAATTGCGCGATGGCCACACCCCGCTCACTGATCGGCCGGCGTATTCGCGACCGGCGCCGCGAGTTGCGGCTCACCCAGTCGGCGCTTGCCGAGAAGGCGGGCATTTCCGGCTCCTATCTGAACCTGATCGAGACCGACAAGCGGCTGATCGGCGGGGCGTTGCTGAAGCGCGTCGCCGGAGCGCTCGGCCTCGAGGTGGGAGACCTGAGCGGGGTCGAGGATTCCAGGCTGGCGCATGACCTGGGCGAGATCGCCCGCACCCTGGCCCTGGACGGCCTCGGCACCGAACAGGCGGTGGACTTCGTCGCCCGCTGCCCGGATTGGGCCCGCGCCTTTCTGGCACTGCACCGTTCCTACCGCGACGCCGTCAGCACCTCGACCGCGCTGTCCGACCGGCTGAGCCAGGATCCGGCGCTGATGGACCTCTCGCATGCCGTTCTGAGCCGGGTGACGGCGATCCGATCCTTTGCCGAGATTCTCGAGCAGCACCCCGATCTCGCGCCGGCGGAGCGGGCGCGCTTCACGGGCATCGTCGCTGCCCAGAGCGACGATCTGGCAGCGAGCGCGCGGGAGATGATCGGCCTGCTCGGCAACCCGCTCGACGCGGCGAAGCCGACCTCGCCGGGGGAGGAGGTGGACGATTTCATCATCCATCACGACAACCACTTCCCGGCCCTGGAAGCCGCGGGAGCGATGCTGCGCCAGCAGGTCGACGAGGAGGGGGTGGGTCTGATGTCCGGTTTCCGGCGTCGGCTCGGCCTCGAGACCGAGCCGTCCGCGGGATCGGCGGACCTGCCGCCGGAGAGCCGGCGCTTCCAGCTCGCAAAGCGGGTCTTCGCCGACCTGCATGGCGACCTGGTCGAGCAGGTGATCGATGATCCGCGCCTCGCCTCCAGGGAGGCACGGGAGCGTGCCCGGGCGGCGATGACCGCCTATGGTGCCGGTGCCATGCTGCTGCCCTACGAGCCGTTCCTGAAGGCGGCAGAGGCCACGCGCTACGACGTCGACCTGCTGGCCGAGCGCTTCGGCGCCAGCTACGAGCAGATCGCCCACCGCCTGGTAACCCTGCGCCGTCCCGGCGCCGAGGGGCTCGCCTTCGCCTTCCTGCGCGCCGACCCCGCCGGCAACCTCTCCAAGCCGTTCAGTGCGGTACCGGGTCTGCGGATGCCGCGCTTCGGCGGTTCCTGCCCGCTCTGGGCCCTGCACGCCGCCTTCGGCGAAGCCGATCGCCCGGTCGTTCAGCTCGCCGTCATGCCGCAGGGGGAGCGCTACCTCTTCATCGCTCGGCGGGTGGTCAAGCGCCGCGGCGGCTACGGCGCCACGCCGGTGACCTACAGCGTGATGCTGGGCTGTTCCCTGGGCGATGCAGGCCGCATCGTCTACGGCGACGCCTTCCTGTCGCGCCGGCAGAGCCTGGAAACGCCGGTGGGGATCAACTGCCGCGCCTGCCCGCGCGAGGACTGCCGCCAGCGCGCCCATCCGGCCGTCGGCCCCCGGCGGCAGGGCGATGATCTGCCGCCGTGAGCGTCCCCTGACGGTCGCGGCGACCGATGCGGGTTTGCTCACGCGGCCCGTTCGTAGGATGATGCTTGGCCGAAAAGGCAACCGGTCGCGACAAGAGCCGGGCCCGAGGGAGGAGTCGTGCAATGACCAAAACGGTGCTCGTCGCCGAAGACGAGCCCTATATTCTGGAGAGCCTCCGCTTTCTGCTCGGCCGCGCCGGCTACACCGTTCGGGCCGAGCGCAACGGGCTTGCGGCGGTCGATGCGGTCACCGCTGACCGGCCCGACCTGATCGTGCTCGACGTCATGATGCCCGGTCTGAACGGCTTCGAGGCGCTGCAGCGAATCCGCCAGACGCCGGGGTTGAAGGACCTGCCGGTTCTGGTTCTCACCGCCAAGGGCCAGGCAGCGGACAGGCGGCGCATGGAGATGCTCGGCGCCACCGATCTGGTCACCAAGCCCTTCTCCAACAAGGACCTGCTGGAGCGCATCGAGCTGTTGATCGGCGCCGCGAACGGGACGATGCCCGGGCCGGGCGAGGCCAAGCGGGGGGTGACATGACCCGGCATGGCCGTCTGCGCGATCTCGCCGTGCTGCTGCCGGTCGGCGCGCTGCTGATCTTTCTGCCGCCCTATGTCGACATCTTCGACCAGCCGATCCTGGTTCTCGGCATCCCGCTGCTGCCCTTCGCCATCTTCGTACTCTGGCTGGTCGGCATCGTCCTGACCGCCATCGTGGCGCGGGCGCTCAACCGTGCCGACGCCGAGCTCCACGTACTGCCGGACGGATCTGCCGACGACCCGCCGGCGCCCACCGCGTCTTCGGATGGCGACGTCCGGGGGCGCTAGGCCTTGCTCGGTTCCGGCATCGTCGTCGTCGTCGCCAGCGTCTACCTGGCGGGGCTGTTCCTGCTCGCCTTCTGGGCCGACCGCCGGGCGGAGAAGGGGGCCGCCCGCTTTATCGGCTCGCCCCTGGTCTACACCCTGTCGCTGGCCGTCTACTGCACGTCCTGGACATTCTACGGCGCCGTCGGCTCGGCCGCGCGCAACGGGCTGGAATTCCTGACCATCTATCTCGGCCCGACCGTGGTGCTGATGGGCTGGTGGTTCTTCCTGCGCAAGCTGGTGCGCATCTCCAAGACCCAGCGCATCACCTCGATCGCCGATTTCCTGTCCGCCCGTTACGGCAAGAGCGCGGCCGTCTCCGCCCTGGTGACCCTGATCGCGGTCATCGGCATCACGCCCTATATCGCCCTGCAGTTGAAGGCCGTGGCGGCCAGCTACAACGTCATCGTCCTCGACCCGCCGGCGCCGCCGGGCGAGCCGCATCCGGCGGGGCTGTTCGCCGATACCGGCTTCTGGGTGGCGGTGACCATGGCCGCCTTCGTGATCCTTTTCGGCACGCGCACGGCGCACGCCAACGAACGCCATCCGGGTATCGTCACGGCGATCGCCGTGGAGTCGATCGTCAAGCTCGTCTCCTTCGCCGCGATCGGCATCTTCACCCTCTACATCCTGCATGACGGCATCCGCGACACCTTCAACAGCGTGCTGGGCGATCCGCGGGTGGCGCACATGTTCACCTTCGCGGATGGCTTCGAGGGGCGCTGGATCGCCACGCTGTTCCTCGCCGGCGTCGCCATGGTCTGCCTGCCGCGCCAGTTCCAGGTGGCGGTGGTGGAGAATTCCGACGAGCGTCACCTGGCGACCGCCGCCTGGCTGTTCCCGCTCTACATGCTGCTGATCAGCCTGTTCGTGGTACCGATCGCCATCTCCGGCCTGACGCAGCTGCCCGACGGCACCAATCCCGATCTCTTCGTGCTTACCGTGCCGATGTCGGCCGACCAGGGCGTGCTGGCCTTGCTCGCCTTCATCGGCGGGCTGTCGGCGGCGACCTCGATGGTGATCGTCTCCTCGATCGCCCTGTCGATCATGATCTCCAACCACCTGGTGATGCCGATCCTGCTGCGGCTGCCCGTCATGAGCGAGTCGCGTTCGGTCGATTTCACGGCCACCCTGCTGCTGGTCCGGCGCCTCAGCATCGTCGCCATCCTGACGCTGGGCTTCCTCTACTACCGGCTGACCGCGTCATCGAACCCGCTGGCCTCGATCGGCCTCATCTCCTTCGCCGGTGTGGCGCAGTTCCTGCCGGCGCTGGTCGGCGCGGTGTTCTGGCGGCGCGGCACCCGCCAGGGCGCCATCGCCGGTCTCGTCGCCGGCTTCTCGGTATGGGCCTACACGCTGCTGGTCCCCAGCTTCGCCGACGCTCAGTGGGCGTTCCAGGGGCTGGTGGCCGACGGTCCCTGGGGCGTCGCCATGCTGCGCCCGACCGAGCTGTTCGGCCTCGCGGGCTGGGACTCGCTGGTGCATGGCCTCCTGTGGAGCATGACGGCGAACGTCGTCGCCTATTGCGTGGTCTCGCTGCTGTCGACCCAGTCGCCGCTGGAGAGCCTGCAGAGCGCGGTTTTCGTCAACGCGCTCAACCCCAGCGAACGCGGCGTCGAGGGCGCGGTGAAGCGCTCCGCGGCGAGCCGCGACATCTTTCGCCTGGCGCACCGCATCCTGGGCCCGCAACGCGCCCAGCGCATTTTCCAGGACTATTCGCGCCGGCGCGGAAGGATCGACGACCTGCCCGATCGTGACGAGCCGCTGATCGCCCATGTCGAGCGCGAACTCGCGAGCACCGTCGGCGCGGCCTCCGCCCGCTCGCTGGTCAGCCGCATCGTCAAGGGCGAGACCATCAGCCTCGACGCGGTGATCGAGATCCTCGACCGCACGCAGCGGGCGGTGTCGACGTCCCAGGCCCTGGAACGCAAGAGCCGCGAGCTCGAGGTCACGGCACGCCAGCTGCGCCAGGCGAACTAGCAGCTCACCCGGCTCGACCGCATGAAGGACGACTTCCTGTCCAGCGTCAGCCACGAGCTTCGGACGCCGATGACATCGATCCGTTCCTTCGCGGAGATCCTGACCGACGGTCCGCCGCCGGACCCGGAGGAGGCTCGGCGCTTCCTGGAGATCATCCACCACGAGAGCCAGCGCCTGACGCGGCTGCTCGACGACATCCTCGATCTGAGCCGGCTAGAAGCGAGCGAGGTGAACTGGGACCTGAAGCCGCTCGACTGTCGCGACGTGGTGGAGGCGGCGATGGAGACCATGCGCGGCCTGGCCGAACAGCAGGGGGTCGTGCTGGAAAACCGGCTGGCTCGCGCGCCGGTGCTGGTGATGGCGGAAGGCGACCGGCTCAAGCAGGTCTTCGTCAACCTGATCTCCAACGCCATCAACCACAATTCTGGCACCGATCAGCGGGCCTGGGTGAGTCTGGCGCGGACCGAACGGCCGGACGAGGTGGTGATCGAGGTCGGCGACAACGGACCCGGCATTCCCCAGGCGGAACGCGACGTCATCTTCTCCAAGTTCAGCCGGAGTTGGACGCAACGCCCCGACCGCGCGGCGGGCACCGGCCTCGGCCTCGCCATCTCGCGCCAGATCATGGCGCATATGGGCGGCAATCTGCGGCTCGGCGAAACCGGCGAGACGGGCACGATCTTCGCGGTCGTCCTGCGCCGGGCCGAGCGGCAGGCGGAGCCCCTGGCCGCGCAGGTGGCCGAATAGGCGCCGTCCCGATCGTCGTCAGTCCACGGACACGGCGCGGCCGATGTAGAGGACGGGACCGGTCGGTCTGCCGGTCGGCGACCCGCCGGCGGGCTCGAGCGTCAGCTCGAACAGCCGACCGGGCGCGGCGTCGCCCTCCAGCACCGCCTCGTAGCGCTGCGCTGAGGCCTCCACGAGGCCGAGCGAGCTGGGGCCGAGCGCGGGGTCGGCGAGTGTCCAGAACTCGATGGCGCCGCCGTCGGTGGCCGGCGCGTCGCCGAGCCGCTGCAACACCACGTTGCGCTCGGCGTCCACACGGACGATGTAGCCAGGCTGCCCGGGCTGGTCCGGCGGCACCAGCACGGCGACCAGGGCCTCCGGTTCGGGCGCGTCCGTCAGCACGGCGATCCCAAGCCCGGCCAGCACGCCGACCAGCAGGCTGGCGGCGAGCGACAGGATTGCAAAGGCGCGGCGCGATCGGCCGCCCCGCGGTGCGGTGACCGCCGCAGGCGGCGCGGCGGGGTCGGCTCCGGCATCCGCCGGCCGCGTCGCCGCCGCGATGGCCGGCCAGAGATCGTCGGGCGGTGCCTCGTGATCGACCGTGCGGGCCAGAGGCGCCAGCCTGGCCTGCCAGCCCGCGATCTCCGCGGCGAAGCCCGCATCGCTCTCGGCGTGGCGGCGCGCCTCGGCCGTCTCGGTCTCGTCGAGCAGGCCGAGCACGTAGAGCGCAGCGTGGAGGCGGCGGTCTTCGGGACTGGCCGGGATCATCCGAGACACTCCTGAAGGGCTCGCAGGGCGGCGCGGATCTGGGTCTTCACGGTTCCCAGGGGACGGGCGAAGGCGCGCGCCAGGTCGTCATGGGTATGACCGTCGAGATAGGCCTGGACGACCATGGCGCGGCGATCCTCGGCCAGCCGATCGAGACAGTCCCTGAGCGCGATGGCGTCGGCCAGCCGGTCATCGCCGAGCCGGTCGAGAGCGGCCGTGGTGCCGGCCGCGGCGCCGCTCTCCACCTCGACGGCGTTCGCCAGGCGCAGCGCGCGGCCATTGGCGCGATTCTGGTTCAGGGCGCGGTAGCGCACCAGGCTGAGCAGCCAGGCTTCGGCGCTGCCCAGCGCGGGGTCGAAAGCCTCGGCATTGCGCCAGAGGTCGATGAAGGCTTCCTGAACGATGTCGCGCGCCTGCTCCGCGCGTCCGGTGAGCCGGCGGGCGATGCCCAGCATCAGGCTGGCATAGCGCTCGTAGATCGCCTGAAGGGCGGCCTGGTCGCGGCGGGCGCAGCCGGCGATCAGCGCGGCGAGCGTCTGGGTCGAGTGGCTGGTGTCACGGGTCTGGTCCATCGCCCGGGCGTGGCATCCCCTGCCGTCGGAAAGGGGCCGGCCGACCCCCTGCGGCGAGGGCCGGCCGGCATCGTCAAGCAACCATGCGGTGCCGTCCCGCGAAGTCAAGCGCGGGACGGCCACATCACATACCGTGATGCACGGCGATATCGGTGACCGCGTGGTCGGTGCCGTGGATCTCGGCCAGCATGGTGGCCTCGCCGCTCTCCAGGTCGACGCTGTGGCTGCCCCCCGCGGTAACGAGATAGGCGGTGTTGCCGCCGGCGCCGTCGGACATGATGTCGAAGGCCACCGTCTCACCGACCGTCGGACCCAGCAGGCCGACCGCCTGCAGGCCGCCATCGTTCGGCGGATTCTGCAGCAGCAGCGCGCTCAGCGTCGCGTCGATGTCGTAGAGCTGGGTCGCCTCGGTTCCGGCGAAGGAGTTGGTGTAGGCGCCGGCGACCACGCCCGGCTCCTCCCCGGCATGCATGTCGTCGGCGTTGAAGACGAGGCTGCCGTCGACCGCCGTCTCGCCGGTCTCCACGTTCACCCGGTAGTTGGTGCCGTCGGTGAACATCAGGCGCAGGCGGTCGGCGGCGGGATTGAAGTCGACGATCGCCATCTCGCCCGCCGGCAGCGCCTCGGCCACGGTCGGGCCGGCCTCGGCCATGCCGCTCTCGGGGTCGATGGTGTAGATCACGCCGCCATCGTCCACGGCATAGAGCATGCCATTGGCCGGCCGGATGTCGATGCCCAGCACCATGCCGCCGACACCGGCGATCTCGACGGGCGTGCCGACCATGCCGCTCGCCAGGTCCAGCGGCGCGAGGTGGCTGTGGTCGAGCAGGGCGGTGGCCATCTGGCCGTGGGCCGCGGCGGAGACGGCGAAGGTGGCGCCGGCGGTAGCGAGGGCGAGCCTGGCGAGTGCGTTTCCGGTCATGGTTTCGGGTTCTCCTGTTTCGGTTTTACCGCCGGACGGCGGTCGGCCGCCCGGTCACCGACTACTCATCCGCCCAGCCGCCTTTGGATTGCCCGTTCCGAAAAAAACTTCGATCCCCTGTCGAATTGCGCACCCTCCGGACGACCAGGGGCATCGCTGCCGGCCATCGGGGCCGGCGGGTGTCCCTGATGGAGAAGGACCAATGCAGTACGTACAGTGTTTCGTCGCCGCCGTGCCGACGGCCAACCGGGCAGCCTACCTGGCGCATGCCGAGCGGTCGGCCGCGCTGTTCCGGGAGTTGGGGGCGACACGTGTCGTTGAAGGCTGGGGCGACGATCTGCCGGACGGCGAGGTGACCGACTTCCGCCAGTCGGTCAGGGCCGAGCCGGGCGAGACCGTCACCCTCGGCTGGCACGAATTCGACGACGCGGCGACGGCGGCGCGGGCCTTCCGTCAGGCGATGAGCGACCCGCGCATGGGCGAACTCGGCCGCACCATGCCGTTCGACGGCCGGTGCATGATCTTCGGCGGCTTCGCCGGTCGGCTCGACCTCGGTTCGCGTGGCGAGGCCGGTTATGTCGACGGCACGCTGGTGCCGGTTCCCGAGGCCAACCAGGCCGCCTATGAGGACCTCGACGGGCGGCTGTCGGCGGTGATCATGGAGTATGGCGCAAGGCGGATCTCCGGCGCCTGGTCCGACGACCTGCCGGCGGGCGAACTGACCGATTTCCGGCGGGCGGTGGCGGCCGAGGCGGGGGAGGCGGTGGCCTTCGGCTGGATCGAGTGGCCATCGCGGGCGGATCGGGACGCCGCCTGGGAGAAGGTGTTTGCCGATGCCCGCATGCATGCCGATACTCCGCCCCATGACAACGGACGGCGGGTGCATGGCGGCTTCCAGCCGATCCTCGACCTCTGAGCGGAAGGACCAGCCCGATGCAGTATGCCTGCCTGATCTACTACGACCCCAAGGTGCTGTTCGGCGGCAGCGACGAGGCCAATGGCGTCCTGGCGGAGTGCCAGAGCCATGACGAGGTGCTGATCGAGACCGGCCACTACGTCACCTCGGCCGCCCTGGTGCTGCCGGAGGAGGCGATGACGGTTGCCGTGCGCGACGGATCGATGTCGGCAACGGACGGCCCGTTCATGGAGACCAAGGAGATGCTGGGCGGCATCGTCGTCGTCGAGGCGGCCGACCTCAACGAGGCGGTGCGCCTGGCGGGCCGGATGCCGCATGCCCGCATCGGCCATGTCGAGGTGCGCCCGCTTATCGACTTCAGCGAGCCGCGGCCGGAATTCTGATGACGGCCGATCCGCGGGCGGTGGTGGAGCGGGTCTATCGCGACGAACGGCGCCGCGTCCTGGCCACGCTGATCCGGCTGCTCGGCGGGTTCGAGGCGGCGGAGGAGGCGTTGCACGACGCCTTCGCCGCCGCCGCCGAGCGCTGGCCGGTCGAGGGGGTGCCCGCCAACCCGCATGCCTGGCTGGTCTCCGCCGGACGCTTCCGCACGATCGATCGCTGGCGGCGCCAGGCACGGCTGCGCGCGGCCCTGCCCGATCTCGCGATCCTCGCTGCGTCCGTCCAGGAAGCGGTCGACCGGGAGACGTTCGACCGGGAGACGATCGGGGATGACGAACTCAGGCTGATCTTCACCTGCTGCCACCCGATGCTCGCCGCCGATGCGCGCGTCGCGCTGACCCTGCGGGAGGTCGGCGGGCTGACGACGGAGGAGATCGCCCGCGCATACCTCGCCCGCACGCCGACGATCGCCCAGCGCATCGTCCGCGCCAAGACGGCGATCCGCGAGACCGGTGTGCCCTATGCCGTGCCGGAGCGGGCGGAGTGGCCGCAGCGGCTGGAAAGCGTGCTGCGCGTGATCTACCTGATCTTCAACGAGGGCTATGTCGCGACCGGCGGTCCGTCCCTCATCCGCCACGACCTGGCGGCGGAGGCGATCCGGCTCGGCCACCTTCTCGCCGGCCTGGTCGACGAACCGGAGGTTCAGGGCCTCCTGGCGCTGATGCTGCTGCACGAGGCGCGGCGGGCGACCCGGGTCGACGCCGCCGGCGACCTCGTGCTGCTGGAGGACCAGCGGCGCGAACGCTGGGACCGCGGTGCGATCGACGCGGCGCAGCATCTGATCGACCGGGCGCTGACACAGCGCCGCGCCGGCCCCTACCTGCTGCAGGCGGCCATCGCCTCGCTGCATGCCAGGGCGCCGGACTTCGCCGCCACGGACTGGGTGCAGATCGTGGCGCTCTACGACGTGCTGCTGCGCCTCGACCCGTCACCGGTGATCGCGCTGAACCGCGTGGCGGCGCTGGGTATGCGCGACGGGCCGGCCGCAGGGCTGGCGGCGCTGGAGGCGGTCCTGGCGGACGGGCGGCTTGACGGCTACCACCTCGCGCACGCGGTCGCGGCCGATTTGCACCGGCGCCTGGGCGCCTCGGACCAGGCGGCGGCGGCCTATCGCCGGGCGCTTGCGCTCACCCGACAGCCGGCGGAGCGGCGCTTCCTCGAAAGGCGCCTGGCGGCGCTCGACGAGGCTCAGAGGAAGCAGTCGTCGTAGTATTCGGCCGGCCCGTCATAGGTGATCAGCTCGGCCGCCACCTGGTCGCGGTTGTCGATCAGCAGCAGCGTCTCCCCGGTGCTCCACTCGGCCAGATAGCATTCCGCACCGCTGCCGTAGTCGAAGCAGAGATTGTTGCCGCTGACCCACCAGCTGCCGCCGTATTCAAGCCAGTCGTCGGGATAGTAGGTGCCGTCCGGATAGGCCTCGAAGAGGATGGCCTCGTAGTAGCCGCCGCTGTCGAAGAAGCCGCATTCGAGCCAGGCGAGCTGTCCGCCCTCATACCACTCGGCATAGACGCTGCCGTTGCGGACGTAGTCGTCGATCTCCCGCGGCGAGGCGATCGGGGAGTAGCCGCCCTGGGCGTAGCCGACCGGTCCGGGACCGCCGGCCGCGATCCCCCCGGGGCCGGCCGGCTGGCCCGCAATCGCGCCCGATGGCGGAAAACCCGCCGGCACGCAGGCGGCGGCGACGACGGCTGCGCACAATGCGGTGGCGGTGGAATGGCGCATCGGCAGATCCTTATCGTTCGCTGGAACTCCAACCGAAACGATCTTACCGGAAAACGGAGGCCAGTTCTTAGATGTGCATTCGGACAGGTCGGCGCGGGTGACGCGCGTTCAGCCCGCCTCCAGTACCGCGCTCAGGAACTGCTGGGTGCGCGGGTTGTCCGGGCTGCTGAACAGCTTGTCGGGCGGTCCCTGCTCGGCGATCTGGCCGCCGTAGAAGAAGCAGACGCGGTCGGAGATCTCCTTGGCGAAGCCCATCTGGTGGGTGACCATGAGCATGGTCAGGCTTTCCTCCTGGGCGAGCTTGCGGATGACGTTCAGGACCTCGCCGATGACCTCCGGGTCGAGGGCCGAAGTCACCTCGTCGAACAGCATCACCTTGGGCCGCATGGCGAGCGCCCGGGCAATGGCGACGCGCTGCTGCTGGCCACCGGAGAGGCGGGACGGGTGCTGGTGCATCTTGTCCTTCAGGCCGACCATCTCCAGCAGGTCCTCGGCGCGCGCGACCGCTTCGGCCCTGGGCATGCCCAGCACCTGGATCGGCGCCTCGATGCAGTTGCCGAGCGCCGTCATGTGCGGGAACAGGTTGAAGTGCTGGAACACCATGCCGATGTTGGCGCGTGCCCTGCGAAGATGCGCCCGGTTCGCGCGGACCAGCCCGCCGCCGTTGCGGCGCATGTGGGTCAGCGGCTCGCCGGCGACCCAGATCACCCCCTCGTCGATCTCCTCGAGCGTCATCAGCATGCGCAGCACGGTCGTCTTGCCGGAGCCCGACGGGCCGATGATGGAGACGATCTCGTTGGCCTCGACATCGAGGTCGAGGCTGTCGAGCACGGTCAGGCTGCCATAGCGCTTGGTCACCTTCTCGAAGCGGACCATCGGCATGGCGGAGTCCGGAGCGGTCTCCGGCGCAGTGGTCGGGGAACTCACCATGACGCAACCTCGTGAACTGGCTCGTGAACTGGCTCGTGAACTGGATTCATGGGGGCGGCGGGCTGCGGGATCATCGCGTCAACCCTGCCGCGTCATGCCGAGGCGAAGGCGCACCCAGGCCTCCAGCCGGCGCAGGCCGAAGGCGGTGGGCAGGCTGATCAGCAGGAAGATCAGGCCGACAATGGTGTAGGGCTCGAGATAGCGGTAGCTGTTCGAACCGATGGCGGAGGCGGTGTGCATCAGTTCCGCCACGCCGATCACCGAGAGCATCGGCGTGTCCTTGAAGATGCCGACGAGATAGTTGCCCATGCCGGGCAGGGCGATCGGCAGGGCCTGCGGCAGGACGACGTCGCGATAGGTCAGGCGCGGCGACAGGTTGAGCGCGGTGCAGGCCTCCCACTGTCCCTTCGGCACGCCGTCCAGCGCGGCCCGGTAGACCTCCGACAGATAGGCCGCGTAGTGCAGGCCGATGGCGATCATGCCCGAGGTCCAGGGCGACAGGCTCACCCCCATCTGCGGGCCGACATAGAAGACGAAGAAGATCTGCAGCACCAGCGGTGTGGAGCGGATGAACTCGACGATCTCGCGGATCACGCGGGTGAGGATGCGGCTCGGCGTGCGCTGCAACAGGGCGAAGACGAGGCCGACGATGAGCGCGATGAGGTAGCCGATGCCGGCGGCCAGCAACGTGTAGAGCGTTGCCTCCAGCAGCCGCGGCAGGATCTCCCAGGTGAAGTCCCAGCGCCATTCGATCATGACCGCCTCCTCACGCCCGGCCGACCTTGCGCGCCATCACGCCTTCCAGCCAGCGCATGAAGGGCGAGATGATCATGCGGGCCATGACGTAGTAGATGATGAGCGCGGTCCCGAAGGCCTCGGCCGAGAGGTAGGTGGAGCCGTTGATCTGGCGCGCCTCGAACATGAGGTCCGCGACCGAGATCAGGGCGACGAGCGCGGTGCCCTTGAGGAGCTCGATCAGCAGCGTGCCCCAGGGCGGCAGCATGTTGACCAGCGCCTGCGGGAAGATGATGCGCCACATCCGCCTCGCCGGCGACATGTTCAGCGCCAGTGCGGCTTCCCACTGGCCACGCGGCACCGACTGGATGCCGCCGCGCACAAGTTCCGCCCCATAGGCGCCGAGATTGAGGCCGACGCCGAGAACGCCGGCGGTGAAGTTGTCGAGCGTCAGCCCGAACAGCGGCAGCACGAAGTAGATCCAGTAGAGCTGGACCAGCAGCGAGGTGCCGCGGAAGAACTCGATATAGACGATGGCGATCCAGCGCACCGGACCGAACGCGGCCAGTCGCATCAGCCCCATGCAGAAGGCGATGGCGATCGCCAGGAGCGAGGCCAGGAAGGTCAGCAGCGCGGTGAGCATCGCGCCGGTCAGGAAGCGCGGGCCGTACTCGCCGAGAAACTCGAAATAGGTCATGACGGTCCTCGCGCGAGCGGTCGTACCTCAGCGCGGCGCAGCCGGCAGGGCGACCGGACGCGGTGCGCCTGTCTCAACGGATGCCTGGCCGGTTACCGGGGGCAGCCGGGCCGGCGGCCGATGGCGGCCGGCCCGTACCCTGAGTGCCGGCGTCAGCGGTTGGCGCAGGCGTACTCGGTCGTGGTGTCGCCAGGCAGTTGCGACGGGGTGTAGCCGTACTCCTCGACCGCGGCGAGCATCTCGTCGGTGCCGAGATAGTCCTCCTGCGCCTCGTTGAACATCGCCAGGAAGTCCGTGTCGCTCGGCCGGAAGGCGATGCCGACCCAGTAGAGCGTCTCCTCGGGCATCAGCGAGGGGTCGGTGACCTCGACGTCGCCGCCGCTCTGCTCAGCCAGGTTGAGGGCGGTGAAGTAGGTCACGCCGCCGGCATCCGCCCGGCCGGCGCGCACGGCCGCCAGGATCTCGGTCGGCCCCGGTACCTGCATGATGCGGCTGTCGGGCACGCCCGCTCCCCTCGCGAACTCGACCTGGTTGTAGCCCGCGCCGGTGACGAAGGTGACGTCCTCGCTCTCGGCCAGATCCTCGAAATTGTGGATCTCCTGCGGGTTGCCCGTCGGCACGATGAAGGCGTCGCCGAAGATGCCCATGGGCTCGGAGAAGTTCACGTTCTCGCAGCGCGTGCCGAGAATGTACATGCCGCCGGTGATCATGTCGTAGCGGCCGGCCTGCAGGCCCGGGATAAGCCCGCCCCAGTCGGTCACCACGGGCTCGACATTCTCGATCCCCATCTCATTGAGCAGGCCGAGCGTGTAGGCGTTGACGAAGCCCAGCGGCTCGTTGCTCTCACCCGGATAGGCCCAGGGGATCTCGTTGGCGAAGCCGATGCGGATCGGCTCGCCGGCATCCAGCCGGTCGGTGATGGAATCGGCCGCGGCGGGCCCGGTCAGGGCGAACGCGGCGGTTGCGGCGATGGCGCCGAGTGTCTTGAAGCTCATTTCTGCCTCTTCCTGTTTTGTTTGTGTCGTGCGCACCCGCCAGCCGGCGGGACAGCACGCTTGGTCGTGCATCTGGGGCAGCCAAATACACGTCAAGAAATCCCTATACGGACTGCGTGTTGCTTGGCAAGTGCCGATTTGCCCTGGTGACGATCCCGAAGTAGCCTGAGGGCAGACCGTATCATAATCTGGATTCATCTCGATTGTGGCCACGGATCATATCTGTGGCGTATTGTATTTTTGTCAGGAATCTAAGTGTTGTTCTCGCGAATATTGTAATTTCCGCCCGCAATCCAGAAATTATTACGAATTTCGTGCCTGTTCATCCGGTCATTATTCCGTTGGCACACGGCTCGGCCGCGACGGCGCCGCGGCTCGGCGGTGGCGCCGGCCCTGGCGCCGGGACCCCGCACTCAGCGCAGGATCAGCGTCTCCGGCGTGGCGTCGGTCAATACCTCCGCGCCCTGCTCAGTCAGCAGGACGGTGTTGGAGATGAAGTAATCGGCGGCGTCTGTATTGGTGAACCAGGAATGGGCGTGGAAGACCATGCCCGGTTCCAGCACCCGGGTGGAATGCGGCGCCAGCCCGGTGACCATGCTGCCGCCCGTCCAGCTTGGCGGGAAGCCGATCCCCACGAGGTAGCCGCAATGGTGACGGTGATAGTCCGGCAGGCCGTAGGCCGCGGCCACGGCGTGCCAGGCGTCGTAGACATCGCCCGCCAGCGCACCCGGGCGCAGCGCCTGGCGGATCGCCGCCATGCCGGCGATCGCCATCTCCACGGCAGCCTCGATGCCCCCGGGCGCCGAGCCGATATAGACGAGGCGTCCCATCGGCGCCTGGTACTTTCGGCAGGCGGCGGCGAGTTCGAGGAAGACGGGCTCGCCGCTGTGGAAGCGGTCGCCGCGCCAGGTCGTGTGCTCCTCGCCGATGCGGGCGGCCGGCCGGATGAAGGGACCGAAACCGGGATACTCGCTGCCCGCCAGGATCATCGCCCGGTGGCATTCCGCCGCCACCTCGTAGTCGCTGGCACCGTCGTGGATCGCCTCGATCGCTGCCATCATGCCGGCATCGGCCGCCAGGGCCGCGCGGCGCGTGTAGGCGATCTCCTCCGCCGACTGGACCAGCCGGATGTCGTCGACCAGGCGCGAGGCGTCGCGCCAGTCGGCCCCCGGCTCGCCGAACTGGATGGCGTCGGCAAGCCTGGGGGTCAGGAACAGGCTGTTCTTCTCGATGCCCAGACGTCCGCCGGCCAGCCCCAGTTCCGCCATGGCCTGAACCACGTGGCCGGCGGGATCCTCATGATCGGCATGGCCGGAGAAGCGGGTGTTGACCAGGAGACGTACCATGGTGATCGCCTCCATGGCGCGGGCGACCAGCACCATCTCGCCGTCCGCCGGGACCAGCAGAACATGCGGCGCGAAGAAGCCCCAGTGGTCGAGACCGGTGAGATAGTAGATGTTCTCCGGCTTGGCGACGAGCAGGCCGTCCAGATCCTCCGCCGCCATCGCCCGCCGGACCGCGGCCAGCCGACGCGCGAATTCCGTCCCGCTGAAGACGCGCTCGCCCGGCGGGCGCTCACCAGGGGCGGGGGCGGGCCTCAACGCGTGTCGGGCTCCGCGCTGAGCCGATCGGCGAGGCGGTCGAGCATGGTCAGGCACTGCGCCAGCTGCTCCGGTGCGACATACTCGTCAGCCTTGTGCGCCTGCTCGATGGAACCGGGACCGCAGACCACGGTGGAGATGTCGAGCGCCTGGTAGAGCCCCGCCTCGGTGCCGAAGGAGACGACGCCCGTCGCGTTGCCGCCGGTCAGCTGGGTGGCCAGCCGGACGGCCTCGCTGTCGGTCATCGGCACCAGGCCCTCGACCTCGCCGATCACCTGGGTCTCGATGGCGGCCTCGGGGTGGACGCGGCGCATGGCAGGCAGCAGTTCGTCCTCCACGTAGCGGTCTAGCTCGGCCTTGAGGAAGTGCGTGTCCTCGGGCGTGACCGGCCGGAACTCCCAGTCGACAGCGCAGTGTTCGGCGATCACGTTGTGGGCGATGCCGCCCTCGATGCGTCCCACCTGCAGGGTCGACCAGGGCGGCGTGAAGGGCGACCAGGCCGGCGCCCGCCGGCTGAGGTCCCCCCGCAGGGCCAGGAGCCGGCTGACATAGCGCACGGCATACTCCACGGCATTCACCCCGGCATCGGGATCGGACCCATGCCCGGGCAGACCGGTGAAGCGCGTGGTGTATTCGTGGCAGCCCTTGTGGCCCTCGATGATGCGCATCTCGGTGGGTTCGCCGATCAGGCAGATGGCGGGCCTGCGTCCGGATTTCCTGAGCGCGTCGAGCAGGACCTTGGCGCCCAGGCAACCGACCTCCTCGTCGAAAGTGAAGGCGAAGTGCACCGGGCGCTTCAGGTCGGCGGCGGCGAAGCGCGGCGCGGTGGCCAGCGCGCAGGCGATGAAGCCCTTCATGTCGCAGGTGCCGCGGCCGTAGAGCCGGCCGTCGACGTCGGTCCACAGGGTGAAGGGGTCGTCCGACCAGTCCTGGCCGTCGACCGGCACGACGTCGGTGTGGCCGGAGAGCACGACGCCGCCATTGATGTCGGGCCCGATCGTGGCGAAGAGATTGGCCTTCTGGCCGGATGGGTCGAGCGTCATCTCCGTGCGCGCGCCCAGCGCGTCGAGCGCGGCGGTGCAATAGGCGATGAGTTCCAGATTGCTGTCGGCCGAGACGGTGGGAAAGGCGATCAGCTCCCGCAGGATCGCGCTGGTGGCGTCCAGCCTGGCTGCGGGCGTTGCGGGGCCTGGCGATGCAGAAGTTGGCGATCGCATGATGTCGCGCTCATTCCTTCACGAACAGCCGGCGCTCGTAGGAGGTCAGGCATTCGGCGGGGCCGGTCTCGCGGATCAGGATCGACTCCGTGATCTCCAGCCCCCAGTCGGTCATCCACAGCCCGGGCATGAAGTGGAAGGTCATGCCGGGCTCGAGCACGGTCTCGTCGCTGCCGCGGAAGCTGATCGTGCGCTCGCCCCAGTCGGGTGGATAGGAGATGCCGATCGGGTAGCCGCAGCGCGCCTCGCGCTCGATGCCGGCCTTTCGCAGCTCGTCGTGCAGGGCATTGGCGACGTCGCAGGCCCGGTTGCCGGCGCGCGCCGCCTCCAGGCCGGCCGAGAGGCCGTCGACCAGCGCCTTCTCGGCGTCGAGGATCTCCTGCGGCGGCCTTCCCAGATAGACCGTGCGGCAGAGCGGGCAGTGATAGCGGCGATAGCAGCCGGCAATCTCGAAGAAGGTGCCGGCGCCCTCGATGAAGGGCATGTCGTTCCAGGTGAGGTGCGGTGCTGAGGCGTCGACACCGGTCGGCAGCAGCGGCACGATGGCGGCGTAGTCGCCGCCGAACTCCGGCGTGCCGACGATGCCCGCCTTGAAGATCTCGGCCACCACCTCGTTCTTGCGCCGCCCCGGCTCGATCAGCGCGATGGCGGTGTCCATCATGTGCTCGACGATGGCCGCGGCGCGCCGCATGTAGCCGATCTCCGTCGCCGACTTCACCGCCCGGCACCAGTTCACCAGCGCCGTGGCGTCCTTGATGGTGGCGTTCGGCAGGTCGTGACGCAGCACGTCGAGCGCCTTGCCGGTGAAGTAGTAGTTCTCCATCTCCACGCCGATGGCGCCGGTGTCCCAGCCGCGATCGGCGATCTGCTGGGCCAGGTGTTCCATGGGGTGGTCGATGGCCGACTGCACCAGGTGGTCCGGGTAGCCGATGACATGGTCGTCGCCCATGTAGACGGTGCGCAGCGCGCCATTGGCGTCCTGGAAGCGGCCCCACCAGATCGGGTCGTGCTCGAGGGAGACCAGCACGCCCTGGTGCACATAGAAGCTCCAGCCATCATAGCCGGTCAGCCAGGCCATGTTGGAGGGGTCGGTGACCAGCAGGACGTCGAGGCCCCTGGCGCTCATCGCCGCCCGCGTCTTGGCGAGCCGCAGGGCGTACTCGTCGCGGCTGAAGGGCAGGTCCACCTCGGGCATGGGGCGGCATCTCCGGCAAGGGTTCGACGTCCAGCCCAGACCCTAACGACGCCTTGATTTGCGTGGCAATTAAAACTTCCCGCCCGGCCATCGCCCCGGGTGACGGGACGCCAGGGGTTTATCCGCCGGCAGTGGTGCCCCTATGCTCGGCGTCTCACCGATCCCTCCGCGCAGGACCCCGTCATGCTCACGCTCGCCGACATCTACGCCGCCCGGGCGCGCATCCGTGGCATCGCGGTGGAGACGCCGCTCGTCCCCTCGGCGCTCAGCGAAACGACGGGACAGCCTGTCTTCCTCAAGCTCGAGACCACCCAGCCGACTGGCGCCTTCAAGCTGCGCGGCGCGGCCAACGCCATCGCCGCCCTCGACGACGCGGCGAAGGCGGCGGGCGTGGTCTGCTGCTCCACCGGAAATCACGGCCGTGGCGTCGCCCATGCCGCGCACCTCCAGGGCATCCGTGCCGTGGTCTGCCTGTCGGAACTGGTGCCGGCGGTGAAGGCCGACGCCATCGCCGCCCTGGGCGCGGAGGTGCGCCGCGTTGGACGCAGCCAGGATGACGCCCTGGCGGAGACCAGGCGGCTGGCCGAAACGGAAGGGCTGACCGAGATCTCGCCCTTCGACGACGCCGCGGTGGTGGCCGGTCAGGGCACGGCCGGCCTCGAAATCCTCGCCGAGCGGCCGGAGATCGGCACGATCCTGGTGCCGCTCTCGGGCGGCGGGCTGGCCTCCGGCGTGGCGGTGGCGGCCAAGGCGATCCGGCCGGACATCCGCGTCGTCGGCATCACCATGGACCGGGGCGCGGCGATGTATGAGAGCATCCGCGCCGGCCGGCCGGTCGAGGTGGCGGAGGTGCCGTCGCTGGCCGATAGCCTGGGCGGCGGCATCAGCCTCGACAACCGGCTGACCTTCGGCATCTGCCGTAACCTGCTCGAAGACATCGTGCTGGTGACGGAGGCCGAGATCTATCGCGGCATGCGCGACCTGTTCTTCCGCGACCGCATCGTCGCGGAGGGCGCCTCGGCCGTCGGTCACGCGGCGATCCTCGCCGGCGGGATCGCGCTCGATCGGCCGACGGCGATCCTGGTCACCGGCCGCAATGTCGACATGGACCAGTTCATGGCGGTGATGAGGGGCGAGCCCGTCAGGCTCGGCGACCTCACCGTCGGTGGCGACGCGAACCAGGGATAGCCGACCATGCCCCGCGACATCTTCCTGCTGACCGAAGCCGATCTCAGGGCCACCGTGCCGCTGGACACGGGCGCCATCGCCGTGGTCGAGGACGCCTTCCGGGCGCTGGCGACAGACAAGGTGGTGATGCCCCCGATCCTCTCCATGGAAATCGCCGAGGCCCATGGGGAGGTGGACGTCAAGACCGCCTACATTCCCGGTTTCGACGGTTTCGCCATCAAGATCTCGCCAGGCTTCTTCGACAACCCGTCGATCGGCCTGCCGAGCCTGAACGGCCTGATGGTGCTCTTGTCGGCGAAGACCGGGCTGGTCGAGGCGGTGCTGCTCGACAACGGCTATCTGACCGATGTGCGCACGGCGGCGGCCGGCGCGGTGGCGGCCAAGCACCTGGCGCCACCGGTCGAGACGGCGGCGGTCTTGGGTGCGGGCGTGCAGGCGCGGCTGCAGATGCTGGCGCTCCATCAGGTGCGGCCCTTCGCCCGCGCCCGCGTCTGGGCCCGGGACCGGGAGAAGGCAGCTGCCTGCGCGGCCGATATCGCGCGGGCGACCGGAGCGGCGGTCGAGGCGGTCGACGACCCGGCCACGGCCATCGCCGGGGCGCAGGCGGTGGTGACCACGACGCCGGCCGCCGAGCCCATCCTGACGGAGGCGATGCTGCACCCGGGGCTGCATGTCACCGCGATGGGCTCCGACGCGGCCGGCAAGAACGAGATCGCGCCCGAGGCCCTGGCGGCGGCCGACCTCTATGTCGCCGACCGGATCAGCCAGTGCGCCCTTGTCGGCGAGTTGCGCGCCGCCCGGGCGGGCGGCCTGATGCCGCAGGACCCGCCGGAGCTGGGCGAGGTCGTCGCCGGCCGGCACCCGGGCCGGACCTCTCCTGAACAGGTGACGATCTGCGACCTCACGGGGACGGGCGCGCAGGATACGGCGATCGCCACGCACGCCCTGGCGGCGGCCAGGAAGGCCGGCCGCGGCACGCTGGTGCAGGCCTGATCTGCCGGGCCCCGGCCGGCTGGGCAGGCGACAGGCGCGGTCGGCCCATGCTAGTGCTCGGTCCAGTCATCGGGGTCGCGCCCGGAACATCCGAAGAGAACGAACAAGGACCAGGTCATGCTGAAGAACGATCCGCTCGAGGCGTGGGACCGCGAGAACTTCTTCCACCCCTCCACCCATCTCGGCCAGTTCGCCCGGGGCGAGGCGCCGCAGCGGGTGATCTCCGGCGGCGAGGGCGTGTTCATCCGCGACCGCGAGGGCAACCGCTTCCTTGACGCCTTCGCCGGGCTCTATTGCGTGAATGTCGGCTATGGTCGGACGGAAATCGCCGAGGCGATCGCCAGGCAGGCCAGGGAACTCGCCTACTACCACGCCTATGTCGGCCACTCGACCGAGGCCTCGATCACGCTGGCCAAGATGGTCGTCGACCGGGCGCCCGACCACATGGGCAAGGTCTATTTCGGCCTTTCGGGCTCCGACGCCAACGAGACCAACATCAAGCTGGTCTGGTTCTACAACAACATCCTCGGACGCCCGGCGAAGAAGAAGATCATCTCGCGCCAGCGCGGCTATCACGGCTCCGGCCTGATGACCGGCTCTCTGACGGGGCTGGCCAGCTTCCACAACAAGTTCGACCTGCCCTTCCCGCAGGTGCTGCACACCCAGGCGCCCTACTATTACCGGCGCGAGGACGCGGACATGACGGAGGAGGACTTCGCCCAGGACTGTGCCGACAAGCTGGAGGCGATGATCGAGGCGGAGGGCCCGGACACGGTCGCCGCCTTCATCGCCGAGCCGGTGCTGGGCACCGGCGGCCTGATCCCGCCGCCCGAGGGCTATTGGGAGAAGGTGCAGGCGGTGCTCCGGAAGCACGACGTGATGCTGATCGCCGACGAGGTGGTGACCGGCTTCGGCCGGCTGGGATCGATGTTCGGCTCCGAGCATTTCGGGCTCGAGCCCGACCTGATGACCATCGCCAAGGGTCTGACCTCCGCCTATGCCCCGCTCTCCGGCTCGATCGTGTCGAAGCGCATGTACGAGGTGCTGATGCAAGGTACCGACGAGATGGGACCGATCGGACACGGCTGGACCTATTCCGCCCACCCCATCGGCGCCGCGGCCGGCGTGGCCAATCTGAAACTTGTCGACGAGATGGGGCTGGTGGGCAATGCCGGCGAGGTCGGTCCCTACCTGACCCGGGCCATGTCCGCAGCCCTGTCCGGTCATGCCAAGGTGGGCGACGTGCGCGGTATCGGCATGCTGACGGCAGTCGAGCTGGTGGACGACAAGGCCAGCCGCCGCGGCTTCGAGAAGACCGGCCAGGCGGCGGCCAAGGTCGCCTCGGCGATGCTGGCCGAAGGCGTCATCGCCCGGGCCATGCCGATGTCCGACATCGTCGGTTTCGCCCCGCCGCTCTGCCTGACCCGCGAGGAGGCCGACCAGATCGTCGCCGCGACGGCGAAGGCGGTTGCCAGCGTCTTCGCCTGAGGCGGCGTCGAGGGGCGGGCGGCGCCCGCCCTTGATGGCGCACCCCGGCCGGTCGACGAGCGCCAAGGACGTCTAGACGGCCGGTCCGACCGGGGCGTCGTACGCCGTGGCGGGCCGGTTGGCGCGAGGGCGGCGAATCGCAAGATTGTTTCAGCCCACGGTGGATTTTCGGTAATCCTGGAGAGGTGCCTCTCCGGCCGCGCTACCCGCCGACCCGGCATTTACAATTGTAAAACAGTTCTTTGGTAGTAGAGAGCGTTTGCTCACAGAATTTTGCGCCGCAGCAACTATTATCCGCGCCTTATCAAGGGCTTGAACTGCCGCGATCTGCAGTACTGCAGTTTTTTTACGAAAATGCGAACGAAGCACTCCGTAAAAGTGGTTGTATCAATCGTCATATACGCGAAATAAGGCAGACAACCAGGCCAAGATTACATCCCTGGATGTGGTTGTCCGGCACAGGAAAGCCGTGGATATACACTACCAATGGACGTCCCCAAACGGCGTATTTTCACTGCCTCTCATGGCGCGCACTATCCCGCCACTTGTTCCGGTACCCGATGGCCCAAGCGTGGACGGCCGGAGGGTGATCAACGGGGGCGACGCACGGTTGTGGGGCCGTTCGCCGCGGGCCGTTTAGGCACCTCGAAGGATCGAGTCGACCGGGCAGGCACATTTGGTCTTGGGGGGATTGATGACCGACTATTCAGCCGCCATCGGGCGGTCGCGCATCTTTGTCGAAACCTTGCGGTGGATCGACCGCCTCGCGAAAAATGACGCGACGGTGCTGCTCACGGGGGAGAGCGGCACCGGCAAGGAAATCCTGGCACGGCGTATTCACGAGAAGAGCGCCCGCGCCGACAAGGCTTTCATCCCCGTCAACTGCAGCGCCATCCCGGCCGAACTGACGGCCAGCATGTTCTTCGGCCACGTGAAGGGCTCCTTCACCGGTGCCTCGGAGAACCATACCGGCTATTTCGAGCAGGCCGATGGCGGCACCCTGCTGCTCGACGAGATCGGCGACATGCCGCCGCAACAGCAGGTGCAGTTGCTGCGCGTGCTGGAGGACGGCGTGATCCGCCGGGTCGGCGGCACCAAGGACATCAAGGTCGATGTCCGGGTGATCGCCGCCACCAATGCGGATATCGACGCGGCGATCGAGGCGGGCAGTTTCCGCGACGATCTCTTCTTCCGTCTCAACGTCGGAAGGGTGAACGTGCCGCCCCTGCGCGAGCGCGAGGACGACGTCATCATGCTCGCCCACCATTTCCTCGATCGCTACGCGCCGGAACTGGGCGTCGCGCGGCCGCGTCTCGGCGGCGAGGCCGAGTCGGCCCTGCTGGCCCATGGCTGGCCAGGCAATGTGCGCGAACTGATCGGCCGCATCCGCCAGGCGGTGCTGATGTGCGAGAATGGCGAGATCTCGCCCGCCGATCTCGGCCTGCGCCCGGGCGGAACGACCGCTCGGTCGCCATCGTCGCGGACAGCGCCGCATCCGGCCAACGGCATGGAGTCGGCCGGCAGCGGGGCGACGCCGCTGTTCAGCCGCAGCCTGTCCGACCAGGTCGACCGCAACCAGCTGACCAAGGTGATCGTCGACAGCGGCTACAATCTCTCCCAGGCGGCGCGCGATCTGGGCGTCTCCCGGCCGACGCTCTACAAGCTGATGCGCAAGCACCGGCTGCGCCGTGACAACATGCTGGAGTGGATGTCACCGGATCGCGATCGGCGGCTCTACGCCTGATCGGGCGAGACCGCGGCCGGGACGAACGAAAAGGCCCGGACGGGTGACCGTCCGGGCCTTTGCTCGTTGAAGCCAGCCAGAAGGCGCGTCAGGAGCCGAACAGCTCGCCGATATCCTCGAAGCGGATCGGCACCCGGAAGGTGACGCTGAGATCGGGGGCGTCCTCGGTGACGCCGAAGCCGAAGGTCAGGTTGATGCTGGTCGAATCGGAGATCCGGTAGGAGCCGCCCAGGATCAGCCGGCCGCTGCGGATGGTGTCGGCACCCGGAATTTCGGCGCCGTTGAACTCCGGCTCCAGCACGATCTGGTGCTCATAGCCGAAATTCAGCGAGGCGCGCTCGTTCAGCGACAGGCCGGCGCCGATGCTGGCGGTGATCACGTCGCCCGGGTTGAAACCGTCGCGCTCGAAGGTGAACTCGTAGCCGAGATTGCCGAAGAAGACGAGCGGATCGGTCGGGAAGATGGCGGTGATGCTGGGCTCGACCGAATAGTAGCCGCTGCCCGTCGCCAGCTCGGTCGGGTTGCCGTCGGCGTCGACGTCGATGTCCTGATTGCCCTCGCCGGTCGGGAAGGTCGCGGACAGGTTGGCGACGTAGACGATGTCGGATTCGTTGGCGCTGTTGAGCTGATAGTTCAGCGTCGCCGAGATGTCGCCGATGCCGTTGCCGCTCAGGCTGGTGGTGACATCCTCGGTCGCGCCGGTGCCGACTGGTCGGCCGGTAATCGTGTCGTTGCGGTAGACATAGGGGATGTCGATCCCGACGTTGAGCCGGTCGGTGATGCCCGCGCGGAAAGCCAGCGACGCGGTGATCGTCTCGCGGTCCGATTCGTTGATGTCGAAGGAGCCGATGAGGATCGCCGGCAGCACCGTGAAGCCCGTGACCTCGACCGTGTTGTTGGAGGTCAGGCCGTATTCGAGGCGCGGCTCGATGACGAAGGTGCCGGCAGGCAGCAATACGCCGCCCCGGTCCTCGATGATCGTGAGCTCCGGCTCCAGCGCCCCCGGAATGCCATCCTCCGGCGGCTCGTTGACGTCCTGGGTCGCCGCGCCGTTGGTGGCCGTGCCGTTCGTCGCCGTCGGGTCGGTCGTGGTGCCGGCGGCGCCGTTGGTCGCCGGCGGCGCGGTCTGCTGGCGCGGGCCGATCGCCGGACCGCCGCCCGGTCCCGCGGCACGGGTGTCGAGCACCGGCGCGTTCACCGGCTGGGCGAAGGTCGGGAAGCCCGCCGCGCTGGCCGGCACCACCAGGTCCAGGTCGAGTCCCTGGACCGCGCTCTGGATCTGCTGGATCTCCTGCTGCTGCTGCAGGAGGAGCAGGCGCTGCTGCTCGAGCACGTTCTGCTGCTGCTGGATCGCGTCGAGCTGCTGGGCGACCCGCTGCTGCAGCGCGTCGAGACCCTGCTGGGTGCCGTCCTGGCCGAAGGCGGGCCCTGCCGCGCAGGTGATGACAAGTGCGCTCGTCAGCGCCAGGGAGCGGCGAAAACGAGCGAGCGGACGGGAGGCGCCTCGGTCGAGCGCGCTTGCCGGAATCGTGGTCATCGGCCTGTCCGATCACTCTAGGTTGCGTAACGCCTGCTAGCGCTAATCGATTTGCCATACCCGTCACAACCTATACAAAAGTAACTTTCGGGGGTTGGCCGCCGGCAGGGACGCACCGTTCGCGGGTATGCGCCACCACCCGGCGCAACGAGGGGCGGTATCAACAAATGGTGGTGTCGTGTTGCCCGCCCGGCGGCACTAGCATCCGGCGATGGTACGCTCGCGGCCGCACGGGCTCGCGCGCGCATGGCCACATGCCTTGCCAGTTGGGGGAACACGATGAAGACAGTCCACAAACGCCTTGCCGGCGCCACCGCGGCGGCGGCCGTCGTCCTGACGGCGGGCCTTGCCGCCAGCCAGCCTGCCCACGCCGCCGACGCCGAGGGCAATTTCCGCGTCATCGGCTCGGGCTTCGAGCCCTGCTCGCGGCTGATCGAACTGCGCGACGCGGAGGACCCGGCCTATTTCGCCTTCCGCTCCTTCATGAACGGCTACACCACCGCCTTCAACGCGCTGGTGCCGAACGTCTACAGTTCCACCTCGATCTTCTCGATGGACGCGCTCTACGCGTTCGCGGTCGACTTCTGCGCGGACAATCCGGAGACCTTGTGGGTGGAATCGGTGGGCAGCGTGTTGGCGGGCCTCGAGCCACTCTATCTGAGCCAGCAGCCGGAACCCTTCGAGATCACCAATGGCGAGAACACCGCCACCATCCCGCGCGAGTTCGTCACCTCCATCCAGCAGGCGCTGCGCCAGCGCGGCCTCTATGGCGGCGCCATCGACGGCATCTGGGGCCAGGGCTCCCAGAGCGGTATCACGCGCTTCCAGGAGGAAGCCGGCCTCGAGGTCACCGGCGTGCCGGACACGCGCACGCTGTTCGAGCTGTTCCTGCGCGGCGAGGGCGCGGCGAACTGAGACCTCTCCTTGCGGTCGCGGCGGCGCCGGCCGGCGCTACCGCAACGGAAACTCGGTAAAGGGCGGTGCCTGGCGGTGCCGCCCTTTTCTCGTCTGGGTGAGCGTCGGCCCGGCGACCCACCGCCAGGACGGCAGCGTATTCCCCTTATCCGCGACGCACCGACCGCGACTGACTCATCAGGGGCGGAATCCAGCAAGCGGTCCTTACAGACGGCAAGTGTGACGGCCGTCACATTGACGCTTCTCAACTTCTCACGATTGCGCACAACCGCGTGAAACCCGCGCGATGCCCCGTTTTCGCGAACTGGCACGGGCCTTGCTCCTAAGGGTGTGCACTCCGGATGGCGTGTCCTGGACCCGTGTCCGTCCTTCAGGGGGGATCGGGTGCGGCACGTACGTCGAGTGGGGGGCTTTGACGCACGCCAGTGCTACGCAAAACGGAGGATGTGATGCGTAAAACTCTTCTTACCACCGCCAGCCTTGGAGCGCTTCTCGCGCTTCTGCCGGCTTACGCTTCGGCGCAGAATTCGACGGTTTTCGTCGATGGAAACGTCGTCAACAATGCGGGAGTCTTTGACCCGGTCAGCGATCGTCTGAATGAGATCGACGACGACTCCTACGACGATTCCGATGGCATTCATCAGGCGCAGCAGAACAACGGCTCGCTGAACGCCATCCAGATCGGCACCGACGTGATGGTGAACATCGCCGTCGGCGGCGGGAACATCAACAGCGAGGTCGTGGTTTCCGGCGAGCTCGACAACAACTACGTCGAGCAGGGCCCGGCCACCGGTGCCGAGTTCTTCGATCGCGAGAACGAGATCGAGTCGTCGTTCGACCGCGCCGATGGCCTGTACTCGGTGCAGCAGAACAACGGTGACGTCAATGTCATGGGCATCGGCAACTCCGTGGTTGCCGCTGTCGAGGACGACGATGTCGGTACCGTTCGTCAGGACGTGGCCATCACCGGCCCGGACCCGAACAACCCGTTGGGCTCGTCGTGGATCTCCGAGAACCCGGCCCGGACCGTCGCCTTCGACTACGGTGACGTCACCCGGTACAACTCGATCGACGGGAGCTTCGACGACTTCTCGGGTGTGGCCAGCGTTCAGCAGAACAATGGCGGCTACAACCTGATGGGCATCGGCAATTCGATCGTCGGCATCGACGGCGCCACGGTCGACCGCCTGGTGCAGAACGTCTCGTCCGCCGGCCAAATGATTGTTGGGCCGAACGGGGACGGTCAGCTCGACGGTCTTCGCACCGCGGACTATGGCAGCTGGCGCATCAACACGATCGAGGACTCGTTCCAGGGCGCCAGCGGCATGCTGAGCATCCAGCAGAACAACGGCAACGCGAACGCCCTGTCGATCGCCAATGCCGTGGCCGGCACGGCCTACAATCTGGGCGGCGTCAGCAACGTCATCCAGAATGTGACCTCCGGCGGTTCCGTGACGGATGCGCAGACCTACAATAGCTTTGACTACTACCTTCGTCGCAACCCGTACCGGAACAACACGATCATCGACGGCACCGCCGAGGAAGCCGAGGGCATCCTCAACGTGCAGCAGAACAACGGTGACGTGAACTCGATCTCGCAGTCGACAGCTGTCGCTGCGGCGACCGACCAGGTCGGCAATGTCACGCAGAATGTTGTCGCGGCGGGTACGGTGAGCAATTTCGACGATCAGTCCGAGTACTTCGTCGACATGAACTCGACCCGTTTGAACATCATCGACGAGAGCTTCGAGGGCTTCGACGGGATCGCCAACGTTCAGCAGAACAATGGCGACAGCAACGTCATGGCCTCCTCGATCGCCGTCGTCGGCGTGCTGGACAATCGTCGTGACAACAATATCGGCGACTTCGGCACGACGCGCCAGAACGTCTCCACCGACGGCCTGGTTCAGGATGTCGAGTCCTCCGTCGACTGGCAGTCTCGCCAGAACGGCTCGGGCGAGCGGACCAACGAGATCACCGACTCCTTCGAGTATGGTTTCGACGGTATCGCCTCGGTGCAGCAGAACAATGGTAACGCCAACGTCATCCTGTCCGCGATCGCGGTGCAGGCGGCCTACCAGACCGACATCGACGGCGATCTGGAGCCCATCCGCCAGAGCGTCAGTGCAACGGGTGAGGTCGATACACTCAACCAGAGCGACGACGACTGGTTCGAGAGCCGCGGCAGCGACCGTGACAACCTGATCGCCGACTCCTTCGAGAGCAACCGGCGGTGGGAAGACGGCGGTATCGTGAGCATCCAGCAGAACAACGGTGACGGCAACGTCATGGGTTCGTCCATTGGTGTCTTCGTGTCCTACGACTCCGAGGATATCGACGGTCAGTCCCGCCTGCTCACCACCACGCTGGGTGACGTTCACGACAACGATCTGGCCAACTGGTACGATCCGGGCATTGCCGGCGATCTGGGTTCCGATCGCGACAACGACATCGAGGATGACAGCTTCGATCACTTCGGTGGCGTCGCTTCCATCCAGCAGAACAACGGCAACGGCAACGTGCTGGGTTCTGCGATGGCGATCAATGCCAGCCTGAACCCGGCCCAGGGTGCGGTCGACGGCGGCCTACGCATCAACACCGATGCCACGGGCTATGTCACCAACAACCAGATCCGCGTCAGCCCCTATTCGGAGCGTGACAACGACATCGAGAACTCGTTCGATCACTTCCAGGGCGTTGCCTCGGTGCAGCAGAACAATGGCGACATCAACGTCATGGGTTCGGCGGTCTCGGTTGCGGTGCATGAGGACAACGGTGGTCCGGGCTTCGGTCCGGTGGTTTCCACCACGACCCTCGCCGGTACGGTTTCCGGCAACACCGTGAGCGTCGACTGCGGTTGCAGCGGTCCGAGCTTCTCGAACGAGATCGACAACTCGTTCAACAACGCTTCGGGCATCAGCTCTGTGCAGCAGAACAACGGTTCCGCGAACGTCATCGGTTCGGCGATCTCGGTCACCGTGAACGGCAACCTCAACAATCTCTGATTGCTGAGTTCGGCCAGGCGGGTGGTCCTTCGGGGCCACCCGCCACCGGCCTTCCCTTCCTCCTTCCACCGCGATGCCGGAAGGAACGGGCAGGCCAGAGAGTTCATCTCCGACATTGGAGACTTGTTATGACGAGGGGGATCTTGATAGGCGCGGTGGCGCTCTGGGCGGTTGTGGGAACCGCCTGGGCGCAGGAGGCGACCTTCGGGTCGGCGACCGCCCTGACCGCCGAGAGCATGGGCGCGACGCGCGCCGCCGACGGCAATGTCAGCAACCAGAGCGCCACGGTGGAGAACAACACCGTCACCTATGGCGGCTCACCCAACTTCAACAACACCATCAGCGGCTCTTTCTCCAGCTTCTCGGGGATCGCCAGCGTGGTGCAGAACAACGGCAGCGCAGCCGCCATCCAGGTGGACACCAATCTGACGCTGAACGTGGTTCAGCAGTAGCGTGTTGACGCCTATGATCACGCCAACGGCATGGCCTCGAGCGTGAGACATAGGGAGAGACGAGATGGTTGGGTTCACGAAACGACAAATCACCAGGCGGCGGGCGATCACGGTCCTGGCAGGCGGCATGACGGCAATGTCCGGCACGGCGCTGGCCGGGGGAGTGACCCTCCCGGGGAACTTCGGCTTCAACGTCGAGGTGACCAGCATTCGGGAGAACCGCTTCCGCGGAATCGTGCCGCAGCAATACGACTTCTCCTGCGGCTCGGCCTCGGTGGCGACCCTGCTGACCTACCACTACGGGACGCCGACGGACGAGCAGGAGGTCTTCGACAGCATGATCGCCAACGGTGATCCGGAGCTGATCCAGACGGCCGGCTTCTCGCTGCTGGACATGAAGAACTACCTGGAGCGCCGGGGCTTCCGTTCCGACGGGTTCGAGACCTCGCTCGACCAGCTGATCGAGGTCGGGGTCCCGGTGATCGTGATCGTGAACCTGCAGGGCTATCTGCACTTCGTGGTGGTGAAGGGCGTGGCCGAGGACGAGGTGCTGGTGGGCGATCCCGCGCTCGGGCTGCAGATCTACGCCCGCGAGGATTTCGAGATGATGTGGAACGGCATCATCTTCGCCATCACCGACCAGATGGACGAGGCGCGTTCCAGCTTCAACCTGCCGGACGAATGGCGCCTGAGAGCCAGCGCGCCGCTCGGTACGGCAATGAACAGCTATCAGCTTTCCAGCATGTCGCTCATGCTGCCCCGGCCCGGGGATTTCTGAGGCCGACGGCGACGGCGGGCGGCAGGCGCGGTAACCGGAGGGGGATCCGATGTTTGGCAGGACGAGGAAACAAGAGGGAACGGTCCGAGGGCGCATCCGCCGCGGCCTCGTCTCCCTCACGGTGCTCGCCGCCGCACTGACCGCGGCGCCGGCGCTCCAGGCGCAAGGCACCATCGACGCGGGCGGCAATGCCTGGGACGGACGGGTCTTGAGCGACTGGGAGCTCGACAGCCTGCGCGGCGGCTTCATCGGCGTCGCCGGCATCACCTACTTCGCGATCGATCTCGATACCTGGATCAACAACCAGCACGTCTACAGCGCCACCTGGATACCCGGCACGGGCCTGCAGGTGAACACCAACATTCCCGACCCGAATGGCGAGTACTCTGTCAGCGTGACCACCGACAACGGCATCACCACGACCATCCAGAACGGGGTGGGCAACAGCTTCGTGCCGGCCGGCATCGGCGCCAACGGTCTGATCACCATCGTGCAGAACAATCTGGACGGCGCCCTGATCCAGCACAGCTCGACCATCAACCTGAACATGACGCAGCAGTTCGTGAACCAGGCCAATGTGACGCTCTACCGCGACATCGGCCGGCAGTTTCTGAACGGCAACTGATACCTCTGTCGCACGTGGGGGACGGGCGATGATCGACATATCCGGCCATGCGGCCATTTCGCCGCGCATCGACATCCAGTGGCCCTCCGCCCTCCCACGCGCACTCGCTCGGGCGGATTCAAGGGCCTGCTCTCCGGTCCGATGACCAATCCCCCCGAAGGGTCTCGGGCCGGAGAGCGCCCTCGCTAGTCTTCCCTCAGAAAGCAGCGAGGGGGCGCTAACCCCCGAGACCCTTCAAATCTTCCGGCCTGGCCCTGGTGCCGTCATACGTCCGGACAACCGCATGACGTGCGGACGGCTGGGGCGCGGGGGCACCGTGGGCGGAATTGCGTCAATCGGCCTACGCACCGTTTACACCGGTCCCGCAGGCGTCGAGAGCCGCGTGATCATGCGCCGTGCCCTGTGCGCACACGCGGACGGATTGATGGCCCGCCGCCGCCGACCGACCGCCGACTGAATTCCCGAAATCAACCTGACGCCCGTTAAGCGGTCCGGCCCGGCCGCTTTACGGAATGCGTCTCTCGCTTGAAAGGGGTGCAACCGGCCACGCGGCGCTTCAGCGGCGCGTTCGCGTCTCTTGGCATGCCTGTTGCGCGGCCTCCCGTGCGCTCCGCCGATCGGGCGGAGTGAACGACGAACGCAAGAAGCGCGAACGGAGGACAGTATGCGCAAGCTGCTTCTCACCTCGGCGAGCATCGGTGCCATGGCAGCACTGTTGCCGGCCTGGGCGGCAGCCCAGGACTACATCGCTCAGTCGACGGTCAGCGTCGACGGCGACGTGGTGGACAACGGCCCCGTGTCCGATGCGGACAGCGAGCGGCTGAACGAGATCGACAATTCCTACGACTACACCGACGGCCTACACCAGGCGCAGCAGAACAACGGTTCGCTGAACGCCATGCAGATTGGCACCGACGTGATGGTCAATGTCGATGCGACCGACGACGACCCGGACGTGCTCAGCGACGTCACGGTGTCGGGCGGGCTCGACAACAACGGCACCGTCTCCCAGGGTCCGGCCTACAGCTATGACCCGGACCGCGAGAACCGGATCGACGACCAGTCCTTCGACGAGGCCGATGGCCTGTTCTCGGTCCAGCAGAACAATGGCGACACCAACGTCATGGGCATCGGCACCTCGGTGGTCGCCATGACCGAGAACGACGAGATCGGAACCGTCACCCAGAACGTCGACGTGACGGGTCCGGATCCCGACAACCCGGCCGACCCCTGGCTCGATGCCGATGGTGACGGCGATCTTTGGGCGCTCGATCTGGGCGACGTTCAGCGCGACAACGTCATCGAGGACAGCTTCAACGGCTTCGACGGCGTCGCCAATGTCCAGCAGAACAATGGCAGCCAGAACCTGATGGGCATCGGCACCTCGGTCGTCGGCGCCGAGGGCGCGGACATCGAGGAGGTCGAGCAGACCGTCTCCTCGGCCGGCGGCTATGACGACGATCCCTTCGACCAGAACGACCATGTCGGCCAGATCGACGGGATCGCCACCACCGACTGGGGCAGCGACCGGTCCAACCGCATCGCCGACAGCTTCCGGGATGGCGAGGGCTGGCTGAACGTCCAGCAGAACAACGGCAACGTCAACGCCATGTCGATGGCCAACGGTCTGCTCGGGCAGGCCGAGGATCTGACGGCCGACAGCGAGGCGGACGCGGTGACGCAGACCGTCAGCTCCGGCGGGTCGGTCACCGACGTCTATGCCGACAATGCCCCGTTCGGCCATATCGATCCGGCGCGCGACAACGCGATCGTCGAGGGCACGGCCGAGGATTCGGGCGGCGTGTTCAACGTCCAGCAGAACAATGGTGACCTCAACTCGATCTCGCAGTCGACCGCGGTGGTGGCCAGCGTCGGCGATGCCGACCGCATCGGCGATCTGACCCAGGACGTCGACACCAACGGTTCGGTCAGCAACTTCACCGACGTGAACGAGTCGATCAGCGACTGGAACTCCCAGCGCGACAACGTCATCTCTGGCGACAGCTTCGACGGGTTCGAGGGTCTGAGCCAGGTGCAGCAGAACAACGGCGACGCCAACGTTCTGGGCGCCTCGATGGCGGTCTCGGCCATGGTGGACGATAGCGCCGGCCAGACCACGGAGGAATCCTTCGGCGACACGGTGCAGGACGTCTCGACCTACGGCCTTGTGCAGGATGTGGAGAACGTGGTCGACGTCCAGGATGGCGAGCGGCCCGGCGAGCGGTCGAACATCGTCGAGGACGCCTATGAGGACGGCTTCGACGGCGCCGCGGTGGCCCAGCAGAACAACGGCTCGGCCAACGTCATCGGCTCCGGCGTCGCCATCCAGGTGGCCGACATGACCGACATCGACGGCAATCTGGAGGAGCTCGACCAGGACGTCACCACCGAGGGCGTGGTCAACTTCCAGAACCAGGGCGGCAACAACGCCTGGTTCGAGGGCAGCCTCAGCGACCGCGACAACCTTGTCTCCGACTCCTTCGAGGAGAGCGACGGG
>JAVKFF010000206.1:0-37576 GCA_040226215.1 Azospirillaceae bacterium
GTCCAGGATGGCCGCGTTCTCCTGGCCGGCGATTGCGGCGTGGTCGGGATCGAGGACGACCAGGTCGCAGCGATAGCCTGTCGCGATCTGACCGGTGTTCTGGCCGGCGGCCTGTGCCCCGCCCTCGAGCAGTAGGGGGATCAGGCCACCGCCGCCGCGCGCCCGGGCGAGCTGGCGGTGGCGGATCAGCAGGGCGCGTGCCTCCTCCGCCGCGCCCAACCCCATCGGCGCGCCGGTGCCAAGCGCCAGCTTGCCGGCCGCGCCGAGAAAGGCGTCGAGGGGGAGGGGCGGCAGGCCGAGCGCCGCCTCGAAAGTGGGGCAGACCACGGCCACCGCGTCGGTTGCCGCCAGTTCCGCCAGTTCGTCCGGTGCGCAGTGATTGGCATGCACGACCGACCAGCGGCCGTCCACGGGCAGATTCTCGAGACACCAGGCGAGCGGCGTCAGGCCGCGCGCGGTGCGGAAATGGTGGGTTTCCTCCAGGTCGCCGCCGATGACGATCTGTACCGGCGCCATGGCGTCGCCGGACTGGATGCGGGCGATCCAGTCGGCGATCTCCGCCTCGTCGAGCCGGTGCAGGCTGCGGAAGCCGAGGCCGAAGCGCAACAGTGGGTCGCCGGCGGCGCGCGAGGCGAAGGCGCGGGCGATGGACGGCCCGCTCCCCGGCGGTGCCGTAGCACCCGGCGACATGCCGTCGAGCACGGCCAGCAGCGACAGGCTGAGGCCGACCTGGTGGGCGGCCGCCACGGTCGCGCCGGCGCGCTCCACCGGTTTGCCGGGGTCACCTTCGCCAAAGCCGAGCGGCACCGTCTCTATCACCGTGGTGAAACCCGACTTGACGCGCTCCAGATAGCTCTGGGCGACGATCGCCTCGACGCGTTCCGGGGATGCCGCGGCCAGGGTTGCGTGGGCACCCTGCCGCCAGCGGTTCAGCGCGCCGAAATGGCGGGTGAAGGGGGCGACACGGCCGGCCACGGCGCGCAGCAGGCTGTCGGCATGGGCATCGACCAGCCCGGGCAGAACGGGGCCGGCCAGCAGTTCGTCCTCGTCTTCCGCCACGCCCTCCTCGACGGCGCGGATGATGCCGGCATCGTTGACGGTGATGCGCACATCCTCTGCCCAGCGGTCGCCGAGAAAGGCGCTCTCGGCGAAGTAGGTGCGCAGGTCAGCCATGTCCGGGAACGGTCATGCAGGCAGGAAGCGGCCGGCATCGGCCTCCCGGAACCAGGCGACGAAGTCGGCGATGCCGTCGGCGAGCCTGGTCGTCGGCCGAAAGCCGAGCAGCTCGGTGGTCGGTGTGATGTCGGCCGCCGTCGCCGGCACGTCGCCGGGCGGCAGGTCGGTCACTTCGATCGCCGCCTCGCGTCCGCTCGCGCCCTCGATGGCGCGGATCAGGTCGATCACGCGCTCCGGCCGGTTGTTGCCGAGATTGAGGATGGTGTGTCGGTCCGGCAGCCGGTCGACCCGGTCGATGCCGCTCAGCACGCCCGCGACGATGTCGTCGACATGGGTGAAGTCCCGGCGGGTCGCCTCGCCGCCGAACAGCTTGATCGGCTGACCGCCGAGGATCCGGTGGGTGAAGATGAAATAGGCCATGTCCGGCCGCCCCCAGCGGCCGTAGACGGTGAAGAAGCGCAATCCCAGATGGGGCAGGCCGTAAAGTCCCGTATAGCTCTCCGCCATGAGTTCCGCGCCGCGTTTGGAGGCGGCGTAGGCCGATACCGGCCGCAGTGCCGGCGCGTGCGGAGAGAATGGGGACGCCGTGTCGCGCCCGTAGACCGACGAGGTGCTGGCGTACACCAGGCCGCGCACCTTGGGCAGGTGGCGGTGGATCGCCTCCTCGATCACCACCTGGCCGAGAAGGTTGACCCGCGCCGTACCGACGGGATGGGCCAGCGAGTGCCGGACACCGGGCTGTGCGGCGGCATGCACGACCCGCTCGACATCCCGCCAGCTCGCCGGCACCGCCTCGACGAGCGCCTCGTCCGTGACGTCCACTTCCTCGAAAGCGAAGCCCCGGTGCGCCGCGAGCCTTGCCAGACGTGCGTGTTTCAGCGCAGGGCTGTAATAGGGGCTGAGATTGTCCACGCCGAGCACCCGGTCGCCCCGGGCGAGCAGGGCGGCGGCGATGTGGGAGCCGATGAAGCCGGCAACGCCGGTCACGAGAATCTTGGTCGTCATGGCGCAATCTCTACAATCGTTCGCCAGGGCCGTGCCAGCTTTCCCGACACGCCGGGATGCGGTACGGCGAATTCGCCACGACAGGTCGCCGACAGCAGGGAGCGGCAGTCTTCGTTGAAGGGAGAGGGGCATGCCCACGGAACGTTTCAGCTTCACCGGCGGTCGCGGCGATACCCTGTCGGCCAGGCTCGACCTGCCGAGCCGTCCGGCCAAGGCCTACGCGCTGTTCGCCCATTGCTTCACCTGCGGCAAGGACATCAAGGCGGCGTCACGCATCGCCGAGGCACTGACCAGCCACGGTTATGCCGTGCTGCGCTTTGACTTCACCGGGCTGGGCGCCAGCGAGGGGGAGTTCGCCAACACCAACTTCTCCTCCAATGTCGAGGACCTGGTGGCGGCCGCGGCGCATCTGAAGGCGCATCACCGCGCCCCGGCACTGCTGATCGGCCACAGTCTGGGAGGGGCGGCCGTGCTGGCGGCGGCGGGCGACCTTCCCGAGGTCAAGGCGGTGGCGACGATCGGCGCGCCATCCGATCCGGCGCATGTCGCGCGCCTGATGGCGCCGGCGCGCACGGAGATCGAGGCGCGGGGCGAGGCTGAGGTGAC
The DNA here is from genome assembly GCA_040226215.1 of Azospirillaceae bacterium. GTDB lineage: Bacteria > Pseudomonadota > Alphaproteobacteria > DSM-16000 > Inquilinaceae > JAVKFF01. The sequence continues at coordinate 2,788 of JAVKFF010000206.1, forward strand.
GATCGCCGGCCGCACCTTTCGAATTCGCGAGCAGTTCCTGGAGGACATCGAGCGCCAGCGGCTGGGCGAGCGCATCGCCCGGCTGCGCCGTCCCCTGATCATCTTCCACGCGCCGCTGGACGAGGTGGTTGGCATCGACAACGCGACGGGAATCTTCACTGCCGCCAGGCATCCCAAGAGCTTCGTCTCGCTGGACCGGGCGGATCACCTGCTGAGCGATCCGGTCGATGCCAGTTTCGTCGCCGCCGTGCTGGCCGGCTGGGCGGACCGCTATGCCGAGCCGTCGGCGCAGTTCACCGCGCCCGATCCGGTCGCGGAAGGCGTGGTGGTCGAAGAGACCAAGTCGGGCGAGTTCCAGCAATGGGTGGTCGCCGGCCGGCATCAGCTCATCGCCGACGAGCCCCTCGCCATGGGCGGCCTCGACAGCGGTCCGACACCCTACGATCTGCTCACCGCGGCGCTGGGCACCTGCACGTCGATGACGATCCGCATGTATGCGAGGCGCAAGGGCATGGCCCTCGACCAGGTGCGCGTGGTGGTCACGCACGACCGCATCCATGCCGAGGATTGCGCGGAGTGCGAGACCGCGGAGGGCATGATCGATGTGTTCGAGCGAACGATCCGCTTCGACGGCGACCTTAAGCAGGAGGAGATCGATCGCCTGCTGCAGATCGCCGATAAATGCCCGGTGCACCGTACGCTGATGTCGGAGAATGTCGTCCGGACGCGGCTCGTCCCGCATTGACGCAATGCAGAATTGCGACAATCGATACATTAGATATTTGGAATAGGGACAATTGCCCGTCATGCTTTCCCGGTCACTCCTGACGGAGATCGAGAGGGGAGGACCTGGAGCATGGCGAAATGGATGCCGTCGCTTGCCGATCGCAAGGGACCGAAATATCTGCGCATCGTCAACGCGCTGGCCGAGGACATCTATGCCGGCCGCCTGCCGGTGGGCGCGCGCCTGCCGACCCATCGCGACCTGGCCTGGGAGCTGGGTGTCACCGTCGGCACGGTAAGCCGGGCCTATGCCGAGGCGGAGCGCCGCGGCCTGGTGGTCGGCGAGGTGGGGCGGGGCAGCTTCGTGCGTGGCGCGCGGTCCATGGCCACGCTGGCCATGCCCGACCTGGTACGGCCGGACGACGTCGATCTGGGGATCAACCGCCCGCCCAAGGGGCCGGGTCTGGAGCTGTTCGCCGAGGCGTTGAACCGGGTGTCGACGCGCGACAACCTGGTCGACCTGATGAACTACAGCCCCCATACCGGGCTCTGGGAGCATCGCGAGGCGGGCACGCGGCTGATGGCCGGGCGCGGCTTCGAGACGAAGACCGACCGGGTGCTGCTGATCAGCGGCGTGGAGCACGGCATCGCAGCGGCCTTCATGGCGCTGACCGATCCCGGCGACACGGTGCTTGTGGAGGACCTTACCTGGTCCGGCGTGCGAGCGCTCGCCAGTCTGCTGCGCCTGCGCCTGCACCCGGTGCGGATGGACAAGGACGGTCTCGACCCGGATGCGCTGGCGGCCGCCTGCGAGGCGACCGGCGCGCGCCTGCTGTGCACAATTCCGACCATCCACAACCCGACAAGCGTGATCATGCCGGCCGGGCGGCGCCAGGCGGTGGCGGAGATCGCCGGACGCTACGGCCTGACGATCATCGAGGACGACATCTACGGCCTGCTGCCGGAGTCTTCGCCGCCGCCGATCGCCCACTACGCGCCGGAGCGGACGGTCTACCTGACGGGCGCCTCCAAGGCGTTGCTGCCTTGCCTGCGCGTCGGCTTCGCGGCCATGCCGGAAGACCGTATCGGCCGCTTCAGCGCCGCCGCGCGGGCGGCCAACTGGATGACCTCGCCGATCATGGCGCAGATCGTCGCGGACTGGATCAATGACGGCACCGCGGCGGTGCTGACGGCGCAGATCCGCGCTGTCGTGGCGGCGCGCCAAACGGTGGCGCGGCGCGTCTTCGCCGGGCTCAGCGTCAACATGGCGCCGGCGAGCTTCCATGCCTGGCTGCAGCTGCCCGATCCCTGGCGGGCCCAGGACTTCGTGGCGGCGGCCGCCAAGAAGCGGCTCAGCGTGCCCTCGACAGATCTGTTCGTTCCGGGACGCAGCGTTACCCCCCACGCGGTGCGCATTACGTTGACCGCGACCGCAGGCGAGCTTGAACTGGAAGCCGCGCTGACGGAGCTGCGCGAGATCATCGCGAGCCAGCCGGAGCCGTTCCTCGCCGTTGCCTGACCCGCTGTCCAGATCTGCTGACCTCGCGGTCGGCGCCTCCGCATCCGATGTCCCGATGACCCAGTCCGACCTCTCCATCCTCTCCGTCCAGTCGTCCGTGGCCTATGGCCATGTCGGCAACTCCGCCGCCGTGTTCCCGCTGCAGCGGCTGGGTATCGAGGTGTGGCCGGTGAACACGGTGCATTTCTCCAACCACACCGGCTACGGCTCCTGGCGGGGGCCGATCCTCTCGGCCGGTGACGTGGCGGAGGTGATCCGGGGCATCGAGGAGCGGGAGGTGTTCGGTCGCTGCGACGCGGTCCTGTCCGGTTACATGGGTGACGTCACCCTGGGGGAGGTCATCCTCGACAGCGTGGTGCGGGTCCACCGGGCGAACGCCGCGGCGATCTATTGTTGCGATCCGGTGATGGGAGACGTGTCGACCGGGTTCTACGTGCGCGAGGGTTTGCCGGAGTTCATGCGCGACCGGGCCGTGCCGGCGGCCTTCATCGCCACCCCGAACCAGTTCGAGCTCGAATACCTCTCGGGCGATCGGGTGGGCGACATTTCGGGTGCGGTCGCCGCTGCCCACACGGTTCGGGCAAGCGGTCCCGAGATCGTGCTGGTGACCAGCCTGCGACACGAGCCGGACGAGGCCGGGGGAATCGGCATGCTGGCGGTGGCGGCGGACGGGGCCTGGCTGGTGCGAACGCCGCTGTTGCCTATCGAGGTCAGCGGTTGCGGCGACGCCAGCGCCGCGCTCTTCCTCGGCCACTATCTCAGCCAGCGCGACCCGGCCGAAGCGTTGCGTCGGACGGCGTCCAGCATCTTCGCCATCCTGGAGGCGACCGCGGCGGCGGGCGGCGGCGAGATCGCGCTGATCGCCGCGCAAGAGGCCATCGTCTCGCCGCCGGAAACCTTCCCCGTGGTCAAGGTGGCCTGAGCGGTGGCCGACGCGATCGATACCGGTACCGCGGTGGCGGATCGCGCGCGGGCGGTGCGCGAGGGCTGGGCCTATCTGGCGCTCTCCCTGTCGCCCTTCTTCATGACCAGCAATGTCGTTATCGGCCGTGCCGTGGTGGGCACGGTGCCACCCATCGGTCTGGCCTTCTGGCGCTGGGTTCTGGCGGCGCTGATCCTGCTGCCCTTCGCCTATGCCGGAATCCGGCGGCACCGGCGGGAGCTGGTCCGCCAGGCACCGCTTGTACTGCTGCTGGGCGCGCTGGGCATGGGCATCTGCGGCGCGGTGGTCTATGCCGGGCTGGCGGACACGACGGCGACCAATGCCGGCCTGATCTACGCCGCCTCGCCGATGCTGATCTGCCTTCTTGCGGCAGTGTTCCTGCGCGAGCGGATCACGCCGCGGCAGCTGGCAGGCATCGTGCTGGCGGCGATCGGCGTGGTGACGGTGCTGACCCGGGGCTCGCCCGAGGCGCTGCTTGAATTCCGCTTCAACCCGGGTGACCTCTGGATTCTGGTGGCTGTCGTCAGCTGGGCGATCTATTCCCTGCTCATTCGCCGTCTGTCCCACCTGCCGACGATCACCGTCTTCGCGGTGGTGGCCTTGGCAGGCGTGGTCGTGCTTGCCCCCTTCTACGCGGTCGAAACGGCGATCGGCCGGCCGTTCGAGCCGAGCTGGGAGGGGCTGCTGAGCGTCGCCGGCGTCGCCTTGTTCAGCTCCGTCCTTGCCTTCTCCACCTACCAGCACGGGATTGCCGTGATCGGCCCGAGCCGGGCCGGCGTCTTCATGTACGGCTTCCCGGTCACGGCGGCGCTGATGGCCGTGATCTTCCTCGGCGAGGCGTTCCGGCTGTTCCACCTCGCCGGCCTGTGCCTGATCCTGCCGGGCGTGGTGATGGCGACGCTGCCGGGCGAAACGCTGCGCCGCTGGAGCCGGCGCCGGTGAAGGCCGGGTCGAGAGACCCGCGATGAGCGGCATCGTCGCGAGCCTGTTCCTGGTGGCCGGCCTGCTGGTGCTGGTGAGCGCTCTGGAGCCCCTGGCGGCGCGCGTGCGCCTGCCCCTGACCGTCCTGATGGCCTTTGCCGGCGCGGTCGTCGGTGCGATCGGCTTCGTCGGCCTCAACACGCCCTTTGTCGGCCTGTCGCTGGGCGGCGAGGGGGTGGAGAGCGTGATCGCCGACACGGACGTGCTGCTGGCGGTCTTCCTGCCGCCGCTCCTGTTCCAGGCCGGCCTGACGATCGACGTCCGCCGCATGCTCGACGATATCGGGCCGATCCTGCTGATGGCGATCGTCGCCGTGGTGATCTGCACCGGCGCGGTGGGGCTGGCCATATCCGCCACCGGCATCATGGCGCTTCTGCCGGCCCTGCTGGTCGGCGCCATCATCTCGACGACCGATCCGGTGGCGGTGATCGGTCTGTTCCGCGACGTCGGCGCGCCCAAGCGGCTGTCCATCCTGGTCGAAGGCGAGAGCCTGCTCAACGACGCCGCCGCCATCGCCCTGATGGTCATCCTGCTGGAGGCATTCGTCACCACCGCGGGCGTCAGCCTGCTGGCCGGGATCTGGCTCTTCGCGCTCTCCTTCGCCGGCGGCGCGCTGTTCGGCTTCCTGACGGCGCTGCTGTGCACCTGGCTGATAAAGCCGCTGCGCCGCATGCCGCTGGCCGAGATCACGCTGACCCTGGCGCTGCCCTATCTGACCTATCTGGTGGCGGAGCGCTGGATCGAGGTCTCGGGCGTCGTCGCGGTGGTGGTGGCCGCGCTGACCATGGCGGCGCGCGGCCGCACGGCAATCACACCGTCCTCATGGACCGCGCTGCGCACGGTGTGGGATCAGATCGCCTATATCGCCGCGGCGCTCGTGTTCCTGTTCGCGGCCTCCGACATTCCCGGCATCATCGAGCGGGCGGACGCGGATCTGTTGCTGCCGATCGTGGTGACCGTGATCGCCGCCTTCGCGGCCCGTGCGATCACGGTATGGGGCTTGCTGCCGGCATTGACCCTGCTCGGCTGGGCGGAGCGGGTGAGCGGCGAGTACAAGCTGGTGATGTGGTGGGGCGGGCTGCGCGGCGCCGTCACCCTGGTGCTGGCCGCCGCGGTGGCCGGCACGCCCCAGCTCAATCCGGGCACGCGCATCGACGTGGCCATTCTCGCCACCTGCTTCGTCGTCTTCACCCTGGTCGTCAACGGCCTCTCGCTGCGGCCGGTGATGCGGTTGGCTGGCCTGCACCGGCTGTCAAAGGAGAACCGGGTGCTGCGCGACCGTGCCATCGCCCTGACCGCCGACGCGGTGGCCGAGCGGCTGGCCCTGACGGCGGAAGTGCACCGCCTGGACGAATCCGCGCTGAGGGAAGTGCTGGACCGCTATCAGCGGCGGCGCGAGGTGGCCCAGCAGAGCGCCGAGGTGGGCGTGCTCGATCCCGAGCAGCAGGTCCGGGTGGGCCTGGTCACGCTGGCGGCGCGCGAGGAAACGCTCTATCTCGACCACTTCGTGCGCGGCTCGATCAGCCGGTCGACCGCGGTGGCGATGATCGCCAAGGCCGGGCGGCTGCGCGACGGCGCCCGATCCCGCGGCCTTGAAGGCTATCGCGACGCCTCGCGCGATACCGGCCGCTTCCGTTTCTCACTCTCGCTCGCCATGCGCCTGCACCGGGCGTTCCGCTGGGAAGGACCGCTCGCCTCCAAGCTGGCGGACCGCTTCGAGCAGTTGACCATCACCCGCATCGTGGTCAGCCAGTTGATCACCTTCACCCGGGCCAAGCTGGTGCCGCTGATGGGGCTGCCGGCGACCATCCCCTTGCGTGAGACGCTGGAGGCGCGGCTTGCGGATATCGAGGCGGCGCTGGAGTCGCTGCGCCTGCAATATCCCGACTACGCCGAACTCCTCGCTCATCGCTTTCTGCTGCGCGCCGGCCTACGCATGGAGGAGCGGGAATATGCCGAGCTGGCGGAAGAGGCGGCTATCCCGGCGGAAGTGCACCACCAGCTCGAGGCCGAGCTCGACCGCCGATGGCGGGAGGTGGAGGAGCGGCCGAACCTGGATCTCGGCCTCGACACCGAGGAACTGGTGCGCCGCTTTCCGTTGTTCGAGGCCTTGGCGGAACCGGACATCCGGGAGATCAGCCGCCTGTTGCGGCCCCGGCTGACCGTGCCGGGCGAGCGGATCATCACCCGCGGCGAGCGCGGCGACTTCATGGCCTTCATCTCTTCCGGCGCGGTCGAGGTATCGCGCGACGACCACCGCTACCGGCTGGGGCGGGGCGATTTCTTCGGCGAGATCGCGATCCTGACCGGGCGGCGCCGGCAGGCGCATGTGGACGCCATCGCCTACAGCCAGTTGCTGATCCTGCAGGGACGGGACTTCCGGCGTTTCGCCAAGACCCATCCGGAGGCGCGGCAGAAGATCCGCGAAGCCGCCGGCGAGCGACTGGAGGCCACTAGCGGTCGGGAAGCGTGATCTGGAAGGTGGCGCCGCCGTAACCGTGCACGCTGTCATGGGCACGGATGGTCACGGTATCGACGCCGTCCGGGACCTCCACGCCGCTGAGCGACCGGGTGAAGGGCTGCTCATCCACATGCGGATGCAGGAGTTCGCGGACACCCAGCACGGTGCCGTCGGGTGCCAGCACCTCCCAGGCATCGGCGTAGTGGTCCCATCCGGTGTCGGCGTGCGACACGGTGACGTCGAAGCGCCAGAGACCGTTGGACTGCGGCAGCGCCTCGGCGGCGATGACGTCGGCCTCGCCGGCGTGGGCCACCGACGCCGCAGTCAAGGTGGTGGTGACGGCCAGCACCAACGTGGCAATCGGAATGCGCATCGTTCCTCCTATTGGGCCGCGGTGCCAAGCGCCGCACGCCCTGTGCCGGTACGCGCCTGCATATAGGCTGCCAGCCGCTGCCTGCCAGCCGGATCGATGCGCAGGCCGAGCTTGGTTCGGCGCCAGAGCGCGTCATCGGCCGTGCGCGCCCATTCGCGGTCCATCAGGTAGTCCACCTCCGCGGTATAGAGATCGTCGCCGAAATGTGCGCCGAGACCGTCGAGCGACGTGACGCCGTCGAGGAAATGCCGGCTCAACGTGCCGTAGAGGCGGGCATAGCGCCACGACTGGCGCTCGCCCAGATAGGGATGGCGCTGGCGCAGGTCGGCGAGGAAGGCGTCGAAGCCATGGGGAAGATCGCCGCCCGGCAGCGTGCCGGAAGCGGTCCAGCCCGGCTTCAGGCCCGGCAGGTGCGGCGCCAGCTTCGCCAGGGCATGCTCCGCCAGCTTGCGATAGGTGGTGATCTTGCCGCCATAGATCGACAGCAGCGGTGCCTTGCCCTCGGGCGCCTCGACATCGAAGACATAGTCCCGCGTGACCGCGGACGGGTTGTCGGACCGGTCGTCGTAGAGAGGGCGGACTCCGGAATATGTTCGTGTGATATCAGACTTTTCTATCTGCTTTTTGAAGTAGAGGTTGATGATATCGAGCAGATATGCCGTCTCCGTCTCGTCGATGGCGACGGTGGCCGGGTCACCGTCATGGATCAGGTCGGTTGTGCCGATCAGCGTGTAGTCGCGCTCGTAGGGGATGGCGAAGACGACGCGCCGGTCCGTGTTCTGCAGGATGTAGGCATGGGCGCCGTCGTAGAGTCGCGGCACGATGATATGGCTGCCCTTGACCAGGCGCAGATGCGCCTCCTCGTTGCGGCCCAAACCGTGACGCAGAAAACGGTCGACCCACGGGCCCGCCGCGTTGATCAGGACGCGCGCCCGGACCATGCGCCGAGCCCCGGTCTCGCCGTCCTCGAGCGTCGCCAGCCAATGATCGCCTTCGCGCACCGCCTCGACGCAGCGACTGCCGACATTGATCTCGGCCCCCCGACTGGCGGCGTCCATGGCGTTGAGCACCACGAGGCGCGAATCCTCGACCCAGCAATCGGAGTACTCGAATCCCCGCGTCATCTCGTCCTTCAGAGGCGCGCCTTGCGGCACCTTTCGCAGATCGAGGCTCCGCGTGCCGGGGAGCGAACGCCGGCCGCCGATGTGATCGTAGAGAAAGAGGCCGAGCCGGATCATCCAGCGCGGCCTCAACAGACGATTGTGCGGCAGCACGAAGCGGAGCGGCCAGATGATGTGAGGTGCCGCCTTCAGCAGCACCTCACGTTCCGCCAAGGCCTCTCGCACGAGCCGGAATTCATACATCTCCAAATAGCGCAGACCGCCGTGAATCAGCTTGGAGGAGGCCGACGAGGTGGCCTGGGCGAGGTCCGCCTGCTCGCACAGCACGACCTTCAGATCGCGGCCCGCGGCGTCGCGCGCGATACCTGCGCCATTGATTCCGCCACCAACGATGAGAAGATCGGCGTGTGTGATGTCGGTCATCTGTCCTCCGGCATTGCATGATCACCCTAATGATGGGGTGGTGTGCAGGCAAATGCAGGAGGCGAATGGGCCATATGGCCGAACCAGCCAGGGAGGCGCGCAACGAGGACGACCGCCGGACAATGGCCGGGCGGCGGATGCGCTGGGTCTGGTGGTTCCTCACCCCGCTGGCATTGATCGGCAGCGGCCTGCTGAACCTGGCGATCGTCGCCGCGCTCGCCTGGTTCTTCGCGGTGCCGCGAATCGCCGAGGACGTGGTGAAGGTCGAACTCGCCCGCGAGGGCTTCGCGATCGAGAATGTGGACATCGCGCGGGTCTCCATGGGCGGGGTGTCGCTGGCGAACATCCGTCTGGTGGATGGCCCGTCGATCGGCCGGCTCGATCTCGACTGGGAGGCCTTCGACGACAGCGGCACGCCGATCCTCGATCGTCTGGCTCTCGAGGGCGTCGAGATTTCCCTGCGGGTCGACGAGACGGGCGAGGTCAGTGTCGCCGGCTTCGACCTGTCCCCGGACGAAGGCGCGGGCGGTGCCGGTTTCGCCCTGCCGCGGCTGCCGATATCGGTGATCCTGGTCTACGGCTCCCTGGTCCATCTCGACACGCCGTTCGGCCGCTTCAGCATTCCCGTCTCCGCGCGGGTGGAGCAGGCCGAAGACCGCACGCTCACGGTCTCGGCCGATCTCGCCCTGGACGACCCGCGCCTCGGCCTCGCGCTGGCGACGGACCTCGTGATCGAGCCCGGTGGCCGTATCAGCCTTGACGCGGACGTGACCGAAGGCGCGGTCGCGATCGCGGGCATCAGCCTCGAGGCGCTGCAGGGCTGGGCGAGCCTGACCGTCGGCGAGGACGGGCGGGTCGACAGCGCGATCGACCTGCGTGGCGAGAGCCTGAGCCTCGCCGGCGTGCGCCTGGAAGCACCGCATCTGATCGCCTTCGGCGGCACCCTGCCGGAATTCGTCACCTTCTCGGCCCGCGAGGCGAGCAGTGGTGCGGCCGTGGTGGCCGACCTGCTGGCCGGTACGCAGGGGGAGGCGCTCTCCAGCATGACGCTGAACCTGGCGGCAGACATTCCAGAGGGGGAACAGGCGATCGACGGGGGCATGGTCCGCTGGGACAGGGTCTGGCTTGAGGTCTCGGCCGAGATTTCGGCCGCCATGATCGAGCGAATGACCGCCGAACGTGGCGCCATCACGCCCGAGGCGATCGCCGCCAACCTGCCGCCGGTCGCCGTCTCCGCCGACGTCGCCGGGGTGGATTGGCCGGGACTTGGCAGCGACCTGACCTTGCGCGGACGGTCGGTGCTGTCACTCGACGGAAGCGCGGTCGCCGCCCGCTTCAGCGAGGATCTGCGGCTTTCTGGCGTCGTGCCGGCACTGGGCGGCGCGGTCGCGGCGACTTTGTCCAGTCCCGGCGGCGGACGACAGGCCATGCTTTCCTACGACTGGCAGAGCGACGCCTGGCGCGCGGTCGCGAGGGTCGAGGGCAACCACATCGATACCGGACCCTTTGGCGGCGTGATCGAGGGCAGCGGTCACGGCGATGCCGTGCACGCCCGGCTTCGGGAGGTCAGCCTGGCCGCGTTTTCCCTGGGCGAGGAGAGCGTGTCACGGCTCAGTCTGACATCGCTTGAACTGCGGGTGGAGGAGAGCGGGCGCGTGCGGGCGACGATCGACGACTTCGCCGCCGACAGCCTGACCATCGCCGGCCAGACCCTCGAGGGCGTGCGGGCGGATGATCTGTCGGCCCTGGTGCGGGCGGACGGTTCGCTGGTCGACGTGGCCAGCGACATCGTGGCCGATCGCATCGCCCTCGATTTCGACGGCACACTGCTGACAATCCGGGACGCCAGCACCACCGCCGCGGTGACGGTGGCGGGTGAGATTGTCACGATCGCCCTGCACGAATGTATCGCGTTCAGCGCACTCGATGTGGATGCCGACGGCGTTGTCGTCGGAGTCTCGCCGACGGCGGGCGAGATCGCCTGTGTTGACCTGGCAGGTGACAGCGCCGTGGTCTGGCCGACACTGCCCGAGCCCTTGATGCTCGACCTCACGGCCGGACGATTCACGCTCGCCAGCGAGGGGGATACCGTGGTCTCGGTGGTGCTGAACGATCACACGGCACTGTCCATCCCGTCCTTCGACCCGTTCGCGATCGCCGGAACGCTCGATGCGGTCAATCTCACCGTGGAGGCGGCCGACCTTCGCTTTCCCGGGACGACGGCGACGGTCGATGCCAGCTTCGGGGAGGCGACGGATGTCGCCATCGACATCGACTGGGCGACGCTGATCGTGCCCGGTCAGCCGGCGCCGGTCCGGCCGTCCGGCGTGGCCGGACAGATCGCCATCGACGATGCCGGCCTGACCTTCTCCGGTGGCGCCTACCCGGCAAGTGGCGTTCTCCTGCCGGTTTCCGTCCGGCACGACTTCGACAGCGGCGCCGGTCAGGCCGACATCCGGATCGCCGCCCTGACGCTGGAGGTTGGCGGACTGCAGCCGCACGACATCTTCCCGGCGGTCGACCTGCGCGCGCTGGGCCAGTTCGGCGGAACCGTCGGCGGGCAGGCGACCCTGCGTTGGAGCGAGAGCCTGTCGACCGCGGCGCAGGTCAACCTGTCGGGGATCCGCCTTAGCGGCGTGGGCTACTCGGCATCCGGGATCAACGGCACGCTGACCTTCTCCAGTCTCGACCCGCCGCGCACGGCAGGGCCGCAATCCCTGAGCGCGGACCTGCTCGATGTCGGCGTGATGCTGCGCAACGGTCGGGCGCAGCTGGCCATCGTCGCCGGCGATACCGTGACGGTCAGCGACGCGCGCTTCGCCTGGGCCGGCGGCACGCTGTCGGCCGCCCCCTTCACCATCCCGCTCGCCAACCCGAACACCTCGGTCAACTTCTCCGCGCAAGGCATCGACCTGACGGCGCTGCTGATCGAACTGCCTGTCGAAGGTCTTTCCGCCACGGGTGTGCTGGATGGCACAGTGCCTGTCCGCGTCATCGGCGATAGTGTGCATATCGACAACGGCCAGCTGCAGAGCCGGGGGCCGGGCGTAATCCGCTACGCTTCCGGCGGCGTCGGCGATGGCCAGGACGAGGGGGTTCAGCTTCTGTTGGATGCGATCCAGAACTTTCACTACGAGAGCCTCGGCGTCAGCCTGGACGGCCGGACCGGCGGCGACCTGACGGTCGGTCTCACCATCCGGGGCGCCAACCCGGACGTCTATGACGGTTATCCGATCGCGCTGAACGTCAATGTCAGCGGGGCGCTGGACGACATTCTGAGCGAAGGCATCCAGACTCTGACGATTGGCGACAGGGCACGAGAATATTTCCAAGACGAGACCACTCGTGGCACGTTAGAAAACATCATCGGCCGCTAACCGGGGGTGCCCAATGGCCCAGGACCACTTGACCGATCACGTGTCGGTCGCAGACGAGTTGGACGGGGCGGCCGTGACCGCGCCCTTCGCCCGACGCGCCATGATCTTGTCAGGAACCGCCGCAATCTTGACGGCTTGTTCACCGACCGTGCGTGTGGAGGCGCCCTCCGAGCCAATCGAGATCAACCTGAACGTCCGCATCACGCAGGAGGTTCGCATCCGCATCGATCGGGAACTTGAAGAGGTGTTCGAGGAAAATGACGACATCTTCTGATCGGCAGCCCGGCTCGATCGGGCAGACGTCGCGCCGCGGAGACCACCGCGGAGACCAGGGCGGCCGCCAGGGGCGCCGTCGCTTCGTGATTTGGGTCGGCCTGTCGGCCGGCCTGCTGGCCGTCGCCGGCCTCGGCAGCCGCCGCGTGCTGGCGCAGCTCAATCTTGACCAGGCCCGCAGCCAGGGCCTGGTCGGCGAACGGCTCGACGGACTGATCGGCGTGGTGCAGAACGCGCCGGGGGTGCAGGCGCTGGTCGATTCCGTCAACGCCCAGCGCATGGTCCGCTACCGCGAGATCGCCTCCAGCACCAATGCGCCGCTGGCCGCCGTGCAGGCCCAGGCCGGTCAGACCCTGATCGGCAGGGCGCAGCCGGGCTGGTATGTGCAGAGTTCCAGCGGAAGCTGGACGCAGCGCTGAGACACCCCGCCGCCTGGCGGGACGAGCGGGGCTATCGCAAGGTCGCCCCGTTTCCGTTGGCTCCCCGATAATGCGAGGCTGGGTCTTTGTGCTGTCGGCGTCACGGATCGCCATCTATTGCTGGACGGACCCGTCCTCGCCCGCCGATGCCAGAAGTTCGCAGGTATCGCCGGTCACGTTGACCAGGCTCTGATCTCCCTCGACCACGGTGAAGCGGTGCTCCTGGCCCTCCAGCACGATCGAGTGGTGTAGCGGCAGCAGGCCCTCGACCGACGACACCTCGCCGCCGATCAGCGTGAAATTGATGGTGACCTGCTGCGCCGGGTCGAACCAGCCGAGCGCGCCGCCGGCTTCGTTCGTGGCGTTTTCGCCGCGCCCGGTCACGGTGATGCGCCCGTCGGCGAAGGCCACGGAAGTGTTGGCGCCGCTATAGGCGGGCGTTGGCAGGATGAAGCGCCGCGTGACCGGCTCGCTGCAGTCGACCGGCTCCCGCGCCACCCGGATGTAGAAGGCGAGCCGGTCCGGCGAAACGCCGTCGTCCAGGCGGGACTGCACCAGTTCACCGAGTTCCCGTCGAATGCCGGTCGGCACGTCGCGATCGTAGGCAGCGCGCAGTTCGGCGGCCTGGGCGACGGCCGTCTGGGTTTCCGCCTGAAGCTGAACCACCTGGTTGGTCAGGGCTTCGTTCTCGTCGCTGAGTTCGATGATACGGGCGGCGAAGCGGTCCTCCCTTGTCTCCATCTGCTCGACGCCGATCTGATAGGCGAAGATCGCCGCGACGCCGATGGTGATGAGATAGAATCCGATACGGATGATGGCGCCCCAGATGCGGCGCCGGTAGCGGCGATCGTAGTCGTAGAGACCATAGGACATGGGGGAGGATAAGGCCCTGACTCAAACGTGTATTCTTGTTCGAGGATCGATGATCCGATTAGGTGAGAACTACGACAATTCGTTGGCAGGCGCCAAGCCGGGCATCTGTCTGGCATGGCATCGGCAGCCCTGCTAGTGTTCGCCGCCTGCCGCCCCGGCGGCGGACCAGGATCGGGCGTCCGAGGGAATGCCCGTGAACCAGCCTGAACAGAGGAGCTGAGTAGGCCTGTGCGGACGGTGCATCATTTCATCAACGGGGCGGCGGTTGCCGGCAAGAGCGGCCGCCAGGGCGATGTCTTCAATCCGGCGACGGGCGAGGTGCAGGCACGGGTCGATTTCGCCAGCGCCGACGAGGTGCGCGAGGCGATCGCCGTGGCCCAGAAGGCGCTGCCCGGCTGGGCCGGCAAGCCGCCCTTGCAGCGCGCCCGGGTGATGTTCCGCTACAAGGAACTGCTCGAGAAGAACATGGACCGGATTGCCGGTATCCTGACCGAGGAACACGGCAAGGTCTTCTCCGACGCCAAGGGCGAGGTATTGCGCGGCCTCGAGGTGGTGGAGTTCGCCTGCGGCGCGCCGCACCTGCTCAAGGGCGAGTATTCCGAGAGCGTCGGCACCGGTATCGACAGCTATTCGGTGCGCCAGCCGGTCGGCGTGGTGGCGGCGATCACGCCGTTCAACTTCCCGGCCATGGTGCCCTTGTGGATGTTCCCGATGGCGCTGGTCTGCGGCAACACGGTCATCCTCAAGCCCTCGGAGAAGGACCCCTCGGCGGCCAACCTGCTGGCCGAGCTGATGCTGGAAGCCGGTTTGCCGGAAGGCGTGCTGAACGTCGTGCACGGCGACAAGGTGGCCGTGGACACGCTGCTCACCGACCCGGGCGTCAACGCCGTCAGCTTCGTCGGTTCCACCGCGGTGGGCGAGTACATCTATTCGACGGGCTCGGCCCACGGAAAGCGCGTGCAGGCCCTGTGCGGGGCCAAGAACCACATGGTGGTGATGCCCGACGCCGACCTCGACCGCGCGGCTGACGCCCTCATGGGCTCGGGCTATGGCGCGGCGGGCGAGCGCTGCATGGCGATCTCCGTCGCCGTCGCCGTGGGCGATGTTGGCGACAAGCTGATCCGCAAGCTCGAACCCAAGGTGCGCGCGCTGAAGGTGGCGCCGGGCATGGATCCGGACGCCGAGATGGGCCCGCTGATCACCGGCCAGCACCGCGACAAGGTCGCCTCCTATATCGATCTCGGGGTCGAGGAGGGGGCGGAACTCGTCGTCGACGGCCGCGGCCTTTCCCTGCAGGGCTACGAGAACGGCTTCTTCCTAGGCGGCTCCCTGTTCGACCGGGTGACGCCGGAGATGCGCATCTACAAGGAGGAGATCTTCGGCCCGGTCCTCTCGGTGGTGCGGGCCAAGGATTTCGGCGAGGCGCTGGAACTGGTCAATGGCCACGAGTATGGCAACGGCACGGCGATCTTCACCGAATCGGGCGAGCTTGCCCGTACCTTCGCCGCGAACTGCAATATCGGCATGGTCGGCGTGAATGTGCCGATCCCGGTGCCGGTCGCCTACCATACCTTCGGCGGCTGGAAGCGCTCGGCCTTCGGCGATCACGGGATGTACGGCATGGACGCCATCCGCTTCTACACCAAGCAGAAGACGATGACCGCACGCTGGCCGACCGGCCAGGCGGAGGGCGCGCAGTTCACCTTCCCGATCATGCGGTAGGGACGGTCGGCTCATTTCGCTTTCCAGTCGTCCCGAGCGAGTGTGCGTGGAGCGATACCGCCCGCCTACAGGTCCACGAACACGGGCAACACGGCCACGAAGGTCAACCAGACCAGGATCGCCAGCGGCAGTCCGGCGCGGATGAAGTCGCGGAAGCGGTAGTGCCCAGGCCCCATCACCAGCAGGTTGGTCTGGTAGCCGATCGGCGTGGCGAAGGAGCAGTTGGCCGCGAACAGCACGGTCAGCGCCATGACCATCGGGTCGATGTCGAGGGCGATGCCGAGATTGACGGCGATCGGCGTGAAGAGAACCGCGCAGGCGTTGTTCGACAGCATATTGGTGGCGATCGCGACCACCAGGAACAGGGCGGCGATGGCCAGGAGCGGTGCCTCGCCGCCGACCCATGCAGCGACGGCACCGGCGATCAGCGATGCCGCGCCGGTGACCTGCAACACCTCGCCCAGTGCCAGGGTGGCACCCACCAGCAGAAAGACCGTGCGGTCGATCGATCGGCTCGCCTGGCGCAGGTTGAGGCAGCCCGAAAGCACCATCGCGACGGCACCCGCCGGCGCGGCGACGGAAATCGGCAGCAGGCCGGCGGTCATCGTGACGACGGTGATCGCGAAGATCGCCAGCGCCATGGGCGCGCGCATCGGTCGCGGCATGTCGCGCACCGCCCACATCATCAGCAGCAGGTCCGGATTGGCACGCAGCCGGGCCACATTCTCACGCGGTCCGGCCAGCAGCAGCACGTCGCCGGCGGCGAGCCGGATGTCGCCCATGCGCTGCCGCGTCATCCGGCCGCGTCGCTGCACGCCCAGCACCAGGCAGTCGAAGCGGCGCTGGAAGCCGACCATGTCGATCGACAGGTCGACCATTCTGCTGGCGGGGGTGATCATCACCTCCGCCAGCACATGGTCCGACCGGGCCCGCCCGATCGGCTGCGCCGGGTTGTCGCCATCCGGCTCCCCGCCGGCCAGCAGGAAGCCGGCATGCCGTTGCAGCGCCTCGGTCAACGCGCTCGTGGTCGCCGCCACGATCAGCACGTCGTCGGCCTCGAGGCGGATATCGGCGAAGGGCGGCAGGATGGTTCGCTGGCCGCGCTGGATCAGCTGCACGGTGACGTCGGGCAGGGACTTGAAGCGCCCGGCTACCGCCTCCTCATGCCACAGCGGATCGTCGCGGCGCACGATGATCTCGGCGATGAACTGTCTGCCGCCGGACCGGAGGCTGTCGGCGAGGCTGCCGCGATGAGGCAGCAGACGGGGCATCACCAGGAGCACGTAGACCAGGCCCACCAGGGCGAGGACGGCGCCGATGCCGGTGACCGAGAAGATCGACAGCGGCTCGAATCCGAGATTGGCCATGGCGCCGGAGACCAGCAGGTTGGTGCTGGAGCCGATCAGCGTCGTCATGCCGCCGAGGATGGCGGCGAAGCTGAGAGGCATCATGATCTGGCCGGCGGAGAGCCGCATGCGCTGGGCCAGTGTCTGCAGGATCGGGATGAAGATCACCACGACGGGCGTGTTGTTGAGGAACGCGGAGACGATCGCAACGAAGATCAGGCTGCCGCCCAGTACCAGGGCGCGGCGGCGGCGGGCCGACTGCACCACCAGGCCGACCAGGGCGTTGAGCGCGCCGGTCTGCACAATACCCTGGCCCATGACGATCAGTGACAGGACGGCGATCAGAGTCGGGTTGGCGAAGCCTGCCAGCAGGCGCTGGGGCGTCAGGAGCGGTGTGGAGTCCGGGCCAAGCAGGGGAAAGACCTGGAACCACAACAGGAGACCGACGACGAGGACGAGCGAGGTGATCTCGAGCGAGACCTTCTCCCAGGCATAGGAGATCATGCCCGCGGCCAGGAACGCGATGGCGATCCAGATGTGGAACTCGGTTGGAAGGATCATCGTCATGTCGGGCGCGATCGGTCTTGCGTCCGGTGAAAAGGGCGATGGAAGCCGCTCGCCGACCGCCTCAGAACACGTCTTCGTCGAAACGCACCGGCAGTTCGCCGAAGCCGGTCAGGGACAGGGTGACGAAGAAGCTCGTCCCGTCCTCGGTCCCGTCATCGTCCGTGAACGTGCGTCGCACGTCAAAGCCGAATGTGAAGCATTCGTCGGCATAGCGCACGCCGAAGCCGAACGCGCGGGATTGGTCGTCCTCGAGATCGCGGCGCCAATAGCCGCTGGCGCTCCAGAACTCCGAGATCGGCATGGCGGCGGAGATCGTCAGTTCCTGCTGGTCCTCGCCGGAACGCGTACCGGTCTGGGAGTCGATGAAGAGATACTCCACGCCGGCCGAAATCCAGTCGCTCTGGTAGCGGGCGGCGAGGTCGGTCTGGGTGGCGTCGAACTCCTCGTCATCGACGCGGAAGCGCCAGTCCACCTCCAGCCCTTCGATGGGATTGACCGTCAGCCGGCCGACGATATCCGAGGTGCCGCCTTCCAGGCCGGAACCCGTGTTGAACTCCTCTGAATAGTCGGTGCGAAGGCTCTGGCCGATGAACAGGCGGGCATTGATGCCGTCCGGATCGTACCAGGCCGTCTGCAATCCGTAGGTGAAGCGCAGGCCGTCATCGACCCGGTCGATGCCAGGATAGCGGCTTTCGCTCAGCAGGTTGATCTCGTCGAACTCGAGCGCGACACTGTCGTTGTTGGGGATGAACGCGTCGTCATCCAGGACGCCGGTGGCGCGGATGGCGGCCACGGGCTCGATCAGTTGCTGGGTGTTGCCGTCCTGGCGCACGAAGGGGTAGCGCGCGGTGATGCCGACCGTGCCGACGCCGCGAAGTGCCAGCGCCTCGTCGTCCCGCAATGTCGGGTCGCCGGGCAGGGGCAGGTCCTCGGAATAATAGACCGCGCCGGAGAACGAGATGTCGCTCTGGGTGACCAGGCCGAACCGGGTGATGTCCTGGCGCTGCCACCCGGCGGTGGCATTGAGCCGATAGGTGTCGATGTCCTCCAGCCCGGTGGGGACGCCGTCGAAATTGTCCTCCCGGGTCAGTCCCATCGTGCCCGCCTCGAGGAACCATTGACCGCCGAACCAGGCGTCGCCTGGCTCGCCAATGTAGTTGTACTCCGCCAGCGGCGCGACGATGGGCTGCTGAACCGCTTCCGGGCGCAGGTCGGTGAAATGGAACGCCTCCATCCTGGCGTAGGAGAGGCCGAAGAAGCCCTCGGCATAGGCCCGGCTCTCCAGCAGGTCGTCCTCGCTGATCTCGAAGGTGTCGAGATAGGTTTCGTCGGAGACTTCCTGAATGTCGAAGCCGGCCCGCCAGTTCTCGTCGAGTGCGAAGAGACCGTTGGCGAAGATATGGCCGCGCACGTCCTCACCGGTGTCGACCGGGGTTCCGGTATCGGTCTCGATGACTTCGGAATAGTTGATCGAGGCCTCGATGGTGATCTCGCCATGTTCGAAGCGCTGCCGGTAGAGGCCCGACAGCATCGCCGATTGCTCGGCGGTGAGCATCAGGTTGGTCACGAGGTCCTGGTCCGGCGCGATGTCCCAGTAGTAGCTGACGGTGCCGAAGATGCCGAGAGAGGGCGTCGAACCGAAGCGCGGGACGAGCAGGCCGCTGCGTCGCTCCACCGTCGGGTCGGGCGTGTAGAAGTAGGGCAGCCAGGCAACCGGCACGCCGAAGAATTCCAGAACGGCGTTCTCGTACTCGATGTTGCGGGTGGTGCTGTTGTGGGTGACGCGCTCGGCCAGCACCTGCCAGAGCGGGGCCTGCCGCGGGTCCTCTTCGCAGAGATCGCAGAGCGAGTAGACGGCGCGCTCGATCACCGTTTCGGTGCCGCCCCGCCGGTAGCCGACATCGGCGATCACCCGTGCATTCTCGCCGAAGCGGATGGCGACGTTGTCGACGAAGCCGTCGGCCAGATCGCCGGTCAGTTCGACATAGTCCGCGAACAGCAGCTCCCCCGAGGACTCGCGCAGCACGATGTTGCCACTGGCCGTGACCAGATCGATGTCACGGTCGTAGGTGACCTCGTCGGCGCGCAGCAGGCGGCCGCTCTGGGCGATGAAGACCTCGCCGCGGGCGATCACCAGGTTCTGCTCGGAATCGAAGATCAGCTCATCGGCGATGACGACCGCGGGTGCCTCTGGATCGAGGAGGGAGGCGTCGTCGAAGATATTCTGTGACGCAGCGGGGGCGCTCGCGAAGGCGATTGCGCTGGCGCATGCACAAGCCAGCAGTCCGAGCCGTCCCACTGTCCACAAACCTCGCCGAAAGGGTGATGGCGAACCGGACGAGCCGATGCCAGGAGCGATTCAGCGCTTCAAGGTGCGCGTCACCCGCACGCGAGTCAAGCCGCGAAAGAGTGGAATGACAGGTGCTTAGCCGGCTTCTTTTGAGTTGCGGCTGGGTTTGGGAATACTGACCTGGCGCAGCAGGAACGCAGGGACGTGATCGGCCTTGGCAAAGGGCACGTCATCCCGTTCGTCCATGACGTCGCCCGGTATGTGGGCGTCCTCCTGGTCCCGTCCGCGGCCGCGTCCCCGGCGCCGGTCGCCGCGGCGACCGGCCTCATCGCGTGACCTCTCGGCCGGGCGCCCGCCAGCCGTCTCGCGCCGAGGCGGCGGATCGGCTTCCCCTTCCGCCGCCGGCTCCGGCTCCGCCTGACGCTCCGGCCCCGCCTGACGCTCCGGCTCCGCCTGACGCTCCCGCACTGCGCCGTTGGCGCTCGGCTCGCTGCGCTTGCCGCCGCGGCGCCGGCGACCGGCGCCGTCGTCTTCCGCCACCTCGCCCAGGCCCTCCACGGCGATCGTCTCCGGCGCGCGCTTCACCAGCTTGATGATGGCGTCGACATATTTGCCGTCGTCCGGCGTGGCGATCATGAAGGCGCGGCCGGTCTTCCCGGCACGGCCCGTGCGGCCGATGCGGTGGACATAGTCCTCCGCGTTCATGGGCACGTCGTAGTTGAAGACGTGGCTGAGGCCGGAAATGTCGATGCCGCGCGCCGCCACGTCGGAGCAGACGAGAAGGTCGATATCCCCGGCCTTGAACTTCTCCAGCGTCGCCGTGCGGGTCGGCTGCGGCATGTCGCCATGCAGCTGGCCGGCGTTGAAGCCGGACTTGACCAGCGCGCGGTAGACGGCATCGATGTCGCGCTTGCGGTTGCAGAAGACCAGCGCGTTGCGCAGTCCCTCTTCGGACTGCAGCAGACGCCGCAGGGCTTCGCGCTTGTCGTCCTTGCTCACCCGGGCGATGAACTGCTGCACGTTCTCCGCCGTGGTCGATGGCGGCGAGACCGCGATCTCCTTCGGGTTCGACAGAAAGGCATCAGCCAGCCGCCGAATTTCCTTTGGCATGGTGGCCGAGAAGAAAAGGGTCTGCCGGATCCGCGGCAGCAGGCCGACAATACGCTCGATATCCGGAATGAATCCCATGTCGAGCATGCGGTCGGCCTCGTCGATCACCAGGATCTTGACGTCGGCCAGCAGGATCTTGCCGCGCTCGAACAGGTCGAGCATGCGGCCCGGTGTGGCGATCAGCACGTCGACGCCGCGGTCGAGCAGGCGGCTCTGCTCCTCGAAACGCTCGCCACCAATGAGCAGCGCGTAGTTCAGCTTCTGGTACTTGCCGTAGAGCTCGAAATTTTCCGAGACCTGGGTGGCAAGCTCGCGTGTCGGCTCGAGGATCAGCGAGCGCGGCATGCGTGCCTTGGCCCGACCCGAGGAGAGGATGTCGATCATCGGCAGGGTGAAGCCGGCCGTCTTGCCGGTTCCGGTCTGGGCGATGCCGAGCACGTCGCGGCCCTGCAGCACGATGGGGATCGCCTGCTGCTGTATCGGCGTCGGGGTCTTGTACCCCACGTCTTCGACGGCGCGCAGCACGTTGGCGCTGAGCTCTAGATCAGCAAATGTGGTCGTCAAGGAAATGCGTTTTCCTAATGTCGAGCTTCGGGTGAAGGCCCGTTGTCGTTCCAGTCGGAGCCGGACGCGTCCGGCCCCAGGGTGAGGTTGGAGGTTCAGTGCGCATGTTGACCGCCAGGATCAAGACGCCTAACCACGCCCGGTACTTGGAGCGGCACTGTAAGGAGTCAATCTTGCGTGTCAATTGCGATGCGCTTCAGATGCGGCGTAAATTCGCTGAAATACAACGCTTTTTCGACATAGGCGCCATGAATTCCAGTCGTCGGTCCTGACCAGTGGCCTTGGTTTTTCTTCCCGGTCTGTTGTGCGACGCCGCGTTGTTCGCGCCGCAAAGGGCGCATTTGGGCCCTGCGCACGACATCACGGTCGCCGATCTGACAGGCTTCGATGACATTACCGAGATGGCGCGGGACGTGCTGGATCGGGCCCCCCCGCGCTTCACGCTGATCGGCCTGTCGATGGGTGGCTATGTGGCGCTGGAGATCGTCAGGCGGGCGGCCGACCGGGTCGAGCGGCTGGCGCTCATCGACACATCAGCCCGGCGTGACGACAATGAAACGCTGCGGCTGCGCCGCGGCCTCATCGAGCTGGCGCGCAAGGGACGTTTCCGTGGCGTGACGGCGCGTCTGCTGCCGCGGCTGGTGCACGAGAGCCGCCTGGCGGACAAGGCGCTCACCGGGACGGTGATGGCGATGGCCGAACGGGTCGGGCGGGAGGCCTATATCCGCCAGCAGACCGCGATCCTGAACCGGCTCGACCAGCGCGACCTGCTGCCGACGATAGGCTGCCCGGTGGCGGTGGCCGTGGGCGACGCCGATGCCGTGACGCCACCCGCGCTGTCCCGCGAGATGGCCGAGGCGATCCCGGCGGCAAGCCTCGACGTGATCGCGACCTGCGGCCATCTGGCGAGCCTGGAGCGCCCGGAGCGGGTGAACGCGATTCTCGACCGACTGCTCTCATCTTGAGGATGGCGCGGCCTGTCGCCGATTGACCAGGCGCGTTGGTGACCAGGCGCGTCGGAGCGTGTTCGGCTGATCGGCGTCCGCAGCAGGATGGGCGCATCCTCAGACGTCGAGATCGGCGACCGTCATGGCATGATCCTGGATGAAGCGCAGACGCAGTTCCGGCTTGCGCCCCATCAGGTGATTGATCAGCGTGGTGGCGTCCATCTCGCCCGTTTCCTGATCGTCGGCGACGGCGACGCGCAGCAGGGTGCGCTTGTCCGGGTTCATCGTTGTCTCGCGCAGCTGCGGGGCGGGCATCTCGCCCAGGCCCTTGAAACGGCTGATCTCGACCTTGCCGCGGCCATCGAAGGTGGACCGCATCAGCTCGTCCTTGTGGGCGTCGTCGCGGGCGTAGACCACCTTGCCACCCTGCTGGATGCGGTAGAGCGGGGGCTGGGCGAGAAACAGGCGGCCGGCGTCGATCAGGCCGCGCATCTCGCGGAAGAAATAGGTGATCAGCAACGAGGCGATGTGCGCGCCATCGACATCGGCATCGGTCATGATGATCACCCGCTCGTAACGCAGGCGGTCGATGTCGAAATCGCGCCGCGTGCCGCAGCCGAGCGCCTGTCCGAGATCGGCGATCTCCTGGTTTCCGGCCAGCTTCTCCGCCGAGGCGCTGGCGACGTTCAGGATCTTGCCGCGCAACGGCAGGATGGCCTGGGTCTCGCGCTGGCGCGCCGCCTTGGCGGTACCGCCCGCGCTGTCGCCCTCCACCAGGAAGATCTCCGTGCCTTCGGCGCTGGTGCGCGCGCAGTCGGTCAGCTTGCCCGGCAGGCGGATGCGCCTGGTGGGCGACTTGCGCGCCATCTCCTTGTGGGCCTTGCGGCGGGCCCGGTCCTCGGCCCGTTCGAGAATGTTGTCGAGAAGCTGTCCCGACGCCGCCGGATCGGCAGACAGCCAGTGATCCATGTGGTCCCTCAGGACGTTCTCGACCAGACGGGTGGCCTCGGCGTTCGACAGCTTGTCCTTGGTCTGGCCCTGGAACTGGGGGTTGGGGATGAAGACCGACAGCAGCATCGCCGCCCCGGCGGTGACATCCTCGGCGATGATGTCGCGCGCACGCTTGACCCCGGCCCGGTCGCCGAAGGCCTTGAGGCCTTTCAGCAGGCCCTGGCGGATGCCGGCCTCGTGGGTGCCGCCCTGGGGGGTTGGCACCGTGTTGCAGTAGGAATGGACGAAGCCGTCCTCGTTATCGTCCGGCCAGGCCACGGCCCATTCGACGCGGCCCTGCCCGTCGGGGAACTCGGCCATGCCGGCGAAGGAACGTGCCGCGATCAGGTCGCGGCCTTCGAGCGTGCTGGCGAGAAAGTCGCCGAGCCCACCCGGGAAATGCAGCACCGCCTCCTGCGGCACCGACCCGTCGGCGCCGAGCAGGTCCGCGGCACAGCGCCAGCGGATCTCGACGCCGCGGAACAGATAGGCCTTGGAGCGCGCCATGCGGAACAGCCGGTCGGGACGGAACTGCGCGCGCTCGCCGAAGATTTCCGCATCGGCCCGGAAGGTGATCGCGGTGCCACGACGGTTGTGCACCGGGCCGGCGTCGGTGAGCGGGCCCTGCGGTACGCCGCGGCGGTACTCCTGGGTCCACAGGCGCTTGTCCCGGGCGACCTCGACGAAAAGGGATTCGGTGAGGGCGTTAACCACCGAGAGACCGACGCCATGGAGGCCGCCGGAGGTGGCGTAGACCTTGTTGGAGAACTTGCCACCCGAGTGAAGGGTGGTGAGGATCACCTCCAGCGCCGACTTGCCGGGGAATTTCGGATGCTCGTCGATCGGCACGCCGCGGCCATTGTCGCGCACGGTGATCCGGCCGTCCGCCTCAAGGGCCAGTTCGATCCAGCTGGCGTGCCCGGCCACCGCCTCGTCCATGGCGTTGTCCAGCACCTCCGCCACCAGGTGATGCAGCGCGCGTTCGTCCGTGCCGCCGACATACATGCCCGGCCGGCGGCGTACCGGCTCCAGACCCTCGAGCACCTCGATGTCCTGGGCCGAATAGGCGTCGTGGGGGCGTCCGGCGGGTTTCCCGGTCGGGAGTGGCGCGGTGGACTGGGCGAAAAGGTCGCTCATGACGGGATCGCGGTCGCCTTCGGCTCAGGTGTGCCCGGGTCCGATCGCCGTCAGGTATGCAGGCCATCGGGCTCAATCGAGGTCCGGAATTGATCATCGGCCGGATGGCGTGGCCATTGCGGATGGCGCGGCCATTGCCGTTCGGACGGTGCCTAGCGCATCGTGATGACGGCGGACAAGCCTTTCACCCGGACATGCGCCCAGCTACAATATCTAGTGTGCATGAGATTTGGAATACACAATGACTACGGAACCAGCCCCGCCGATCCACGACGCGCGCCATCCCTGGGGTCCGCGCGGCGAAGGCGAGCCTGCCCTGCAGACCATCGCCATGCCCGCCGACGCCAATCCGAATGGCGACATCTTCGGCGGCTGGCTGCTCGCGCAGATGGACCTCGCCGGCGGCGTGGTGGCGCTGGAACGCGCCCAGGGGCGGGTGGCGACCATCGCCGTTGAAAGCATGACGTTCCTCAAGCCCGTGCATATCGGCGATCTGGTCTCCTGCTACGCCACTGTCATGCGGACCGGCCGCACCTCGGTCCAGGTGCGCATCGACAGCTATGTGCGCCGACGCATCACCGGCGAGACCGAGAAGGTGACCGAGGGCCTGTTCACCTATGTCGCCATCGACGAGGACCGGCGGCCGCGGCCATTGCCGGAACGCGAGCACGGCTGAGTCCGCGCACGGCGTCCCAGCCGACGCCAATCCTCAGCCGGCGCCGGCCAGCCCGGCTGCCGGCATCACAGGCCGTAGCCATGGCCCAGGACGAAGCCGCCATACACGGTGCCGAACATCAGCACGAGCGTGCAGAATTCAGCCGCGTAGCGCCACGAGCGACGGGCGCCAGGGCGACGATCGTTGCGGGGATAAGCCATGACTGTTCCTCCTATGTTCCATTCCGGAATAGAACATATAAGGAACATCTATCGCACGCAAGCAGAACGTTCGGCTTATCGCTAGAAGGGCGGCTGAAGCCGGAAGACGTCCTGTTCGCCCGGGCTTTCGAGATAGCTGAGGCGCACGAAGACCGGCAGGCCGGCGACGGCATTGGGGTCGAATGGCACGAAACGCTCCGTCAGGGCGCCGATCACCAGGGAGGCGCGGCGCCCCTGCTCGTCGCTGCCGGTGAAGGAGAGGTAGCTGCCGTCGCTGAGCGGCAGGTCGCCCAGCACAGTGTTCTCGGCGAAGCGGCGCTGGACGAAGTAGTTGCGCAGGATCGCGTCCGTGCGCAACAGGTCCTGCAATGGCGTCTCCGGATCGGCCAGGGCGCCCCAGGTTATGACGATCTGGTGCAGCAGGCGGGCGCTGCGCGAGAAGCCGAAGGCGAGATGGGCAGCGCCGCCGGCGGGCAGCAGATCCTCGACGAGGATCGACAGGGTGACGGTCCGGTCGAGGGGGTTGAGGATGCGCTCCACGGCCTCGGCCTGGATTCCGTAATCGGCCTCGATGGCGCCGAGCACCTGGGCTTCGGTCATGCCGAAGGTGACGGAGCGGAAGCCGTCGATTTCCACCACTTCGTCCGCCGCCGGGATTTCAGAGTCCACCTGCGCGGCGGCCGGCATGGTCACGAGGCCGAGGCTGGCGGCAAGCAGCGCGGCGACAAGCAGCGCGGCGGCGGGCCACGACCTGGGGCCGCGGACAGTGACGGGGAGGGAAGGCGCCATCATCGCTCCGCGCGTGTCAGGATGGAGATGAGAAAGGGGCTGACGGCGCCGGTCGCCGGAATGCCGAGCCGTCCCTGCAGTTGCTGGACGGCCGTCGCGGTTCGCCCGCCATACACGCCGTCGGCCGTGCCGACGTCGAGGCCCAGGCCGGCCAGCCGTTCCTGCACCAGCCGGACCCGGTCGGACGGGATCCGGTCGAAAACGAGATAGCCGCCGAAATAGGGCAGGATCAGCATGTCGTCCCCGGTCAGGGCCATGGCCACCTCGCCGGTCTCCAGGCAGTCGACCTCGATGATCTCCACGCTGGAGTCCGGGTCGCCGAAATAATTCGTGAGCGGCAGGGTGGCCCCGGCGAGGCTGAGCAGGAGATGATCGGCCGCCATGACGGTGCCGGCGAGCACCGGTTGGGCGCAGCCGATGTCCAGAAACTGGAACCGCTCGTCGGTAAGCACGAGTTCCTGGCCGAAGGTCTGCTGCAGCACTTCGGGACGGTCCTGCCATGCTGGCTGGTCCGCGGATGTCGCGAAGTCGATGGCCTGCCAGGACCCTGTGCCAGACGGGGCGGGCTGTGCCGGCGCCTGGCCCGCCATCAGAGTGGCGGCGAGCGCCATCAGCACCGGACCGATTCGGCGCCAGCCGGGTCCCGCAATTTCGGCCGTCCAGGCACGCATCCTTGCCGCTACCTTCCTTCGCCCATAGAGTAACCCAAACGCGACTGCGAAATCGTCAACGCGTCAATAGCTTAGCGAGAGTATCCTACACGCCAACTCAATTGTCAGTGAAGATTGTGATGCTCAACGAATGTTAGCATTATTGTAAAGGAGAATGACCGGCAAGCCGGTGGCGGGACAATCCGCCGGCGGTGTGAGTGGCGGGCCGGCGTCCTCGCGCAACGGAGACGAGAATGGCAACGAGCAAATCCAGGGGCGGCACGTCCAAGGTCGGCACGTCCAAGGTCGGCACTGCGGGCAAGGGCGGCACGGGCAAGTCGCCGGGGCCGAAGGCGCCGGACGCCAAGGGCGCGGCCGAGGGCTCCACCAAAGGTGCCGCGGCGCCGCGATACCCGGTGCTCTAAAGCAACCCGGTGCCGGTCGATTACAGCCGCCACAAGGGCAAGTCGTTCAAGGCGCCGGCGACGTTCGGCTATGCGGCCAAGACCAACAGCGTGCCCGTGAACGTGATCGAGTTCCCGGTGGCGGCACTGGACTACGTGCTGGCCTTCGCGCCGGGCAGCGAGCCGATCCCTGTCGCCGTGCTCGGCCTGCGCACCTCGGAGAACCTGTTCGTCGACCGCGACGGCCGCTGGGACCCGCACAGCTACCTGCCGGCCTATATCCGCCGCTATCCCTTCATCTTCATGAGCCGGCCCGACCAGCAGCTCACCTTGTGCATCGACGAGACGCCGGAGACCGTGGTCGCCGGCAATGAAAGGCCGCTGGTGGTCGACGGCAAGGCCTCGCCGCAGGCGGAGCAGGCGTTGAAATTCTGCCAGGACTATCATTCCGCCGGCCAGCAGACCCACGCCTTCGCCAGGAAGCTGGTCGAACTCGACCTCCTCGTCGACCGGGCGGCGGCGATGGACATGGGGCCGGACCAGCGCAAGATCTCGCTGGGCGGGTTGAAGGTGGTGAGCGAGGCCAGGCTCGGCGCGCTCGACCCGGCGACCTTCGCAGGCCTGCGCGAGCGCGGCTTCCTGACCGCGATCTATGCCCACCTGCTGTCGCTCAACAACCTCAACAAGCTGGGGCGCCGGCTGAACGAAAGGCTGGCGGCGGAGAAGGCGAACGGCTGAGCTCAGAACACGGACCGGCGCCCGATCGGCTCACGCCCGGCCTGAAAGGGAAAAGGCCCCGCCGCGCGTGCGGGGCCTTCCTGTGCGGTCCGTCCCGGCCCGCGGGATCAGACCGAATAGTACATCTCGAACTCGACCGGGTGCGGGGTGTGCTCGAAGCGGTAGACCTCCTCCCACTTCAGATCGAGATAGCCCTCGATCATGTCGGCGGTGAAGACGTCGCCCTTGGCCAGGAACTCGTGGTCGGCCTCCAGCGATTCCAGCGCCTCGCGCAGCGATCCGCAGACGGTCGGGATGCCCTGCAGCTCCTCCGGCGGGAGATCGTACAGGTTCTTGTCCATGGCGTCGCCCGGATGGACCTTGTTCAGGATGCCGTCGAGACCGGCCATCAGCATGGCGGAGAAGGCGAGATAGGGGTTGGCCGTCGGATCCGGGAACCGCACCTCGACACGCTTGCCCTTCGGGCTTGTGGCGTACGGGATGCGGCAGGAAGCCGAGCGGTTGCGCGCCGAATAGGCCAGCAGCACCGGCGCCTCGAAGCCCGGGATCAGCCGCTTGTAGCTGTTCGTCGACGGGTTGGTGAAGGCGTTGAGCGCCTTGGCGTGCTTGATGATGCCGCCGATGTAGAACAGCGCCGTCTCCGACAGGTCGGCATAGCCCGAGCCGGCGAACAGCGGGTTTCCGTCCTTCCAGATCGACTGGTGCACGTGCATGCCCGAGCCGTTGTCGCCATAGACCGGCTTGGGCATGAAGGTCGCCGTCTTGCCGTAGGCCGCTGCCGTCATGTGGATGGCGTATTTGTAGATCTGCAGGTGGTCGGCGACGGTGACCAGCGTGTTGAACTTCATGCCCAATTCGTGCTGGGCCTGCGCCACCTCGTGATGGTGCTTCTCGATGACCACGCCCATCTCGCCCATGGTGGTCAGCATCTCGGCGCGCAGGTCGGAGCCGCTGTCCACCGGCGGCACCGGGAAGTAGCCGCCCTTGACCGTCGGCCGGTGGCCCATGTTGCCCTCCTCGAGTTCCGCGCCGGCGGCGTCGGCGATCTCGGTGGAGAACAGGTGGAAGAAGGAGGAGTGGGCGCCGACCTTGAAGCGGGCGTCGTCGAAGATGAAGAATTCGGCCTCGGGACCGAATACGGCGGTGTCGCCGATGCCGGCGGAGGCCATGTAGGTCTGCGCCGCCTTGGCGATCGAGCGCGGATCGCGGTTGTAGGGCTGGCCGGTGGTCGGCTCATGGATGTCGCAGATCACGATCAGCGAGGGCTGGGCGGCGAAGGGGTCCATCACAGCCGTCTCGGGATCGAGCATCAACGTCATGTCCGACTGGCTGATGTCCTTCCAGCCGGCAATCGACGATCCGTCGAACATGATGCCGTCGACGAAGGCGTCCTCGTCGATGGTCGAGACATGCTGCGCGGTGTGCTGCCACTTGCCCCGCGGATCGGTAAACCGGAGATCGACGTAGGTGACGTCGTTCTCCTTGATCATCTTCATTACGTTGTCGATTGCCTCGGACATGATCTACTTTCCTTGGTGGATCGTTAGAACTGCTGAACGTCAGGTAACGTGACGCAATTGATTAGCAAGCGATGTGCCAGATGCTGGTCGGCGGTGCCGGGACATGCCCTGGTCGCGCCTCAGACGGCATCGGGCCCGCGTTCGCCGGTACGGATGCGCACGACCTCGTCGACGGAGGAGACGAAGATCTTCCCGTCGCCGATGCGACCGGTCTGCGCGGCGTGCTGCACGGCCTCGATCGCGCGTTCCACGAGGCTGTCGTCAAGCACCACCTCGACCTTCACCTTTGGCAGGAAGTCGACGACGTATTCCGCGCCGCGATAGAGCTCGGTGTGCCCCTTCTGGCGCCCGAAACCCTTCGCTTCCGTCACGGTAATGCCCTTGATCCCCACCTCGTGGAGGGCTTCCTTCACCTCGTCCAGCTTGAACGGCTTTATGATGGCTTCGAGCTTTTTCATGAAGTTGTTCCACGAGATCCAGATGTGACGACCGGGCGACCGACGGGTCGGTCGCTCGCAATAAGCAGGACGCGTGCCAAGCACGCCGCTCGGGCGAAATCGTCTATCCGATACCGTGGAACGACGCGGTGATCAATCGGCGTGCGCCTAGATCTTGGGCATTTGCCTATTTCCCATGCAGTTCCAGGCGTCGACCATCTCCCGTCACAACGCCGTTTCGATGCGGGCGAGGGCGCGCTTGATGTTCTCGCGGCTATTGGCGTAGGAAAAGCGCAGATAGCCTTCGCCGTGCCGACCGAAGCTGGTGCCCGAGATGGCGGCCACGCCGAGCGACTCGAGCAGCCAGTCCTGCATGGCGTGCGACGTGCGTCCGGTCCCCTCTATGCTCGGGAAGGCGTAGAAGGCGCCGTGCGGCTCGACACAGCGGAAGCCGGGCAGGCGATTCAGGCCGTCGACGATGACGCGCCGTCGCTCGCCGAACGCCGCGACCATGGCCGCGGCCGCATCCTGCGGCCCCTCCAGCGCGGCGATGCCGGCATGCTGGGCGGCGGCGTTGACGCAGGAATGGCTGTTGATGGCCAGGCGCTCGGCATGACCGACCAGGGCCTGCGGCCAGATGCCGAAGCCCATGCGCCAGCCGGTCATGGCGTAGGTCTTTGACCAGCCGTCGAGCACGATCAGCCGGTCGGCGAGTTCCGGATAGGTGAGCAGCGAGGTATGCCGGCGCCCGTCATAAAGCATACGGCTGTAGATCTCGTCCGACAGGATAGCGACGTCCGGATGGTCGCGGAGTCCGGCGACCAGCCGGTCGACGATATCCTTGTCCACCGCGCCGCCGGTCGGGTTGGCGGGGCTGTTGAGGATGACGAGGCGGGTGCGCGGGGTGATGCGTGAGAGCACGTCGTCGGGATCGAGAGCGAAGCCGTTTGCCTCCAGCAGCGGCACGGCGACCGGGGTGGCGCCCGAATAGGCGATCACGGAGTGGTAGATCGGAAAGCCCGGATCGGGGTAGAGGATCTCCGCGCCCGGCTCCCCGAAAATCAGGATGGCAAACCACATCGTGACCTTGCCGCCCGGCACGATCAGCACCCGGCCGGGATCAATGGCGACGGCGTATTGCCGATCGAGATAGGCGGCAACGGCCTCGCGCAGGGCCGGGATGCCGGCGGCGGGGGTATAGCCGTGCTGGCCGTCGCGCAACGCCTTGACCGCCGCTTCGACGATGTGGTCGGGCGTTGGGAAGTCCGGCTGGCCGATGCCGTGATTGATGATATCGCGGCCCGAGGCGGCAAGCGCACCGGCGCGGGCCAGCACGTCGAACGCGGTTTCGGTGCCGAGTCGGCCGAGGGCGGCAGCGGTCTGGAGCATCGTGACGTGGTCCTCCGGATGATACGGTGGCGCCTGGCGGCATTGGCGCCGGCCAGCCCCCGGCTGGCGAATGGCAGGCTTGCCATCATGCCCTCTGGGAGGCGCGCGGCAAGTCTTGACCTCGCATCGCTAATGGACGATACCAGCGCCCGCTGATGCGGCGGCCGTAGCTCAGCTGGTAGAGCCCTCGGTTGTGGTCCGAGTGGTCGTGGGTTCGAATCCCATCGGTCGCCCCAGCGATCCCTCCCAGATCATCCGTGCCTCCCATGTGCCGTCGCCACCTGCGCGCATGGCCGCCATCGCGCGATGCCAAGTCCCTTTCCGCGGCCTGTCGACTTGGTGTGAGATGATCCCGCCCCGCCGACCCTTCGGCCGGGCAACAGCCACGTCGAGGGGACGGCCATGCGGCTTGCGCGCACAATCAGGGAACGCATCGAGGCGGGCGGATCGGTGCTCGGCACCTGGCATACGCTGATCCATCCCTATGTCACCGAGTTGATCGCCCGCTCCGGGGTCGACGCCGTGGTGATCGACCAGGAGCACGGACCGGTCGACCTCGAGGCGACGGCCGCGGCGACGGTGATCCTGCAGGCATACGGCGTTGCCGCTTTCGTGCGCGTGCCCTGGAACGACCCGGTGCACATCAAGCGGGTGCTGGACATCGGCGTCGACGGGCTGATGGTGCCCAATGTGCGCTCGGCGGACGAGGCGCGCGCCGCGGTCGCCGCCTGTCGCTATCCGCCCAAGGGCGGGCGGGGCATCGCGCTTGGCGCCGTGCGGGCGGGCGCGTACGGCGCCGACTCCGACGCGTACCAGGCCGACCTCGATGACACCCTGTTCCTGATGCTGCAGATCGAGTCCGTCGCCGGGGTCGAGGCGATCCCGGAAATCGCCGCGGTGTACGGCGTCGCCATGCTGTTCATCGGTCCCAACGACCTCTCCGGCGACATGGGCCTTCCGCGCCGGATGGACGACCCTGCGGTGCGCGCCATGATCCACCGGGCCGAGCGGGCTATCGTGGAAAGCGCCGCGTGGCTCGGCTCCATCCCCTCCCTGGGCCGGGACGTGCCGGCCATGGTGGCTGCCGGCTGCGATTTCGTGTGCGCCGGCGCCGAACTGCCCATGCTGCGCGACGGTCTGGCCGCGCTGGTGGCGGGCGCCCGGGGAGCGGCGACGAACGGCGCGCCGGGTGGCGAGCGGGCATGAGCCTGGATCCGGGTACGGCCGCACTGCTCAGCGTCGCAGAGATGGGCGAGGCGGACCGTCTGGCCATCGACGGCGGGACACCGGGCCGCGTGCTGATGGATGCCGCGGGAGAAGGCGTGGCCGATGCCGTCGTGGCGAGGTTTCCGCGCGGACCGGTGACGGTGCTGTGCGGCCCCGGCAACAATGGCGGCGACGGCTATGTGGCGGCCCGCTACCTGGCGGCGCGCGGCTGGCCGGTCGCCGTGGTGGCGCTGGGCGATCCGGAGGCGCTGAAGGGCGATGCCGCCTGGGCGGCGCGCGGCTGGAACGGTCCGATATACAACCGCCTCGACGGCCATCTGCCGGACGGGGCCATCGTGATCGACGCGCTGTTCGGTGCCGGCCTTACGAGGCCGCTGGATGGCGGAGCGGCCGCGCTGGTGTCGGCCATGGCCGGGCATCCGGTGGTCGCCGTCGACCTGCCCTCGGGGCTGGACGGAGACAGCGGCCAGCCGCTCGGCAGCGCGCCGCGCGCCACGCTCACGGTCACCTTCTTCCGCAAGAAGCCCGGGCACCTGCTGCAGCCGGGGCGGAGCTTCTGCGGCGCGGTGCGGGTCATCGATATCGGCATTCCCGCCGCCGTGCTGGCGCGCATCGGCCCCCGGACCTGGGAGAACCTCCCCGCCCTCTGGCGGGCAGCGTTGCCGGTACCCGATCCGGAGGGGCACAAATACGCCCGGGGCCATCTCTGCGTGCTTTCGGGACCGGTGATGACGGGCGCGGCCCGGCTGGCGGCCGCCGGGGGCCGGCGCGTCGGCGCCGGGCTGACGACGGTGCTGGCCGACCCCGGCGTCTGGCCCGTGCTGGCCGCCGACGCACCCGGCCTGTTGCTGCGCCGGATGGACGAACTCGCCGACCTCGTTGCCGACAACCGGCGCAACGCCTGGATCGTCGGGCCGGGACTGGGTGTCGGTAAGGAGACCAGGCGGGCCGCCCTGGCGATCGCGGCGGCCGGGCACGCCCTGGTGCTTGATGCTGACGCGATCACCAGCTTCGCCGACCGTCCGGCCGACCTGTTCGAGGCCGATCACGGCGCCTTGGTTTTGACACCTCATGAGGGTGAGTTTGGCCGTCTCTTCCCCGGACTCACGGGGACGAGACTGGAGCGGGCGCGGGTGGCCGCGGCGCGATCAGGCGCGGTTCTGGTCCTCAAGGGCTCGGACACGGTGATCGCGCATCCCGACGGCCGGGCCGCCATCAACGCCAACGCCCCGGCGGACCTGGCGACCGCCGGCAGCGGCGACGTCCGGGCGGGGCTGATCGGCGGCCTGCTGGCCCAGCGCATGCCGGCCTTCGAGGCTGCCGCAGCCGCGGTCTGGATGCATGGCGAGACGGCCACGAACCTTGGAGCCGGCCTGATCGCCGAGGATCTTGCCCCGGCAATTCCCGAAGTTTTGCAAAATCTTCGGGCGTTGGATTAGCACGAAGGTCGAAGTTCACGCCGAGACTGCCGGTCGCTATCATCCGCTCCTGGATCACGGATCGATCGAAGCCTGACGAGCGGACATCCCCCATGCCCCTATGGTCGCGCAAGAAGCAGATGCCCAAGGAGGGCGAGTTCTACCGGAGGCGCTTCGCCAACGGCAGCAGCGAGATCGCGGAGGTGATGTCGATCACCGCCGACCGGCTCGGCATCGCCCATGTGCGCTATCGCATCGAACAGGCCCATCTGGGTCAGCGCAATCTGAAGGACGAGCGACGCACGCTCGCCCTGGCCGCCTTCGCCGAGCAGTACCCGGAGCGGCTGAGCCGGAAGCCGGAGGAGTGACGGGCCGCGATGGTGCGATGGTGGGCGGACGGCGGCCGCAAGGCGAGGCGGCGCTGGCCGTGTCGCGGCGTCATTCGTGGGTGGCGCCCCAAAATTCCCTAGCCCTGTTGCAACAGTATGGTATAGAGCCCCGGCTTCGCGGTC
Source organism: Azospirillaceae bacterium (assembly GCA_040226215.1). GTDB lineage: Bacteria > Pseudomonadota > Alphaproteobacteria > DSM-16000 > Inquilinaceae > JAVKFF01. Next base: position 36,907 of record JAVKFF010000206.1, read on the forward strand.
GGCGCCGGGTCCAAGCGGGCGCCGGGTCTAGGCGGGCGTGGCGGAACTGGTAGACGCGCCAGATTTAGGTTCTGGTTCCGAGAGGAGTGGGGGTTCGAGTCCCTTCGCCCGCACCAAGCTTCCCGCCCAACCGACGCCGCATGGAGGCCCGACCGGGATGCCCGATCGGGGGGCGCCCGTCATTCAGCCGCGACCGCGTGATGGGAACGAGCGATCAAGATGCCCGTCCGACGGGCCGCGACGGCGGCCGGGCCGGGTCAACGACGAGGAAACGGGTTCATATTCGCCATGCAGGTGACCGAGACCAACACCGACGGACTGAGCCGAGGCTTCACCATCGTGGTGCCGGCGTCCGATATCGATGACCGCGTGCAGACGCGGTTGAAGGAGGTCGGCCGCAAGGCGCGGCTGCCCGGATTCCGCCCCGGCAAGGTGCCGATGCAGATCCTCAAGCAGCGCTTCGGACGCTCGGTGATGGGCGAGGTGCTGGAGGGCGCGGTCAACGAGACCTCGCGCAAGGCCATCGACGAGCGCGGCCTGCGCCCGGCCACCCAGCCCAAGATCGAGATCAAGTCCTTCGAGGAGGGCAGCGACCTCGAGTTCGAGATGCATGTCGAGGTGCTGCCGGAGATCGGCGAGGTCGATCTGTCGGGCATCGAGCTCGAGCGTC
>JAVKFF010000207.1:0-3553 GCA_040226215.1 Azospirillaceae bacterium
CGCAACCTGTCGGACGGGCTGTACGTGCTGGCGGTCGAGCCGGCGGCCCAGCCCTTCGTGCCCCGGTCGGACCTGGCGGCGCAGGGTGCGCTGCGACTTCTTCGGCCGGGCGAAATCGTGGACTATCGCCTGCGCCTTTCCGCCCATGCGGGCGCCGCCGCGCTCGACCGGCTTCGGTCGGGCCTCGCCATGGCATGACGCACAGACCGGGAGACCAGCCAGCATGCCGAGCGCTTCCGCCCTGCCGCTGCCGCAGCGAGGCGGCGCCGCGCCCCGCGAGGCCCTGATCCTGTGCCGCTTCCGGCCGGGCGAGCCCCTTCCCGCGCCCGAGCTGGCAATCCGCTTCCAGACCAGTCGCAGCCCGGTGCGCGAGGCCCTGGTGCAGCTCGAACATGAGGGCTTCCTGGAGCGGGCGAAGACCGGGCGGGTCTATGTCCGACCGCTGGAGCTGTCGGAAGCCGAGCAGCTGTTCGTCTTCCGCGGCCATCTGGAGGGGCTGGCCGCGCGCCTGGCGGCCGAGAACATGAACCTCAAGGACATCCAGCGCCTGGAAGCCAATCTTGCGGCGATGGAGACGGCGGCGCAGCGCGGCGATGCCCGCGTCGCCATGGAATGCGGCGCGGAGTTCCACCGCACGATCATCGATGCCTGCGGCAACCGCCCGCTGCTGGAATGCCTGGAGGGGCTGCGCGCCCGGGTCAGCCGCTACCGCTACATCCTGGCCGCCATCGACGAGTTCAGCGAGCAGCGGGTGCGCGAGCATCGCTCGATCCTCTCCGCGCTGGCAGCCCGCAGCCCGGCCACCGCCGAGCAGGCGATGATCAACCATGTCGAGGTGTCGTCGCGGGAGACCCTGCACGCCCTGAAAGCCTTCCTGAGCGCACCGGAGAAAGTCTGAGCCCGCCGGCTCTGCTTGACTCAAAAACTGTCGACAGTATTATTTATCTGTCGACGGAAAAGCCGCGACGGGATGGAAACGCGCAGGACGGCATGCCCGCAACGGGCCGGCCTGTCCTGCCGAAAGAAGAGCAGAGGGAGGAATGCGATGAGGGGACGGCTGGGACTCTTGCGCACGATGGCCATTGCCCCGTGCCTCGCCCTGGCAGGCGCGCTGCTGTCGCCGGTGCCGGTGCAGGCGGCGGAGACGGTGACGATGTGGACCTTCCTGAACCCGGAGAAGGATTCCCCGCGCGACCGCGCGCTGCGCCAGATCATCGAGAATTTCGAGGCCGCCAACCCGGAGATCGACATCGCCGTCGAGAGCCAGGTCTGGTCGACCCTGACGGAGAAGTTCGTCGTGTCGCACCGGTCGGGCACCGCGCCGGACATCGGCTGGATCGTCGGCGAGGCGATGGGCCTGCTGATCAATTCCGACACCGCGGCCGACCTGGGGCCGCCGATCGCCGACAAGTGGGACGCCGCCTATCGCGAGAATCTCGTCCTGCCGCAGGCCTATGACTGGCTGACCAAGGACGGCAAGCTGCACGCGATGCCGATCATGGCGATCTCGCTGGTGCTGTTCTACCGCAAGGACCTGTTCGCCGAGGCCGGTATCGACGTCGCCAAGGTCAAGACCTGGGATGCCTTCGCCGACGCCGCGAAGAAGGTCCAGCTGGAAAAGGACGGCAGGGTCGAACGCTGGGGCACCGGCCTCCACCTGTCGACGGAGAAGACCACCATGTCGCCGGCGGCCAATGCGCTGATGGCGCAGCAGGGCGGCCGCCTGTTCGGCGAGAAGTGCAAGGCGATGCTGGCCAACGAGGACGGCGTCCGTGCGCTGCAGATGCAGAACGGCCTGATCACCGAGGCCAAGGTCGCGAGCCCGGAAAGCTTCGTCTACACCCTGGACGACGTGATCGAGCAGTTCACCGCAGGCAAGGTGGCGATCACCACCGCCGGCAACAGCCGCTATGGCAGCATCGCGCAGAAGGCCGGCTGGGATGCCGCCGGGCTGGGCATCATGCCCTGGCCGAGCTTCGACGGTACCGCGCCGGGGCCGCAGCTGCTGTCGGGCTGGTTCGCCGCCGTGTCGAAGGATTCCCCGCGCAAGGAGGCGGCCGCGAAGTTCGTCGCCTACATGACCGGGCCCGAGGCCGCGGAGCTCTGGACCGATCCCGGCGGGCAGGTGCCGATCTACAAGTCGGTGTTCGCGCAGGCGAAGTTCCAGGCCCCGGCCTATGACTGGATGCGCGAGCTGGCGGGCATGTGGGCCGCGGCGGAAGTCTGGCTGCCGCCCGATTGCAACGCCACCCGCACCTTCGCCGACCTGAACACCGCCTCGCAGAAGGTCGTGTTGGGCGAGGTCTCGCCGATGGACGCGCTGAAGGCGGCCGAAGAAGCCACGGCGGCACGGCAGTAGCAGGCGCATGCGGGCAGGAATGGCGAGCGCGTATCAGGGAAGGCCGGCCGAGTGATCCCGCGCGCCTATCGCTATCTCCTGCCCGCATTGCTGATCGAGGTGGCGTTCGTCTTCGCGCCGCTGGCGATCGGCATCTACTACAGCTTCCACCGGGTCCGCTTCTTCGAGCTCGGCGCCTTCACCTGGTTCCAGAACTATGCCGACGTCCTGTCCAGCAGCGCCTTCGTCAACTCGCTGCTGGTCACCACCACCTTCGCACTGACGGCAACGGTCCTGACCTTCGTGGTCGGCTTCGCGCTGGCGATCTTCCTGAGCCGGGAGGGCGCGCCGCAGGTGGCGATCCGCGCCGTGGTGCTGATCCCCTATGTCATCGCGATGCTGGTCGGCTCGATGCTGCTGAAGTGGATCCTGTCGTCGGATGCCGGGCTGCTGTCGCTCGCCAATGCCTGGCTCAGCCTGGACCTGCCCACCATCCTGGGCGATCCCGACTATGCGATGGCCGCGCTGGTCGCCAATGGCGTGTGGCGCGATTCCGCCTTCGCGATGATCCTGCTGCTGGCAGGGCTGAAGAGCATCTCGCCGACCCTGATCGCCGCGGCGCGGATCGACGGCGCCGGCACCTGGCTGACCTTCCGGGCGATCGTCCTGCCGCTGCTGCGGCCGACGATCATGATCACCCTGGTGCGGCTGCTGCTGCACTTCACCAACGTGCTGACCTTCGCCTTCATCCTGACCGGCGGCGGGCCGAACGACGCGACGGAGACCCTCACCTTGCGGATCTACCGGGTCGGCTTCCAGGACTACGACCTGGGGACGGCGAACGCGATGGCGGTGATCCTGGCGATCGTGAACATCGTCGCCGTCTCGCTGCTGGTCTATGCCTTCCGCCGGCGGGGGCGGGGCTGATGCTGGCGCGGCCGGTCAGGCGCCTGCTGGATGTCGGCGTTTCGGCGCTGATCGTCACGGTGGCGCTGTTCCCGATCCTCTGGGGCTTCCTGAGCTCCTTCAAGCCGTCGGCGGAGATCGTCTCCTTCCCGCCGCGGCTGTTTCCGTCGACCATCACCTTCGAGCATTACCGCGCGATCTACGACACCGGCATCCTGCACTACCTGCTGAACAGCTTCCTGGTCTCCGCCGGGACGATCGCGCTCTGCCTGGCCTGCGGCACCATCGGCGCCTATGCGCTGGCCCGCT
>JAVKFF010000208.1:0-6015 GCA_040226215.1 Azospirillaceae bacterium
GTGGCGGGGGATCGCGGCAGCCGCGCCGACTCGTCGACACCGGGCCGGTCGGCGGCCAGCATCCCCGCCTCGTCCCGCAGGGCCCAGGTGAGGCGCAGCAGCCCGATCATGTGCCGCCCCAGGCACAGGAAGACCAGGACCACCAGCACCAGGCCCGCGGCCAGCGCCACGTCGGCGGCCAGGAATCCCGCCAGTGCCAGGCCGGCAAAGACCAGCCCGACCGGCAGGGCCAAGAGCAGCGCCAGCGGCAGCAGCGGCGCGAGACGCGCAGTCCGCGCCTGCTCCGGCGGCCGGGCGGCCCCCGGCAGGGCTGTCCCGGCAGGCTCGCCGGCGGCGCTCCGCGACGGCGTGTCCCGAACGGCGGTCTCGTCCTGCAGCGTCATGTCCCCAGCCTGCCTCTATCCGCTTCCGGGCGACGGCCCGGGGCGCGGGCGGAACCCCTAGAGTTCCACCTCACCGGCATCGGCCTCCGCGCCGGCACCGCGCCGCTCGACCTCGAAGGACTTCACCTGGCGGCGCCGGTCGGGACCGAAGAAGCTTCCGGTTCGCACGAACGGGCGGGGATTCTCGATCACCTCGACCAACCGGTCGTACATCGACGCAACGGAGACCGGCTTGGCCAGGAACTCCGTCACGCCGACCCCGCGCGCCGCCGCGACGACCTTCTTCGTGGCATGCCCGGTCATCAGGATGATCGGGATGAAGGGCGAGGGGTTCTGTGCGGGGTCGCGCAGCATCCGGGTGAAGGCAAGCCCGTCCACGGGCTCCATGTTGTAGTCGGTCAGGACGATGTCGACAGGCACGTCCTTCAGCACCTCCAGGGCGGCGGGAACGCTGTGCGCCCAGTGGATCTGGGTCACCCCGATCGCATTGAGAACGGCCCCGACCAGGCGCCGCATGTTCGGATTGTCTTCCACCACGAGGAGCGATATGCGATCGAATCGATAGGCCATCGGCGGTGACAGTCCCGGCCCTGCGGGCGCATGCCTACGGGCGCATGAAGGTGAAGTCCTGATCGTCGTCGAGATTCTCCGCGGCGGCGAGCAGTTCCTGCCGGATATCCTCAGCGGACCTGGACTGCTTGTAAATCGCCAGCACGCGGCTGAACAGACCGCGTGCGACGGCATCCTCGCCGATCCCGTCCCGCCCGGCCTCTTCGATCGCGGCGGCGACATGGCGTGCGACAATCGTATGGACGCTTGCCATTTCACTCCTCCCCCTGCTTCCCGCCCGTCTGGCGCCCCGCCGGACAGGCTTGCCCTTGGCTGGACAGCGGGACTATAGAAACGCCCGGATCGTGGCGCGAGGATCGCATTGCCGCAGTGCCGGCGCTTGACGCGCCGGCACCGGCCTGCCATCGATGCGCCGCGGCCATCGCCCCGTTTCCGCGGCCCGGCGCCGGGGCCAAAGCGGCCCGGCATCCTCCGCGACCGGCCGGACCGCCTCCCTGAAGGCAGAAGTGCAATGAACGGTTCGCTCGCCGACGCCGTGTCGCGACGGCGCACATTCGCAATCATCTCGCATCCCGATGCGGGCAAGACGACCTTGACCGAAAAGCTGCTGCTGCATGGCGGCGCGATCCAGCTGGCCGGCGAGGTGAAGGCCCGTGGCGACCGGCGGCGCGCACGCTCCGACTGGATGAAGGTCGAGCGCGAGCGCGGCATCTCGGTCGCCACGTCGGTGATGACCTACACCTATGGCGGCTGCACCTTCAACCTGCTGGACACCCCCGGCCACGAGGATTTCAGCGAGGATACCTACCGGACCCTCACGGCGGTGGATTCCGCGGTCATGGTGCTCGACGCGGCGAAGGGCATCGAGCCGCAGACCCGCAAGCTGTTCGAGGTCTGCCGGCTGCGGGACGTCCCGATCGCGACCTTCATCAACAAGCTGGACCGCGAGAGCCAGGACCCGTTCAACCTGCTGGACGAGATCGAGCAGACCCTGGCGCTGAACGTCACCCCGGCGAACTGGCCGATCGGCATGGGCCGGGCGTTCCGCGGCGTCCTGGACCTGTTCGACCCCGCGCTGGTCCTGGTGGACCGCGAAGACAAGGGCCGGGCGGCGGGTGGCGGCGGTCTGCGGATCCCGGTCTCCGGCCCGGAGGATCCTGTCCTGGCCGAGCATCTGACCGGCGCCGAGCTGGCGGAACTGCGCGAGCAGCTGGAAATGGTGCAGGGCCTCTGCCCGGCATTCGACCGGGCGGAGTATCTCGCCGGGGCGCTGACCCCGGTGTTTTTCGGCAGCGCCCTGCGCAATTTCGGCGTCCTGGAGCTGCTGGAGGGCCTGTCCCGCGTGGCGCCGCCGCCGCGGGCGCAATCCACGACCGAACGCACGATCGTGCCGGACGAGGACAAGGTCACCGCCTTCGTCTTCAAGATCCAGGCGAACATGGATCCCAAGCACCGCGACCGGATCGCCTTCGTCCGGCTCTGCTCGGGCCATTTCCGCCGCGGCATGCGCCTGAAGCATGTGCGTTCGGGCAAGCCCATGGTGATGCACAACCCCCTGCTGTTCCTGGCGCAGGACCGCGAACGGGCGGAGGAGGCCTGGCCCGGCGACATCATCGGCATCCCGAACCACGGCAACCTGCATATCGGCGACGCCCTGACCGATGGCGAGGACCTGCACTTCACCGGGATTCCCAGTTTCGCGCCGGAACTGCTGCAGCGGGTCCGGCCGGACGATCCGATGAAGGCCAAGCATCTGGGCCGGGCCCTGACGCAGCTGGCGGAAGAAGGTGCGGCGCGCGCCTTCCGCACGCGGCTGGGCAGCCAGTGGGTGGTCGGGGTCGTCGGTGCCCTGCAGTTCGACGTTCTGGCCGACCGGATCCGCACCGAGTACGAGATCCCGATCCGCTTCGAACCGGTCGAATTGCTGACCGCGCGCTGGCTCGCCAGCCCCGACCCGGCGCGGCTCAAGGCGTTCGTCGACGGCAACAGCGCCAGCATCGCCGACGACCATGCCGGCGACCCGGTGTTCATGGCGCGCAATGCCTGGCACCTGGAACGCGCCCAGACCGACTGGCCCGAACTGGAGTTCCGGGCCACGAAGGAGCAGCTGCATTGATGCCGGGCATGCCCCCGGCACCGGTGCGCTGAGCCGGGGCGCGGCGCGGGATGGGCAGCGCGGGCGACGGCGCCGGCGGCGGGCAGGTGCCGCCCGGGCAGGCGCCGCCGGAGGGCCGCTACTACGCCCCGGAATCGCTCAGCGTCCTGACCTACGACCTGCAGACCCTGATCTTTCCCACGGTGATCGACGGCGACCTGGCGTTCTATGCGGATCATGCCCGGCATCGCGGCGGCGAGGTCCTCGAACTCGGCGTCGGTACCGGGCGCATTGCCTATGGCCTGGCCGAGGCCGGCTGCACGGTGGTCGGCCTGGACAATTCCGTTGCCATGCTCAGCCTGGCGGAGGAGAAGCGCGCCGATTATCCGGAGGCCGTGCAGCAGCGCCTCCGCCTGTCGCTCGGCGACATGTCGGATTTCGGCATCGACCTCTGGTTCGACCTGGCGATCGCGCCGTTCCGGGCACTCAACCACCTGGAGGGGCGGGAGCGATGGCAGCGATGCCTGACGGCCATGCACACCCCTCTCCGCGACGGCGGCCGGGGGATCGTTCACATTTTCGTGCCCGACGAGGCGGTCCTGCGGCGCAGCGGCGAGGCGCCGGAAGGCCCGCCGGTCCATATCGACCTGCCCGCCAGCGAGGCGGCGGTCGAGTTCTTCGTCGTGCGCCGCCTGGTCGACCGGGCCAGGCGGTGCCTGTCGCAACTGGTTGAGTTCCGCCTGCTGGACAGTGCCGGGCAGACGCAGCGGCACAGCAGGGAATGGCTGACCTACCACTGGCAGAGTCGCGAGGAGATGGCCGAGATGGTGGCCCTGGCAGGCTTTGCCGAGATGGCGGTGTTCGGCGATTTCCATGCCTCCCCGCCCCGGCCCGGCACCGACCAGATCTGGGTGCTGGACAAGCGGAAATAGCAGCCGGGCCCGCGGCGGCGCATAAATGGATAAGCCAAGCCGTGTTGGCTATAGTCTGGCGGGATGACGCAGGCGGCTCGCCGTGGCATCCCGCCGTCTGCCCGACAATGAGATCGAGATCGCCCGGCGGGAGTCGACGCCGGGCCTGGAGCCTGAGTGCAATGTCGAAACCGAGTTTCATTGCGGCCCTCAAGGAAGCGGCCGGCCGGCATTGGACGGACTATGTACAACATCGTTTCGTCAGGGAATTGGGCACGGGGCGGCTACCGGAAAGCGCGTTCCGGTACTATCTGGTGCAGGATTATCTGTTTCTGCTGCAATTCGCCCGCGCCTACGCCCTTGCCGCGGCGAAGGCGGACGACCTGGCCGACATGCGCTATGCGGCGCGTGGCATTGCGGCCATCCTGGATTCGGAGATCGACCTGCATATCGCCTATTGCCAGGGCTGGGGCATCGGCCAGGACGAAATGGCCGCGACGCCGGAAGATCCGGCCAACCTGGCCTATACCCGTTTCGTCATGGACCGCGGGTTCGCCGGCGATCTCTTGGACCTGCATGTCGCGTTGACACCCTGCATCCTGGGCTATGGCGAGATCGGCGCCATGCTGGCCGCCTCCCCCGACACGGTGCGGCAGGGCAATCCCTACGAGGCCTGGATCGCGGTCTATGCCGGGCCGGACTATCAGGGGCTGGTGCAGGGCCATCTGGAGTTCCTGGAGGATCTCGCCGGCCGCCGGGGGGCGGCGGCCCGGATGCCGTCGCTGGCACGCAGCTTCACCACCGCCACCCGGCTCGAGGCCGACTTCTGGCAGATGGGCCTGGACGCGGCGCCGCAGGGCGCCCCGCCATGATACGCGACGCAACCGGGGCCTGGGAGGTGCCACAGGGCGATTCCGACCTGGAGCTCAAGGTCGAGAATGTCCGCACCCTGTTCGAAATCACCCGCTCGACCAGCCTGGTGCCGGTCCTTGCCTTCCTGGCCCTGCTGGCCCCGTTCGTCGGGGTCGTGGACTGGATCTGGCCGGTCGCGCTGCTGATCCCCTATGCGCTGAACGTGATCGCCTTCGAGGTCCTGCGCGACCAGTACCGGCGCCACCGCGACGACGTACGGCGGGTGCTGCGCTACGCCGATATCTTTACCGTCCTGAACGGCATCGCGGGATGTCTCTGGGCGGCCATGTCGACCGTGCTGATCCTGCAGGGCGACCTGCTGTCATCGGTCTATGTCGGCACGATCATCGTCGCCCTGGGGGTCTCGTCGGCGATCTCGCGGGCCGCCCTGCTGCCGGCTGTCTATGCCTTCGTGACGCCGCTGAGCGTGCCGTTGATCATCTTTATCGCGACGTCCGACGACAGCCGCATGCAGCTCCTCGGCCTGCTCGCCCTGATGGTGCTGGGCAATGCCTTCGCCTTTGCCCATGCCATGTATCGCCGGCATTGCCGCCTGCTGCGCCTCAAGCTGGAGAATGTCGCCCTGGTCGACGGCCTGGCGAAGGCCCGCGATGCGGCCGAACGCGCCCGCCGCGAGGCCCGCGAGAGCGAGCACCAGCTTCGCCTGCTGTCGGACAACCTGCCGGGCGTGATCATCCGCCTGGTGCGCGAGACCGACGGCACCTTCGCCATCCCCTTCGTCAGCGCCGGGGTGAAGCCGCTGCTGGGGATCACGGACGACGACGTCGTCGCCACGCCGCAGGCGCTGATCCGCCGGATCATGCCGGAGGACCGGGCCAAGGTGATCCGGGCCCTGCGGCAGTCGGCCGACAACCTGCGCATCCTCAACGTCACGGCCCGCGCCCAGGATGCCGACGAGGACGAGCGCTGGCTGTCCTGGACGGCGCAGCCGCGGCCCCGCGCGGATGGCGCGGTGGTCTGGGAGGGCGCGATCGTCGACATCACCGAGCGCCACCAGCTGGAGCAGGAACTGCGGCGCCTGGCGATGATCGACAGCCTGACCGGGGTCGCCAACCGGCGCCATTTCGAGGAGATGGGCGAGCGCGAACTGTCCCGCCTGAGCCGGGTCAAGGACCCGCTCTGC
>JAVKFF010000209.1:0-6422 GCA_040226215.1 Azospirillaceae bacterium
CTCCGGCGGCACCCAGCGGGCGCCGGGCACGCCACCGCGCAGCATGGCCAGCCGGTCGCGCACCGGTTCGGGCAGGTCGACGGCGATGAAGACACGGGGCATGGCGGCTCCGGCCGGCCCGCGACGCCTACCGGCAGCAGGTCACGGGCAGGGATAGGTGTAGCGCTTGTGGACGGCCTCCAGCTCCGCGATCACCTCATCCGACAGCGTCACCTCGCGGGCGGCGATGTCGGTCCTCAACTGGTCCATCGAGGTGGCGCCGATGATCGTCGAGGTGACGAAGGGCTGCCGCGCCACGAAGGCGATGGCCATCTGGCAGACGTCGAGGCCGTGCCGGGCGGCGACGTCCATGTAGGCCCTGACCGCCGCGTCGGCGTTGGGCGTGTCGTAGCGCGACGTGCGCCCGTCCATCTCGCGACGGGTGCCCGGCGGCACCCTGCCGTCGAGATACTTGCCCGACAGCGTGCCGGCGGCCAGCGGCGCGTAGGCCAGAAGGCCGACATCCTCGCGCCAGGCGATCTCCGCCAGGGTCGCCTCGAAGGAACGGTTGAGCAGGTTGTAGGCGTTCTGCACAGAGACTACGCGGGGCAGGTTCTCCCGCTCGGCGGCGCGCAGGAAGGCCATGACGCCCCACGGCCCCTCGTTGGAGAGGCCGACATGGCGGATCTTGCCCTCGTCGACCAGCCGCTTCAGTGCGCCCAGGGTCTCCTCCGGCGCGATGAAGTCCTCGTCCGGGTCCGGCGACCAGCCGAGCTGGCCGAAGATCGCCGCCCGGCGGTTGGGCCAGTGCAGCTGGTAGAGATCGATGACGTCGGTCTGGAGCCGCGTCAGCGAGCCCTCCACGGCGGCGCGGATATTGGGCTCGTCCAGCCGGTTTCTGCCCTCGCGCACCCAGTGGGAGCCGCGCGCCGGGCCGATGATCTTGCTGGCCAGGAAGACGCGGTCGCGGGTGCCGCGGCTGGCGAACCAGTTGCCGATGATGGCCTCGGTGCGGAAGGTGTGCTCCGGGCTCGGCGGCACGGCGTACATCTCGGCGGTGTCGAAGAAGGTGATGCCCTGGTCGAGGGCGTAGTCCATCTGCTCGTGGCCCTCGGCCTCGGTGTTCTGCGAACCCCAGGTCATGGTGCCGAGGCAGATCGAGGTGACCTCGATATCGGTGCGGCCGAGACGGCGGGTCTCCATGGGCGGCGGTCTCCGGTGGATCGGGATGGGGGGCGGCGCGGCGGATGCTGGTCCGCGCCGCGAGGGACGGGCCTGAGGGAATAGCGCTAAGTGGCGGGTTCCGCCAACCCCTCGGCTGCCAGCCAGTCGACGATCACCGGCGCGATGCGCTCGACGATCGCCGCCACGCCGGCGGCATTGGGGTGCAGGCCGTCGGACTGGTTCAGCGCCGGATCGCCGGCGACGCCGTCGAGGAAGAAGGGATAGAGCGGCACTTCGTGGCGCTCTGCCAGGGCCGGATAGATGGCGTCGAACTCGGCCTGGTAGCCGGCCCCCCAGCTCGGGCTGGCCAGCATGCCGGCGAGCAGCACCGGCAGATCCTCCTCCCCGGTCAGGCGCTCCAGCATGGCGTCGAGATTGACCTCCGCCTGGGCCGGGTCGAGCCCGCGCAGCATGTCGTTGGCGCCCAGTTCGATGATCACCGCGTCGGGCGCATCGGCCAGCGCCCAGTCGAGACGGGCCCGCCCGCCGGCCGTGGTGTCGCCGGAGACGCCGTGGTTCAGCACCGCGACGTCTAGTCCGGCCTCGCCCAGCGCCGCCTCGAGCTGGCTGGTGAAGCCGTCCTCAGGCGGCAGGCCGTAGCCCGCGGTCAGGCTGTCGCCCAGCATCATCAGCCGAACCGGTTCAGCCCAGGCCGGCGTCGCCATGGCGGCGAGCGCCGCGCCCAGCGCCGGCAGCAGGGCGAGCGGCCGGAATCTGTAAATTGTTGTAAGCGCGCTCTGGACATTCGCGGCACAACGGCCATGTGAAGCCCGGTCGCCCGGCGCGTCGCCAGTCACCGCGCCGCCGGGCCGGGGAGATTCAGCCGGCACACCGCACGGATCCGCCTCGCGATCGACCGATCGGTCGCGCGGGCACAAGAGATGAACGGCAGGGGATTGGGTAGGCATGGGCGAGGCGTCCAACGCTGCGGGCGAGAGTATCCGTCTCGATGACGTGCATCTTGAAGTGGCGAGCGCCGCCGGCCGCGTCAACATCCTGAGGGGCATCGACCTCACGGTCGGCACCGGCGAGCGCATCGCCGTCGTCGGGCCCTCGGGCTCGGGCAAGTCCACCATGATGATGGTGATCGGCGGCCTGGAGGCGCCGACCTCCGGCGCGGTCACGGTTGCCGGCCACGACCTGGCGCGCATGGGCGAGGACGCGCTCGCGCGCTTCCGCCGAGCCCATGTCGGCATCGTCTTCCAGAACTTCCACCTGGTGCCGACCATGACGGCGCTGGAGAACGTGGCCGTGCCGCTGGAACTGGCGCGGCGCGGCGATGCCTTCGAGGCGGCGGCGGCGGCGCTCGAGTCCGTCGGCCTCGGCCACCGGCTCAGCCACTATCCGGCCCAGCTCTCCGGCGGCGAGCAGCAGCGCTGCGCGCTCGCCCGCGCCTTCGCGCCGGAGCCCACGATCGTGCTGGCCGACGAGCCGACCGGCAATCTCGACGTCGAGACCGGCGAGCAGATCATCGCGCTGATGTTCGATCTGGCGCGCCGGCGCGGCACCACCTTCGTGCTGATCACCCACGACCGCTCGCTCGCCCGGCGCTGCGACCGCATCGTCCGGCTGGTCGACGGCCGGATCATCGACGCCGACGCCCCGGCCGAAACGGCGGCCGACCGCGCGGCGGCCGAGTAGGCGCCGTGTCGGCGACCGTCCTCGCCTGGGCGCGCCGGGAGCTGCGCACCGGCCTGAAGGGCTTCGGCATCTTCCTTGCCTGCCTGGTCATCGGCGTCGGCGCCATCGCCACCGTGACGTCGCTGAAGAGCGGGATCGACGCGTCGCTGCGCGATGACGGCCGGGCCATCCTGGGTGGCGATCTGGAGGCACGCCTGGCGCTGCGTCCGGCCAGCGAGGCCGAGATCGCCAGCATGGCGAGGCTCGGCACCGTGTCGGCGATCGCCCGGGCGCGCGGCATGGTCGAGGCGGCGAACGACCGCATCGGCCGGGTCGAGGTACAAGCGGTCGACGACACCTATCCGCTCTACGGCGAACTGCGCCTGGAGACCGGGCTGGCGCTCGATGACGCCATCGCCGAGGTCGACGGCCGGCACGGCGCCGTGGTGGCGCCGAGCCTGCTCGACCAGCTCGACATCGCGATCGGCGACACGATCGCGCTGGGCGAGGAGACGCTGCAGGTGCGCGACGTCATCGCCTTCGAGCCCGACGCCGCCTCCCAGGGCCTGCTGGCCGGCGCCCGGGTGATCGTCAGCCATGCGGCGTTCGAGGAGACCGGGCTGATCCAGCCGGGCTCGCTGATCTACTGGCACTATCGCCTGCGCCTGTCCGACGGCGATGCCAGCGCGGCGATGACCGCGCTGAACCAGGCGAATCCGGAGGCCGGCTGGCGCCTGCGCGACTACACCGAGGCCGCGCCGCAGGTGCAGCGGGTGATCGACCGGCTCGGCGTCTTCATGGTGCTGGTCGGCCTGACGGCACTGCTGGTCGGCGGGCTTGGCGTCGGCAATGCCGTGCGCGCCTTCATCGAGGGCCGGCTCGCCACCATCGCCACGCTGAAATGCCTCGGCGCCACCGGTGCGACCATCTTCGCCCTCTACCTGGTCCAGATCGGCGTGCTGGCGCTGCTCGGCGTGGTGGCGGGGCTGGCGCTGGGCGCGATCCTGATGATCGCCGGGTCCGGCCTGCTCTCGGGCGTCCTGCCGCTGGAGATCAGCGTCGGCATCTATCCCGGCGCGCTGACGCTCGCCGCCGTCTTCGGCGCGCTCACCGCGCTCGCCTTCTCGCTCTGGCCGCTGTCCCTGGCGCGTCAGCTCAAGGCCTCCACGCTGTTCCGCGCCGCGGTGATGCCGCCGGGCGGCCGGCCACGCGCCGCCGACCTGGTGGCCATCGGCGCCATCGCCGCCCTTCTGGCCGGTCTCGCCATCGCCACCGCCGACCGGCCGGATTTCGCCGCCTGGTTCGTGGCCGGGGCGATCGGCGCCTTCGTCGTGTTCCGGCTGATCGCCGAGGGGCTGATCCGGCTGATCAAGCGGCTGCCGCGGCCGCGCCGCCCCGATCTTCGCCTGGCGCTGTCCAGCCTGTCGCGGCCGGGCACGCCGACGCCGATGATCCTCCTGTCGCTCGGCATCGGCCTGACCGTGCTGGTCGCCATCGCCCTGATCGAGGGCAATATGAGCCGGCAGGTCGACCAGGTGCGCCCGGCCGACGCGCCGGACGTCTTCCTGATCGACATCCAGCGCGACCAGGAGCAGCGCCTGCGCGAGATCGTCGCCGAGACCCCCGGGGTCGAGGATCTGGTGATGGTGCCGTCGCTGCGCGGCCAGATCACCGCCTTCAACGGCATCCCGGCCCGCCAGGCCATCGTCGCGCCCGAGGAGGACTGGGTGATCTCCGGCGACCGCGGCGTCACCTACGAGGCCCAGCCGGCGCTCGACCGCTACACCATCATCGCCGGGGAATGGTGGCCGGCCGACTATGACGGCCCGCCGCTGATCTCGATCTACGAGGACATCGCGCGGGCCTTCGGCGCCGAGATCGGCGATCGCCTGACGGTCAACATCCTCGGCCGCGACATCGAGGCGGAGATCGCCTCCATCCGCGACATCGAGTGGCAGAACGGCACGGTCAACTTCACTATGGTGTTCTCGCCCAACCCGCTCGCCGCCGCGCCGCACACCTCGATGGCCACGGTGCGAACCACGACGCAGGGCGACGCGCTGTTCGAGCGCGCGATCTACGACGCCTTCCCCAACGTCACCACCATCCGGGTGCGCGACATCCTGGCCTCGGTGGAGGAACTCCTGGGCCAGCTCAGCGCGGCCATCCGCGTGGTCGCCGCGGTCACCCTGGTGGCCGGCACGCTGGTGCTCGGCGGCGCCATGGCGGCGGGCCACAAGCGGCGCACCTACGACGCGGTGATCTTCAAGGTGCTGGGCGCGGCGCGCTGGGACGTGGTGCGCGCCTTCCTCGTGGAATACGGCCTGCTCGGCCTGCTGGCGGCCGCCATCGCCGCGGTGATCGGCACCGCCGCCGCCTGGGGTGTCATCACCTTCGTCATGGAGGCCGACTGGTACTGGCTCGCCTGGCCGATCGCCTCGACGCTCGCCATCGCGCTGCTGATCACGCTGACGCTGGGCATGGTTGGAACCTGGCGCGCGCTGGGCACCAAGGCGGCGCCACTGCTCCGGAACGAGTGACCGCGCCCACAAAGGGCCGCCGATGTCGATTCCGCCTCGCTAAGCGCCGAATTTCGTTGAATCATTCGACGGCTTTCCCAATATTGATGCCGGATTGGGGGATGGACCCCTCGGACGCATTCACGGGTTTCTCAAAAAGGGGATGACGATGGCCTTGGGACGAAACAGCGGTTTCGGTCGTCGCCAGCAGCAATGGGCGGTTACGGCGAACAGCCGTGTCAATACGATGGACGACGCGGCGGTCGACGAGGGCCTCCGCGCGTACATGCTGCGGGTTTACAGCTATATGGCGGGCGGCCTCGCGCTGGCCGGCGCGGTGTGCCTGTTCCTCGCGTCGCAGCCGCAGCTCGTGATCGGCATGATCAACAGCGGCTTCTACCTGATCTTCTTCATCGCCTGGATCATCTTCAGCTTCATCGCCCCGCGGATGATGATGACGAAATCCGTGGCGACGGCGCAGATCGTCTTCTGGATCGACGCCGCCCTCTGGGGCGTGGCGATCGCGCCGACGATCACCGCCTTCCTGCTTGACCCGACCATGGTGTCGACGATCGCGCGGGCGTTCTTCATCACCGCCGCCATGTTCGCCGGCCTCAGCCTCTACGGCTACACCACCAAGCGGAATTTGGGTCCGATCGCCGCCTTCGCCATGATGGCGATCATCGGCGTGCTGCTGGTGATGATCGTCAACATGATCTTCTTCCAGGATACCGGCCTGCACCTGTTGATCAGCTTCGCGGTGGTCGGCCTGTTCTCGATCATGACGGCGTTCCAGACGCAGCAGATCAAGGAGATGTACTACGCCACGACCAGCGACGACGACGTCACCCGCTTCGCGGTGTTCGGCGCCAGCCAGCTGATCGGCTCGTTCATCATCCTGTTCCTCTACATCCTGCAGATCCTCGCCGCCCTGCGCGGAGAGTAGTCGGCAGCAGCGCTCGGCCGGCCCCTCCGGGGACCGGCCCGGCCGCCCCGCCCCCCCGCGGGGCCGGGGGGTGGGTGGGGGCCGGCCGCCCCCCCGGTTAGTGAAATAGACCCGCCCGCCCCCCCCCCGGGCCC
>JAVKFF010000210.1:0-10759 GCA_040226215.1 Azospirillaceae bacterium
GCGCCTCCCCTCCGCGACGCAGCGCTATCATGAATACCCCCATCAGTTCTCCGGCGGCATGCGCCAGCGCGTGATGATCGCCATGGCGATCGCCTGCCAGCCGGACGTGCTGCTGGCCGACGAGCCGACGACGGCGCTGGACGTGACGATCCAGGCGCAGGTGCTGGCGCTGCTCGCCGATCTGCAGCGCGAGCGGGCGATGTCGATGCTGTTCATCACGCACAATCTGGGGGTCGTCGCGTCGATCGCCGACCGGGTGGCGGTGATGTATGCCGGCGACATCGTGGAACTGGCGCCCGTGGCGGACCTGTTTGCGCGTCCGACGCACCCCTATACGGAGGCGCTGATGCGCTCCATCCCGCGCTTCGACAGGGAGACGCGGAAGCTGGAGACAATCGGCGGGCGGGTGCCGGCGATCGATCGGATGCCGCGCGGCTGCCGTTTCGCGCCGCGTTGCCCCTTGCGCGAGCCGCGCTGCGAAGCGGAGTCGCCGCCACTCGACCCGGTGGCCGACGGCAGCGCCCACCACGCCCGCTGCTGGGTGCGCGTGCCCCGGCGGGAGACGGCCCCATGACCGACGGGATGGCCATGCCGCTGCTCAGCGTGGAGAATCTACGCAAGACCTTCCGGGTCAAGAAGGGCTTCCCGAAGTCGGTGACGACCACCGTGCGTGCCGTCGACGGGGTCTCCTTCGACGTCCGCCCGGGCGAGGCCTTCGGACTGGTCGGGGAGTCGGGTTGCGGCAAGTCGACCGTGGGTCGTTCACTCCTGCGCCTGGTGGAGCCGGATTCGGGCACGGTTCGCTTCTCCGGGCTCGATATCGGCGCGGCGACGGATCGCGAGTTGCGTAGGCTGCGGCGCCGCATCCAGATCGTCTTCCAGGACCCCTACTCCTCGCTCAATCCCAGGCTGACCGTCGGCAACACCATCGCCGAGCCGATGCTGGTGCATGGCCTCGCCGACCGCGGAAGCGTCACCGACAAAGTTGTCGACCTGCTGCGCGAGGTCGGCCTGCCGCCCGAGGCGCGCCTGCGCTATCCGCACGAGTTCTCCGGTGGCCAGCGCCAGCGCATCGGCATCGCCCGGGCGCTCAGCGTGGAGCCTGAGCTGATCGTGGCGGACGAGCCGGTGTCGGCACTCGACGTCTCGATCCAGGCCCAGATCCTTATCCTGCTGCAGGAGTTGAAGGACCGCCGCGGGCTCTCCTTCGTCTTCATCTCCCACGACCTCGCCGTGGTGCGCTATTTCTGCCAGCGCCTGGCGGTGATGTATCTCGGCCGCATCGTCGAGGAAGGGCCGATACCGGAGATCTTCGAGACCCCGCTGCACCCCTACACCCAGCTCCTGAAATCGACCTCTCCGGTGCCCGATCCCGGTGCCAAGGTCACCTTCGCCCGCATGGAGGGCGAGATCGCCTCGGCCGCCAATCCGCCCAAGGGCTGCCACTTCCACCCACGCTGCCCGGCCGCCATGGACGTCTGCCGGACGACCGCACCGCCGCTGATCCAGCACGGTCCCGGCCGCAAGGTCGCCTGCCATCTCTACCCCACCGAAGCCGCGAGCCCGGAGCCGGCATCGTCGGCGTCCCTTTCGCCCCCGGCGCCAGTCCCTTCCGCGACAAGGAGCGATCACCCCTGATGTCCCGCACCATCGAGTATTTCCATTCCCTCTCCTCGCCCTGGGCCTTCCTCGGCGGCAGGCAATTGCACGAGATCGCCGCCCGCCACGGCGCCACCATCGTGCCCAGGCCGATCCTGGTGCAGACGGAGAATGGCGGCATCCTTCTGCGCACCAGGCCGCAGGCGCGCCAGGACTACCACGCCCTGGAACTGGATCGCTGGCGCAAGTTTCTCGACCTGCCGCTGAAGCTGCAGCCGAAATTCTATCCCACCGACCCGACCGGCGCCTGCCTGATGGTGATTGCCGCCAAACAGGCAGGCCTCGACGCGGTCGGCCTCTCCCATGCGCTGCTGACGGCCCTGTGGGCAGACGACCGTGACACGAAGGATCCCGACGTGCGCCAGGCGATCGCCGAGGAGATCGGCCTGGATGGCGCCGCCCTGCTCGCCGCGGCCGAGACCGAGGCGGTCGACGCCGAATGGCGCAAGAACAAGGCCGACGCCATCGCGCTCGGCATATTCGGCACGCCGAGCTACGTGCTTGATGGCGAGATCTTCTGGGGCCAGGATCGCCTGCCCTTCCTCGACCGCGCGCTCGCCGCGGTGTGAGCGTGGACGGCGCTCCGCCAGCGGGAGCTGCGCTCGCCGCCCTGGAAGCCGCCGCCGCGCGGGATCTGGCCTATCTGGACTATCCGGCGCGGACCTGGGTGGAGCCGCGCCGGCACCGATCCGGCATTCCGGTCCGCGACGTTGTCATCGTCGGCGCCGGTCTCAACGGCTGCGCGGCCGGCTTCGGTTTGCTGCGCGAGCGGGTGGCGAATATCGCGCTGATCGACCGGGCCGAGCCGGGGCGCGAGGGGCCGTGGCTGACCTATGCCCGGATGCGCCGCCTGCGCACGGCCAAGACGCTTGTCGGACCGGATCTGGGCGTGCGCAGCCTCTCCTTCCCGGCCTGGTACGAGGCGGTCTACGGGGCCGAGGCGTGGGAGCGGCTGGACAAGGCGACGAATGCCGAGTGGATGGCCTATCTGGCCTGGTTCCGCCGCGTCGCCGGACTGCCGATCGACAATGGCGTCGAACTGACCGCGGTCGTGCCGGACGACGACCTCCTGGTGCTCGACCTTGTGCGGGATGGCGAGCCGGAGCGACTGGCGACCCGGCGCCTCGTCCTGGCGACCGGTGCGTTGGGGGCGGGAGGACCGGAAATCCCCGCCTTCATCGCTGACAACCTGCCGCGCCCACGCTGGGCACACAGCAGCGAGGCGATCGACTTCGCTGCCCTCGAGGGCAAGCGGGTAGCGGTTCTGGGCGCCGGCGCCTCGGCCTTCGACAACGCCGCCGTGGCGTTGGAGAACGGGGCAGCGGCGGTCCACCTCTACGCCCGCCGCGCCAGCATCGAGCAGCCGAATGTAAAGTCTGCCCTGGAGTTCTCCGGCTTCCTGCGGCACTTCGGGTCGCTGGACGACCTCGACCGCTGGCGGGTGATGCGCCAGCTGGCGCGCTACAGCGTGCCGCCGCCACCCTCGAGCATCGAGCGCTGCACCCGGCACGATCGGTTCGCCGTCTCGACCTCCTGCCCCTGGCTCTCGGTCCGGATGGCATCGGATGGCCGGAATGGCGAGGCGATCGCGATCGAGACACCGGCGGGCCAGCACTGGACGGACTTCGTCATCCTGGGCACCGGTTTCGCCGTCGACGTCGCCGCCCGTCCGGAACTTGCCGGCCTCGCGGAGCAGATCGCCCTGTGGCGCGACGTCTTCACCCCGCCAGCCGGAGAGGCGCCGGCGATCGCGCGCCGCTTGGGCGCCCATCCCTATCTCGGGCCCGGGTTCGAGTATCAGCCCAAACCCGGCCTGACGGCACCCTGGCTCGGCCGCATCCACGATTTCGGAATCGGCTCGGTGCAGAGCCTGGGTCCGGTGACGACGGGTCTCAACGGCACCAAGTTCGGCCCGACCCGGCTGGTCCAGCGCATCACGCGGAGCCTGTTCCTGGAGGACGCGCGCCGCCATATCGAGCGTCTGGAACGTCTCGATCTCGCGCCCCAACCTGCCGACGAGACGACGATCTGAACACCGGAGATCGTGCTGGATCGCGGCTGACCAGGCGGTTCGGCCCGTTTTGCGGACACGGGCCGAAGCTACCGCAGCTTCATCTCTATGCGCACCATGTCGCCCCGGTAGATGCCGTTCGCGAACAGGACGAGCCGGCCTTCCGGCGTGGCCGCCATGCGCTGGATGCGCACGACCGCGGAGCCCAGGGGGACGTTGAGCTCGGTGGAGGCGACGAGGTCGGCCGTCTCCACCGTCACCAGCTGACGGGCGTCGCCGATCTCCACGCCGGGCAGGTCGGCGACCAGGCGCATGGCCGTTTTGGTCGACAGATCCGCCGGGGGAATGGAGTCGCAGAACGGCTCGGCCAGATAGACGTCGGCCAGCAGGAAAACGACACCCTGGCGGGAATGACGCCGGTTGAGGTGACGATAAGAGACGCCGCCGGGGACGAGCCCGAACCCGTTATCCGGCAGGGCATCGACGCGCTCGTCGGAGAGGACCTCGATCTTGGCGTTCTCCCGCGCCATCAGCAGGCCGGACCAGTCGGTCTCCACCTCGCACCAAAGCTCGCGCTTCGGTTGGGCCCGCACGAAGGAGCCCTTGCCGCGGAAACGCTCGATCAGCCCCTCGGATTCCAGCAGGTTCAAGGCTTGGCGGATCGTCATCACCGCGACACCGCACTGATCGGCCAGTTCGCCCACCGTGGGTATGCGCGCGCCCACGGGCCATTTGCCCGACTCGATACGCCCGCGGAACATGCTGGCGAGCTGGAGATAGCGTGACACCTGGCTCTTGCGGAGCGCCTCCACGGTCGCCTTGTCGGCATTGCGGCTAGACATCAGATGCTCGCATGCGCTTCTCCGCGTCCGGCACCGCCGGGCGCGCCATGGTGAAGGCCGTCTCGATGACCGTGTAGTCCATGTAGCCCAGCCGTCCGAGTGGTTGCAGGCGGGCGACGTCGATCAGGCCGTCGACCAGGATGCCCGGATCGATATGGATCCCGACCACCTCCCCGAACGCCACGATGCCGTCGCACGCCGCGCCGGTCGAGGGGCGCAGGCGGACCGTCTGGGTCAGCCGGCATTCGATACAGACCGGCGACTGCGCGACGCGCCCGCAGGGGATGTTCCGGCAGTCGGCCATCGACAGGCCCGCCTCTTCGAACTCGTTCACGTCCGGCGCCCAGACCGTCGACGTCCGGTTGACGGCCCGCCGCATGCCGGCGGTCGCGAGGTTGACGGCGAAGACGCCCGTCGCCTCGGCGTTCGCGAGGGTATCCTTGCGGCTGCCCGAGGCGAACATCACGAAGGGCGGGCGCGCCGAGACGGCATTGAAGAAGCTGTAGGGCGCCAGGTTCGGCACGCCTTGCGCGGACATCGTCGAGATCCAGCCGATCGGCCGCGGTACCACGAGCGCGGTCCACGGATCGTGCGGCAGGCCATGCGGCTCGGAGCGGGGGTCATAGAACATCGGGGCGCTCGCGCCAGCCTCAACCCGGCAGCTGGCTGAGTTCGTCGGGCGCCTTTTCGCCCGCGGCGTAAAGCTCCGCCCGGCGACCTTCGGGCAGCGGAATGCGATGAGCGTTCAGCGTCATGGCCACCATGGTGTAGTAGCCCGAGATGGCCGTCAGTTCCACCAGCCCGATCGCACCCCAGCGCCGGCGGACATTCGCATAGTACTCGTCGCGCACCTGGCCGGTGTTCTGCAGATCACTGACATAGTCGTAGATCTCGCGCAGCGGGGGGTCGGCGAGGTGCGGTCGGCGCCGCTCGCGGATCGCGGTGATCACCTCCTCGGGCAGGCCGGCCTGGCGGGCGGCGTCGGCGTGGATCACCCACTCCAACTCGCTGTTCCAGCGCCGCGCGGTCAGCAGGATGGCCAGTTCGCTGCAGATCGGCGGAAAGACCGTGTCGAAGCGCAAGGCCTCGCCCAGCTGCTGCCAGCGATCCGCCAGATCCGGATTGTGCAGCACGGCACGCAGCGGTCCGACCAGTTCGCCACGCCGTCCGCTGGTCACGGTCTCCACGACCCGGCGCTGTGCCGGGCTGAGCTCCTCGCCTTCGGGCAGGGGAATTCGTGCACCCGGCGACATCGCAGAAAACTCCTCGTTCATCGTCGGCTGCCCTTCGCGCTGCCCGTCTCATTGGCCGACATCAGATCGAGCTCCCTCAAGACCTCCGCCGTGTGCTGGCCCAGCAACGGCGGGGCGCGGTCATAGACAAGTGGCGCCTCGTGGAAGTTGAGCGGGCTGACCACCGACGAGACCGTGCCGGCGAGCGGATGGGCCAGCGACCGCAGCATGCGCCGATGCACGACCTGCGGTTCCGCCATCGCCCGGTCGATCGTGTTGATCGGTCCGCAGGGCACGCCCCGGTCAGAGAGCCGGCCAATCCAGTGGTCGACGGTTCCGTCCGCCAGCGCGTCGACGATCACTCGTTCCAGTTCGGCCAGGTTCTCGACCCGCAGGGGGTTGCTGGCAAACCGCCGGTCCTCGCCAAGCTCCGGTCGGCCGATCGTCTCGGCGAAGCGCCGGAACTGCTCGTCATTACCCACCGCAAGGACGATGTGCCCATCAGCGACGGGGTAGACGTTCTGCGGCTGGATGTTGGGGTGGCGATTGCCGCGCCGCTCCGGCACGCGCCCCGATACCAGGTAGTTCTGCGCCTGGTTGGCCAGCATGGCGACCGAGACGTCGAGCATGGCGAGGTCGATGTGGTCGCCCCTGCCGGTCTCGGCGCGCCGGGAAAGCGCCGCCAGTACGCCGATCGCCGCATACATGCCCGTCATGATGTCGACGATCGGCACGCCCACCTTCTGCGGGCCGCCACCCGGGGCGTCGTCGGGGGGGCCGGTCACGCTCATCAGTCCGCCCATGCCCTGGATCATGAAGTCGTAGGCCGCATCGCGCGCCTTGGGGCCCGTCGCCCCGAAGCCGGTGATCGAGCAGTAGACGAGGTCGGGCTTCGCCGCGGCGAGGCTCTCATAGTCGAGGCCGAAGCGTGCCAGGGTGCCCGTCTTGAAGTTCTCCAGCACGATGTCGGACCGCAGGGCCAGGGCGCGGGCGACCGCCCGCCCCTCCTCAGTCGAGAGATCGAGCTCGACCGACCGCTTGCCACGATTGACCGACAGGTAGTAGCCGGCCTCCGCCGTCGGATCTCCGTTCCGGTCGTGCAGATATGGCGGCCCCCAGTGCCGCGTGTCGTCGCCGGTGCCGGCGCGCTCCACCTTGATCACGTCCGCGCCGAGATCGGCGAGGATCTGGCCGCACCAGGGCCCGGCCATGATACGGCTGAGGTCGAGGACGCGGATGTGCGAGAGTGGGCCCGCCATCATGCCGCTCCGCCGAAGCTGAGCAGCGGCGCTGTGCCGTCCGGTGCCGCGGGTGCCCGGTGGTTGGCGAAGGCCGGATGCCGCGCGTGCGCCTCGTGCCACGCGGATAGCGATCGATGCGCGTCGCGCCAGCCACAGCCCGCGAACCGGAAATCCAGGTGGTCGAGAGCCGTGAAGATCGCGATGTCGCCGACATCGGCAGGCTCGTCGCCCTGCCGGCTGGGTCCGCGCGGCGAGGACGCGTCGAGATGCGCAAGGATGGCCCGCACCTTGGCGTCGAAGCCGGCCAGAATGCCGGACTCGGCCGCGGCACCGCGGCCTGCCTCCCGACGCCAGAGAAGCAGGGCCTCCGACAGGCCGTCGCCCAGCGCCTCCCGGCGCAGCGCGTCGAGGCGCGCCTCGCCCTCCCGAGGCAGCAGCCGGCCGCCGCCGGCAACGGCGTCGAGGCAGGCACAGATGACCCGGGAGTCGTAGAGGGGCGATGCCTCCTGGCGCAACAGGACGGGGATCTTGCCCAGGGGATTGAGCTTGAGCAGGTCGGGGCCGGGCACGCGATCGAGCGCGACCAGCGTTTGCGCGAACGCAATCGCGTCACCGAGGCCGCACAGTGTCGCGGCGATCGCCGCCTTGCGGGCGAAGGGCGACCGGGGTGACCAAAGGAGCGTCATCGTCGTCATGGCTGCCGGTCGACCTCTTCCAGGAACGCGACGAGTTGCGCATTGAACGCCTCCGGCCGCTCGTAGTTCGGCAGATGGCCGGCGTCACCGACCGCCGCGAAGCGGACCCCCGGAACCGCGCCGAAGTCGCGCTGCATGCCCGCCGCGATCGCGGTGTCCCGGTCGCCGTAGAGCGCCAGCAGCGGGCAGCCCGGCGCGTTTGCGACGGCGGTGTAGTCGTAGGATTTCAACGCATGCGCGGCGGCCAGGAAGCCGTCCAGCGGCGTCGCCGCGATCATGCGCTCGAGTTGCCGACCGGCGGTACCCTGCGCATCGCCCGGTTTCAACCAGCGCGCAACCGTGGCCGCCGCAAGCGCCCCCATGCCCTGATCCCTGGCCACCTTCTGAAGTCCGGACCAGAATGCCTCGCCACCCGGACGGTTCGCGGCATGGCCGTCGACGCACACGACGCTCCGGAACCGCTCCGGCGCGCCGGCAAGCGCGGCGAGAACCGTCGGCACGCCCATCGACAGCCCGACAAAATGCGCCGCCTCGACACCGCAGCGATTGAGCAGCGCCAGAAGATCCGCGCCGAGCCGGTCGAAGTCGAGCGGATCGCCGCTGGCGTCCGATCTGCCATGTCCACGCTGGTCGAAGCGCAGGACGCGGTGACGCTCGGCCAGCGCCGGCACCTGCGCGTCCCAGACACGCATGTCGGTCAGGATGGAGTTCGCCATCACCACCCAGGAGCCCGCGCCCTCCCGCCCGTCGATCCGGAGGCGAAGGCGGCAGCCATCGTCCATGCCGATGTCGAGATCCCTGCCCATCTAGCGCCCCACGAAGACGGGCTTGCGTTTCTCGACGATTGCGCGTGCCGCCTCCCGCGCATCCGCCGTCGCCATCAGCCGGGTACTGTAGCCCTGCTCGATCTCGTAGCCCGCCTCGACCGGCAGGAACTCGATCTCGTCGATCGATTTCTTGCCCAGGCGCAGGCCGAGCGGCGCCTTGCCGGCGATCACCGAGGCGAGCGCCCGGGCCCGCTCCGCCAGCCGCTCGAACGGCACGACCTCGCTGACGAAGCCGTGGTGCAGCGCTTCCGCCGCACCGATCGGCTGGCCGGTGAAGGCCATGCGGCGCAGCACGCCAGGCGGAAAGTGCCGGCCGAGATGAGCCGCGCCGCCGCATCGGCCCACATCGATCTCCGGCATGCCGAAAGTGGCGTGATCGGCGGCAAGGCGGATGTCGCAAACCGAGGCGACGACGGCACCCGCACCCAGCGCAGGACCGTTCACGGCGGCGATCACCGGCACCGCGGCGTGGCGGATCCTGGCGAAGCAGCGGCGCACCACCGCCGCCCGCGCCGCATCGTCCTCGACGCTGGCCGCCAGGAATTCCCGCAGGTCGAGACCGGCGCAGAAGGCGCGGCGACCCGCGCCGGTCAGGAGCACGACGTTCACCTCGTCCCGCTCCGCCGCCGCCTCGACGACGGTGCCGAGTTCCTCGTAGAGCGCCAGGGTCAGCGCGTTCACCGGCGGGTTGTCGAGCGTCACCCGCGCGATGCGGTCGGCAATCTCGGTTCTTACGGTCATCGCGGATCCTCGCTCCGGCGGGTCACGCTTCCAGGCTCCGTGCCCATCGGGCAAGAATGCCGGCGGTCTCGCCTGGCTTCTCGTCGGGCAGGGCATGGCGGACGTCCCGCATCAGGTGGCAGGTGACCCGCGCGCCCAGTTCGGCGGCGATGGCATCGCGGCTCTCCTCCGGCCGGAACGGGTCGGCCGCCCCCATCAGGTCGAGTACGGGAGCGTTCCCCGTCCCGGTCCATTCGCGGCCGGGAAGTCGCGCGATCGCGCGGCGCTGCATGGCGATCAGCGCCGGGTGCCAGCCGACGAGCCAGGGCGCGATGCGATCCTGCGAGACGAAGAAGGCCTCGAGCAGTGCGGCACGCCGCGACTCCTCCGACCCCGCAGCGGATGCGAGCCCGTCGATCAGCGCGCCGAGCCGCTTCGGATAGCCCGGCGCGCCGATCGCCAGCAGCGCCACGCCGCGCACGCTGTCCGGGTAGCGCTGGGCGAAGGCGCGGGCGACCGAGGCACCATAGGCATGGCCGGCGACGATGACCCGTCCGCCTTCCGTCCGGGCCACCGCGGCGACATCGTCGGCGAAGTCATGGAGTGTCTGCGCCGGAGTCGGCGTGCTGCCGTTCACGCCGCGCGGCTCGGGAAGCACGGCGCGCAGGCCCAGCGTCGACAGCGCCGTGGCCAGGGCGAACAGGTCGCCGGCGCCGCGGCCGACAGAGGCCAGCAGGATGACGGCGGGTCCCTCGCCGACCGCATGGCAGGTGATCGGACCCGCGCCCGCCGCGATGGTCCTCTTCTCGAGAGGAGCAGGCCGACCGGTCAGGCTTTCGGTGTCAGCCATTTCCGGCCTCCGACTGCACATCGTCGCGCTTCACCCGGCGCTTGCGCGGGCCCAGCACCACGATCGAGATGACAGAAAGCGCCAGCAGGCCGAGCGCGATCGGATGATCGAGCACGACCGACGGATCGTCCTCGGTCAGGAGCCGGGACTGCAGCACCGCGCTCTCGAGCTGCGGCGTCAGGATGAAGGCGACGATGAAGGCGACGATGGAGTAGCCGAAGGCCCGCATGACGCAGCCGAGAATAGCCGTACCGATCATCAGGTAGATGCCGAACAGACCGCCGGCCGAAACGTAGGAGCCGGCCAGGCAGAGCAGGAGCGCGACCGGGAAGACGACCGACCCGGGCGCGGAGACGATCAGCGCCCAGAAGCGCATGCCGAACTGGCCGACGACGAGATTGCAGAGATTGGCGATCAGCATGGCGCCGAACATGCCGTAGATCAGTGCCCCCTGCTCCTCGAACAGCATCGGGCCCGGCTGGATGCCATGGATCATGAAGGCCGAGACGAGGAGTGCCGCGGCGATGTTTCCCGGTATGCCCAGGGTCAGCAGCGGGATCAGGTTGGCGCCGACCACGGCACTGTTCGCGGTCTCCGTGGCCGCGATGCCCCGCGGATCGCCGGTGCCGAACGATTGCGGATCCCGCGCCGCCTGCTTGTTGACCGAGTAGCTGAGGAAGCC
>JAVKFF010000211.1:0-6387 GCA_040226215.1 Azospirillaceae bacterium
CGCAACATGACCGCCTGTTTTCAGGATCGTGACGCGACGAAGACTCTTTCGTGCAGACCATGTTGCGATACGGCAGCGGACACGTCCCGGGGCGTATCGCACCGTCGCCCGGCGTGCCTTCTGCTGGACATCGGCAGGAAAGCACCTAGGATCGTGACGGGCCTCTTCCGTCGGACATACCCGATCCCGGCATCAGCCGATGGATTGGGGCATGCCGCCGGCACCACAGGAGATGCCCATGCCCCCTCGCACCAGGATCAAGATCGCGGCGCTCGGCCTCGCGACGATGCTCGCCCTTCCCGTCCTCCCCGCCTTTGCCGAAAGCAAGGGGCTGTGCGGCGAGCCGGCGCTGGAAGGCCATGAACGCAAGGTCGTCTCTGTCGACCATGGCAAGGACGGCGCCACATTGGCCGACACGCGGGTCGGGCGCATGGTGATGCGCACTGCCGACGGCCAGGTCGCCGGGGAGGCGATGTGGCAGGCGACGATGATCCGCAACGCCACCGATGCCCGCAGCGACGCCTATATCAGCGACCATGTGTTCCAGGACGATGCGGGGGTGATGTTCGGCCGGGCCCTGCACGACTATGCCATCGACTTCCACAACCCCGAGCATCGCCCGGACGAGGTCGAGGTGGCGATCCTTGGCGGCGTTGGCGCCTATCGCAACGCCCGCGGCACGGTCGATATCGGCCTGAAGGGCCCGCCCCGCTACCGGTTCCACGTGGCCTGCGAATAGGGAGCCGCCCCGGGCCCGCCCGTCATTCGCCGCTGCGCGTTGTCGACGACGGCGGGCGGCGACCTGGACGGCGGCAATGTGCGTCGCTTCAGCAGGAACCTGCGGCAGGGCCAGTCTTGGCCGCGAACAGCCGCGCCTACACCCTGGCCTGCGCCGCGGCGATGCTCGGCGAGGACGAGGAACTCCTCCACGCCATCAGCGTCGAGATGGAGCCGGGGGACGGCGCGCCCTGGATCTTCGCCACCGGCGAGGATGGAACGACGGCCTTCACCGACTACGGCATCGAGATGCTCGGCCAGCTCATCGAAATCCACGGAGAGAACGAAGCCCGTATCGCTGGGCGGGCGAAAACTGAATAGAGCTGGCGATCTCTACCGGCCGGTTACTCTTCGTCCACCAATGCGAGTGAAGAAGCGTCGAACAGATTCATAGTTTCATTCTCCGGGGCAACTGTCCGGGAAGGTCGTTTGCGCCCCATATTGTAGTCAGAACATCCGAACACGTAGGCGATGCCGTCTAGGTCCCGCATTAACGGGGCGTAGATCCGCTCGACAACAGCATAGTGCTTTCCTGCGGATCGATTGATACTGTGGATCAGGCATTGGCCGTCTCTTGCCAAAGAACGACGGTTCTGGACCTCAATATGGTCGCCATTCGGTATGATCTCCTGCAGATTCCTCCCGCGTGTCGGTGCCCTCCAGAAATCTCGCACTGCATCTCCGGCCAGGATGCAGGAGAAAGTTCCTTCTGAATTGCGGGAATAGAGCCAGCACGACGACATGAAAGACTTGATGATCCTGGGTTGCAGTTCCCTTCTTGACGGCAGGTCACCAAGCTTGTGGGAAAGCAGTATCTCCCACGCGGCTATGAATGCTCTGATCGTGGTTGACTGGGCCACGGCATGAACCTTGGACGAAGGGCCCAGCGGCAACTCATCAGTGGCAATTTCAGACACTCTTTTGGCCCCACTTCAGCAGCTGTGCCAGCCTTCCGATCCGGAATTGCGACGACGATACGGGATTCGGCACACGAACAAGGCCGGTGGCTCGCGGTTGCCCACGATCCGCCATCGTCGCTCCGCATTGCTGGAACGACGATGGCGGGATCGGATTACTCAATACTGTCGCCCACGAGATGGCGATCACGGCATTGCAGGTAAGATCACGCTGCCTTCACACCTGCCAGGAAGTCGTCGACCTCCTGCCGCAAGGATCGGGTCCGGACATTGACCTCGCTGACCGCGACCTGCAGCTGGTCGGCAGCATTCTTGGTCTCGTCAGCACCGACCTGCAGTTCGCCCAGAACCCCTGTGACATCCTGTGTGCCGGCTGCGGCCTCCTGCACGTTGCGGGCGATCTCGCTGGTGGCCGCAGTCTGTTCCTCCACCGCCGCGGCGATCGACCCGCCAATGCCGTTCACCTCTTCCACGGTTGCGGCGATGCGCTCGATCGCCGAAACAGCCGCCTTGGTCACGTTCTGGATCTCGGCGATCTGCTGACCGATATCGCCGGTGGCCTTGGTTGTCTGGGTGGCCAGCGACTTCACTTCCGACGCGACTACCGCGAAGCCCTTGCCCGCCTCGCCGGCGCGCGCCGCCTCGATCGTGGCGTTCAGCGCCAACAGGTTGGTCTGTTCGGCAATGTCGGAAATCAGGCCGACCACCTCGCCGATCCGGTCCGCCGCACGGGCCAGTTGCTGGACCGTGTCCTGGGTCTCGCCCGCCTGGTCTACGGCCCGGCGGGAAATCCCCGAGGATTGTTCGACTTGGCGGGCAATCTCGGTGATCGAGCCGGAGAGTTCCTCTGCCGCCGAGGCCACGGTCTGCACGTTGGCGGACGACTGGGTGGAGGTCCCTGCCGCCGAGGTGGCGTCGGTCCTGGTGCGGTCGGCAATGCCGGACATCGAGCTGGCGCTTGCATCCATCTGGTCCGCCGCGCTCGCCAGGCTCTGGACCACTTCGCTGACCACGCTCTCGAAACGTCCGGTCAACTCTTCCAGCCGCTCCGCCCGCTCGATCTGCGCCTGCTGTGCCGCCGCCTGTTCCGCGGCCAGCCGCTCAGACTCGATCATTGTGGTCTTGAAGACCTGGACTGCGCCGGCCATGGCACCGACCTCGTCCTTCTGCGCCTGCGCCGGGATCTCGACGGATCTATCGCCGCCGGCCAGTCGCGCCATGGCCGCCGTCATGGCACCGACCGGGCGGGCGATCCCAGTGCCGATAAACCAGGCAGCCACCGCCCCGATGAGCAACGCGACGGCCACCGCGACGATCACCAGGGTGACCGCCTGCGACAGGTTGGCCTCCGCCTCCGGTCCCAGCCGGTCCTGCTCGCCCTTGGCCATGCCGACCAGCTGACCGGCCTGCGCCATGACGGCCGGACCGATCCGGTCCAGGCCGTTGACGATGAGGTCGTTGCGCTTGGAGATGATGCCGTGGACGCGTTCGACAGCGGCAAGATAGTCCTCCCCACCATCGATCACGGCCTGTGCCAGCTGCCGTCGCTTGGGATTCTCCAGTTCCGCAAGCAATTCGCCCGCGGCCTTCTTCATCGCTGCACCATGTTCGCCGATCCGGGAGTAATCCTGTTCCCGATTGTCGATCAGGTAGCGCTGCGCGTAGTAGCGCGTCAGCATAAGCTGTTCCTGGGTCGCCCCGGCCCGGTAGGCCGCCGCCGCATCGCTGTCGCGATAGGCGCTCTGCATGATCTCCGACAGATGTTTCCGGATCTCGGGGCCGAGCTTGTTCAGGGTACCGTTCACGACCTCGTTGCGCTGCGCCTGCAGGTCTGTGACCTGTGAAAAAGTGGCCTTGTAGTTCTGGAGCCCGGCAACGATCTCTGCCACGACCCGCTTGGCTTCAGGGGTTACCGCCAGCTCCTCGGCCCGCTTCGCGGCCTCCATGGTGGCGACGCCGCCGGCCTCGACCTTGGCAATGCTTTCCGCATTGGCACGGATCACGAAATTCTTCACGTCCAGGCGGGTCGCCATCATCGCATCCGACACGGCGCCGGCCGCGTTCGACCCGCGCGCGAGCGCCCGATATTGGCGGAACAGATCGCTGCTGCTTGACAACGCAACCACGGCGCCGCCGCCGATCAGAAGCAGAAGAAGAAGCACCAGTCCGAAGCCGCCGAATGTCTTTGTGGTGATGCGAACATCGCTCAATCGCATGATTCATATTCCTTTACCGAATCGCCTAGAAAACGCGGAATGCGCCCAACGGCGCCGTCCGGATCCTGAAAGTCCGTTTCTTAAGTGCGATAGGTAAAT
Organism: Azospirillaceae bacterium; assembly: GCA_040226215.1. GTDB lineage: Bacteria > Pseudomonadota > Alphaproteobacteria > DSM-16000 > Inquilinaceae > JAVKFF01. Next base: position 4,010 of record JAVKFF010000211.1, read on the forward strand.
TTACGTTTAATAAATATCTTATCCAAAAGAGCGATAAATAAACCGAATCAGGGCCCCAACTTCAGCAATGGTAAGCGGTGCACCGCCCAACCCTCTCAGGTGTTTGTCTTGAATGCCCATGGCAGCAGGTCGTAGATGGGGGCCTTCGGACGGCTGGCGTCGATCGCCTCCAGGGTGGTCTCGAGATGGGCGTAGGGCTTGACGCCGTTGAGCTTGGCGGTCTCGATCAGGGAGGCGATACGGTCCCAGGTGCGTCCGCCTTCGTTATGGCCGGCGAAAAGGGCGTTCTTCCGGTTATGGAGATCGTTGCATAAGCGGAAGTCGTGGCTGTGTGCCGGCTGCGACCGGGCGGCGACAGGGCCGCGTTCATGTACACCCTCAGCGTCAGTGCAAAGCCGAACGAGTGCGACCCGCAGGCCTGGCTGGCTCATGTGCTCGGTCACATCGCCGATACGCCGCAAAACCGGCTGGACGAGTTGCTGCCCTGGAACTGGAAGAGGCCGGCCGCCGCCGCGCGCCCCTACCCCCGCCGCTTCAGCAGGAACTCGCGTCCGACCTTGACCTGCTCCTTGCCGTCATAGGCGATGATGTCGGCGGTGCAGTAGGTCTCCGTCCAGCTTTCCGGCAGGTAGGAGCCGGTGCCGATCATGTCGACCGGCGCCTGCACCGAGGCCATCACCTTGCACTTCGCCGGCGAGAAGCCGGAAGAGGCGACGATCGAGGCCTTCTGGAAGCCGGCGCCGTCCAGCTCCTCGCGCAGGTGGTAGATCGCCGCGGCGGAGACCCCGGTGCCGACCAGCCAGCGCAGCTCCGAGGAGGTGCGGTACTGCTGGATCGCGTTCGGCACATGCCGCTCCAGCACCGCGTAGGAGCTGTAGGGGTCCAGCCCTTCCAGATAGCGGCTGCCATGGGTGTCGATCCGCACCGCCACCCGCCCGGCCTCCACCAGGTCGGGGAAGCGCCGGCAGACCGCCAGCGCGTCGGTGACCTCCTGGCCGAAATAGTCGACCAGCACGGTCAGGGATTCCGCCGGGAAGCGCTCGACGAACATCTCGGCGGCCCGCACGGTGGAGCCGGCATAGCCGATCAGCGCATGCGGCATGGTGCCGAAACCGCGCTCGTTGCCGAAATAATGCGCGGTGGCGTCGGTGGCATTGCCGATGAAGCCGCAGGCGTTGCGCGCCTCGCGGGCGGCGCGACTGCCGACCGAGGCGGCATAGGCCATCATCTCCGCCATCTCCGCGCCCGCGCAATGGCGTGCGTCCATCGCCAGGAACTTCACGTTCGGCAGGTCGCAGCACATGGAGAAGGCGTTGTAGGCCGCCACGCAGGGTGGGCCCAGCTTCTGCAGGTAGAGCGTCTCCAGGTCCACCAGGTGCGCCATCGAGCCGGTGATGTAGACCAGCGGCTGGCCGGCGCCGACCCAGGCGCCTTCCTCGTATTGCGGATCCACCCGGAACGAGGTGCCGCGCACCCGCGCGATCTTCTGCAGCCAGTCCACCATCAGCCGCGGGCAGAAGATCACCGGGCGCCGCATGAAGACGGCATAGGTGACCTCGCGGTCGCCGAAGGCCTCCACGATGGCGCGGGTCTTCTTGAAATAGACGTCCGTTCGGTCGGCGACTTCCGCTTCCAGCGGAGCCGCGTCCGCGTCAACCGGCTTCAGCGAAACTGGTGCCGACACGGTCACGTTCCTCCTTCAAGAGGCCGGCGATCAGGAAGGCCAGCTCCAGCGCCTGGTTGGCGTTCAGCCGCGGGTCGCAATGGGTGTGGTAGCGGCTCGACAGGTCGGCCTCGGCGATCGCCTGCGCACCGCCCAGGCATTCCGTCACGTCCTGCCCGGTCATCTCGAAATGCACGCCGCCGGCATAGGAGCCCTCCGCGGCATGCACCTCGAACACCTGGCGGACCTCCGTCCAGATGCGGTCCATCGGCCGGGTCTTGTAGCCGTTGGAGGAGGTCAGGGTGTTGCCGTGCATCGGGTCGCAGGACCAGACCACGGTGCGGCCCTCGGCCTGCACCTTGCGGATCAGCCGCGGCAGGCCGTCGGCCACCTTGTCCGCCCCCATGCGGCTGATCAGCACGATCCGCCCGGCCTCGTCCGCCGGGTTCAGGCTGTCCAGCAGGCGCAGCAGGTCGTCGGGCTCCAGGTCGGCGCCGCACTTGATGCCGATCGGGTTGGCGATGCCGCGCAGGAACTCCACATGCGCGCCATCGGGCTGGCGCGTCCGGTTGCCGACCCAGAGCAGGTGGGCGGAGGTCGCGTACCAGTTGCCGGAGGTCGAATCCACCCGGGTCAGCGCCTGCTCGTAGCCCAGCAGCAGGGCCTCGTGGCTGGTGTAGAAGCGGGTGGAGCGCATCTCCGGCGTGGCCGCCGG
>JAVKFF010000212.1:0-17753 GCA_040226215.1 Azospirillaceae bacterium
TCGCGATCGTCTCCACAACCAGCATCCCGATATCAGCTCCCGAGCAACCTCGGGAGCACTGTGGACCCCAAGCTTCAGGGGGGGTCCCCTTTGGACGCCGATCAACCCCGAAACGGGGTCCTTATTCCACGCCGATCCACACCCCTGATCGAGGCGAAGACCGATGACTGACGGCACCGCCACCGATCTCAGCCACGCAAGGCAGGTCGAGACCATGGCCGGCTACGGCTTCACCTCCAAGGCCATCGCCATCGCGCTCGACACCGACACCGCCTTCCTGGAGCGCACCTATCGCCGCGAGCTGGCCCAGGGAGCGATCAAGGCCAATGCAAGGGTGGTGGAGAGCCTCTACCGCAAGGCCACCGGCGACGATCCCAAATCGGTGACCGCCGCCATCTTCTGGCTGAAGGCGCGGGCCGGCTGGCAGGAGACGCGGCCACAGCCGACCGGCGACGGGTACAGCCTCGCGAACATCCTCAGCCAGCTTGCCGACGAGGGCCTGATCCCGCCCGGGATCGACGGTACGGCCACAGAAACCGACGACGACCGGGACTGATCTGACTACGTACAAACCGCAAACGGTGGTATGCCATGTGTACGTGCCAAGTCATTGATCGGACACATGAACCCCGCCATCGCCTATCTCCGCGTCTCGACCCGAAGGCAGGAGCGGTCCGGGCTCGGCATCGAGGCGCAGAAGGCGACCATCGCCCGTTTCGCAGAGGTCGAGGGGTTCGAGATCACCCGGACGTTTATCGAGGCAGAGACGGGGAAGGGGGCTGATGCCCTCGACCGCCGGCCGGTGCTGGCCGAGGCGCTGGCGGCGGCCAAGGTTCTTCGCTGTCCGGTGATCGTCGCCAAGCTCGACCGGCTCTCCCGCGACGTCGCCTTCATCGCCGGGCTGATGGCGCAAAGAGTACCGTTCATCGTGGCAGAACTGGGCATCGACGCCGATCCGTTCATGCTGCACCTCTACGCCGCCCTGGCGGAGAAGGAGCGACGGCTGATCTCCGAGCGCACACGGGCGGCCCTGGCCCAGCGCAAGGCGTCGGGCACCAGGCTCGGCAACCGCACCAATGCACCGGCCGCGGCGTCGCTCGGGCGACAGGCTCAGGCGGTGGCGGCCGATCGGTTCGTCGCCAATGTGCTGCCGGTGATCGAGAAGCTGCGCGCCGCCGGCGTCTCCGACCTGCGCGGTCTCGCCGACGCCCTCAACGCCCGCGGCATCCGCACGGCGCGGGGCGGGCGCTGGCACGTGTCGAACGTGCGGAACGTGATGCGACGGGTTTTGTAGAGGGGAGATAGAGGGCGCGGCACCATCGAAATTTCTGATTGGCTTGTCTATCCAGAGAATTTGGATCCAATAGTGTGTTAACTCTGCTGCGTGCCGGTCAATTCTGCTAGTGTCATGTTGGTGAAGGCAGTCAGTATTCGCCTCGGCCTGAAGCTTGTGGCGTGATGGGGGTGTCCTCAGGTAAGGCAGCTGTAGGACGGTGGAACCCCATACTTAACTCGTTTTCCTGGGGAATCTTTCCGGAGTTTGGGTGTCAATACGACCCAACGGACTGGTTGGCACGATGAATGACGTGAACTGCACTGGGTAAAGAAGGCCCGGCATCACGTCCCGAATCCGAGATCGCGACGAGTAAATCGGATGACTCAAGTTCGACGGAGTTTGACTTTGTCAGTGAAAAAAAAAGTTCGTGGGCAGACTACCGACCAGACCTACGAACATATTCGCAGCCGAATTCTCGACCATAAATTGCAACCAGGAGCTAAGCTAGGTTCTCTTGACCTCGCCAACGATCTGAAGATTTCGCGGACCCCGATACGCCAGGCGCTCGAGCGTCTGGTGCAGGAGGGGTTCGTGGTAAAGACGCCGTCGCGAGGTTACTTCGTCGCCGAAATGGGCATCAAGGAGGTCGAGGAACTCTACGAAGTCCGCCTCGCTCTCGAACTGCATTCGCTGGAGGTGGCGATGCAGCACCAAATCAGCGATCGGGAGATCGCGCGTATCGAAGAGATCCAGAAGCGCTACCGCGCGTTGACAGAGGACCAGACGGTGATTACCCGCGCTCCAGTGGACGTCGAGTTCCACCTCGCGCTCGCCTCCTTGTCCCGCAACGACTATACAGTCAAACTATTGAAGGAACTCAATGATAGGCTGAGGTTTCGCAGACGATATGACGGGTACTGGCTCTGGCGTCTGCGTGGTGAACGTGGGCACGACGCGGCGAACGAGCACACGCGCATCATCGATGCCATCAAGTCGCGCGATGCGGAGGGCGCCGTAATGGAACTTCGCAATCACATACAGATGGCCTGGAAGAACTATCGTCAATTCCTCCATGCCCTCGAGGCGAGCCAGGGAAGCTGACGCCGGACACCAGCATCGGCACTCCCCGACAACTGACAAAGTGACGGCGGACTTCAGGGCACGAATGCCGTGCCCATCTCCGGTGTGCGAACGATGCCTGCCTTGTTACCCATGGACTCGATGAAGTCGTCGGGTGAGGGCGCGAGAATGGGCATCGTTCCCCAGTGGATTGGAACCACCATGTCGAAGGAAAAATAGCGCTTGCAGGCGAGCGCGGCGCTTCTTGCACCCATCGTGAAGCGGTCTCCCATGGGTACCAGACCTATCGCGGGCTTGTGCAACTCATTGATTAACGCCATGTCGCCAAAGATTTCGGTATCGCCCATGTGGTAGACGGACGGTCCGTCCGGAAAGTCGAAGACAAGTCCGTTTGGCATGCCGAGATAGACAATCTGGCCATTCTCCTCGGTAAACGAGGAGGAGTGGAACGCTTGCGTCAAGGTAATGGAGAAATCGTCGAAGACCTGCTTGCCGCCGGTATTGCAGCGCGCGGTCTTGTCAACGCCCTTGGTCCCAATCCAGGCGGCGAGTTCGAAGGTGGCGATCACCGTCGCGTCGTGCGTCTTGGCCAGCTCGATGGCGTCGCCGACATGGTCGCCGTGCCCGTGGGTGATCGCTATGTGCGTCAGTCCTTCTGCCGCCTCATCGAGATCACCCTTGAACCATGGGTTCCGGCTGAGAAATGGGTCGACGAGGATGACCGATGAGCCGGTGCGGATGCGAAAGGTCGAGTGTCCGAAGTAGGTGATGTCCATTTCTGATCTACCAGTGCGTTGAGTGTTTGGTGCGTCAAAGTGACGGCGAAAGGATTCCGCCGAGCGCGCGCTCGAATGCCAAGGCGCGCTCATACTGGACCCAGTGACCCGCGTTCGGGATGAAGATGAGGTCGGCATCAGGCTTGAGTGACCTCACGAAGTCTTCGCGCTCCCGGCGGTACGGTCCCATGACAGCGTCGAATTCACCCCAGATCGCTGCCAACCGCCCCTTGAAATTCCGCATCAGATCGAGAAAGCGCCCTCCGTCGGCATCGCGCTGATAGCGTAGCCGTCCACGCTCGACGCTAGACGCATGAGCGTAGAGAGCGAGGTCGTCGTTGAGATGCGCATGGCGGAGCATGAGCGTTTCGAGATTGTTCCTATGGGCCGTCAAACGCGCGCCGGGATCGGAAAGTCGGCGCCAGCGCACCAGCGGACCATAGTCCGCGGATTGGACGGCAAACCCCTTTCCGCAGCCGACCAGAACCAAGGCAGAGACCCGATCATCCTGCGATGCGGCGAGATCGACGGCGATCGAGGCGCCCATGGAAAAACCGACGATCGAGATGGGACCGTCTCCGAACACGGATTCAGCGCCGGTGCTGAGGAGCGCGGCAAGGTGCTCGGACGTCGGTGGCGGAGGCGGCGCGTCGGAATCGCCGTGTCCCGGAATGTCGGGCACGACAACCCTGTATGAACGAGCCAGAGGCTCGATGTTGGCGATCCAGTGGAGCCAACTGCCGCCACTGCCATGCAGAAGGATGAGGCACGGTCCACTACCCCAGATGCGCCAGTGGACTCGGATGCCATCTGCCAACGTCTCCACATGCTGGGCGGCCTGGTCCAAGCGTGTGACAATTTCCGGCACATGGCTGAACAGGTCGAGAGGAGTGGCAGGCGTCATGCTGTATCGATGAGAATCCTGGAAGACGCGCGCTCGGACGGTTCCCGGGCGAGGCCGTCGCCCCGCCCGGTGATCCCTGTCGAAGCTTACTCTGCGCGGAAGTCGCGGGCCTGCTCGATCAACGCGTCGATGTCGAAATCGTTGCCGTAGTCGAGGAACTCCCGGGTGAAGTAGCGGTCGACCGGCAGCGCCTCGGGGATGCTGCCGCCCGAGGCGAGCAGGTCGCGGTGTCCGGCGATCTGGCTGTCCGTGATGTCGCCCAGGCGCTCGGTCTGTTCGAACACCCTCTGCTCGAGGCGCATGTTGGGCTTGCGCGCCTCCATGCGCAGGCGCGACATGCGCAGCGACTCCTCCTCGGACATGCCGGTGGGCTCGGACTCGGGGAACACCTGGTAGTGCAGCTTGGTGAGTTCGTCCTGCTCGGCCGCCGCCATGACGACAATCGCCTTGTTCATCGCCCGAGTCAGCCCGGCGATCATCTCCGGCTCGTTCTCGATGGTAGAGCGCATGGCGTTGGACGAGTGCGTGAAGCCCAGCGAGGGGATCGGGTCGGGCCGGAAGTGGCGGAACTCCTGCCCCTGGAACTCGAAACCGGCGAAGATGGTGTCCCACAGCGCCAGCGCCTGGACGCGGTCGCGCTGCAGCGCGTCGAGCGCTGGCAGGGCGGTGCCGACCGCCAGGTACTCGAAATCCTCGCCCTCGACCCAGCCGAGATTGCTGAAGATGGCCGACATCACCAGGTGCGGCGAGCCGCCCTCGGCGCTGATGCCGATGGTCTGGCCGCGCAGGTCCTCGAAGCTCTGGAAGGGGCTGTCGGCGGCGACGCCGACGGACACGAAGTAGTCGGGGATCTGGCAGATGAAGGACTGCATGTCGACGCCCCGTCCGACGCCAGCGAACATGCCGGCCGAGCCGTGGGAGGAGACTTGCGCCTGGTCGGCGGCCAGCACGTTGAGCGCCGCGGAGGAGCCGCTGACCGACTGGATCTCGACCTCGAGACCTTCCTCCTCGTAGAAGCCGAAATGCATCGGGATGGAGGAGAAGAAGCCGGTGGAGACGTCCACCGTCTGCACGCCGTAGACCAGGGTGACGGGGCGCAGCGACTGGCCGATGGCCGGCATGGGGAAGGAACTGGCGGCGAGCGCGGCGGAACCGGCACCGATCCCTTTCAGGGCGGTGCGGCGGCTCAGCGTCAGGCGCGAAGTGGTGTCGGGCATCTCGGGGGTCCTCCTCTTCTCTTGGCTGTTTGATTGTCGGCGCCAGCCTTGCCGGCCGGTCGTGGACGCGCGCGCCGGGGTCGGCCCCGGCGGCGGGTCAGTTCCAGAAGATGATCTTCTCGCGCAGGTAGTGGATGCCGTAGTGGAAGCACAGGCCCGTCGCGGAGAGGATCAGGATGTTGGCGAACACGCCGGCGGTATCGAGCTGGTTGGACTGGTTGATGATCAGGAAGCCCATGCCGCTGTTGGCGCCGATGAACTCGCCGACGATCACTGCGAGTGTGGCGTAGATGATGCCGATATTCGCGCCGGCCAGTAGGAAGGGCAGGGCGCTGGGCAGCTTCACCTTCCAGAAGGTCTGCCAGCGCGTGGCGCCGAGCGAGCGCATGAGCGCAAGCTGCTCCGAATCCATCGTCTTCAGCCCGTGCATGGTGTTGAGGTAGATCGGGAAGAAGGCGGCGAAGGCGCCGAGCACGATCTTCGAGAGCGAGCCGAAGCCGAACCAGACGATGACGACGGGCGCCAGGGCGATCTTGGGCATCGACTGCATCGACACCAGGATCGGGTAGACCGTCCGGTTGACCAGGCGGATCTCGTTGACCAGCGTACCCATGGTGATGCCCACCAGGATGGCGATCACGAAGGCCGACACGGTGCGGCCGAGGGTGATGAAGTAGTGGTTCGCGTACAGATCCGCGCCGCGCCACAGCGCCTCGCCGATGTCGCTGGGTGCCGGGATGAAGTAGACCGGCACATCGCTGTACCAGACGAGCAATTCCCAGATCAGCAACGCACCGATCAGGCTGGCCGTCCGGTAGCCCGCCTCCGTGAACGCCTGGCGCCGGCGTGTCGGACGCTTGCGTCGCTTCGCGATGTTCTCGGTCATCGTCGTCATTGGCTGCGTTCTCCCCGCGGCTGCGGGTTGTCGCCGTCGCCCAGGCCCAGCAACGACCGAATGCGATCGACGATCTCGCCGAAGCGCTGATCGCCCATCAGGGAGAGGGAGCGTGGCCGCGCCAGGTCGACCTCAATGATCTCGCGGATTTTTCCGGGGCGCGGGGTCATCACCACCACGCGATCGCTCAGAAGGGCGGCCTCGGGAATGTTGTGGGTGACGAAGACGATCGCCTTGCCGGTCTCGCGCCAGATGCGCAGGAGTTCCATGTTCATCTCCTCCCTGGTCATGGCGTCGAGCGCGGCGAAGGGCTCGTCCATCAGGAGGAGGCGCGAGTCATAGACCAGTGCTCTTGCGATCGCGGCGCGCTGCTGCATGCCGCCGGAGAGCTCCTTCGGATAGGAGCGTTCGAAACCGGCGAGCCCCACCATCTTCAGGAGATCGAGCGCGGTCTGCCGGCTTGCCGCCGCATCCGGCAGCTTCATGACCTCCACCGGCAGCATCACATTGTCGATGACCTTGCGCCACGGCAGCAGAACTGGGCGCTGGAACACCATGCCGATATCGCGGATCGGCCCTCGGATCGGCCTCCCGTCGAACAGGATTTCACCTTCCGACGGCTCGAGCAGACCACCGAGCAGGTTGAGCAGCGTGGTCTTGCCGCACCCGCTGGGGCCGACGATGGAGACGAACTCGCCCTCTTCGACGGTCAGCCGAGTCGGCTCAAGCGCGACGACGTCGGCGCCATCGACCGTTTCGTAGGTCTTCGCGACATTGTTGATTTCCACCAGTGGTGTCGTATCACGCGGGGCGCTTTGTGCGGGCTGGGAACGCATCTCAAGCATCTGCCATGTCCGGAATCATGTCCCGCAGCTTCGCCTTCTGGACTCGGTTGGTGGCGCCGGTACGCGGGAAGCTGTCAACGACGAAGAAGCGACGCGGCACCTTGAAGTTCGCCAGGTGCCGGCGGGCATAGGCGTCGAGATCCTTCTCACTGGCGCCGGTGCCCGGCCTCAGGATCACGAAGGCGACGGGAACCTCGCTCAGCCGTGGGTCGGGCGCGGCGACCACCGCGACCTCCGCGACATCCGGGTGGTCGACCAGCACCTCCTCGACCTCGATGGGCGACAGGTTCTCGCCGCCGACCCGGATGATGTCCTTGATCCGGCTGACGAAGCGCAGATAGCCGCCGGGCAGCAGCACGCCCTGGTCGCCGGTGTGCAGATAGCCCTCGGCATCGATCGCCTTGGCCGTCGCCGCGGGGTCGCGGAAATAGCCGCGCATGACGTTCCAGCCGTTGACGCAGATCTCGCCCTGCGCGCCTTCGGGAAGTACCGCGCCGCTGGCCGGGTCGACGATCCGGACCGCGAGGCCGTCCTGCGGGCGTCCGTCGGAATCGTGGCGCATTTCCTCGGGGTCGTCGCGTCGGCAGATGGCGACGTTGCCGCCGGTCTCGGTCAGTCCATAGACCTCGCACATGCTGACGCCGAGGATCTCCTCGAGCCGCTTCATGCGGGCGGCCGGTGCGCTGTACCAAGCCCGGTTCATGCGCAGCTTCGCGTAGTCGCGGCCCGGCGCGTCGGCCATGTCCTGCAGCACGCCGATGAAACCGTGATAGGCGTCGATACCCTCGCCGGTGATGACGTCCCAGGCCTCCTCGGCATCGTATTTGCGGGTGGCGAACAGCGTCGAGCCGGCAAGCAGATTGGTCAGCAGCGCGTGCATGTAGCCGCTGCAGTGGAAGAAGGGCGCGATCGAGTAGAAGCGCTGGCTCGGGTCCAGCTCCTGCCGCCTGGTGCATTCATGGGCCAGCCGACAGAGCCCGGCATGGGTCAGCATCACGCCCTTCGGCGCGCCCGTCGTGCCGGAGGTCGACAGGATGGCGGCGACTCCCGCCAGTTCCGCATGGCCATGCTCTCCCGCCCGGGCCACCAGTTCGGCCGCCGGCGCCAGGGGCGGCAGGTCGGCGGCGGCGGCCATCGCCTGTTCCCAGTCCAGCGCTCCCTCAGGCAATGCGCCGTCGCCGGAAAGCCGCATCACCACGCGGGGCATCTCCACGCCGCGCTGGGCGAGCATGGCCGCGATCTCGGCCAGCAGGCCGGCGGCGTCGATCTTGCCGAGGAAGCGGTCCTCGGTGACCAGCACGGCGGGCCGGCTGAGCTCGATCAGGTGCGCCACCTCGCGCGCCGACAGGCGGGTGGAGATGCCGACCATGACCGCGCCGGCGCGGGCGATGCCGTAGGCGGAGACCGCCCAGGCCGCCTGATTGGTCATCCACATGCCGACCCGGTCGCCTGGTATCACGCCAAGCGAGGCGAGCAGACGGCCGAAGCGATCGGCCCGGTTGGCGAGCTCAGCGAATCCGAGCACCTCCTCGCGGCGGCCGATGACCAGGAAATCGCGATCGCCGAAAGCCTCGGCCGCCCGGGTCGCCGCGTCGTAGAGGGTCGCGGGCAGGTTCTCGGACAGGCTTTCCGGCGGGCATTCCGGCAGCGTCATCAGGAGGCGGCCTTGAGCGGCTGGGCGCGTTCGGTCCCGGCCCGCAGGATCTTGCTCGGCACCGGGTGGCCGACGATCTCCTCGGCGAAGCGCGAGCACTCGATCAGCTTGCCGAGGTCGATGCCGGTCTCCACGCCGATCTCACGGCACAGGAAGGCGATCTCCTCGGTGCAGACATTGCCGGCGGCCGCCTTGTGGCCGGCGAACGGGCAGCCGCCGAGGCCGGCAACGGCGCTGTCAAAGCTGTCGACGCCCTCAAGCAGCGAGGCGTAGACATTGGCGATGCCCAGGCCGCGCGTGTCGTGCAGATGCATGCGGATGCGCAGGGACGGCCAGCGCTCGCGCACCGCCCGCACGGTCCGGCGGATCTGCTCTGGATTGGCCCAGCCCATGGTGTCAGCGAGGCTGACGGTCTTCAGCTCGTTGCCGACCTCGCCGACCACCTCGTGCAGCTTCTCGATGAGGCCGAGCACCCGGTCGATGGCAACTTCGCCCTCGTAGTTGCAGCCAAAAGCCGCCATCACGCTGCCGGTCTCCACGGCGTAGCCGTTCTCGTTATAGAGCGCCGCCACCTTGCGCTGCATGGCGAGATCCTGTGCGGCGTCGCGCTTCTGGTTGCGTAGCGAGAAGGTCTCCGAGGCGGTCAGGGTGACCTTGCCGGTGACGCTGACCTTGCCGGTCGCAAGAGCGCGGCGGATGCCGACATCGTTGAGGTAGACCGCGGTGTAGCGGATACCCGCCTTCTGACGGACGCCGGCGATGACATCCTCCGCGTCGGCCATCTGCGGAACCTGCTTGGGATGCACGAAGGAGGTGGTCTGGATGGTCTTCAGACCTGTCTCCGACAGCATGTTGATCAGCTTGATCTTGTCGGCCGTCGAGATCTTGTCGGGTTGGCCGATTCCCTCGAACTGGAAGCCCTCGCGCGGTCCGACTTCGACCAGTTCAATCCTTTTCGGCAGCATGGGCCGTCTCCCGTTCTATCGGCTGGGGCGGTGGAGACGGGCGCGCGCCGACGCGGCCCCGGCAGGCGCCTGGGTGCGGCTGGGCGCGGCAATACCGGCGGGCCGGCCATCGTCTCCGGAGGGTCGAGGCATCTTCATCGTCGCTTCCAGTGCGCTCTCACCGGCGCATTCACCCATGGATCCAAACGCTTTCGCTATTGGATCCAATTTGACAATGCTCCAACACCCGGGGCGGCGTGTCAACCTCGGGAATCTTCATTAGGATGCTAAACTGGATCCAAAAATTCGTTGAACCTTCCGGAGCGAGCCCTTACGGTTCGCATCCCATGACGCGCTTCAGGCCGCCAGAGCCGGGAAAACGTGGCGCGTCGTCCGCAGGGGCGGGAGGATTCCCTGATGAAGCTCGTAAGCTACGCCATCGCTGGTGGCGAGGCATTCGGCCGACTGGACGGTGACGGCATTGTCGAACTCGGCACGGGCCCGCAGGCGCTGCGGCGGGCGATTGCACACGGTATGCAGGCCTTCGAGGGCCCGGGTCTCGCAACCCGTGACCCGGGCGGCGTCGAGCTGCTGCCGCCGGTTCCCGATCCGGGCAAGATCGTCTGCATCGGCAAGAACTACAAGGCGCATGTAGCCGAGGCCGGACACGCCGCGCCGCCGCCTTTCCCCAGCCTGTTCATCCGGCTGACCAACACGCTGGTGCCGCATGGCGGCAACCTGGTGCGCCCGGCGCTTTCCGACAATTTCGACTTCGAGGGCGAACTGGCGCTGATCATCGGCCGGGGCGGGCGGCACATCGCGCGCGAGGACGCGCTCGGCCACATCTTCGGCTACGCCATCTTCAACGACGCATCGGTGCGCGACTTCCAGTTCAAGCACTCGCTGGCTGCGGGCAAGAACTTCTTCGCCAGCGGCGGCTTCGGTCCGGCGATCACCACCGCCGACGAGGTGGCCGATCCGGGTCGGCTGTCGCTGCGCACCAGGCTGAACGGCGCCACGGTCCAGGACGCCACCACGGCCGACCTGATCTACGACATTCCCTTCATCATCAACTACGTCTCGGGCTTCACGCCGCTGGAGCCGGGCGACGTGATCGCTACCGGCACGCCCGAGGGCGTCGGCTTCGCCCGCAAGCCGCCACTGTGGATGAAGCACGGCGACACGATCGAGGTCGAGATCGAGACGCTCGGCACCTTGCGCAACGGCGTGATCGACGAGACGTCCCTGAGCCAATCGTGAGCCGGAGGAGCAGCCAGTGAGCAACATTCCCGAAGGGGCGATGGACTATATCGGCATGCGCACGAGCGAAGAGTTCGCCTGCGAGCCGGTCGAGCCCGGCGCCGTACGCCGCTACGCCCAAGCGATCATGGACGAAGCGCCGATCTTCGCCCCGGACGCCGGGACCGACAACCGCTTCGGTGGACCGGTGGCGCCGCCCCTGTTCCCGCAGGCCATGTTCCGGCGCGCCTATGGCGACCCCGATCCGGTGCAGGAGAACGCCTACAACGAGGATTTCGACGGCTCGTCGGGCAACCGCACGCTGGCCTTGCCCGAGATCAGGCAGTTCCGCGGCTTTGGCGTCCTTAACGGCGGATCGGAGATCGAGTTCTACCGCTACGCCCGCTACGGCGAGCGGGTGAAGGTGACTTCCTTCTACGAGGACATCGTGGAGAAGCAGTCGAGCAAGGGTCCGATCATCCTGATCTACATCGTCAGCGACTACTTCACGGCGGATGACGAGCTGCTGCTGCGCATCCGTCGCATCTCCATCCGGAGGCCCCTGAAATGACCATCCAGTCCCGCCCGGTCTGCTTCGAGGACGTCGCCGTCGGCGACGAGATCCCGCCCCTGGACAAAGGCCCGTTCACCACGGCGCACATCATGCGCTGGTCGGCGGCGATGGAGAACTGGCACAAGATCCACTACGACCGCGACTTCGCGGTCAACCATGACAAGCTGCCGGGCCTGCTGGTCAACGGCTCGCTCAAGCAGCAGTTCTATTTCGAGCACCTGCGCAAGTGGATCGGCGACACCGGCTGGGTCTGGAAAGTCACCTTCCGCTTCCGTGCAATGAACCTGATCGGCGAAAAGCTGACCATGTGGGGGCGCGTCACGGGCAAGCGCGAATGCCCCGACTACGGCATCGTCGAGCTAGACCTTGGCATCGTTAACGAGGAGGGCACGGAGTCCTCGCCCGGCACTGGTACGGTGGCCTTGCCCTACCGCGGCGGCGATCCCGTGCCCTATCCCTTCGTGCCACCTGCCTGAGAGGCGCGGCCGTCAGGCATCATACCGGATCTCCTCCAACACCTCTCCGACCAGGTAAAGCCACTCGCCGACCTGGATCGAAGGCATGGTGCGGATGTCGTTGACGACGCCATCCACCTTGGACGTGACCTCCTCCAGCACCACGCCGGTCAGATCGACTATGGTGGCGAGCACCTGTCCCTCCTTGACCCAGTCACCGAGATGCGTTCGGGGGCGCAGGAAGCCGCTGGCGCTGGCGTTGCCGAAGGAGCCGCCCAGCATGAGCTGCTTGTCCGGCAGGCGCTCGTAGTCGCCGCCGATCTGGCCCTTCCAGCGCAGCAGGTTGCGCATGCCCGCCAGCGCGTCGCCGACCGGCTCCTCGCTCCAGGTGTTGCCGCCGCCGATCTCCAGGATGGCGATCGGCACACCCTGGTCCTCCGCCGCGTCGAGCAGCGTGCCGCGCATGGTCGGGTTGGTCGAGAAGTCCCAGAGATGCCTGACCGTCAACAGCCGCTGCATCTCGCCCTTGATGTCCTCGGGAGCCCGGACGCAGCCATAGCTGACCACCGCGAGTTGCGTGTTGCCCCCATGCAGGTCGATGGCAAGGTCGGCCACGGGCAGCAGTTTCTCGGTGACGAACCAGGCCAGGCGCTGGGACAGGTATCCCTCCTTGCGGCCGGGAAACTGGCGGTTGAGGTCAAGTCCATCGATGTCGTTGGTGCGCCAGCCGTGCCGGAACGCCGCCACGTGGACGCGGGGGATGATCAGAACCGATCCGGTCAGTCGCGCCGGGTCTGTCTCCTCGGCCAGGCGCAGTGCCGCTTCCAATCCGTCGTACTCGTCGCCATGCAGTCCGGCCGTGACAAGGGTGAGGGGGCCCGGGGTGCTGCCGCTGATCAGGATGGCCGGCAGCGTGACCTCGCCCAGTACCGGATCCCCGACCCACCGCCGCTCCAGTGTGCCGGCGGCGGCGGCGAAGCCCAGCGCCTTCAGACGTTCGGTACTCATGAGGGCAGCTTCCCGCACTTGTAGGTCCAGTCGCCGGGCATCACGGTGGAGATGAACCTGGTGTCCATGATGACACTGTCGAAGGGTGCCGACAGGGTCTCGAGCACATTGCCGAAGGGGTCGAGCAGATCGGCGAGCGGCGTGCCCTGGTCGATGATGGCATGGATTTGCGCCGCGTCGTAGGGTCGGATCAGGCCGCCATGGCTGGGGCGCAGCCACGTCGTTGTGTTGCAGATGATCTGATCAGAGGAGTTGGTCTCGGCAGGTGCGCTGTCGATCAGGCCAAGTCCCTTGAGAATGCGCAGGCTGCCGTTGACCGAACGCTCGACCCAGTCCGGCCAGACCGTGCCGGCGCCGCCGATTTCGATGCCGATGGCCGGGATGCCGTGCGATCCCGCGGCTTCGCTGAGTGCGCCGGCGCGGCCCATGCGGATGGCTGCCTCGCCAATCGTGGCGTCGTCGACCGGCATGCCGTCACCGAACCAGCGCGCCATCTCCAGCTGCTTGTCGCCGACCTTCTTCTTGGTCTCCACCGTGCCGCCCAGGATGATGTAGTTGGCAAGAAAGGCGACGCCGCCCTCGTGATAGTCGAGAACGTAGTCGCTCTGCTCCACACACTGGCTGAAAAGGGCGTGCGCGAGGCGCTGGGTGGGCAGGCCGTTGGCGTCGCCCGGCCAGATGCGGTTGAGGTTCAGGTGCTCGTAGTCCAGCGAGGCGCAGCGCTCGCGGGTGTAGTAGGAGAACGGGTTCATCACCGGCACCGCGATCAGCGCGCCCTTAAGCGTAGACGGGTCCAGCAGGTCGAAGATCCGCGGGATCGAGGCCGGGCCGTTGTACTCGTCGCCGTGGATGGCGCCGGAAAGCATGACGGTCGGCCCGTCCTGGGCGCCAACATGCACCATCACCGGCACCGTGACCTCGGTGCCGTCATTGAGCTCGCTGACCTTGGCACGGTAACGGCTGGACTGGCCCGGCTGGGTGGTTTGACCGAACACGGTAAGTGGCTTGGTCATCTGATAGACCCTTGTTCTGATTGTTGTTTGGAAGGGGTGGCGGCCGCCGCCCAGGTGACGGCGGCCGCCGGGCAGTCGCCCTAGTCGGCCCAGCGCAGGTTGCGCATATCCATGCGGAAGGAGACGGGTTCCTCGGAGAACCAGCCCACCAGGTCCGTGCTGTGCGCGAACGAGTAGGGTCCACTGTCGAATAGCGGGATGCGCGGCATGTCCTCGAGCAGGATCTGCTGAATCTCGCTGTAGTGCGCGGCCCGTTCCTCCTCGGTCAGGGCCAGTTCGGCCATCTCGAAGAGTTCGTCCACGCGCTCGTTGGAATAGCCCATGCGGTTCCAGAAGCGCCCGGTGGCGGTGTAGTTGGCCCACTCGCTGGGATCGGGCCCCCACCAGTTGCCGTAGACATAGCTGTCGTGCTCCATGTCGGCTAGGCGCTGGCGGAACAGCCCGTCCTCCATCTGGTTGACATTGACGGTGATGCCTAGCGGGCGCAGCTGTTCGCGCAGGATCTGCGCGGAGTCGACCGTGGTCGTCCGCGACACCCAGATCTCGAACGCGAATCGCTCGCCGTCGACCAGCGGGTAACCGGCCTCGTCGAGCAGGCGGGCTGCCTCCTCGAGGTCGGTCTCGGGCAGCAGCACCGAGTCGTCGAATGCCCAGTCGATGGCCGCGACATAGGTGCCCCGGGCCGGCTCGAAGATGCCGAAGGAGGCCGTCTCAGCCAGCTGTTCACGGTCGATGGCGTAGGCGAGCGCGCGGCGCAGCGCCGGGTCGTCGAACGGCTCGGTCGTCACGTTCATGGCGAAGTAGTAGGTCATCGGCCCTGGCGGGGCGTCGACCGCCACGTCCGGATCGGCGTCGAGGATCGGCTCGAGGTTGATCGGCGGGGGGTTGTTCATGGCGTGGATCTCGCCCGCGAGCAGCTGGGCCGCCTGGACGTTGTCGTCGGGCACCACGCGGAAGACGATGTTCTCGACCTCCGGCTGCTCGCCCCAATAGCCGTCATAACGGGTGAAGGCGATGTACTCGCCCGGCCGATGTTCGGCGAGCCGATAGGGGCCGGTGCCGATCGGGTTCATGTTGTTGGGATGGCCTTCCCATTCCTGCCCCTCGTAGAGATGGGCCGGAAGGATGGGTGTGCGCGGATAGGTGGCGAGGTTGGAGAGCAGTGGCGCCGACGGCTCGCTCAGGTGGAAGACGACGGTGAGATCGTCGGGGGTTTCCACCGACTCGATGACGCGCAGCGGCGCGGCACCATAGGTTTCGTTCTCGACGATGGCGTTGATGGTGTAGGCGACGTCATGGCTGGTGAACGGTTCGCCGTCATGCCAAGTGACGCCGTCCTGCAGGTGGAACGTGTAGGTGAGGCCGTCGTCAGAGATTTCCCATTCGCGGGCCAGCAGCGGACGGATGGCGAAGTCCGGCCCGTAGTCCATCGCCACGAGCCGTTCGAAGTACAACGTGGACGGGAACCACGAGGCATCGAACGCCATCGCGATGTTGAAGTTGCGGATATCGGAGGTGATCGCGACCACGACCGTGTTGGTGTCGCGCTGAGCCTGCGCGGGCGCGAGCGTGGAGACGGCGAGGAACAGACCGATCGCGGTGGTTTGGCAAAGCCTCTTCAATGACATGACGACCTCCTTCGTTCAGGATGCTCCGAAGCGGAGCGGCGCGATCTCGCCCGCGGCGGGTGAGAGATCGATCTCCCGCGCGCGCCAGCAGGCGGCGAGGGAGGATTGGGTTGCCTCCAGGACGGGCGGCTCGGCGCGGCAACGCTCGACCGCGTAGGCGCAGCGCGGATGGAAGGCGCAGCCGGTCGGCCGCTGGGCGGGGTTGGGCGGCTCGGCGCTCGGCAGCAGGCGGCGGTTCGAGCGGTCGCTGAAGGGGTCGGGCACGGAGTCGAGCAGCAGGCGTGTATAGGGATGGCGCGGCCGGTCGATGACCTCGGCGGCTTGCCCTTCCTCGACGATGCGGCCGAGATACATCACGGCGATGCGGTCGCAGAGATAGCGAGCGATGGAGAGGTCGTGGGTGACCACGAGGATCGCCACGCCGTCGCGCTTGAAGTCGGCCAGCAACGACATGATGCCGGCCTTCACCGAGGCGTCGAGCATCGACAGCGGCTCGTCGGCGATCACCACGCGGGGACCGACGATCATGGCGCGGGCGATCGCAACGCGCTGGCGCTGACCGCCGGAAAGCTGGGCCGGGAAACGCCGTGCGAAGCTCCGTGCCGGCGTCAGGCCAACCCGGTCGAGCATGGCTTCGACGCTGCGTTGGCGCTCGGCCCGGTCACCGATGCCATGCGCGATCAGAGGCTCCGCAAGCGTGTCGGCGACCCGCATCCGCGGATTGAGCGATTCATAGGGGTCTTGGAAGATCACCTGCACTGAGCGGCGCAATGCTCGCTCTGAACTGCCGCGCGCGGCTGACCAGCTCTCGCCGTTGACCTCGATGCGCCCCTCGCTCGCCTCCTCCAGGCCGGTCAGCATCATGCCGAGCGTGGTCTTGCCGCAACCGGACTCACCGATCAGACCAACCACCTCGCCGGGGGCGAGGGCGAGGTCGACGCCGTCGACGGCGGTGAGCGTGCGACGGCCGCCAAACAGGTGCAGCCCGCCGAGATCGAAATGACGCGACACGCCATCCGCCGTCAGCACCGGTGCGGCCGGGCTGGCCGGCGGCGGGGCGGTGAAGCGGCTGAGGCGATCGGCGACGGCGCCCGCCTCGACCTGCTCGGCCAGGTGGCAGGCGGTGAGGCGCCCATCCACCTCCCGCGTCGGTGGCGCCACGGCGCGGCACTCCTCGACCGCCAGCGGGCAGCGGGCGACGAAGACGCAGCCCTCGCGTGTCACCCCGTGTCCGGGTGGGGCGCCGGGCAGCGCCACCAGGTCCCTGGTACCGGCGGCCAGGCTCGGCGTTGCCCGAGAGAGCACGGCGGAATAGGGATGCCTCGGCCGGCGCAGCACGTCGGCGGTGGCGCCGAACTCGACCAGGCGTCCGGCATACATCACGCCGACCCGGTCGCAGTTCTCCGCGATCAGACCGATATCGTGCGAGACCAGCACGATCGACAGCCCGAACTGCCGCTTTAGCTCGGCGAGCCGCAGGAAGATCTGATCCTGCACGACCACGTCGAGCGCCGTGGTGGGCTCGTCGGCGATCAGCACCGAGGGATTGCAGGCCAGGCTCATGGCCATGATTGCCCGCTGGCGCATGCCGCCGGACAGTTCGTGCGGATAGGCGTTCAAGCGGTCGGCGGGCAGGCCGACGAGATCGAACAGTTCCCGGGCGCGCCGACGTGCCTGGCCGCGGCCGTCCACGACGCGGTGCAGCAGCATCGGCTCGACGATCTGGCGGCCGACCGGCACCACCGGGTTGAAGGCGTTCATCGCCGACTGGAAGATCATGGCGATGCGCCGCCAGCGCTGCCGCAGCAGGCTGTCATAGGACAGAGTGGTGAGGTCTTGCCCTTCCAGGCGGATGGCGCCGGTGATCGCGGCATTGTCGGGCAGGAGGCGCATCAGCGCGTGGCCGACCGTCGACTTGCCGCAGCCGCTCTCGCCGACGATGCCGATCGACTCGCCCGAGCGCAGGTCGAAGCTGACCTCGTCGACGGCGCGGAACGGTCCGTCGGACGTCTGGTAGTCGACGCAGAGGCGGTCCACCTCGAGGATCGGCGTGGCGCTCACGGGTCGGTCCTGTTCAGGGCCGTATTGATGCCGTCGCCGACCAGCGTTACCGCAACAACCAGCCAGCCTATCGCGAGGCCGGGGAAGACCGCGTAGGTCCAGGCGATGGAGAGGTAGGGTTGGGCTTCGCGCAGCATCTGGCCCCAACTCGGAAAATTGGGGTCGCCGAGACCCAGGAAGCTGA
>JAVKFF010000213.1:0-30395 GCA_040226215.1 Azospirillaceae bacterium
GCCGCCGATGGCCGTGCGCCAGGCGCCCCCGCCGAACCCGAGAAGCGCCCGGGAAAGCGTCCCGGGCAACGCCCCGGACGCTGCCGCGCCGGCACGCGCCCCGCATCCCGCCCCGCATCCCGCCCCGCCACCGGGGCGCCACGTCCTGTTCGACGTCACCACCTGCCACTACAACCGCGGCCGGGTGATGACCGGCATCCCCCGGGTCGAGCTGAACCTCGCCGCCGCCATCGCCGAGGCGCTGGGCGACGCGGTCACCTTTCTGCGCTACGACGCGAAGAGCGGCCAGCCGGTGATCGAGCCGGCCGCGACCGTGCTCACCTGGGGCCGGGAGGCGCCGACGGAGAAGCTGGGCCGCAGCGAGACCGGCATCTTCGCCCGCAGCCGCCTGCTGGCCGCCATCGCCAGCCGCCACTCGCCCGTGCGGCGTCTCGGCCGCACGCTGGAGCGCGGTGTCAGGCGGGGACGGCGGCGGCTGGCGAGCGCTCTCGACGCCACCGCGAAGCGACCGGCGGCAGCGGGCGGCACAGCGTCACCGCTCGGCGAGCGGCTTGCGAAACTCGCGAACCGCGACCTCGTCTTCGTTCACTTCGGAGCCGACTGGCTCGCCGCCGACCTCCTCGCGAAGATCCAGGAGACAGCCGCTCGGCCGGTGGAGACCCGCGTCCTCGTCCACGACCTGCTGCCTCTCGACTTCCCGGAGTTCTATCCGGTGGAGTTTCGCAAGCGCTTCGCCGACTATGTAACCGATTTCGTACTGCCGGCCGACCGCCTCTTCGCCTACTCCGAATACACCCGCGGCCGTCTCTCCGAGCGCGCCGGGATCGCCGCCGAGCGGGTGATCCGCGTCCACCTGCCGACGGACATGTCGGCGCTAATGGACACAGCGCCCGAACCCGTCGCCAGCATCGCTGAGCAGGACGAGCCATTCTTCCTAACCGTTGGCGTGGTCTGCAAGCGCAAGAACCAAGCCTTTCTGGTCGACGTCTGGGAAGCGGTACTCAAACAAGGCGAGAAGCTTCCATTGCTGGTTATTGCCGGTAGTCTCCGGTCGGCTGGGGACGCCTACGCGATGCGGCTCTACCGTAGGGTTCAGGCAACTCAACTGTTGCGGGATAACGTGCATTTCGTTGAGAATGCGCCGGATCGTCAGTTGATGTGGCTTTACAGCAATTGCATTGGATTTCTGTTTCCTTCGCTTGCGGAGGGTTGGGGCCTTCCGATCACAGAGGCAATATCAATGGGTGTACCTTGTATCACATCCGATAGAACGGCCGTTCCCGAGGCGGGAGATGGAAAGGCTCGAGTACTGCCTATGGAGCTTGAGCGTTGGTCTTCGGAAGTTAGAAATTTTGCGAATCAGAGGCTTACGTTGAACGTGCCCGAAGCGGACTTGAGTCATGACAAGCCTTTCACGTGGCAGAAGCTCGCTGCTGAACTCCTTCAACCTCATCGATTGACCAAGCTATGACAGGTAAGAGCATGTCCGTGAGCGATCAGATCGCGGCTTTACCAATTGGAAATGCGACTCACGCAGCGGGTGCATTCGATATTCGGGTGTTGAAGCGAATCGAGGAGCTCCTTCCGCGGGATATTGAGCGATCGGCGGAAACTGGGTGTGGAAAATCAACAATCTTGTTCTCAAATTTATCCAAAATGCACACGGTTTTTACCCTTGATGATAGAAAGCAGGGGCTTGAATCAAGTGTAAAATTTTTCTTTGATTGTCCTTTGACTCAAATTGAAAAAGTCAACGTCGTATATGGTCCAACACAACAGACTCTACCAAACTATCGTTTCTCCGATAAATATCAGCTTGTTCTAATAGATGGACCTCACGGATTTCCATTTCCAGAAATAGAGTACTATTATTTCTATCCACATATTGAGGAGGGCGGATTTCTGATTATTGATGACGTTCATATACCAACGATCGGGCGGTTTGCTGATGTGGTGAAGGAGGATAGTATGTTCTCCGTGGTGGAATTGGTTGAGACGACACTGCTCTTGAGGCGAACCGGTGCCCCCACTTTCGACCCGCTTGGCGATGGGTGGTGGGAACAGAACTATAATCGAAGGAGAATAAGCGATAAATTCAGTCACTTGGCCCAATACAAACTTCATGATAATAATATTGCGAGTAGCTTTGAGAGCAATTTCGGCATCAAGAAGAATGGATTCTTAGGTCGACTTAAAAAATTAATGGGAAAATAGTAGACATGAGCGGAAACAAAGATATAGCTATTATAGTAGGGCCATTTTGGCCCAATACTGGTGTTGGAGAATATATTAAAAATCAGATAAACTATTTTAGATCAAAAGGATATACGACGGCCTTCATTGGACTGCCGATTGAGCGTGATCAACATTTGAGAAATAATGAATGGGTATCCAATTATTATGAATCAAAATATTACGATGTCGATGCAAAGTTTTTAGAATCATTCAATAAACGAATTCACAGACCGAAGTTTAGAAAACTAACTCCCAAGTCGATGAGAAGATTTAATTCGCTTACGTGGCGGGCGTACCCTCCACATACCGTTCCCGTCGGAGATGAAGTCGTCAAATTTATCAATAGCGGACAAGTGAAATACGTCGTATGTAATATGCTGTATTTCCTTTCTTATTCCCGAAAATTGATTAACATTTCAGCTGCCCGTGGAGAAAAGCCAAAATCGATACTGGCAACAATCGATATACAAACACACCAGATTATTGACAGTGAGTTTCAAAATCCTTACACAAAGAAGGTAGACAACTATGATGATCTCATCAGAACAGAACTAGAATTGATCGGAGAGGACTTTGATATACTGGTGCATGTGTCGGTGGATGATTTAGAGTTCTTTAAGAATAAAATTAAAAAATCAAAACAGTATGTTCTGTATCCAGGCATGCCCGATCGCGAGGTAGAACTAAAGAGACACTATGGAAAGTACCTTTTTGTCGGAGCTAACAACAGCCATAACGTCGAGGCGGTTAGGTGGTTGCTTGCTGAAGTGAGGCCTTGGTTGGGGAGTAGGCCTGTAGATCTATCTATTGTTGGAGCTGTCGCTGAGCCTTTCAAGAAGTTTCACCCGATACTATACAGTGCCTTTGCGAACTGCTTCATCGGCCCTGTCGATGATGTAAGCGGGTACTACGCGAACTGCGACGCCGCGCTGATTCCGATGAGGACAGGGCATGGAATCTCCGTGAAAACCATCGAAGCTGCCTCATATAGCGTTCCGATCATATCAACCAGGAATGGCCTCCGGGGAGTGGACGAGGGTGAGGTCGCACGTATCGGGATCGAATGCTTTGATTCACCTAAGAACTTCGCAAAAAAAATGATCAGCATCCAAGATGAGCGTGAACAAGAAATGATTAAATCACGTCGATTGTTCAATCGATATTTCTCATTAGAGAAATTTAATTCGAGTATGGACAAAATTCTTTCAGAAAACAAATTTCCCTAGATAGAGTTCCGGCCATCTATAGTAGTTTGGGGAGTCCAGAATGGTTGGGAATGTCCGTGTGTTTTCAGAAAATTTACACACATCAGACCGGATAAAGGTAACCTCCAGAGTTGGTGGAACAGGGACGCCACCGATAATGCAAAAATCATGAGCATTGTTAGCATGAACGTGTACAGGCGTAAACTGCGTCCGGATATTATTTAGTGCGTCAAAAAAGTACGAGTAGTTTACATCAATTATGCAATGATGAATATGATGGAACTCCACCGCAATTTGTGAAAAGTGCGCAAGTGTTTCAGGTTGAACCGTATTAAAAATATCCCACTCATCACCTTCAATATCAATCTTTAGCACTAATTCATTGGCGTCAGAGTGGCCATTCTCGATGAGACATTCAGATAAAGTCAGGTCGTCCTTGCTGATCTTTCCGTTCTCCCCGCAGATACGACGCGCATGGAATCTCCCTGAATTAGGAGCGTTCGGGTTGTCAACGGTGTGATCGTACTGAAAGACATCGTACCCAAGTTCGGCTATCGCGATGTCCCAGGAGACATCGTCTCCGATACCGATTGAATAGGCTATATGACCATCGAGAAATTCGCTTACCATCACATAGCCGCCGTCATGCTCCCTGCCTACGCGCCGAAATGTCGCTCCGACCGGGTCACTCGGTGACAGATATGAAAGCAAGCGCCTTGCTCGTTCGGAAAGACTAGAGCTTCGCGCGAGATCCCGGCCCGAACCCTTGCACATGCTGGCGTCTAACTGGTATTGGCCAGCGACCCGTTCGGTTTCAAGAATCCTCATGACTGTGCCGCGCAAAGCACGGTCAATCAGTCGTCTCCGGGCGCTACCTACAAACTTCATGACCCTCTCCTGAGCGGCTCACACGTGGAGCATTCAGTAGTATTAGCGCGTTAGATAACTGTTGCGTCGGAATGATCAATAAGATTATCGCATAGTAGAAAATTAGTATAGTTACGGGAATCGATGCTCAGCTCATCACTAATTTTTGAGCGCATATCGTCAATATTGGTTATTGAGGGCTGGTCGCTCCACGAACCTATATCAATAACTTTATAATTGATGCTGAAAATGTGTCTTAAGAACTCGTCTGGTTCCACACCGTGATTGTGGAGTCCATATGGCCAGAACTCGATTATGATATATTCTGGTCTTAGTTTTCTATCGCCAATAGTGTTTATCATACCTTCAAGAATAACACCCTCGGCGCCTTGGCAGTCAATTTTCAGAAGCCTAGGTTTCTTTTTTACGCTCTGAATGATGCTGTCTGTTGTAGTCAACTTTACAGTAGATCTTCGAGCGCCTCCCTCTATGGGAGACGTCCTATGATCGCCGTAATTAATATCGGAGTGATAAAGCTCAGTAGTACCTTTCTTGTTTCCAGCGGCAGCGTTTAAGGCGGAAATATTCAATCTGCGATTGCGTGATATGTTGCGTTTGAGTAAATAATAATTTTCTTGATTGGGCTCAATTGAGAAAACAAGACCGTCCAATCCGCTGAGCATTGACGAGAGGATACTATAGTAGCCGATATTTGCTCCCAAATCTAAAACAAAGTCGCCAGGCTTAATTACTTTACAAAATATCTCAGTTTCCGTCGGCTCCCACACTGCGTGCTGAAACATGATATCCGAGACGGCTTCGCCCTGAGGATGTAGCTCCAATGAAAATGGCTCGTTCAACTGTGGCAACTTGAACGTGGCGGTGCGGCGCCTTTTCCGGAAAAGTTTTCTGAGCATTCTCGTTATCTAGACTAATGGTTGATTCTTGTGTCACGGTACTCCCAACGGGCGGCGGTGATAAGAATGAAATTCGATCTTCGGAACAGAGCTATGCTTTGAATGTCGTTGACGGTCGGCTCAACGAGTCGCTAGTTGCAGGTCTATGTTTCCTGCTGCATTGCTTTGAGAGTACCCCATGTCCTATCGCGTAGCCGTCGTCGGGGCGACCGGGAATGTCGGTCGCGAGATGCTGCAGATCCTGGCGGAGCGGGCGTTTCCGGTGTCCGACGTGATCGCGCTGGCCTCCGAGCGCTCGGTCGGCCGCGAGGTCTCCTTCGGCGAGGACGACGTCCTCAAGGTCCAGGACCTGGCGCGCTTCGACTTCAAGGGCGTCGACCTGGTGCTGTCCTCGCCCGGCGCCAAGGTGTCGGCGGAGTATGCGCCCAAGGCGGCGCGGGCCGGCGCGGTGGTGGTCGACAACACCTCCTACTGGCGCATGGACCCGGACGTGCCGCTGGTGGTGCCGGAGGTCAACCGCCAGGCGCTGGCCGGCTATGGGGCGAAGAACATCGTCGCCAACCCGAACTGCTCGACCATCCAGATG
Source organism: Azospirillaceae bacterium (assembly GCA_040226215.1). Classification (GTDB taxonomy): domain Bacteria; phylum Pseudomonadota; class Alphaproteobacteria; order DSM-16000; family Inquilinaceae; genus JAVKFF01. Next base: position 5,811 of record JAVKFF010000213.1, read on the forward strand.
GTCATGGCGCTGAAGCCGCTGCATGCGCTCGGCACCATCCGCCGCGTGGTGGTGGCGACCTATCAGTCGGTCTCCGGCGCCGGCAAGGAGGGCATGGACGAGCTGTTCACCCAGACCCGCGCCATCTACGTCAACGACCCGGTGAACCGCGCCAAGTTCTCCAAGCAGATCGCCTTCAACGTCATTCCCCATATCGACGCCTTCATGGATGACGGCTCGACCAAGGAGGAGTGGAAGATGGTGGTCGAGACCAAGAAGATCCTTGACCCGAAGATCAAGGTGCACGCCACCTGCGTGCGCGTGCCGGTGTTCATCGGCCATGCCGAGGCGGTGAACGTGGAGTTCGAGCGCGAGGTCACGGTCGAGCAGGCCAGGGCCGCCCTGCGCCGGGCCGAGGGCGTGGCCCTGGTCGACCACCGCGCCGACGAGGGCTATGTCACCCCGGTGGAGGCGGCGGGCGACGACCCGGTCTTCGTCAGCCGGGTGCGCGAGGACCCGACGGTGGAGAACGGCCTCGCCCTGTGGGTGGTCGCCGACAATCTGCGCAAGGGCGCCGCGCTGAACGCCGTGCAGATCGCCGAGGCCCTGGTCGCCGACCACCTCGCCAAGCGCGCCGCCTGAGCCCGGACCGGACGATAAGAGGCGGGACGAGATGGGGCGGGACGAGTAGGGGCGGCCACAGGGAATGGCAACAGGGGGCGGCGGAGCGCGGCTGCCGGCCACGCCGCCCCCCACGCCGCCCGCCACGCCGCCCGGGCCGGCCCGTTCGCCGGGTCCTACTTGCCCGGCTGCGGCACGGTCCGGAGATAGGGCTTCACCGTCTTCCAGCCACCGGGGAACTTGTCCTTCGCCGCCTCGTCGGACAGCGCCGGGACGATGATCACGTCCTCGCCCTCCTTCCAGTTGACCGGCGTGGCCACCTGGTGCTTGGCGGTGAGCTGGATGGAATCGAGCACGCGCAGGATCTCGTCGAAATTGCGCCCGGTGCTCATCGGGTAGGAGAGCATCAGCTTGATCTTCTTGTCCGGGCCGATCACGAAGACCGTGCGCACGGTGGCGTTGGTCGCCGCGGTGCGGCCTTCCGAGGTGCCGGCCTCGTCCTCGGGCAGCATGTTGTAGAGCTTGGAGACCTTGAGGTCGGTATCGCCGATCATCGGGTAGTTGGGGGCCGAGCCCATGACGTCGGCGATGTCCTGGCCCCACTTCTTGTGGTTGTCGACCGGGTCGACCGACAGGCCGATGATCTTGCAATTGCGCCGGTCGAACTCTGGCTTGATGCGCGCCATGTAGCCGAGTTCGGTCGTGCAGACCGGCGTGAAGTCCTTGGGGTGGGAGAACAGGACGGCATAGCCGTCGCCGATCCAGTCGTGGAAATCGATCGTGCCCTCGGTCGTCTCCGCCGTGAAATTGGGCGCTTCGCTGCCAATGCGTAGCATGGGATTGCATCCTCCTGAGATCTGGTTGGCCGGCCGGGTCGCCGGGCCCTCGTCAAGACACCCCGATCGCCCTACTGTTTCCCACTCCCGGACCGGCGGGGCAAGCCCCGGCCGCGGACCGTACCGTTGCCGGGCTCGGGCCGGGACTCAGGCCGGGACTCAGAAGGTCGTCGTCAGGCTGACCAGGAAGGTCTCGTCGCAGATGTCGTCGCAGGAGAAGCCCTGGCCCGCCAGGTCGGTGTCCTCGTAGGAGACCGACAGGGTGAACGGCGACAGCGTCGCCGAGGCGCCCAGCGTCCAGTTCAGGTAGTCCGGCACGCCGCCGTCGGAGAAATAGGTGTAGCCCAGCGTGCCGAACAGCGAGACGGCGACGCTGTCGGTGCCGAAATCGAGCGGCACCTCGATGCCGCCCTCGAGATAGAGCGAGTCGTCGCTGGAGCCGAAATAGTCGGGCGACCAGGCGATCTCGCCGGTCAGGATGACCGGCCCGGCATCGTAGCTCGGCTCGAAGGCGAACTCGACATAGTCGTAATCGGCCCCGTCCGGCGCGTCGGGATAGGTGTAGTAGACGATATTGGCGTCGTAGGAGAAGCGGTCGATCGCCTGTCGGTAGCCGCCGGTGAAGGACAGCTCCAGGTCGGTCGGATCGTCGAAATCCACGTTGGCGAGGCTGACATTGCCGTAGACGCCGCTCTCGTGCGCCAGTTCCACCGTGCCGGTCAGCCGCGGGTCGCCGTCGGTGAGCGTCACGCCGCGCAGGCGATGCTCGCTCTCCAGCAGCAGCGTCAGGTTCAGTTCCAGGCCCGGCACGCCGATATCGACAGCACTGGCGCTGCCGACCGTCACGAATGCCGCAAGTCCGGCGAGCGCCCAGCTTCCCTTGCGCATGCCCGCAATTCCCGAATCAGTTCGATCTCTCCTCTAAAGTGTTAAATTTCATCCTTTTAGCAACCTTTTTCTGAGTTAATCTCTGAAAAAACTCCCGCATTCGTTCTGAAGGGAACAATTCATGAACTTCAAGTGTAATCCATTGATTCCCTTGTCATTCCCGCGAAAGCGGGGATCCATGCGAAGGCGCAACCGGCACGGTCGGACTGGATTCCCGCTTTCGCGGGAATGACAAGGAAAATCAAATTCTTGGCAGGCCGGAGGTGCCGCTCGTGCCGTGGTTCCGCCGGCCCCTTCACCCGCCCGCCTGGCCCTCCAGATGGGCCACCACGTCGGCGGCGCTGATCACGTCGGCGTAGCGGCGCTCCATGTCGGCGAGGTTGCGGCGATGGGGCTCCTCCTCGATGTCGCCGACGCAGTCCTCGGGGATCAGGGTGCGGTAGCCGTGCTGGAAGGCGTCGATCACCGTGCCGCGCACGCAGCCGCTGGTGTTGCAGCCCGTCACCACGACGGTGTCGACGCGCTGGCGGATGAAGAAGGGCAGCACAGGGGTCTGGAACAGGATCGAGATGCCGGGCTTGCAGACCACCAGGTCGTAGCGCGGATCGAGCACGCGGGCGTCGATCTCGGTGCAGGGATGGCCGTGGCGGAAGTCCTCCCGGCCGATGCGGATCTTGGTGTAGGGCGTGTCGTCGGGCCCGTGCTCCGGGCCCTTCCAGGCCATGTAGCAGCTGGCGATGGGCACCTGGTGGCACCGCGCCACCGCCAGCAGCCTGGCCGTGTTCACCACCGCCCGCTCGACCAGCGGCGCGCCGCCCAGCGCGAAGGCCGGGTCGGTATTGGCGCGCTGGAAGTCGACGACGACGATGCCGAGCTTCTCACCGAACCCCACCGGCGTGCTGTCATAGCCGCGCGCGCGGTAGCTCTCGGCGACGGCGTCGGCATCGTCCGGGGTGGCGGCGGCGTTGTCGTTGCTCGAACCGGCGGGCGGCGCGCTGCTCACGGGGGCTCTCCTGTCAGGCTGAAGGCACGCCGCGAGAGTTCCACACAAGGCACCGCCTTGTGAAGCGGGCAGGAGCTGGCGACCCCGAGGAGGCGCTTGTCGCGGAGGCGGACACCCGCCATGTCGCGCTGTACGATCGGGCGGGCATGATTGCCCGCGCCACCTGGAGGAGCTGAAAAATGGAAATCATCCCCGTCGGCACCAGAGCCTCCGCCAAGGGGTCGGAGGACTGGTTCACCGGTGCGGTGCGCATCGACGCGCTGTTCAACCCGTTCGATGCCGGACGGGTGCAGGGCGCCCGCGTTACCTTCGAGCCCGGCGCGCGCACCGCCTGGCATACCCATCCCCTGGGCCAGACCCTGATCGTGACCGAGGGCAGCGGCCGCGTGCAGCGCTGGGGCAGCGGCGTCCAGACGGTGCGCGCCGGCGACGTAGTCTGGTTCGAGCCGGGCGAGAAGCACTGGCACGGCGCGGCCCCGGACATTGCGATGACCCATATCGCCGTGCAGGAGGTCAAGGACGGCAGGGTCGTCGACTGGCTGGAGCACGTCACCGAGGCGCAGTATCGCGGCTGAGCGGCGGCGCCCTTCGCTCTGGGTGGGGCGCTTGACTGACGGGAGTAGTGCTCTCACGAGACGCGAGAAGTTGGCGGCCTGTTGAGTCCGTAAAGGTGGCGCGGATCAGTTGGCTCGTTTACACTCCCGCTCGAAGGCGATTCACTTTCGGTAAGCCATTTAGCTAGCAGTATCGAAAGCACGGAATCTTGTATCGGGCGCCCGCTTCTTCAAGGCGGCTGAACACCATTTAAGAATACAAATCAATACTTGGATTGAAACAAAGATTCTGGAAATGCGAAATAAAAAATTATTATTTGATACTGTCGTCGGAGCAATCATACTTGTTGGAGCGTTCAACCCGATGTTGCTCTACCTATTTCTCAATAGCTCACAGTTTCCCAACGCGCATCAAATTCTCGCAGATGCGCTTGGCATTCCCGTTTTGCCACAAGTCGATGGACGCCTCTTAAGCGCCGCACTGTTACTGAGCTCCATTTGTATTAGGCGCTCTTTGCCTCGTCATGTATGTAAGCTACCGCAAGGGGTTGGTCTCAATCAGCGCGAAGGCGCGCGATGGGCAGGCGCTCGTCGCTAGCTTGGTTGCGCTTGGAGTCGCCCTGCTCTTAACCGCAACATCGGGTCATTTCGCTGACAATCGGATGATGCAAGCCATTGCCTCACTTCCCTGGGGCCTGCCGCTCGTCGTGTCGTGCTGTTACTTTGTCGGTTTGGCTATGAGTATGACGGTCGTATTTGGTGTTGAGCGGCGAAAGAAGAACTCGTGACGTCATCGTGTCGCCGCTTGACGCCTGCCGGTGATTCGGCATAGGAAAAGACGTCAGGTCGCCCTCCCTTGCGGGAGTTTCAGAACCCAGCCTCCGATTGCACCCTTCGGCCAAGGTTCGTCAGCGACCCAACGTCCTTCCTGCCCCGCCCTCGAGCGGGGCTTTTCACGTCGATGCCGGCGCAGTCGGCCCGGGCGCGGGACGAACCCGTCTCCCTTGCCGCCGGCCGTATCGCCGACCGGGCGTCGCCGCCCCTGCCGTCGATCCCGGCCCCGGCCGCGGCATTCAGCGGGCATGGCCCACTGAGAACGCCCCGTCCGGTCGGTTCCCGGTCCATGCGCGAGGCATCACCGGAACCCCTGCCACCGTCAACGGTCCTCCCTTTCGGGAGTACCGCCGCTTACCGTCCGGTCCGGACCACCCGCGGCCCGATCGCTCGGGCCGCGGTATCGCGGTCTCGATCCCGTCCGGTCCGCGCGATTCCGCCGCTTGCGGCCATCCGGCCCGCCTTGCCGATCCGCCGGCCACGCCACCGGTTTCCCGGCCTCGCGTCCGCCCGATCGGGGACACCGATCCCGGCCTGCCGGCGGAAGACGCTGACGCGGTCTCCACCGACCTGGCCACGATCCGGCGCCCGGCTGCCGCGGCACCGCTCCTGAGAGCGCCGCCCCGGCTTCGGCCCGCCCGCCTCCGGTCGGCCATCCCGGCGGCCTGAGCCACCTGGACGCCGCACCGGCGGCCGCGCCACCGAAGGGCCGGTTCCGCCATGTCGTCGATCGATCCGTCCCGAAGGTGTGACCCTTCGGAGTGTCCCGCGATCTCCCGATCTCGCGATCCGGAGCCCCCGGACCGGCAACCTCGCGGCTGCCGATACGTCTCGATCCACGCCACGCCAGCCTCGCTTCGCGTCTTTCCCGCCCTACGCAGCCGGTCCAGTCGCCTGGTCCAGGCTCGCGTCTGCCGGTCGGAACGCCGCGGGACTGGATCCCGTGGAACCGTTCGCACCGTCGTGCAAGGGAATGTTCCGTCGTATCGCAAGGTGGAGCAACAAGAATGTAACGATTCTGGCCAGAAAATTGTGGAAAAATTTCGCTTCGGTCCACAATCTGTCCACAACGGTTTCCAGAACGCGACCTTCTGCTGCGTTCGCTGCGCATGGGAGGTCGCGTTGACTTGTCCCCATGGCCCGCGTAAATCCGGAGGCGGACTGGGCAATCGCCCCGGTTGCGCCCTGGTCGCCTTCCGGCCGGCCGGCCGTCCCCACCTGAGGCTTGGCATCCGAGCCTGGTGAGCGCGCAGGCCGGCATGCCGCCGGACGACCCCGCCCGCGATGGGGTCGCGGCGCCGGACAGGGTGTCATACGCCGGGGCCGGGAGAGGAAACGGGCAGGACCATGGCGTCAGACGCGCAATCGGCCGGCAGCGACGGCGGACAGAAGCCAGGCACGCGCGCCGCGCGGCCCCTGTCGCCGCATCTCCAGATCTGGCGTGTGCAGATTACCTCCTTCACCTCGATCATGCACCGCTTCACCGGCATGGCGCTGGCCGCCGGCACGCTGCTGCTGACCTATTGGCTGGTCGCCGCCGCCATCGGACCGGAAGCCTATTCCGCCGCCAACGGCTTCATCGGTTCGGTCATCGGCGTCATCCTGCTGATCGGCTGGGCCTGGTCGCTGTTCTACCACCTGATCAACGGCATCCGGCACCTGGTCTGGGACGCCGGCTACGGCTTCGAACTCGACACCGCCGCCATCACCGGCTGGATCGCCATCATCGGCGCCACGGTGCTGACCCTGATCGTCTTCATCATCGCCTGGGCGCTCTAGCCCCCGCCCGCCGCAGCCGGAGCCGCTTTCCCATGAGCATCCGCACCCCCATCGCCCGCGCCCGCAACCACGGTTCGGCGAAGACCGGCGTGCATCACTGGTGGATGCAGCGGGTCACCGCCATCGCCCTGGTGCCGCTGGTGATCTGGTTCGTCGTCTCGCTGCTCAGCCTGGTCGGCGCCCCCCATGAGGCGTTCACGGCCTGGGTCGCCAACCCGCTGGTCGCCGCGCTGCTGATCGCGCTGATCGTCGCGGCATTTTATCACGGGGCGATCGGTATGCAGGTCGTCTGGGAGGACTACATCCATGGCCATCTGACCCGGATCGTCGTCGACCTGGTCACCAAGGGCGTGCTGACCCTGCTGGGCCTGCTCGCCGTGATCTCCATTCTCCGTCTCGCCCTGTGAGGCTCTGGCTCGAACCATGACTGCCGCTTACGAGAAGATCGAACACAACTACGACGTCGTCGTCGTCGGCGCCGGCGGCGCCGGCCTGCGCGCCACCTTCGGCATGGCCGAGCAGGGGCTGCGCACCGCCTGCATCTCCAAGGTCTTCCCGACCCGCAGCCACACCGTGGCCGCCCAGGGCGGCGTGTCGGCCGCGCTCGGCAACATGGGCGAGGACGACTGGCGCTGGCACATGTACGACACCGTCAAGGGCTCCGACTGGCTCGGCGACCAGGACGCCAGCGAATACATGTGCCGCGAGGCGGTGCCGGCGATCATCGAGCTGGAGCATTACGGCCTGCCGTTCAGCCGCACCGAGGACGGCAAGATCTACCAGCGCGCCTTCGGCGGCATGACGACCCATTTCGGCGAGGGCCGGGCCTACCGCACCTGCGCGGCGGCCGACCGCACCGGCCACGCCATGCTGCACACGCTCTACCAGCAGTCGCTCAAGCACGATGCCGAGTTCTTCATCGAGTTCATCGCGCTGGACCTCCTGATGGACGATGACGGCGCCTGCCGGGGCGTGGTCTGCTGGTCGCTCGACGACGGCCGGATCCACGTCTTCAAGGCGCAGGTCACCGTGCTGGCCACGGGCGGATACGGCCGGGCCTACTTCTCCTGCACCTCGGCGCACACCTGCACGGGAGACGGCAACGCCAACGTGGCGCGCGCCGGCCTGCCCCTGCAGGACATGGAGTTCGAGCAGTTCCACCCGACCGGCATCTACGGCGCCGGCTGCCTGATCACCGAGGGCGTGCGCGGCGAGGGCGGCTACCTCACCAATTCCGAGGGCGAGCGCTTCATGGAGCGTTACGCCCCCTCGGCCAAGGACCTGGCCAGCCGCGACGTGGTCTCCCGCTCGATGACCATCGAGATCCGCGAGGGACGCGGCGTGGGCGAGGGCGGCGACCACATCCACCTGCATCTGGAACACCTCGACGACGACATCATCCACCAGCGCCTGCCGGGCATCGCCGAGACGGCGAAGATCTTCGCCGGCGTCGACGTCACCAAGGAGCCGATCCCGGTGCTGCCGACGGTGCATTACAACATGGGCGGCATCCCGACCAACCACCGCTGCGAGGTGGTGAACCCGACGCCGGACGAGCCCGACCGCGTGGTGCCGGGCCTGATGGCCATCGGCGAGGCGGCCTGCGTCTCCGTCCACGGCGCCAACCGGCTCGGCTCCAACTCGCTGCTCGACCTCGTGGTGTTCGGCCGCGCCGCCGCCCACCGCGCCGGCGAGGTGGTGGAGCGCGGCGCCAACCCCCGCGACGTGTCCGCGTCGGCGGTGGAGAAGGCGATCGAGCGCCTCGACCATGTGCGCAACGCCAAGCCTGAGGTGTCGACCGCCGATCTGCGCCTGGAGATGCAGCGCACCATGCAGAACAACTGCGCCGTCTTCCGCACCGGCGAGGTGCTGGAGGAAGGCGTCTCCCTGCTGCGCGACGTCTGGTCGAAGCGCCCCGGCATGGGCGTCAACGACACCTCGCTGATCTGGAACTCCGACCTCGTGGAGACGCTGGAACTCGACAATCTGATGGTCCAGGCGGTCGCCACCCTGCACTCGGCCGTCAACCGCAAGGAAAGCCGCGGCGCGCACGCCCGCGAGGACTTCACCGAGCGCGACGACGAGAACTGGATGAAGCACACCGTCATCTGGGTCGACGACAAGGGCGAGAGCCGCATCGACTACCGCCCGGTGCACCTGCAGCCGCTGAGCAACGACGTCCAGTCCTTCCCGCCCAAGGCGCGGGTGTATTGATACCGATGGTGACGGATCCAGGTTGGTTTCTTGCTACGTGTACCAGCCCCGAACGGGACAAGGCAGGACTAGGCAAACATGGTTGAATTCGCACTGCCCCGGAACTCGAAGATCACCAAGGGCAAGACGCATGCCGGGCCCGAGGGGGCGAAGCGGCCGCGCGACTTTCTGATCTATCGCTGGGACCCCGACAGCGGCGCCAACCCGCGCACCGACACCTACACAATCGATCTCGACAAATGCGGGCCGATGGTGCTGGACGCCCTCATCCACATCAAGGACGACATCGACACCACGCTGACCTTCCGCCGGTCGTGCCGCGAAGGCATCTGCGGCTCGTGCGCGATGAACATCGACGGCACCAACACGCTGGCCTGCACCAAGCCGATCGACGAGGTGAAGGGCACGGTCAGGATCTACCCGCTGCCGCACATGCCGGTGATCAAGGACCTGGTGCCCGACCTCACGCATATCTACGCCCAGTACCAGTCGATCCAGCCCTGGCTGCAGACCACCTCCGCCGCGCCCGACCGGGAGCGCCGGCAGACCCCGGGCGACCGCGAGAAGCTCGACGGCCTCTACGAGTGCATCCTGTGCTTCTGCTGCTCCACCTTCTGCCCCAGCTACTGGTGGAACGCCGACCGCTTCCTCGGACCGGCCATCCTCTTGCAGGCCTATCGCTGGCTGGCCGACAGCCGCGACGAGAACACCGGCGAGCGCCTCGACCAGCTCGAGGACCCGTTCCGGCTCTACCGCTGCCACCCCATCATGAACTGCGCCAAGACCTGCCCCAAGGGCCTCAACCCGGCCCGCGCCATCGCCGAGATCAAGAAAATGATGATCGAGCGGGTCTGACGGACGGTCGTCACTGACCTCGGTGCAAGCTGTCGGAGATCCCGGATCGTCGCGTCGCGCCGTCCGGGATGACGTCAGTTTTTCAGTTCATGATCGTCATCCCGGGCGAGGCGCAGCCGAGACCCGGGATCTCGCGTGGCCGGGCTCATCCCCCGGTTTGCAATCCCCCGCCGAACTCACTAGACACGGGTGGCGCCACGAAAAACCGTCCCGACAGGAGAGGTGACCCGGCATGGTCCAGGCCATCAAGCATATCGACTTTCCCGGCCGGTTGCTCGTCATCGGCTACGGGTCGATCGGCCGCGGCGTGCTGCCGCTGATCCAGCGTCATGTCGGCATCAGCCAGGACCGCATCGCCATCATTTCCGCCGATCCGCTGGGCCGCCGCGAGATGGAGCTGCAGGGCATCGCCTTCGAGCAGGTCACCCTGACGCCGGACAATCTGCGCGAGCACATCGCCGGGCGGATCGGCGCCGGCGACTTCCTCCTCAACCTCTCCGTCGACGTCTCCTCCGTGGCCCTGATCGAGCTCTGTCAGGAACTGGGCGCGCTCTATCTCGACACCTGCATCGAGCCCTGGCCCGGCGGCTACACCGATCCCACGCTGAGCCCCAGCCAGCGCTCCAACTACGCGCTGCGCGAGCGCGCGCTGGAGGCCAAGAAGCGCTTCGCCGGCGGTCCCACGGCGGTGATCGCGCACGGCGCCAATCCCGGGCTGGTGAGCCATTTCGTGAAGCGGGCCCTGCTCAACGTCGCCGAGGCGACGGGCGCGGACGCGACCGCTCCCGCCGACCGCGAGGGCTGGGCCCGGCTGGCCGCCGAGCTCGGCGTCAAGGTGATCCACATCGCCGAGCGCGACACCCAGGTCACCGACCAGCCGAAACGGCCGGGCGAGTTCGTCAACACCTGGTCGGTCGACGGCTTCATCTCCGAGGGCTGCCAGCCGGCGGAGCTGGGCTGGGGCAGCCATGAGCGGCACTTCCCGGCCGATGGCGGACGCCACGATTTCGGCTGCGACGCCGCCATCTATCTGGCCCGGCCCGGCGCCTCGCAGCGGGTGCGCACCTGGACGCCGATGGAAGGGCCGTTCCACGGCTTCCTCATCACCCACAACGAGGCGATCTCCATCGCCGACTTTATGACCCACCGGGTCGACGGCGCCGTCGCCTACCGGCCGACCGTGCACTATGCCTATCACCCCTGCGACGACGCGGTGCTGTCGCTGCACGAGTTCAACGGCAAGAACTTCCGCGAGCAGGCGACCAAGCGCCTGATCGTGGACGAGGTGACAGACGGGGTGGACGAACTCGGCGTGCTGCTGGCCGGCCACGCCCGGGGCGCCTACTGGTACGGCTCGCAGCTCTCCACCGAGGAGGCGCGCGACCTCGTGCCCCACAACAACGCCACCTCGCTGCAGGTTACCGCCGCCTGCCTCGCCGGCATGGTCTGGGCCATCGAGAACCCGCGCGCCGGCATCGTCGAGGCCGAGGAAATGGACCATGAGCGGGTGCTGGAGATCGCCGAGCCCTATCTCGGGCCGATGACCGGCGCCTTCACCGACTGGACGCCGCTGGAGCGCCGCGAGAGCCTGTTCCCGGAAGACATCGACCGCGACGATCCGTGGCAGTTCAAGAACATTCGCGTGGTGTGACCGGGCGGCCGCACCCTATATGATGGCTGATCGTTGATCGTCAGGGGCGGACCGCTCCGCCCGCATCCTGCCCGAGGGGTGAACCGGCCCGGTGCTCGACGTCCCGCCCATCCTCCACGACGCCGAACGCGACGCGCAGCGCCTGTCGGCCTGGCTGCGCATCGGCATCGCCGTCATCCTCGGCGTCGCCGAACTGCTGCTGCTGCCCGGCAGTACCGACGCCTTCAACATGCTGGTCGTCGGCGCCCTCGCCAGCTATCTGGCGCTCTCCGTCCTGTCCCTGTTCCTGGCCAGCGGACGCTTCTTCCGGCCCTGGCACGGCAAGGCGCTGAGCCTGGCGGACGGGCTCTGGCTCGGCATCATCACCTATGCCGCCATGACCATTGTCGGGGCGGGTTTCGGCGAGGCGGCGCTGCTGCCGCCGGCCTTGCTGCTCTTCGTCATGCTGGCGCTGGCGGCCATGCGCTACACGCCGACCCATGTCATCGTCACCACGCTGGCGTTCTTCGCTGGTATCGCCGGCAGCTACTGGCTGAAATCCGAGGGCATGATGCCCCGGCCGACATCGCCCGACCCGGAACTGATCGCGCTGATGACGGGACCGGAGGCGACGGCCGCCCGGGTGCTGATCGTGCTGATCACCGCCGGGCTGCTGGCGTTCGCCGTCATGCGCGCCCGCAAGACGCTGATCACCGCCATCGAGCAGGCGGCCCAGCGCGCCAACCTTTCGCGCACCTTGCCGCCGGCCGTGGCGGAACGGGTGGCTCTGGAGGGCGCGGACGGGCTGGCCACCGGCGAGGTGCGCCATGTCGCCGTGCTGTTCGCCGACATCCGCGGCTTCTCCCGCCAGGTCGAAAGCCTGCCGCCGGCACAGGTCGCCGCCCACCTGACCGAGTTCCGCCGCATGGTGATCACCTGCGTCGAGCGTCACGGCGGCATCGTCGACAAGTTCATCGGCGATGGCGCCATGGCCGTCTTCGGCAGTGTCGGCGATGGCCCATGCGGCGCGGCGGAGGCGCTGGCCGCCGCCGGCGACCTGGTGGCGATGGCCGACGCCCATGTCCGGTCCCGCGACCGCGTCGGCGCCATCCGCCTGCGCGTCGGTGTGGGCGTGCATGCCGGCCCGGCCCTGGTCGGCGCCATCGGCGACCGCGACCGGCTGGAGTTCACCGTGCTCGGCGACACGGTCAACGTGGCGGCACATCTGGAAGCCCTGACCAAGCCGCACGGCACGCCGATCCTGGCCAGCCAGGACTGCCTGGAGGAGGCCGGCATCGACCTGGCGGGCCTTGACGGCGCGGGCTGGCGCCAGCTTCCGGAAACCGTGGTCGCCGGCCGGCGCCGCGCGCTGACCCTGGTCCGGCTCGCGACGACGCGCTACGACTGGACACCGGAAACGCGCGACGGGGAGGAGACGCCGATGAAGGCGCTTGCGGGGCAGGTGTCATGACGCTGTCCGAGGAACTGATGCGCCGCGACGCGGCGGGGACGCCGGTGCGGGTGGCGGTGATCGGGGCCGGCAAGTTCGCCGCCATGTACCTGGCCCAGGCGCGGCGTACGCCGGGCGTGCACGTGGTCGGTGTCGCCGACCTGAACCTTGAGCGGGCGCGGGTCAACCTGGCCGGCATCGGCTGGCCGGAGGAGGCCTTCGCCGCCCCGGATGCCGCCACCGCGCTGCTGACGGGCGCCTCCTGGCTGACCGACGATGCCCGCGCGCTGTTCGCCGCCGGCGGAACCGAGGTGGTGGTCGACATCACCGGCAATCCGGCGGCCGCGATCGACCACGCGCTCGCCTGCCTGGCCCATGGCCGCCACCTGGTCAACGTCACGGTGGAGGCCGACGTGCTGGTCGGGCCGCTGCTCGCAAGGCGCTTCCGCGAGGCCGACCTCGTCTACTCCCAGGCCTATGGCGACCAGCCGGCGCTGATCGCCGAGATGGTCGACTGGGCCCGCACCGCCGGCTTCGAGGTGGTGGCCGCCGGCAAGGGCACCAAGTACCTGCCGGCATACCACCACGCAACCCCGGACGAGGTCTGGGGCCATTACGGGATCACGCCCGAGGACGCGGCCCGGGGCGGCATGAACCCGCAAATGTTCAACAGCTTCCTCGACGGCACCAAGTCGGCCATCGAGATGGCGGCGGTCGCCAATGCCAGCGGCCTCAAGGCGCCGGAGAACGGCCTCGCCTTTCCGCCCGCCGACGTCGACGACCTGCCGCAGATCCTCAAGCCGAGGGCCGATGGCGGCGTGCTGGACGGGCGCGGCATGGTGGAGGTGGTCTCCTGCCTCAACCGCGACGGCACGGCCATCGCGCGCGACCTGCGCTGGGGCGTCTACGTGGTCTTCGCCGGCGCCGACGACTATGTGCGCCGCTGCTTCCAGGAATACGGGCTGAAGACCGACGACAGCGGCGAGTACACCGCCATGTACAAGCCCTACCATCTGATCGGGCTGGAGCTCGGCATCTCCGTCGCCAAGGCGGCGATATCGCGGGAGGCGACCGGCGTCTCCCGGCGCTTCGCGGGCGACGTGGCGGCGGTCGCCAAGAAGGATCTGAGCCAGGGCGATGTACTGGACGGGGAGGGCGGCTACACCGTCTACGGCAAGCTGGCGCCCGCCGCGCGGTCGCTGGCGGAGGGCTATCTGCCGATCGGCCTCGCCCACAAGGTGGTGCTGCGTAACGCCGTCGGGCGGGACCGGCCGCTCACCTGGGACGACGTCGCCATCGACGAGACCGTCGAGGCGGTGCGTCTGAGGCGCGAGATGGAGGACATGGCGAGGGCCGGGTCGATCTGACCCGGCCCTCGATGACGACAGTTGGCGGCGAGCGCCGGTCAGCGCTTCCAGAAGGGCTTGCGCGTCTCGTCGTCGACCTCGCCACGGGTCAGGCCGATATCGCGCAGCTGGCGATCGTCCATGGCCGCCAGGTGGCGGCGCTGGCGGGCCCGTTCCGGCCAGCGCCACAGCGCTTCGATCAGCAGATTGCTCAGCATCTGGCCGAACGGGAGACGCCGGGCGACGAACGCGTTATCGGTGCAGGGGTTGTGGGTGGACATGGCGTGTCTCCTTCTCACTCGCTGTCGGGGAACGGAGGATGAGGCGGTCCCGTCCCTCGAGACACCCGATACTTGCGCTTGCGGATAAATTAAGACAAACGAATAGTCCTGATGCTATGCTTCAATGAAATTGATGTATGAGACCGCCATGCAGCCGACCCTCGATATCGACCTGATGCGCACCCTGGTCGCCTATGCCGACACCGGTTCCTTCACCCGCGCCGCCGACGTGGTGGGCCGCACCCAGTCGGCCGTCTCCATGCAGATGCGGCGCCTGGAGGAGCAGATCGGCCACCCGATCTTCGTGCGCCAGGGGCGGGACACGCAGTTCACAGAGCAGGGACGCACGCTGCTGACCTATGCCAGGCGCATCCTGCGCCTGCATCAGGAGGCGGTGGTTCGCATTGCCGAGCCGCCGCTCTCAGGCACGCTCCGGGTCGGCACGCCCGACGACTACGCCAACACGCTGCTGCCGATGCTGTTCTCGCGCTTCGCGGAGGTGCATCCTGAGGTCGCCTTCGAGATCGTCTGCGAAAGCTCTGTCGAGCTGCGCCGACGGCTCGACCGGGACGAGCTCGACCTCGCCATCCTGACCTGTTCCAGCGACGAGGAGGCGGCCCGGGGCATCGTGCTGGCGCGCGAGCCCATCGTCTGGGTCTCCTCCATGGATCACGACGCGCACCTGCGCCGGCCGGTGCCGCTGGCCCTGTTCCAGGCGCCGTGCCAGTTCCGCGAATGGGGCACCAACGCCCTGGAGCGGCGCGGCATCGACTACCGGCTGGCCTATCAGAGCGCCAACATGTACGCCCTGTTCGGCGCCGTCCAGGCGGGCCTCGCCATCACCCTGGTGGTCAAGGCGTCGCTGGCGCCCAACATGCGCGTGCTGGGCGAGGAGGACGGCTTTCCGGCACTGCCGGTCGCCACCATCAGCCTGTTCCAGTCGACGGCCGGCACCAATCGCCTGGTCAGCCGCCTGACCGACCATCTGGTCGACTCCTTCCGCCAGGCGCAACCGCTCAAGCTGGCGAGCTGACGACACGCATCCCGCTCCCGATCGCCGTGGTGTGAGCGTCCCGCCAGCGGCATGGCGGCCCTGCGCCGGCAGGGTGCCTGGCGCCCGCGCCGGTTGACCGGCGGGTGGCGGACACCCATGGTCATTGGCCTCCCCTGATCCGACCCGGAACGAAGCAAACGGAGCCAAGCGGAGCCCGTCATGGAAGACATCTCCTATTTCGGCCAGCTGATCATCGACTACAGCCTGGACGTCCTCGCCGCCGTGCTGATCCTGATCGTCGGCTGGCTGCTCGCCAACTGGGTCAAGCGGCTGGTCTCGCGCGGCGTCAAGGCCTCGGGCAAGATCGACGACACGGTGGCGCCGCTGCTCGCCAACATCGCCCGCTATGGCGTGCTGGCCATCGTCCTCGTCATGGTGCTTTCCCAGTTCGGGGTGCAGACCGCCAGCATCATCGCCGCACTGGGTGCCGCCGGCCTCGCCATCGGCCTGGCGCTGCAGGGCACGCTGTCCAACGTCGCCGCCGGCATCGTCCTGCTCACCTTGCGGCCAATGAGCGTCGGCGAGTTCGTCAGTGGCGCCGGCGTGTCCGGCACGGTGACGGAGATCGGGCTCTTCCGCACCCGCCTCACCACCGCCGACGGCATCTTCGTCTCGGTGCCGAACGCCGACCTCTCCAACAGCGCCATCACGAACTATTCACGGCTGCCGACCCGCCGCCTCGACCTCGTGGTCGGCATCGCCTACGACAACGACGTCGGCAAGGCCATGGAGATCCTGAAAGGCCTGCTGGACGCCGATCCGCGCGTGCACGAGGAGCCGCCGCCCCAGGTCATGCTGACCACGCTGGGCGAAAGCTCGGTCGACCTGACCATGCGCTGCTGGACCAGTCGCACGGACTACTGGTCGCTGCTCTGGGATATGACGCCGCTGGCCAAGCGCACGCTGGAGGAGAACGGTTTCTCCATTCCCTTCCCGCAGCGCGATCTGCATATTCACCACCACACGGCGGACGCGGTCTCCACCACCGCGCTGCCGGCCCGGGACGGCTGACCGGCCTCCCATCCGCGCCGTCACCCCGCTTTCCGCCAGCCGCCACGCGTCCTGCATGCCCGACACCAATCCCGCAAGCCTGAGCGACGCGTCGGCCGGAACGACGGCGGCGCGGGCGGAGGAGGGGCCACGGGCCACCTACCGGCGTTTCCTGCGCGACGACGTGCTGAAGCCCGATCCGGCGCAGGCCGAGGCGGTGGAGGCACTGCAGGACCTGCACGAGGCGCTGACGGCGGTGACCCGCCAGCCGGCCCCGTCACCGGGCTGGCTGGGACGCCTGCTCGGCCGCCGCCGGGAGGTGCCGCCGGTGCGCGGGCTCTATCTCTGGGGCGGGGTGGGGCGCGGCAAGTCCATGCTGATGGACCTGTTCCACCGCTCCGCGCCGGTCGAGCCGCGCCGCCGGGTGCATTTCCACCAGTTCATGCTGGAGGTGCATGACCGCCTGCACGCCCGCCGGCTGGAAGGCCGGGATCTCGACAAGGCCTTGCCGGCGCTGGCCGCGGCGATCGCCCGGGAGGCCCGCCTGCTGTGCTTCGACGAGTTCCACGTCGTCGACGTCGCCGACGCCATGATCCTCGGCCGGCTGTTCACCGCCCTGTTCGATGAGGGGGTGACGGTGGTCGCCACCTCCAACTGGGCCCCCGACGATCTCTACCGGGACGGGCTGCAGCGCGACCGCTTCCTGCCCTTCATCGCGCTCCTGAAGGAGCGTTGCCGCGTCCTTCACCTCGACGGCGGCGTCGACTACCGGCTGCGCCGGATCATGGGCGCCAAGACCTATCACTATCCGCTGGGCGAGGGCGCCCACCAGGCGCTGCAGCGCCTGTTCGACGAACTGACCGACGGTGCCGCCGGCGCGGGCGAGACGCTGACCGTCAAGGGTCGGCGGCTGGAGGTGAAGCGGGCCGGCCACGGCGTCGCCTGGTTCGGCTTCGAGGAACTCTGCGCCCGCCCGCTGGGTGCGGCGGATTACCTTGTCATCGCCGACACCTACCTCACCGTCATCGTCGAGGGCGTGCCGGTCTTCGATGAGAACCGGCGCAACGAGGCCAAGCGCTTCATCACCCTGATCGACGCCCTCTACGAGCGCCGCCGCCGCGTCGTCATCGCCGCCGCGGCCGCGCCCGACCGCCTCTACCAGGCCCGGAGCCACGCGCGCGAATTCGACCGCACGGTCAGCCGCCTCATCGAGATGCAGTCGCGCAGCTATCTGGAGGGGACCGGCGGGTAGCGGCGGCGGAGGCGGAGAAGGCGACGGGCAGCCGCTGCCGAGGTGGGAGAAGACGGGCAGCCGGTCCCGGCTCTCCCTTCGGTCGGCCGGGAAGACGCAAGTTTTTTCTACTCCATCAACAATGCCCTCCGCCCGTGCGCGGTGCAGCACGCAGTGTTGCACCGCAGACCCGGGACCTGCCGGTCGTCCTCGCCATCGCCGCGTCAGGCCAGTCGCCATGGCCGGCGAGGGCGGGCGCGGGGTTCCGCATCTCCGCTGCGCTCTCGCGCGGAACGACGGAACTGGGGTTGTCAAAACAATCTCCGTCGTCCCGTGCGCGATGCGGCGCGCAGTGCCGCTTCGCAGACCCGGGACCTCGCGCCCATCTTCGCCCACCCGCCGGCACCGGCGGCATCCGCCTTCACCCCGCCACGGTCTCGCGGCTAGACTGGATCTCATGATTCGTATGCGCCTGCGCGGATGGCTGCTCGCCGTCATCGGTCTGCTCGCGGCCGTGCTGACGCCCGCGGTGTCGGCGGCCATCTTCGGCCAGGACGACCGGCGGACGCTCGACGGCCAGCTGGCGACGCTCTATTCCGGCGTCGGCGTGGTCCATGCCCCGGCCCCGGGCGCCACCGGCACCGGGGCGCTGGTCTGGCGCAACGACCTGGTGGTCACGGCGGCGCATCTGTTCTTCGCTGGCGGCCAGCTGCGCGCGCCGCTCGCCGCCTACCAGTTCATCCCGGGCGACGTGGTGACAGGCTCGCTGGCGCCCTACCGCGTCACCGAGGTCTACACCATGTCGGGCCAGCCCTTCGGCCTCGACGGCGCCGACGACGTGGCGGTGCTGCGCCTCGACCGGCCGGTCAACGGCGGTGCCGTGCCGCTCGGCCTGCCCAGCGACCCGGAGGCGCTGAACGGCTACCGCGGCGAGGCGGCGCTGGTCGCCTACCACGCCGATCTCGGCGCCCGGACGCCGATGATCACGCCCTGCCGGATCCGCGACCGGGTCAGCTTCGCCTTTTTCTGGCGGGAGCATCCGCTGATGTACCACGACTGCGATTCCGCCGGTCAGAGCTCGGGCGGGCCCATCGTGGTGCTGGAGAATGGCTGGCCGGTGCTGGGCGGCGTGCATTCCGGCCACCATAGCCAGCGCGACTTCCAGCCCTTCGACGCGGACTACAAC
Organism: Azospirillaceae bacterium; assembly: GCA_040226215.1. GTDB lineage: Bacteria > Pseudomonadota > Alphaproteobacteria > DSM-16000 > Inquilinaceae > JAVKFF01. The sequence continues at coordinate 24,542 of JAVKFF010000213.1, forward strand.
TACGGCCTCGCCGTGCGCGTGAACCAGACGCTGGTGCAGCTGATCCGGAGCATCCCCTGAGCGGGGCCGGCGATGAGCGAACCCGACGCCCCCTGGCCCTTCACCTTCGACGCCGCCGGCTTTGCCATCCGCCGGGCCGAAGCGGCGGACGCGTCGGCCATCGCCGACATGATCCGGGGCGTGGTGGCCACCAGCAACGCGCCCGACTACCCGGTCGACGCCCTGCTCCAGGTCATCGCCGGCTACCGCAAGGAACGCATCGCCGCCGCCCTGCGGCTGGGGCCGATCCTCATCGCCGAGGGCGCGGAGGGCCTGATCGGCACCGCCGCGCTCGCCCGCGACCGTATCGAGGCGGTCTTCGTGCTGCCGGCCTGGCAGGGCACCGGCGTCGGCACCGCCCTGGTCAGCCAGGTGGTGGAGGCGGCCAGGGGCCGTGGCGTGCGGGTGCTGCGCGTGCTCGCCTCGCTGACCGCGACGGGCTTCTACCGCCGCCTCGGCTTCGTCACCCTGGGGGCCCCGGTGGGCGAGCGCATTCCCATGGTGCCGATGGCCATCCGTCTCGACTGAGGCCCCGCCCGAGGCCGGTCCCGCGGCCATCCGGCGCGGGATCGGACTATCGAGGGCGGCGCCGCCGGCGTGCGCTTGCTAAGGCCCCGGCGCGCCATTAAAACACCGTCGACATCGCCCTCGCGCGACCTCGGGCCCGGCTCCGCCGCGCGCCCCGATCGGCGGCCGCGCGCAACCCTCGAGAGACACGAAGGACCGCATATCATGGCACGCAAGAAGATCGCCCTGGTCGGCGCCGGACAGATCGGCGGCACGCTCGCCCTGCTCGCCGGCCTGAAGGAACTCGGCGACATCGTCCTGCTCGACATCGCCGAGGGCATTCCCCAGGGCAAGGGCCTGGACATCGCCCAGGCCTCCCCCGTCGAAGGCTTCGACGCCGCCGTCTCCGGCTCGAACGACTACGCCGAGATGAAGGGCGCCGACGTGGTCATCGTCACCGCCGGCGTGCCGCGCAAGCCCGGCATGAGCCGGGACGACCTGATCGGCATCAACACCAAGGTGATGCTGGCCGTCGGCGAGGCCATCAAGGCCCATTGCCCCGACGCCTTCGTCATTTGCATCACCAACCCGCTCGACGCCATGGTCGGCGTGCTGCAGAAGGTCTCCGGCCTGCCGGCGGAGAAGGTTGTGGGCATGGCCGGCGTGCTGGATTCGGCGCGCTTCCGTTACTTCCTGGCCGAGGAATTCGACGTCTCGGTCGAGGACGTCACCGCCTTCGTGCTGGGCGGCCATGGCGACACCATGGTGCCGCTGACCCGCTACTCCACCGTCGCCGGCATCCCGCTGCCCGACCTGGTGAAGATGGGCTGGACCACGCAGGAGAAGCTCGACCAGATCGTCCAGCGCACCCGCGACGGCGGAGCGGAGATCGTCGGTCTGCTGAAGACCGGCTCGGCCTTCTATGCCCCGGCCTCCTCGGCCATCTCCATGGCCGAGAGCTACCTGAAGGACAAGAAGCGTCTGCTGCCCTGCGCGGCCAGGCTGAAGGGCGAGTACGGCGTCGACGGCTTCTATATCGGCGTGCCGGTGGTGATCGGCGCCAAGGGCGTCGACCGCATCGTGGAGGTCGAGTTCACCACCGACGAGCAGGCGATGTTCGACAAGTCCGTCGCCGCCGTGAAGGGCCTGGTCGAGGTCGCCGACAAGATGCTGGCCGAGGCGAGGGGGTGAGCCGGCATATAGCGCTTGAGATAACCTTCTGATTTCCCTTGTCATTCCCGCGAAAGCGGGAATCCAGACCGGCCGCGCACACGGCACGGTCCTTTGGATCCCGGATCAAGTCCGGGATGACGAGCTGAGGGTGCTCAAAGCCTCCATGACGCCGTCTTGGCCGAACCCCGAGCGGAAGCGGGGACCGGCCGCCTGTCTTCGCGTGATGGCCCCTTCCGTCCGCCGGAATCTCGTGTCTTATACTAGACTCGATGATTCCCGACTGGGCCTGGACGCGGGCCGGCAACGCGTCGATCGAGTGCGATCAGGTCACCAAGATCGCCGGACAGTTCGATGGCGGGCTGCGCCACGGCGTGCCGCTGGGCGGGCTGGGCACCGGCGGCATCAACCGCGACTGGACCGGCGCCTTCCGGCGCTGGACCCTGAAACCCGGCGTGGTGAAGCATTTCACCGAGCCGGCCAATGTCTTCGCCCTGTGGCGGCGGTCGGGGGACGGTGCGCCGCTGGCGGAGGTTTGCGCCCGGCGTGGCGAGGACGATGACGGCACGGCCCTGTCCGCCTGGCCGTTTCCGGCGGACGGTCCGGCCGGTGCCTATCACGGCCTGTTCCCCAAGGCCTGGTACGCCTATCCGGCCCGCGAGGGGGCGACCGTCTCCGCCGTGTGCGAGCAGTTCTCGCCGGTCATCCCGCACGATTATGAGGCCTGCGTGGAGCCGGTGGCGGTGTTCCGCTGGCACCTGGCCAATGAGGGGGAGACGGCGGCGGAGGCGTCGGTGCTGTTCAGCCTCGCCAACATGATCGGCTGGTTCGCCGGCTGGGAGCGCGGGCGGCCGCCGCGGCTGCCCGGCGGGGCGCAGAACCGGGCCGTCCGGGGCACGCTCGCGGACGGCGGCTCCTACCGTGCCATCGTCTTCGACCGCGCCCGTGCCGCGGATGGGGCCGATCACGGGCCGGAGCGGGCCCTGATCGACGAGGCTGACGGGCAGATGGCGATCGCCGTGCGCGGCGGCAGGGGCGTCGGGCTGAGCCAGGTGGCGACCTATCCGGGGCGCGACGACGGGGCGGCGCTGTGGCGCTCCTTCGCCGCCACCGGCACCCTGCCGGCGGGAGACGGCGATGGTTGGCCGGGCGATGGTTGGCTGGGCGATGGCTGGCTGGGCGATGGCGGCTTCTCCGACGCGCAGTCGATCCTCGCCGGCGCCCTGGCCGCCAGGGTGGCGCTGGCGCCGGGGGAGCGGCGCACGCTCACCTTCGCGCTCGCCTGGGACCTGCCGGTGATCCGCTTCGGCGCCGGCAACCGGCTGCACCGCCGCCACACCCTGCGCCATGGCCGCGGCGGGCGGTCGGCCCAGGCGATGGCGGCCGGCGCGCTCGACCGGGCGGCGGACTGGTCGGCGGCGATCGACCGCTGGCACGAAGCGGAAGAAGCCTCCGCGGCGGCGCGTGGCCTGCCGCCCTGGCTTGTGCAGATGATGCTGAACGAGACCTATCTGGCGGTCGAGGGTTACACGGTGTGGAGCGCCGAGCCGGTCGGCGGGGGCGGCGAGGACGGTTTCTTCGGCGTCATCGAATGCCCCGACTATCCCTATTACGACACCTTCGATCTCTGGGTGTACGCCTCCTGGTGCTTCCTGCGCCACTGGCCCCGGCTGGAGAAGGCGGTGATCCGCGCCTATGCCGCGGCCACCCTGGCGGAGGACGGCCGCCGGCGACGGCACGCCCGGTCGGGTCGCACCTTCGCGGTGACCGAGCGGGGCGCGGTGCCGCACGATCTGGGCGCGCCGGAGGAGGATCCCGGGCGCACGGTCAACGGCTATGCCTACCAGGACCCGAACCGCTGGAAGGACCTGAACGCCCAGTTCGTGGTCACCGTCTGGCGCGACGTGGCGGCGCTCGACGACGACGCGCTCGCCCGGGACTGCTGGCCGGCGGTCGTCGCGGCGATGGACCGGCTGGCCCTGGCCGACCGGGACGGCGACGGCATGATCGAGAACGACGCCATCCCCGACCAGACCTTCGACAACATCCCCATGGACGGCATCTCGGCCTATTGCGGCGGCCTGTGGATCGCCGCGCTGGAGGCCGCCGGCGCGCTTGCCGAACGGCTGGGCGAGAACGCCCGTGCCGGCGCCTGGCGCGGCCGCGCGGCGCACGCCCGGGAGGCCTTCGAGGCGGCGCTGTGGTCCGGCCGGCACTACCGTCTCGACAGCCGCAGCGAGGATCGCGAGGCGGTGCTGCTGGAACAGCTCTTCGGCCCCTGGTGCGCCGCCATGGCCGGCCTCGACGCCGGCCTCGACCCGGCACGCATGGCTACGGCCCGCGCCACCGCCTTCGCCCGGAACGCGGTGCGCGACGCCGCCGGCCGGCTCCGCGGCCTCGCGCTGATCAGCGGCTACGGTCCGGGCCTGAAGGACCGCATCGCCCGGCATGGCGACGCCAGCGCCCAGACCGACGAGATGCTGACCGGCATCAACCTGTCCTTCGCCGCCCAGCTGCTGGCCGGCGGCGAGCGGGAGCGGGCGCTGGAGGTGCTGGAGGCTGTCTACCGCGCCGTCTGGGTCGAACGGGGCCTGTGGTTCCGCACCCCGGCCGCCATCGACCTCGACCGGCCCGCCTTCCGGGCGACGATGAACCTGCGACCGCTGGTCATCTGGGCGCTGGCCGCCATCGACGGCTGACCCCCCGCATGCTGGACTTCCCGGCCGTCCACCGCGACTATCTCGGGATCGCGAGATACCCCAGGGGAGGGCGGAGATGGCGAGAGGGATCCTCATCGCGGCCTGTCTGGCGGGCCTGATCGGCAGTGGGCCGGCCATGGCCCAGGACGGGACGGGCAAGCAGAGCGACGGGCTGGAGACCGCCATCGCGCGCTGCGACGCGCTGGCCGCCGCACCCTTCGACATGCTGGCGGCAGCGCCCGGCGTCTCGATGGAGCTGGTCGACGCCGCCGCTGCCATCGAGGCCTGCATCGTCGCCGTGGAACGGGCGCCGGAGGAGCCGCGCCTGCACTTCCAGCTCGCCCGCGCCCGGCATCTGGAAGGCAGCTACGAGGCGGCTGCCGAGGGCTATCGGCGGGCACTGGCGCTGACCGCCTATCCGGCGGCGGAGAACAACCTGGCCGCGCTCTACCGCGACGGCCTCGGCGTCGCGTACAGCGCCGCCGAGGCGCTGCGGCTGTTCGAGGCCTCGGCGGCGGCCGGCTTCGCCGCCGACCAGTACAACCTCGGGGACGAGTACGAGGACGGGGAACTGGTCAAGGCCGACCTCGGCGAGGCGGTGCGCTACTACATGCTGGCCGCCGACCAGGGATATGCCCCGGCACAGTACCGACTGGGCGTGATGCACTTCGATGGTGTCGGCGTCGCTGCGGACATCGAGCGCGCGCACGACCTCATCCTTGCAGCCTACGAAGGCGGCTACGCGGATGCCGCCTACTCCCTCGGTTACCTCTATGAGTTCGGCATCGTTGTCGAGGCGGATCTCGACCGCGCGGTGGCGCTCTACCGGGAAGCGGCGGCGCGAGGGGTGCCGAATGCCGTTCGGGCGTTGGAGGAACTCGAGGTCGATCGGTAGCCGCTCAGCCGCCGCCGCCGATGTCGATGCGGATCAGGCCGCCGCGGACATTGCCGAACGGGTCGTAGAGCAGGACCGCGTTCTCGGTCCGTCTCAGGTAGAAGCACCAGGCGCGTCCCGGCGGCGCCAGGGAAAGCACGCGCGGCGCCCCGACCTCCCAGTCGGCGCAGAACAGCCCGTCGGCCGAGATGACCCAGGTGCCGTCGGCGGCGGCGCCGTTGGGTCCCGACCACTCGATCGTGCCGTCGTCATGGGCGGAAAGTACCGTCTCGCGATGCGGCGCGATGTCGATGACGGCGCGGTTGCCGATCATCATTGCAGCGACGACCTCGCCCGGATAGCGCGAGTCTTCCCAGGACTGGGCGCGGCTATCGCCTGGCAGGGCCGATACCGCCAGCATCGCCAGCGCTGTGAGCGCCGTCACGGAAGCCATCATGCGCATGTCCCATCATGACTCCACTTGGCCGCTGCGGCTAGACGGCTCGTGTCGCCGTTTTCCGCCCGGACCGCGGTCGGGGCGGGAATTCGAACCGGGAGGAACACC
>JAVKFF010000214.1:0-21626 GCA_040226215.1 Azospirillaceae bacterium
CACCACCGTCGCCCCGCCGGGAGCGTAGCGCAGAGGCGGGACCGCGCGCCCGTCTTCGCCGACGCGGCCGCCCGCCCTCACCCGTCCGGCACCTAGCCTCCAGGCACGATCCCGGCGGCCAGGGCGTCGGCCAGGCGGCGGGAGAAGCCGGCGGGGTCGGGCAGGGGCTCCCCCTCGATGATGCGGGCCTGGTCGAGCAGGAGCAGGGCCAGCTGGTCGAAGCGCCCGCCGCTCGGCAGGCCGGCCATGGCTTTCAGCAGCGGATGGTCGGGGTTGATCTCGAGGATGCGCAGCGCGGCGTCCTTGGCCTGGGCGTGCTGGCGCAGCATGCGCTCCAGCGCCATGTCCATGTCGCTCTCGTCGGCGACCAGGCAGACAGGGCTCTCGGTCAGCCGGGCCGAGGCCCGGACCTCCTTCACCTTGCCCTCCAGCGCGCCCTTGATGCGCGCGGCGAGGGTGGCCGCCTTGGCCTTGTCGGCCTTGCCCTCGGCCGACGCCTCCGACCCGGCGATGGCGTCGAGATCCGCACCGCCGCGCGTCACCGACTTCAGCGGCGTGCCGTCGAGCTCGCCCACCACGGTGGTCCAGAAGGCGTCGACCGGGTCGGTCAGCACGATCACCTCCACGCCCTTGGCGCGGAAGCCCTCGAGCTGGGGCGAGGCCAGCACCGCCTCGCGGCTGTCGCCGGTGATGAAGTAGAGCGCCTGCTGGCCTTCCTTCATCCGGCCTTTCAGCGTGGCGAGGTCGACCAGATCCTCCGATTCGCTGGTGCGCACGCGCATCAGGTCGAGGAGCTGGGCCCGGTTGGCCTGGTCCTCGTAGAGCCCTTCCTTGAGCACCGAGCCGAAATTCTCCCAGAAACCGGCATAGCCCTCGGGGTCGTCCTTGGCCTTGGCGGCGAGTTCGGCCAGCACCTTGCGGGTCAGGGTCTGGGCGATCTTGGCGACCAGCCTATTGGACTGCAGGGTCTCGCGGGAGATGTTGAGCGGCAGGTCCTCGCTGTCGATCACGCCGCGCAGGAAGCGCAGATAGGAGGGCACCAGGCCCTCGGCCTCGTCGCTCACGAAGACGCGGCGGACATAGAGCTTCACCCGGTGGCGGCGCTCCGGTTCGAACAGGTCGAAGGGCCGGGCCGACGGCACGAACAGCAGGGCCGTGTACTCGATCACGCCCTCGACCCGGTTGTGCAGGGTCAGCCAGGGCTCGTCGAAGGCGCCCGGGGCGACATGGGCATAGAAGTCCTTGTACTCCGCCGCCGTCACCTCGCCCTTCGGCCGGGCCCACAGGGCGGCACCCCGATTCAGGCGCCTGTCTTCCTCGTCGCCACCCTCGGACGGCTCCGCGGCCAGCAGCACCGGCACGGCGATGTGGTTGGAATGCGCCCGCACCACGTTCTCCAGCCGTTGCGGCTCGAGGAAGGCCTTGTGCTCGTCCGTCAGGTGTACGGTGACGCGGGTGCCACGGGCCGGGGCGCTGTCGCTCCCGGCGATCTCGAAGCCGCCGGCGCCGTCGGACGACCAGTGCCAGCCCTGGGGCTCGCCGGCGTGGCGGGAATGCACGTCGACCCGGTCGCCGACCATGAAGACGGAGTAGAAGCCGACACCGAACTGGCCGATCAGCGCCATGTCCTTCTTGGCGTCGCCGGTCAGACCCTCCGCGAAGGCGCCGGTGCCCGAGCGGGCGATGGTGCCGAGATGGCTGACCAGCTCTTCCCGGTTCATGCCGATGCCGTTGTCCTCGACGGTCAGCGTGCCTGCCTGCTTGTCGGGGATCAGGCGGATGCGGAAATCGGGGTCGTCGCGGATCAGGTCCGGCTCGGCGATGGCCCGGTAGCGCAGCTTGTCGCAGGCGTCCGATGCGTTGGAGATCAGCTCGCGCAGGAAGACGTCCGGATTGGCGTAGAGCGAGCGGGCGACGATGTCGAGCAGGCGGCTGACCTCCGCCTGGAATTCCATCCGTTCAGCAGTCATCGGGTCTGGATCGCGTCGTTGAGGGGTCCGTTTGGTGCCGGTCGGCGGCCGCGCTGACGACATAGGCGGGCGCGGCCACCGGCGCAAGGCCGCGGTCCACGGGACGGGTGCAGGCCACGCCGATGGCGGCGACCGTCACGCGCCCAGTTGCGGCGATCGATCTCGCGACGCACTCCTGCTGAGGATTACATCATTGATTTTTCTTGTCATTCCCGCGAAAGCGGGAATCCAGACCGGCGGTACGGTCGGCCCGGGCGGCCTGGATCCCCGATCAAGTCGGGGATGACCCGGGGAGGGGGGTGGGCGGAAACCCGGTTGATGTGTGCGGCATTGATTTACCTTGTCATTCCCGCGAAAGCGGGAATCCAGACCGGCGGTATGGTCGGCCGGGCGGCCTGGATCCCCGATCAGGTCGGGGATGACCCGGGGGAGTGGCTAGCGGAGGTCGAGCGAGGGGCTGTCTTCCTCGGGCTTGCCGCCATCGCCGCCGCCGGGCAGCGGGATCGGCGTGACCTCGCTCCCGGCCGTGCCTTCGCTCCCGGCCGCGCCGCCGGTCGTATCCCCTTGGCCGGCGGGCGCGCCTTCCGCCGGGGTCTCGGCCTCGGCAATGGCCATCGACGCCTCGGTGCCGTTGATGACCACCGTGCCCTCGGGCGTCAGCGCGATGTCGTAATGCGCCAGCGGTTCGCCGTCGGCGTTCTCCCGGCTCTCCGCCAGGCCGACGAAGGCGAAGAAGGGCACCAGGTCGCGCGGCGGGATGCCGGCATCGGCGATGGCGGTGACCAGCGCGTCCTGGTTGGCGATGTCGAGGGCGGCCTCCACGACGACGCCGGCCTCGGCCGTCTCGTCCACCGCGACATCGCTGGCGAGCGCGATGCGGGTGGTGCCGAGATCGAGAACGAGCTCGTCGACCCTCAGCATGGTGCCGGCGTCGACCATCGCGGCATAGAGCGTGTCGACAAGCTCGCGCGTGGTGTCCGCACCGGCGACCTCCTGGCCGTCGAAGGCCTGGATGACGCGGGTGGCGGCGGCCAGGAAGTCCGGCATGGGCAGGCGGTCGAGCGCGGCGGAGAAGCGGATCTCGCGCGGCGGCATGGAAAAGACGAGGCCGACCATGGGCGCCTGGATGCCAGTGACCGCGAAGTCCATCTCCATGTCGGTGACGCCGTCGGCGTCGCTCGACCCGGTCATGGCGAAGTCGATGGCGGCGACCGAGTTGCCGACCACGGCGAAATCGCGCACCCACTGGGTGAAGGCGAAGCCGGACTGGCTGAAGCCGCTCTCGCTCGCCGTCTCCAGCACGATGCCGGCGGCGACCTGCAGCTCTTCCGGCGTGAAGGGCGGGCCGGCGGCGAGGTCGATGGCGGCGTCGATGCGCCCGACCATGTCGCCGAAAAGCGCCAGCGACAGCCCGTCCTGGGAGAAGCTGGAGCCCATCTCGCCGATGGTCAGCGGCAGGGGTAGCAGCGCCATGCGCAGGCGCAGACCGGCGAACGCGCTCTCGCCCTCGAAGGCCAGCACGTCGCCGTCGAGCGCGTAGTCGGCTGTGTAGGCGAGGCTGTCGGCGGTGGCGAAGGGGTCGCCATCCTCCCCCTCCAGGCTCAGCGCCAGATCGCCGGCCTGCAGGCTGGCGCCGACGATCAGGCCGGCCTCCGGCGCCAGCGTGATCTCGATCACGGGATCGGCGACGGTCAGCACGCTGTCGCCCATCAGGAGGCGGTCGAGGGCGCCCGGCACCGCCTCGCTGTCGACGGCGACCACGTCACGGGCGCGCCAGCGCTCAACCGGGTCGAGGGTGACGATGAGGAAACCCTCGGCCGTTTCTTCGACGGTCAGCCCGACATCGTCGGCGGAAAACTCCAGCCAGCTCGCCAGGCTGGCGGTGTAGCTGCGCACGCGGCCGGCGACCAGCGGGCCCTGGCCGGGCTTGTCGCCGGCGGCCTCGGCGACATCCTCGATCACCAGCACGCTGCCGGTCATCGGGTCGATAAAGACGCCCTCGACGGCCGCCGGCGCCGGTTGCGCGGCGGCGTCGCGGACGACGCCGTCCAGCACCAGGCTGCCCAGGAGCGCGCCGGCCAGGGCGGCCGCGCCGATCGCCAGGAAAGAGGCGGGGTTGCGCATGCTTGATCTCTCGACTGTTCTCGCACGGGACTTGCGGACACGCCCCAATGGTCGGCGTGACCTAGCGCCCGCCCGTGGCGGCAATGGGGCGGACGGGTGACTGCCTGCCGGCTCAGCCGGACGGCGCCTATTGCGCGAAGAGCAGGCCGCCGTCAACACCGATTGACTGCATCCCGCCAGCCTGCGTGTGGGCCCTGGGTGGGGTGAGGACCACCGCGTCGCGCCTCACAACGCGTTCAGGATCGGGCCCAGATCGTTGTCGTTCAGCAGGACGGTGCCGTCCGGCAGGACCTCGAGGTGGTAGCGGCGGATGGTGCCGTCCGCGGTCTCCTCCACCGCGCCCAGACCCTGCAGCACGGTCAGGGCGGCGGCGATCTGGGCGCCGGGGCCGCCCAGCGCGCTGAGCGCGTTGATCAGTTGCGGCAGCTTGGCGGCGCCGAACTCGGCATCGACGACCACGCCCAGCGCGGCGGTGATGTCGGGCGTCACGGTGCCGGCGAAGTCCAGCGACAGCAGGTCGGAGACATAGGCCATCTCGTCCACGCTGAGCGTGGCGGTGGATTCCGACAGCGCCGAATAGAGGCCGATGCCGAAGGTCATGGCGGCGAAGTCCTGGGCGCCGGGCGGGCCGCCGAAGGACGACAGGAAATCGGCGAACAGCGCGCCGATGCGCTCGCCGGGCAGATCGGAGACGGTGAGGTCGAGGCGGATGCGGTCGGGCACCAGCCCCTCGATCTCGGGCCGCGGCGTGATCGTCAGCGCTTCCAGGCCGAGTTCGAAATCGTAGCGCGCCGCCGCGGCGTCGAGGTCGCCGAGCCGGCTGCCGACGCTGAGCTGGTCGAGCGACAGCCCCTCGCCCCCGCCCTCCAGGCGGAGGCCCGTCAGGGCCAGCGTGCCGCCGATCGCCGAGAACAGCGGCGCCTCGGTGTCGAGCAGCGCCTGGGTCTGCGCGGTGATCTCCTCGGCGTCCAGCGCGCCGCTCTCGATGCCGGCCTGCAATTCGGTCAGGTGCTGGTTCCAGGCGGTGAAGAGGTCGAAGCGGGCGTCGCCGAGCTCGATCACGATGCCCAGCGCGTCGAGGCTGAGCGTCGCCTCCTCGTCGCTGACCGTTATCGTCTCGGCGCTGATGTCGGTGACCGTGTCGAAGGCGTGCTCGCCGGTCTGCTCGCTGGCCACCACATAGCCGACATGGCCGATCTCGACGGTCGCCGGCTGATCGCTGAGGGTGATCCGGATGTCGTCGAAGGCGAGGTCGGCCGCGATCGCCGCCTCGTATTCCGGGGCGATGGTGAAGCGCGCCGGACCGGGCGTCCAGCGGATCTCCACGGTCCGCTCGGGCGTCGCCGTCGTCAGGGCGTCGTCGGCGATCGCCGGATCGTCGAAGGTTTCCACGACCACCTGCTCGGGCAGGGTGGCGTCGACCTCGAGCCGGCCATTCTCGGTCTCGTTGAGACGGAAGCGCACGGTCGGCAGGGTGATCGAGGAGGTCTCGCGGGGCGTGCGCACGATCCAGTGAGAGGTCGGCAGGAAGCCGGTATAGGTGCTCCCCGTCGGCGTGATCGAGATCTCGCCCTCCAGCGCCAGCTCCGTTCCGGCGCTGCGCTCTTGCATGCGCGCCAGCCAGCCGGCGAAGGCGGTCTCCAGCGCCTCGGCGCGTTCCACGGTGGCCTGGGCCTGCGCGTCGGCGCTCACACCGCCGGCCAGGCCGAGGGCGAGACAGAGGACCGGGACACCGGTCAGGCAGCCCTTGCGGACCCGCCGCGAATGGAGGGGAAGGGACGGCATGCTCATCATCGCGCGCTCCTCTTTCGGCCCGCCGGCAACGGAGGTGTCGCCGGCGGGTCCGCATCGCTGGCAGCATAGGTGTGAAATCGGCGGCTTTGGGGCAAGCTGAATATCTGTGCTATCCGGGGAAGTGCGGGACGGTCGAATCGCCGTGCCTCGCCTTGCCGTCCCCGTAGCGCGCCCGGTCGCGCGCCCCGCCGTGCGCCTGGCGGGCCACCGTCGGCTTGCCATGGGGGCGGTGCGGGATCATCTGTGGGGGACGATGACGACGCATAGGCATGCCGGCCGCGCGCCGGACGGGTTCGCCGGCTCCGGACGGGTGACGGCGGTCCTCGGTCCCACCAACACCGGCAAGACGCATCTGGCGGTCGAGCGCATGCTCGGCCACGCCAACGGCGTCATCGGCTTTCCCTTGCGCCTGCTCGCCCGCGAGAACTACGACCGCATCGTGCAGGCCAAGGGAAGGCTGCAGGTGGCGCTGGTCACCGGCGAGGAGAAGATCGTCCCGCCGACGGCGCGCTACTTCGTCTGCACGGTCGAGGCCATGCCGATGGACCGGGCCTTCGACTTCCTGGCCGTCGACGAGATCCAGCTGGCCGCCGATCCCGACCGCGGCCACGTCTTCACCGACCGGCTGCTGCGCGCCCGCGGCATCGAGGAGACCCTGTTCCTGGGCGCGGAGACCATCCGGCCGCTGATCGCCCGGCTGCTGCCCCGGGCCGACTTCATCGCCCGGCCGCGCTTCTCCAAGCTCACCCATGTCGGCCCGCGCAAGCTGACCCGCCTGCCGCGCCGCTCCGCCGTGGTCGCGTTCTCGGCCAACGACGTCTACCACCTGGCGGAGATGATCCGGCGCCAGCGCGGCGGCACGGCGGTGGTTCTGGGCGCGCTCAGCCCGCGCACCCGCAACGCGCAGGTCGCCATGTTCCAGGCCGGCGAGGTCGACTACCTGGTGGCGACGGACGCCATCGGCATGGGCCTGAACATGGACATCGACCATGTCGCCTTCGCCCGGTTGCACAAGTTCGACGGCGTGCGCAAGCGCCGGCTCAACGCCACCGAGATCGCGCAGATCGCCGGCCGGGCCGGCCGGCACATGGCCGATGGCAGCTTCGGCACGCTGTCGGGCGGGCTGGAGGAAGGCCGCTTCGAGATCGACCCGGAGGTGGTCGAGCGGGTGGAGAACCACGACTTCGACTCCCTCGACCACCTGATGTGGCGCAACGCCGCCCTCGACTACGACTCCACCGATGCCCTGCTCGCCAGCCTCTCGCGCCGCTCGGAAAGCCCGCTGCTGCGCCGGGCGCCGGAGGCCGAGGACCACCTGTCGCTGGCCCAGCTCGCCCACGATCCGGCGATCGCGGCCCGGGCGCGCGGCCACGACCGGGTGCGCCTCCTGTGGCAGGTCTGCCAGATCCCGGATTTCCGCAAGACGCTGTCGGACCAGCACGTGCAGCTGCTCAAGCGCGTCTTTGGCCAGCTCGTCGACCGCGACGGCAGCCTGGACACCGACTGGGTGGCGGGGCAGATCGCCCGGCTCGACCGCACGGCGGGCGATATCGACAGCCTGGTCACCCGCCTCGCCTATATCCGCACCTGGACCTTCATCGCCCATCGCGGCGACTGGCTGGCCGACGCACGCGCCTGGCAGGAGCGCACCCGCAAGATCGAGGACACGCTCTCAGACGCCCTGCACAGCCGGCTGACGCAGCGCTTCGTCGACCGCCGGGCGGCGGTGCTGTCGCAGGGGCTGAGCCGCGGCGACCTGGTCGGCGGCGTCGATCCCGACGGCACGGTCACCGTCGAGGGCGCCTTCGTCGGCACGCTGGACGGCTTCCGCTTCGCCGTGGACGAGCAGGCCACGGCCGAGGACGGCAAGGCCATCCTCAACGTCGCCCGCCGGGTGCTGCGCAGCGAGATCGCCCACCGCGTGGCCCTGCTGGAGCGCGCGCCGGACGGCGAAATAGCGCTCGACCCGGCCGGCCGGCTGACCTGGCGCGAGGTGCCGGTGGCCCAGCTCACGCCCGGAGCGGATTTCTACCGGCCGGCGATCAGGGTGGATGCCAGCGAGTTCCTGTCGGCCGGCCAGCGTGACCGCGTCGCGCAGCGGCTGCAGCGCTGGTGGTCGGCCTATCGCGAGGCGCATCTGGCGCCTCTGCTGACCCTGCGCGATCCCAGCCTCAAGGGCGTGGCCCGGGGCATCGCCTTCCAGCTGCACGAGGCCAGAGGCTGGCTGCCCCGGCAGCGCCTGTCCACGCTGCTGAAGGAACTGAAGGCCAGGGAGGCCAAGGCACTGGCCCAGCACGGCGTGCGCCTCGGCGCCGCCTTCGTCTTCGTGCCCCAGGCGCTCAAGCCCCTGCCGCGCCGCCTGATCCGCCTGCTCTGGTCCCTGCGCCGACCCGACGGTGCCGCGGTCGAGGCGCCCAAGGCGGGCGCGGTCTCGCTCCAGGTCACGGGGGAGGCGGTGCAGGATCTCTGCCGGGTGCTGGGCTTCGTGGTGATCGGCGAAAGGGCGATCCGGGTCGACAGGCTGGATCGCCTGGCGGCCACCTGCCGGCAGCGCCACCGCAAGGGGCCGTTCGCCGCCACGCCCGACCTCGCCGCCATGGTCGGCGTCCGCCAGGACGAGCTGCCGGCGCTGCTCGAGGTCATCGGCTACCGGCCGCACGGCGCCGCCGGCGGGGTTTCGGCCAAGGGGACGACCAATGAGACGGCCGATGAGTCGTCCGGCGAGGGGGAGGGCGAAACGGCGGGCGAGGTGCGCTACGCCGCGCGTGCCACGGTCCCGAAATCCCGTCGCAAGGGCCGGCCGTCCGGCGCGCCCCCGGTCGACGACACCCACCCCTTTGCCGAACTGCGCCGGCTGATCGGCCGCTGATGGCGGGCGAGGAGAGCCTGCGCCTCGACAGGTGGCTGTGGTTCGCCCGCTTCTTCAAGACGCGCTCGCTGGCCAGCAGGGCGTGCGCCGCCGGCGCGGTGCGCATCGACGGCCGCGCCGTGGCAAAGGCCAACGCCGCGGTGCGACCCGGCCAGGTTCTGACCTTCGTCCAGGGCCGGCATGTGCGGGTGATCCGGGTCGTCGCCCTGGGCAGCCGCCGGGGACCGGCACCGGAAGCCCAGGCGCTCTACGAGGATCTCTCGCCGCCGGTCCGGGAGACCTTGCTGCCGCGCGACGAGCCGGCCGCGCGGGCGCCCGGTGCGGGCCGTCCAACCAAGCGCGAGCGCCGCGCCATCGACCGGCTGCAGGGGCGCGATCCGGGGCGCGATTCGCAGTGAGATCCGCGCCAGGCGGACGCCAGCCTTGTCGCCGCGAGACCTTGACTGCGGCGCCGTCGTGGTTAAGTGCGGAGCGCATGTTGAGAAAGCTGCAGTCGCTGTTCGACCGTTTCGAGACGCCCGCGCCCGCCGCGCCGGCGCAGGACGAACTCGCCATCGCCGCCGCCGCGCTGATGCTCGAGCAGGCGCGCATGGATGACAACGTCGACACGGCCGAGCGTCACCGCATCGCCGACCTGATCGCCTGGCGGTTCGAGCTGGACGATGCGGAGGCCCGCGAGATCGTCGGGCTGGCCGAGACGGCCGCGCGCGACTCCACCCAGCTATTCGGCCTGACCAGCCGCATCGCCAAGTCCTTCGACTACGACGACAAGGTCCGCATGGTGGAGATGCTGTGGGACGTCGCCCATGCGGACGGCACCGTCCATGCCATGGAGGCAAATCTGGTGCGGCGCATCGCGGGCTTGCTCTATGTCGACGATCGGGATAGCGGGAAGGCGCGCAAGCGCGTGGAGGCCCGCTACGGCCTCGCACAATCCGAAGAGTGAGTCCCGGGGGTCTCGTCTGGAATCCCCAGCCGGGACGGAGACCCTGAAGGCGCGGGCGGGTGGCGCGCGGCTGCGTCAGGGTGTCGCAGCGGCGGCCGCGAGCGAGGAGTGACGGCATGACCTACGTGGTGACCGAGGTTTGCATCAAGTGCAAGTACACCGACTGCGTCGAGGTGTGCCCGGTCGATTGCTTCTACGAGGGCGAGAACATGCTTGTCATCCACCCCGACGAATGCATCGATTGCGGGGTGTGCGAGCCGGAGTGTCCGATCGAGGCGATCAAGCCCGACACCGAGGTCGATGCGGCGGAGAAATGGGTCGAGTTCAACCGGGAGTATTCCGAGATGTGGCCCAACATCACCCGGCGAAAGGACGCGCCGCCGGATGCCGCGGACTGGGAAAAGGTACCGGACAAGCTGGAGAAGCATTTCAGTTCCGAACCCGGCAGCGGGGGCTGAGTTCTTCGCCCGACGCGTGTGGCCGGAGCGTTGCGGGCGACGCAGCCCTGCTGGTCGCCGCCTGTCGCGGATTCCGGCGTCACATACCTTTCATACACCGGGTAATTGTAGTATATTGCCTTCTTGGCTGGGTTAGCGGCTGACGCGCTTCCCGGCCAAACTACGTCAAGGGCGACGCCCATCCAGCCTTAGGCTCCCTGGATGATGCCGTTACGATCGTGCGTGATCGTCTCGGCAATGGCGAAGGCCTTGTGTCCGGCCCTGGTCGCCGCGATGGTCTCGAGCCGTCGGCGCGACCATCGGCCGGCAAAAGCCGCGTTCCCGTTGCCGGCCCGCGCCGGCAGCCGTCACCTCCAGGGCGGGCCAGGATCGCACGGACCAACCGTTAGAGTCCCGGCGCCGGGCAGTGGGCGACCGAGGGCGAAGGAGCGAAGCGAGTCCGCTAACATGGCAGAAACAAAAACAGCAGAGTACAAAGTCGGCGATTACGTGGTCTATCCCGCCCATGGCGTCGGTCGCATCGAGACCGTCGAGACCCATCGGATCAGCGGGTTCGAGGTGGAGCTCTACACCATCTCCTTCGAGAAGGAGCGCATGACGCTGAAGGTGCCCACGGCCAAAGCCGAGAAGGCGGGCCTGCGGCGGCTGAGCTCCAAGGACCGGATCAAGACGGCGATGGAGACCCTGAAGGGTCGCAGCCGCATCAAGCGCACCATGTGGAGCCGCCGGGCCCAGGAATACGAAGCCAAGATCAACTCCGGCGACCCGGTGTCGATCGCCGAGGTGGTGCGCGACCTGCACCGCTCCGACGACCAGCCCGAGCAGTCCTATTCGGAGCGCCAGATCTACCAGGCGGCGCTGGAGCGCCTCGCCCGGGAGCTCGCCGCTGTCGAGAAGATCGACGAGGTGAAGGCGACCGAGCGGCTGGAGAAGGTGCTCAGCAAGGCCGCCTGAGGCCAGCCAGCACAGCGTTGCCCGAAGGCATCGGCAGTGAGGCCGCTCCGGAGGATCCGGGGCGGCCTCACTGCTATGTGATCTGGATTGAACGGGGGCCGGGCCCACCGTTTCGGACCGCACGGCCAACATCCCCAAGGCCTCGCCATGGCTGGCCCGGTCCATAGCCCCGCACCCCATACTTTCGGATAGTTGCAAAGCGTCAATCTCTCTGACCACTCTCACTTTTGGTAGTGCGGGGCGGGTTCGGCGCGGGCTGCCGATACGCTCTGGGCGGGTTTCCGTTGGATGTGACCCCGCCCCGGATGCGCGCAGGCACGCGGTCGATTTTGAGGGGGTGGTGAACATGACGGGGACAATCCTGATCACCGGATCGTCGTCCGGCATCGGTCGGGCGACGGCGGAGTTCTTCCGCGACAAGGGCTGGAATGTCGTCGCCACCATGCTGGATCCGGACGAGGGCCGCGATCTCGCGGCCGCCGACAACGTGCTCGTCACCCAGCTCGACGTGACGGACAACCGCTCGATCGTGGTGTCCGTGGCGGAGGCCATGCATCGCTTCGGCGAGATCGACGCGGTGTTCAACAATGCCGGGTACGGCTCGTTCGGGCCGCTCGAATTCTTCACGATGACGCAGATCCGGCGCGCCTTCGAGACGAACGTGCTAGGCCAGTACGCCGTCATCAAGGCGGTCTTGCCGCATTTCCGGCAGCGCCGGAGCGGCACGATCATCAACATGTCCTCGGTCGCGGGCCGCACCTGTTTTCCCACGGCGTCGGTCTACTACGCGACGAAATACGCCATCGAGGGAATGTCGGAATCGCTGCGCTTCGAGCTGGAGCCGCTCGGCATCGGCGTGAAGATCATCGAGCCCGGCGCGGTCAATTCGTCCTTCATCGAGTCGATGGAATGCGTCAACGACATGACCGTTTCCGACTACCAGAAGATCGTCACGACCATTTTCAAGAACCTGGACAACTACCACATCGCCGGCGAGCCGTGGGAAGTCGCCGAAGCGGTCTGGGCAGCGGCGACGGACGGGACCGATCGGCTGCGCTATCCCGTTGCCGGCGAGGCCGAACATCATCTCGCGGTCCGGGCATCGCTCTCCGACAACGAGTACATGGCGTATGTGAAGCGCGGCATGGGGCTCGCCGACGAGCCCGACCTGGCACCGGTCAAGCTCGCCGGCTAGGGCGCTTTCCGCCCCGATTGAAACATCGGCCGCAACGACCCGCCGGGCCTGTCTACAAACAGGCCCATTTCCGTCGTGCCTGTCGGGGCGCCGGACATGCAAGTCCCCGCCGATAGTGAGGCTGACTATTCCCATATCCTGTGTGGCTACGGGCAAGCACTACTTTATTTAGGTATCACCCCGAAATACGGCCCGTCGTGGTCACCCATTTGTTATCCTCATAGGCGCGAATCACCCTCGTGCAGGTTTTATCTCACCCTCGACTGACTAAACTCCCGGGCGTAAATCTTGACCGAAGCCGTATCCATCGCCCGCATCTCGGATCGACGCGCCTTGAGTGCGATCTCCACGTCAGTCGACAATCGCAAGTTCGCCAACCTCGCCTGGCCGCGCACGGTCTGGGCGATCGGTGCCGTGCATGGCGATGTCGACCGGCTCCGGGCGGCGCATGACTTCCTCGCCCAGAAGGCGCGGCCCGGCGACCGGGTGGTCTATCTCGGCAACCTGATCGGCCGCGATGGCCAGGGCCGCGCGACGCTGGACGAGATCATCACCTTCCGGCGCAACCTGCTGGCCGTGCCCGGCATGCTGGTCGGCGACATCGTCTACCTCCGGGGCATCCAGGAGGAGATGTGGCAGAAGCTGCTGCAGCTCCAGTTCGCGCCCAATCCGGCCGAAGTGCTGCAATGGATGCTGGACAACGGCGTCGCCGACACGCTCGCCGGCTATGGCGGCTCGAGCCGGGAAGGCCTGGTCGCCGCCCGCGAGGGCCCGGTTCAGCTCACCCGCTGGACCAGTCGATTGCGCGAATCGATCCGCCAGGCGGCCGGCCACAACGCCCTGTTCGCCAGCCTGAAGCGCGCCGCCTATACCGAGCCCAGGCACCCCGGCGACGGGGCCGGCGCGCTGTTCGTCTCCGCCGGCATCGATCCCGGCCGGCCGCTGCAGCACCAGGGCGACACCTTCTGGTGGGGCTTCGGCGGCTTCGCCCGGGTGGAGCCGGGCTATCAGGAGTTCGGCCGCTTCGTGCGCGGCTATGCCGGCGGTGACGGAACGGTCGAGGACACCGATGCGCACCTGACGCTGGACGGCGGCAGCGGCCGCGGCGGCGGCGTGGCCATGGCGCAGCTCGACGCCAACGGCGCGGCACTGGACCTGTTCCGCATCTAGACGGCCGCGGTTTCCGCATCGGCCGGTCTCCGCCTGCCCGGAATAACCGGGCGGTGCCAACCATCTATCATCATGACCGAGGGGTCGTCGCGTCCCGACCGGACGCGCGCGATAACGGTTCCCTGTCTGCGTCCTGGCGGGGTCATGGCGACCTCCGGGCGACCTCCTGCCGGGGCCGATGATCCGGCGAGGGTGCTGGCGCGTAGACAGGATGAACGGGCCCGGCAAGGTGCCCGACTGGCCGATCCGCGGGAGGCGGGCGCTCGAACCGGACGGGAGAGGACGAGATGGCCCATATCGACGATCAGGACACCCAGCGCGCCAATCTCGGCTATATCCGCGCCTCGATGGCCGAGCCGCTGCTCAGCCGCGAGCGCGAGTTCGAGCTGGCACGGCGCTGGCGCGAGGCGGAGGACGAGGCGGCGCTGCACAATCTGGTGCGCGCCTATACCCGCCTCGTGGTCGCCGTCGCCGCGCGCTTCCGCAATTACGGCCTGCCCATGGGCGATCTCGTGCAGGAGGGCAATATCGGCCTGATGCAGGCCGCCGCCCGCTTCGAGCCGGAACGCGAGGTGCGCTTCTCCACCTACGCCACCTGGTGGATCCGCTCGGCCATGCAGGACTACGTGCTGCGCAACTGGTCGATCGTGCGAACCGGCACCACCGCCGCCCAGAAATCCCTGTTCTTCAACCTGCGCCGGCTGCGCGCCCGCATCGCCGACGCCTCCGCCAGCCACATGACGGCCGAGGGCCGCGGCTTCATCGCCAAGGAGCTCGGGGTCAGCGTGCGCGACGTCGAGACCATGGAGAGCCGGCTGCAGGCCAGCGACCTGTCGCTCAACAGCCCGATGCGCGAGGAAAGCGACGACAACTGGCAGGACTTCCTGGCCGACGAGCGGCCGTCGCCGGAGGCGGTGGTCATCGGCACGCGCGACGCCGCCACGCGGTCGCGCTGGCTGGCCGAGGCGATCGGCGAGCTCAGCCCGCGCGAGCAGCGCATCATCCGCCAGCGCCGGCTGATCGACGAGGGCGCAACGCTGGAGGAGCTGGGCCGCGAGCTCGGCGTGTCCAAGGAGCGGGTGCGCCAGCTCGAGCACCGGGCGATGATGAAGCTGAAGGACCTGATGTCCCGCCGGGTCGCCGACCACGACGAGCTGTTCGTCGAGGCCTGACTCTCGGGGCCCAGGTGCTGAGTCCAGGCGCTCAGTCCAGGCGCTCGATCAGCTCCGGGTGGGTGAGGTCGATCATCGGGCCGTTGCGCCAGTCGATCCAGCCGCGCGCCTGGATCTCCACGCCTTCGAGCGCGAACAGGTCCAGCCCCGCCGCCTCGAACGACGCCAGGTGGTCGGAGTCGGCCGACAAGGTGAAGTCGGTGCGGAAGTCGCGGCCGAAATTCAGGTACACGCGCCCGCCGGCGCGCTCCACCGCCAGCACCGTGCCGCGCACGATCTGGTAGGTGTCGGTGTGCCGGCGTTCCACCTCCGCCTGGTCGAGGATGGCGTAGAAGGGTTCGGCCCAGATGCCGAGCCCGGCCGCCCGGGCCTGGCGTTCCAGCGCCAGCATCTCGGCGATCGCCGCCCGGTTGTCCGGGAAGGTGTAGACCCGCGCCATGCCGGCGGCCAGCATCGCGCCCTGGACCCACAGCCCGTCATCGCGCTCGAGATGGCCGAGGCGCCGCTCGTACCGGTCGACGCT
This sequence comes from Azospirillaceae bacterium, assembly GCA_040226215.1. Classification (GTDB taxonomy): domain Bacteria; phylum Pseudomonadota; class Alphaproteobacteria; order DSM-16000; family Inquilinaceae; genus JAVKFF01. The sequence goes on from JAVKFF010000214.1 coordinate 15,176, forward strand.
GAGGCCGCCATGGGCGACGGTCACCAGCCGGCCGTCGACGAGATCGGCGAGCAGGGTCCGGGCTTCCTCGGCCAGCGGCCAGTCGACGAAGCCCGGGCGGCCGAGCGCCAGCTTTGGCGCCTGCAGGCCGATCAGCCGCACCTCGCTGCCGTCGTCGAGGCGTACCGTGTCGCCGTCGACGATCTCCACCACGCGGGCCGTGAAGGCGCGCTCCAGCCCGCCGGGCAGGGCGGACGGATCGGCGGTGGCCAGCTGGGCGCCGGCGTGATGGCGGGTGGCGGACATGGCAAGGCCGATGCTGGCGATGAGAAGGGCGAAACGGAGCAGGTAGAGTAGAGGCGGGCGCATGGTCGAGCGGTAGATTAGCTGCAATGCCCAAGCGGGCAAAGCGCGGGGGCCAAGGCACCGGGTGGACGGACGGCGCGCGCCGGCGTGGCGGGCGTTGAGCTTCCCCGCAAAACGCTTGAACCGCCGGGTGTTTCGGTCCAAGTCAAGGCGCTTCCAGAAGCGTGATCCCCAGAAGGCGGCGTGCCGGCGCCGCACCCGGAAACCGATGCGGCCCGCATGACCCTGTCCCGCGAACCCCTGTTCCCGCCGATCGAGCCCTACCGCATGGACCGCCTGGCGGTGGGCGACGGCCATCAGATCTATTTCGAGGAATGCGGCCGGCGCGACGGCGCGCCCGTGGTCTTCCTGCATGGCGGCCCGGGCGCCGGCGCCTCGCCGATGCACCGCCGCTTCTTCGACCCGCAGCACTACCGCATCGTCGTCTTCGACCAGCGCGGCGCCGGCCGCTCGACCCCCTTCGCCGGCATCCAGGCCAACGACCCCGGGGCGCTGGTGCGCGACATGGAGGCCCTGCGCCTGCATCTCGGCATCGAGCGCTGGCACGTCTTCGGCGGCTCCTGGGGCTCGACGCTGGCCATGCTCTACGCCCAGAGCCATCCGGAGCGCTGCCTGTCGCTGGTCCTGCGCGGCATCTTCCTGATGACCCGGGCGGAGGTGGACTGGTTCCTCGGCGGCATGGGCCGCTTCTTCCCCGAGGCGCATGAGCGTTTCGTGCGGCCGATTCCGGCGGCCGAGCGCGGCGACCTGCTGGGCGCATACTACCGGCGGCTGATCGACCCGGACCCCTCGGTGCACGTGCCGGCGGCGGCGGCCTGGGCCAGCTACGAGGCGGCCTGCTCCACCCTGCTGCCCAATCCGCGCGCCGTCGCCTCCAATGCCGAGGCGCACCAGTCGCTGGCGCTGAGCCGCATCGAGGCGCATTTCTTCGCCAACCATCTGTTCGAGCCGGAGAACCGCCTGCTGCGCGACCTCGACCGGCTTTCGACCATTCCGGCCGTGATCGTGCAGGGCCGCTACGACGTGGTCTGCCCGCCGCGGACCGCCATCACGCTCGGCGCGGCCTGGCCGCAGGCCCAGCTCACTATCGTGCCCGACGCCGGGCACTCGGCGATGGAGCCCGGCATCCGCGCCGCGCTGGTCGAAGCCACGCAGCGCTTCCGGCGCATCCCCGCCGCGGTGTGAGGTGCCGGGGTGAGATGCCGGGGTGAGATGCCGGGACTGGGCCGGGCCATGCCGCCGGTTCGCCCCGAAAACCGGCCGATTTCGGCCCCACCCCTTGGTTTCCGGGCCGCAAATGCGCCATATTGCGCCGTGACTGTCGCGAATTGTGGCGGGGCGACCGCATCGCCAGATGAGGCCGGTTGGCGCAGCCGAAAAGGAAATTGAATCATGAGTCAGGCCATTGCCCTGGTCGACGATGACCGCAACATCCTGACCTCGGTGTCGATGTCGCTCGAGGCGGAGGGCTTCGAGGTGCGGACCTATGCCGATGGCGACGAGGCCTGGCGCGGCATCAGCCAACGCCCGGTCGATCTGGCCGTGCTGGACATCAAGATGCCGCGCATGGACGGCATGGAACTGCTACAGCGCCTGCGCCAGGTCTCCAACATGCCGGTGATCTTCCTGACCTCGAAGGACGACGAGGTGGACGAGCTCCTGGGCCTGCGCATGGGCGCGGACGACTACATCAAGAAGCCATTCTCCCAGCGCCTCCTGATCGAGCGCATCCGGGCGCTGCTGCGCCGCGAGCAGCTGGCCCAGTCGGACGAGGTGGGCGAGCCCGAGGACGTCATCGCGCGCGGCGAGCTGACGCTGGATTCGAGCCGCCACGCCTGCTCGTGGAAGAACCAGAAGATCGAACTGACGGTGACCGAGTTCCTTTTGGTCAAGGCGCTGGCGACGCGGCCCGGCCACGTCAAGAGCCGCGACCAGCTGATGGACGCCGCCTATGGCGAGCATATCTATGTCGACGACCGCACCATCGACAGCCACATCAAGCGCATCCGCAAGAAGTTCAAGGTGGTCGACACCGATTTCCAGCAGATCGAGACGCTTTACGGTGTAGGCTACCGCTACAAGGAGGCTTGACGGCCCCCTTGGCGAGGGTCTGGAGCGGTTGGCGGGCGGCGGGACGCGGGTTCGCGCGCCCCCGCTCCTCAGCGTCGGGAACGAGCGGGGTGTCGGCAATGAGCCGAACTGCCCGCTCCGGGTCGTCGGCCGAGGGCAGTTCGCCGGTAGTGGCATGACCGATACGGACCTGAGAGTCATCGCGGAGGAATTGCGGCCCCAGCGCGCCCGGCGCGCCGGACGCCGGCCTGCGTCGGCAGGTCCAACCCAGGACCGGTCGAATGGCCGCGAGGATCTGCGCGCGGAGGACCGGGCCGAGGCGCCGTCCTGGACGCCGCCGCGCCGCCGCCGCCGCTTCTCCAAGCTCACCTTGCGCGTGCTGGCGATCAACATGTTCGCGCTCGCCATCCTGGTCGGCGGCATGCTCTATCTCGGCCGCTACGAGGAGCGGCTGATCCAGTCGGAACTGGACAGCCTGCGCACGGAGGCGTCGATCTTCGCCGGCGCCCTGGCCGAGGGCGCGATCGACCAGAACCCCAACGCGATCCGCCAGCTGCTGATCCCCGACCGCGCCCTGCCGATGGTGCGGCGTCTGAACGAGACCACGGAATCGCGGACCCGGCTGTTCGACGAGAACGGCGACCTCCTGGCCGACAGCCGCACGCTGGGCGGGCCGGGCGGACTGATCGAGATCGAGCTGCTGCCGCCGCCCCAGCAACAGGGCTGGCTGCGGCGCGCCTTCGACACCGTCTACGACTGGGTCACCGGCCTGATGCCGCAGCGCAAGCGCTGGCCGGCCTACGAGGAGCGGCCGGACCAGTCGGCCTACGACTATCCGGCCGTGGCCCAGGCCTATCGCGGCGAGGTGGCGCGCCAGATCTGGACCGCGCCCGACGGCAACGGCCTGCTGCTGGGCGTTTCCGTGCCGGTGCAGCATCTCCGCGAGGTGGTGGGCGCGGTCTTCGTCACCCGCCAGACCTCCTCCATCGAGGCCGCCATGCAGGCGGTGCGGGAGGAGATCCTCTTCGTCTTCGCCGTGGCGCTCGGCGTCACCGTGCTGCTCTCGCTCTACCTCGCCGGCACCATCACGAGGCCGATCCGGCGACTTGCCGGGGCGGCGGAGGCGGTGCGCTCCGGTCGCGGACGCGAGGTCGAGATCCCCGACTTCACCCGGCGGCGCGACGAGATCGGCGACCTCTCGGGCTCGCTGCGCGCCATGACCGACGCGCTGTGGGCGCGCATGGACGCCATCGAGCGCTTCGCGGCGGATGTCAGCCACGAGATCAAGAACCCGCTGACCTCGCTCAGGAGCGCGGTGGAGACCACGGCACGCATCAAGGATCCCGAGCAGCAGCGCCGCCTGATGGCGATCATCCTGGAGGACGTCACCCGGCTCGACCGGCTGATCACCGACATCTCCGACGCCTCGCGCCTGGACGCCGAGCTCAGCCGGGCGGAGAGCGAGCGGGTCGACATGCGGCGCCTGGTGGAGACGCTGGGCGAACTCTACCGGCCGCAGATGGAGGAGAAGGGCCTCGCCATCTCGGTCCGCATCGAGGGCGACGGCGCCTTCGACGTGCTCGGCCTGGAGACCCGTCTGTTCCAGGTCTTCCGCAACCTGATCGGCAACGCCATCACCTTCTCGCCCGAGGGCGGCACGGTGACGCTGGCGGCCCGGCGCGCCACCATCAAGGGGCGTCGACTGGTGGAAGTGCTGATCCGCGACGAGGGGCCGGGCATCCCGCCGGCCAAGCTCAAGGCGATCTTCGACCGCTTCTACACCGAGCGGCCGGCGGCGGAGAAATTCGGCACCCATTCCGGCCTCGGACTGTCGATCTCCAAGCAGATCATCGACGCCCACGAGGGCAGCATCGAGGCCCGCAACCGCGCCGACCGCTCCGGCGCGGAATTCATCGTCCGCATCCCGGCGCTGTGAGGCGACAAGGGGGGCAGGGCGTCGCCGCCCTGCCCTGCCTGTCGTCCGGCAGCCGGTGAAACGACCGTCTACTCCCCGCAGGTCCAGTTCGAGGCGTCCAGTGGGTCACCGCTGCCACTGTATACCGCCTGTTGCGGGTAGGGGCAGAGCAGCTGGGAGTCGTCGCTGGCCCCACTCTCCGCGACCATCCGCTCTGGGGCCTGGCCGCCCTCCACCCAGTCGATCAGTGTCGACATGGCGTCGATGCGGTCGGGGCCGACGCCACCGCGGCAGTGGAACATGCCGGGCACAGTGAAGAAGCGGTAGGTATCGGCGGCCGTCTCCCCCATCGTCGCCATCACGTCCTCGTAATAGCCGATGCCCATCAGCGGGTTGAGAGCCGTGTCGGCCCAGCCGAAATAGGTGACCATGCGGCCGCCGGCGGCATGGAAGGCGGAGAGGTCGGGATTGGTGGTGTCGAGGAGCTGGCGGATGGTGGTGATGCGCGCCGGATCCTCGTCGAAGTCGAACTGGCGCCAGTCGATGTCGGGATCGTCGGGGATGAAGGCCATGTTCTCCACGAAGGACTGGCCATAGAGCGCCTGCCGGCTCGGCCCCTCGGAAACCAGCCAGAAATCCCAGCCGCTATCGCCCCTGGCGTCCGCCGCCTCGGCGCTGACGGGCTGTCCGGGGAAGTAGACCTCGCCCTGGCTCATGGTACCGCCATAGATGCGCGACACGGCGTCAACCTGGGCCTGGCTGAGGCAGGAATCGGCCACGGCGCCGTCGCATACGGGAAGGTGGGCGGCCGGATCGAAATCGCACTGGCGCGGGTCGCGGATCAGGCCGTCCTCCGCGCCGTCGAGCGCGTCGCACTGGCCGTACACCACCTCCGCCATGGTGGCGAGCTGTCCGTCGCTGAGCGGCTCGGCGCTCTCGATCGCCAGGGTGTTCCAGACGAACTCGATCATGATGTCGGTGAAGTTGAGCACCGGGGCACCGGCGACAATACCGTCGAAGACCTCCGGAAAGCGCTGGGCGAAGACCAGACCCTGGCGACCCCCTGTCGAGCAGCCGTCCCAGTAGGAGTAGCTGTCGGCCTGGCCGTAATACTCCGCCACCAGGTCCTGGGCGGTGATCGCGGTCAGGTAGATCGAGCGGTAGGTGTAGTCGACCTCCGCCGCCAGGTCCCGGTAGGCGAAGGTGCCGAGGGGGAAGACGCTGGCATCGTGGCCGGTATCCGTGTAGGCGGCGGCGAAACCGGCCGTTACGGCCGCGTCGCGGGCGCCGCCGCGACTGCCGTCGCCCGGCTGGGTCCCGGCATAGCCGCCATTGCCGTGCATGTAGAAGCGGCCGTTCCACGCCGTCGGCAGGTTCACCTGGAAACGGATCTCCGGCCGGATCAGCCCGTCGAGACGGCAGTGCTCGGGCACCGTGTCGCTGGCGGGGATGATCGCGGCGGAGAAGATCGTGAAGTCGTAGGTGGTGCGGTAGGCGAAGTCGGCGCAGGCCATGGACGGCGCCGCGGCGAGGGCCGACAGGTCGACCGTGGCGGGGCTGCCGGTGAAGCTGTAGCCATTCTGGGCCAGGGCCGGCGCGGCGGCGGTGCAACCGAGAAGAGTGGTGCAAAATAATGCATATCTGGTCTTGCTTCTCATGGCGGCTCCCCCAGGTTATCGAGATTTTCGCGTTTTTGTTACATTCGCAAGGGCGAATGGAGCAATTATGCTGCGCGCCGACCATGCCAGTCAATGGTGGCATGTGAAATAACGCATCATTCGGTCAGCGCCGTTGCCGGGATATCCGTGCGGTTAAGCCCGGCGCCGGGCTCATCGTCCGCATCCCGGCTCTCCGCTTCGCTGCGGCCGGGACGACAGGGTTGGGTTATTGATCAATAAAAGCACCGTCGTTCCGCACGGAGGCGACAGCCGGAGATGCGGAACCCCGAGCCCGTCTCACCGTCGCGACACCCGGGCCGCGCCACAGCCCGGCCCCTCGAGGTTCCGGCTCTCCCTGCGGTCGGCCGGAACGACGGGGAGGGTTTGGGTGCGAAAACAACTCCCGTCGTTCCGCACGAAGGCGACAGCCGGAGATGCGGAACCCCGCGCCCGTCTTCGACGC
>JAVKFF010000215.1:0-14971 GCA_040226215.1 Azospirillaceae bacterium
GTTCGGCCCCACGCTGCTGTTCGGCCAGGGCGGCACGGCGGTGGAGGTGATCAACGACACCGTGGTCGCCCTGCCGCCGCTCAATCTCAGCCACAAGACGGAGGTCGGCGGCGTGCGCCTCGACCTCGCCACGCCGGAGGAGGTGGTGACGGCCGCCCACGCCATGCTGGAGTCCGTCGCCCGGTTGCGTCCGGAGGCGACGGTGCGCGGCTTCACCGTGCAGGAGATGGTCTCCGGCCGTGGTCGGGTGGAGCTGATCTTGGGCATCGGCACCGACCGCCAGTTCGGCCCCACGCTGCTGTTCGGCCAGGGCGGCACGGCGGTGGAGGTGATCAACGACACCGTGGTCGCCCTGCCGCCGCTCAATCTCAGCCTGGCCCGGGCCAGCATGCGGCGCACCCGGGTCTACCGCCTGCTGGAGGGCTATCGCGAGCAGCCGCCGGCGGATATCGACGCGGTGGCGCTGACCCTGGTGAAGCTGTCGCAGATCGCCGTCGATCTGCCGGAGGTGGCGGAGCTCGACATCAACCCGCTGCTCGCCGGCCCGGACGGGGTGATCGCGCTCGATGCCCGCATCACGGTGGCCGAGCCGGCGCCGGGACGGCGCCTCGCCATCCGGCCGATGCCGCAGGACCTGACCCGCGCCATCACGCTCGGCGATGGCCGGGTGCTGACCCTCCGCCCGGTGGTGCCGGAGGACGAGCCGATGATCCGGCGCCTGGTCGAGCGGTCTTCGCCGGAGGACGTGCGCCTGCGCTTCTTCGCGCCGCTGCGCACGCTCAGCCACGAGATGGCGGCCCGGTTCAGCCAGATCGACTACGACCGGGAGATGGCGCTGGTGGCGGAAGGCGAGGACGCCCAGGACGGGCGCGCCATCTTCGGCGTCGTGCGCATTACCGCCGACCCCGACAATATCCGGGCCGAGTACGGCATCATGGTGCGCAGCGACATGAAGGGGCTGGGGCTCGGCTACCAGCTCATGCAGGCGATCATCGCCTATGGCGCCAAACGCGGGCTGGAGCGCATCGAGGGCCAGGTCCTGCGGGAGAACACCCAGATGCTGCGCATGGCCCGGGAACTGGGGTTCACCGTCGTCAACGATCCCGACGACCCGTCGCTGATGGATGTCGCAATCGCGCTTGGCGAGAGCCATGTCCTCTAGGCATCGCCTGGGAGGCGAGTGTAGTGTTGGCACATCTCGCGATGCCTTTCCGGCGTCCACACCGCCCTGGCTTCCGCATGGCCCAGCCCGTCCGCATCGGCGTGTCCGAGTTTCTCAACCGCGTCATCGCGCCGGTGTTGCGCGCCCATGGATATTTCCGCAGCCTGTCGGGCAAGCTCGCGGTCGGGGAAGGCGGGGAGCCGCTGCCGATGTACACCTATCCGGCCATCGAGTATCTCGCCGCGCTCGACTTCCGGACAGCCCGCGTGCTGGAATTCGGCAGCGGCCAGTCGACGCTGTGGTGGGCCAGGCGCGCCGCCAGGATCTGCGCGGTGGAGCATGACGACCATTGGGTGGCCCGCCTGCGCCAGGCCGGGCTCGGCAATCTCGATATCGCCTTCGCCCGGCGCGACGACATCCGCACCGGGGCGTCCTATCTGGCGACCGTGCCCCGAGACCGTCCCTATGACGTGATCGCGCTCGATGGGCTGCACTACTACGAGTGCGCGGCCGCCATTCCCGACCTGCTTTCGTCCGGCGGCATGGTCGTCTTCGACAATGCGGACTACTATCCGCGCACCACCGCCCTGCTGCGCGACGCCGACCTGATCCAGGTCGACTTCGCCGGCTTCAAGCCGACGCACACCGATTGCCAGGTCACCTCGATCTTTCTCAGGCCCGGCTTCAGGCCGGTTCCGCGCGATCGCACGCTTCCGCCCACCCCGATCGGCGGCAAGGCGCATGTCTCGATCTTCGACCGCCCCCGCACCATTCGCGTCGACGATTCCGGCCGGCCTGTCATCGAGTAGCCGCCTACACGCCATTGGGGCATGGCGGCCCTTGGAATTCGCGCGTCGGCGCCCCTATACTCCGTCTCCATGCACGCTCCGCCCATCCGCCTCGGCGCCGTTCTCTGGTCCCTGCTGCTCCTGGTCGCGGGGCTCTGGCTGCTGCACGCGCTGACCGTGCAGGGTCTGCCCGGCGAGATCCGCATCGACGTCACCTGGCCTGGCCTGGAGGGCGAGGAACCGGCGGCGGAAGCCGTCGTCGGCGGCGACGGCGAGCCCGCCCCCTTGGACCCAGCGGCAGCGGCCTCAGCCGGTACCGCGATCGCCGGTGGCGGGACCCCGGCGACCGGTGACACGCCCGGTGACACGCCCGGTGACATGCCCGGGGACACGCCCGACGCAACGCAGGCCGTCCTGGCCGCGACGCCGGTGGCGCTGCAGCCCGGCGCCTGGCGCGAGGACGATGCCCTGGCGGGACGCGCGCGCATGATCGCCGCGGCGGCGGAAACCTTCGACCTGCCTCCCGACTGGATCGCGGCCGTGCTGTGGGCAGCCGCGCAGCCGGATCTCGACCCGCCCGACGGGGTCGGCGTCATGGCCGTGCCGGAGGAGACCTATCGCACCTTGGCCCAGGCCTTCGATCTGGCGCTGCCGGCAGACGCCCCGGACGAGGCGGACGCCATCTTCGTCGGCGCGGCCTATCTGCGCATGCTCTACGAGATGTTCGGCGAGCCCGGCTTCCTCGCCGGCTACCATCTGGGCGCGGTGCCCTATGGGCGCCTGCTCTTCGCCCAGGCGGAACCGCCGGCGGCGACCCAGGCCTTCGTGCAGGCGCTGCTGCCACGGCTGGCCGGGACGCGTCCGGCCGACGCCGACGCCCCGCGCCCGCCGGACCTCGAGCGCTTCATGCGGCTGGTCACCCCGCGCTGACCCGCCGGCCCGCCCCGGGTTCCGAGGCGCGGCGTCAGATCTGCACGTCCAGCGCGTAGCCGGCCGAGCGCACGGTCCGGATCAGATCGCTTTCGGTCGCGTCGTTCAGGGCCTTGCGAAGCCGGCGGATGTGCACGTCCACCGTCCGCGGCTCGACGTACACGTCATGGCCCCAGACGGTGTCGAGCAGCTGCTCGCGCGAGAAGACGCGGCCGGGATGCTGCATGAAATGGCGCAGCAGGCGAAACTCGGTCGGCCCCAGATGGATGTCGCGGCCGTTGCGCCGTACCCGGTGGGCCGCCAGGTCCATCTCCACGTCGCCGTAGTTCAGCCGTTCCTCCGACAGGCCGGGGGCGGAGCGGCGCAGCACGGCGCGCACCCGGGCCATCAACTCGTTCACCGAGAACGGCTTGGTGATGTAGTCGTCCGCACCGCTGTCCAGCCCGCGGATGCGGTCGCCCTCCTCCCCGCGTGCCGTGAGCATGATGATCGGCACGTCCCTCGTCTGCTGCGAACGGCGCAGCTGGCGGCAGATCTCGATGCCCGATTTGTGCGGCAGCATCCAGTCCAGCAAGATCAGGCTCGGCCGGCGCTCGGCCGCCGCGAGCAGGGCCTCGTCGCCGTCATAGGCCGTGCCGACGGCGTAGCCCTCGCGCTCTAGGTTGTAGCTCAGCAGGGTGACGAGATCGACCTCGTCCTCGACCACGAGGATGAAGGGTTGCTCCGAACCGCGCATGGCTTCGATCAGTCCTCGCTCGTGCCGGCCTCGTCCACCGCGCCGGCGCCGCCCCCGTCCTCGGGCGTGACCACCGAGAAGCTGGTGGCGTCGCCCTTCGGCCGCTCGTCGGTGAGCGGGGTGCCGGTGACCAGGAAGTGGATGGTCTCGGCGATGTTGGTGGCGTGGTCGCCGATGCGCTCGATATTCTTGGCGATGAACAGCAGGTGGGTGCAGGGCGAGATGTTGCGCGGATCCTCCATCATGTAGGTCAGGGTCTCGCGGAACATGCCGTTGTAGATGTCGTCCAGCTCCTCGTCGCGCAGCCAGGCCTGCTCGGCCCGCTCGGCGTCGCGCTCGACATAGGCCTCCAGCACCTCGTTCAGGTTCTCCAGCGCCATGCGGCCCATCAGCGGCAGGGTCTTGACCGGCCGCACGACGGGCGTCTGGGCGATGGCGATGGCGCGCTTGGCGACATTGGCCGCATAGTCGCCGATGCGCTCCAGATCGGCGGCGATCTTCAGGGCCGAGACCACCTCGCGCAGGTCGGCGGCCATCGGTTGGCGCAGAGCCAGCGCCCTTACCGAGCGCTGATCGATCTCGCGCTCCATGTGGTCCAGCCGCTGGTCCTCGCGGATCACCTCGCCGGCCAGCGCGACGTCGCGGCGGGTCACCGCCTGGATCGCCTTGTCGATCTGGGTCTCGGCGACGCCGCCCATCTCGACGATCATGCGGCTGAGGCCTTCCAGCTCCTGGTCGAAGGACTTGACGATATGCTCGGTCGACATTGTGAGATCCGTGCCTTTTAGCAGCGTTTCCGGAGGAATGGGGCGGCCGGCCGGGATCAGCCGTAGCGCCCGGTGATGTAGCCCTGGGTGCGCTCGTCGCGCGGATTGGTGAAGACCTGCTCGGTCTCGGCGTGCTCGACCAGGTCGCCCAGGTGGAAGAAGGCCGTCTTCTGGCTGACGCGGGCGGCCTGCTGCATGTTGTGGGTGACGATGACGATGGTGTAGTCGGCGCGCAACTCGTCGATCAGCTCCTCGACATGCGCCGTGGCGATCGGATCGAGGGCCGAGCAGGGCTCGTCCATCAGGATCACCTCAGGATTGACGGCGATGGCGCGGGCGATGCACAGGCGCTGCTGCTGGCCGCCGGAAAGACCGGTACCGGGCTCCTGCAGACGGTCTTTCACCTCGTCCCACAGTGCGGCGCTGCGCAGCGCCCGCTCGACGATCTCGTCGAGCTCGGCCTTCGTGGCGCCGATGCCGTGGATGCGCGGGCCGTAGCAGATGTTGTCGTAGATCGACTTCGGGAACGGGTTGGGCTTCTGGAACACCATGCCGACGCGGGCGCGCAGCTGCACCACGTCGAGCCGCCTGTCGTAGATGTCCTCGCCGTCCAGCGTGATGCCGCCGGTCACCCGGCAGCCGTCGATGGTGTCGTTCATCCGGTTCAGGCAGCGCAGGAAGGTCGACTTGCCGCAGCCCGAGGGGCCGATCAGGGCCAGCACCTCGTTCTCCAGGATGTCGCAGTCGACACCGTGCAGAGCCTCCTTCTCGCCATAGAAGACGCGGATGTCGCGGGCCGCCATCTTGATCGTGGCGGGCGGCGCGGCGGGGGCCGGCTCGGCGGTCTTGGTGGGGGCGACAGGATGTGCGTCCATGGCTATGCGTCCTTGGCAGAAGGGTGCGCTAGGTGCCGGGGCCGGCTTACCAGCGCCGCTCGAAGCGTTTGCGCAGGTAGATGGCCAGCGCGTTCATCAGGATCAGGAAGCCGACCAGCACCATGATGCCGGCGGAGGTGCGCTCGACGAAGCCGCGCTCGGAACTGTCGGCCCAGACATAGATCTGGGACGGCAGCGCCGTGGCCGGATCGAGGATGCCGCCGGGCGCCTGGGTGATAAAGGCGTTCATGCCAATCATCAGCAGCGGCGCAGTCTCGCCCAGCGCCTGGGCCATGCCGATGATGGTGCCGGTCAGCATGCCGGGCAAGGCCAGCGGCAGGACGTGATGGAAGATCGACTGCAGCTTCGAGGCGCCGATGCCGAGCGCGGCCTCGCGGATCGAGGGCGGCACCGCTTTCAGGCTGGCGCGGGCGGCGATGATGATGGTCGGCAGCGTCATCAGCGCCAGCACCATGCCGCCGACCAGCGGCGCCGACCGGGGCAGGCCGAAGATCTGGATGAAGACGGCGAGGCCAAGCAGACCGAAGATGATCGACGGTACGGCCGCGAGGTTGTTGATGTTAACCTCGATCAGGTCGGTCAGGCGGTTCTTCGGCGCGAACTCCTCCAGATAGATGGCCGCGCCGATTCCGACCGGGAAGGACAGGATCAGGCAGACCATGAGGGCGAAGAACGAGCCCTTGATGGCGCCCCAGAGGCCGGCCAGTTCCGGCTGCCGGCTGTCGGCCGAGGTGAACAGAGTCGAATTGAACGAGTAGCCGAGCCGACCATCCGCCTCGAGCTGGTCCATGAAGGCGTATTGCGCGTCATTGACGCGGCGCCGGTCCTCCGGCACGTCGCGCGGCGTGTTGCCCTTGAAGGCCTGGTCGACATTGCTGTTGACCAGCACCCAGATGTTCACCGTCTCGCCGATCAGCTCCGGATCGGCCATCACGAGATCGCGGATCTGCACCTGCGCCCCGTTGGACAGCATGTCGGTGAGGTCATCCTCCAGTTCCGCTTCGACGCCGCCGACGGCCTCGATCAGCGCCGCTTCCGCCAGGTTGCCGTAGCGCACCCGCTGCAGCCGCGCCGGATCGCGCGAGCCTTCCGGGTCGATCACCTCCGGGTCGAGATAGACGTCGAGGCGAACCTCGGTCTGCACGAAGGCGGTGTAGCCCTGCGCGGTAATGGTGGCCAGCAGCGTGGCCAGGAATCCGAGCGCCGCCGCGACGGCGATGATGCCGTAGAGCTTGAAGCGCCGCTCCGCCGCATAGCGCTTGCGCAGTCGTGCCTGGGCGGCGTCCGAGGTGTGCACGCTGCGCCGCTCGGGGGCTGCGGCCGGGAGAGATGTGTCAGTCATATTTCTCTCGGTACCTCTTGACGATCCTGAGGGCGAAGACATTCAGGAACAAGGTGATCACGAACAGCATCAGTCCCAGCGCGAAGGCCGAGAGCGTCTTGGCGCTGTCGAAGGCGGTGTCGCCGGTCAGATTGGCGACGATCTGGACCGTGACGGTGGTGACCGCCTCGAAGGGGTTGGCGGTCAGATTTGCGGCCAGGCCGGCTGCCATGACCACGATCATGGTCTCGCCGATGGCCCGGCTGACCGCCAGCAGGAAGGCGCCGACGATGCCCGGCAGCGCGGCCGGCAGGATCACCTGCCGGATGGTCTCGGACTTGGTGGCGCCGAGGCCCGAGGAGCCGTCGCGCAGCGCTTGCGGTACGGCGTTCATCACGTCGTCGGACAGCGAGGAGACGAAGGGGATGATCATCACCCCCATGACGAGGCCGGCGGAGATCGCGCTGTTGGCGGCGATGTCGATGCCGATCGACAGGCCGAGGTCGCGAAAGAACGGCGCGACGGTCAGCACCGCGAAGAAGCCGTAGACCACAGTCGGGATGCCGGCCAGGATCTCCAGGATCGGCTTGACCGTGCCGCGCACCCGGCGGGGTGCGTATTCCGACAGGTAGATGGCGCTCAGCAGTCCGATCGGGCCGGCTACCAGCATGGCGATGGTGGCGATCAGCAGGGTGCCGGAGAACACCGGTATCGCGCCGAAGGCGCCCGAGGAGCCGACCTGGTCCTCGCGGATCGCCGTCTGTGGGCTCCAGTCGAGGCCGAAGATGAAGTCGAGTGGCGAATAGCGCTCGAAGAAGCGCAGGCTCTCGAAGAACAGGGACAGCACGATGCCGAAGGTCGTCAGGATGGCGATGGCCGAGCAGACGATCATCGCGATGCGCACGATACGCTCCACCCGGTTGCGGGCGTAAAAACCGACCATGATCCGGCGGTGGGCGAGCGCCAGGCCGATCAGGGCCAGGACGAGCACGATCGTCACGGCGATCCAGTCAGCCGTTGCCGACAGGGTGTTCATGTACGACGCGGCCTCGACGATCACCGGGTCGTCGGAGACGAAGCCGACGCCGGCCGCCGTGTTCTTGATCGAAGCGAGGGCGAGGGATAACTCGGAACTGGTCAGCCCCTCGCTGAACGCGGCCGGCAGGCTGTTCATGACCAAGGTATCGATCACCGTCTGGCCGATAAGCAGCCAGAAGACGAACAGCAGCAGCGCCGGCACGCCAGCCCAGATGGCGACGAAGTAGCCGTGATAGCTGGGTAGCGAGTGCAGCGCTGAGCGCCGTCCCGAGGCCACCGATACCGCCCGCGTGCGACCCATCCAGTAGCCGACCGCCGAGAGCACGAGAAGGATGCCGAACGTCAGGGAGGGGGACATCGATGGCTGCTCGCTGCTGGTTCTTAGCTGGAGATGGCGAGACGCATACCGACGCGCCTCGCCATCACGCCATTGCCCGGCGGCGATCGGCCGCCGTCGCGGACTGTCTTGGTTACATGTAGCGGTCCATGTGGACGGCGCCGCGCACCGCCTCGCGGGTCTCCTCACGCACCGCCTCGGGGGCCGGCACCAGGCCGATCTCCTGCAGGTAGCCGCCGGGGCCGATGGCTTCCTCGCTGGTGGCTTCCTCGATGAACTCCTCGAGGCCCGGGATCACGCCGCGATGAGCGTTCTTGAAGTAGAGGAAGATCGGCCGGGACACCGGATAGGAGAAGTCGGCGATGGTGTCCTCGGTCGGCGTCACGCCGTTGACCATGTTGACCGCCAGCGTGTCCTGGTTCTCGAAGAAGAACGAGTAGCCGAATATGCCGTAGGTGGTCGGGTCGCTGTTCAGGCGCTGCACGATCAGGTTGTCGTTCTCGCCGGCCTCGATGAAGCGGCCGTCCTCGCGCATACGCTGGCAGACCTCCTCGAACCGCTCCTCGTTGCTGTCCTCCAGGGCGGCGATGGCGGGCCACTCCTCGCAGCCGGCCTCCATGACCAGTTCGACCCAGGCGTCGCGGGTGCCGGAGGTCGGCGGCGGGCCGAACACCTGGATCTCGACATCCGGATAGGACCCGTCGATGTCCGACCAGTTGACGTACGGGTTCTCGACGACTTCGCCGTCGACCTCGACCTCGGCAGCCAGGGCCTGGTGCAGGTCGGCGAGCGTGATGTCGAACACCTCGCCCTCGCGGGAAACCGCCAGCGACAGGCCGTCATAGCCCAGCAGCAGCTCGGAGATCTCGGTCACGCCGTTGGTGGCGCACAGCTCGTACTCGTTCTGGGTCATCGGCCGCGAGGCGCCGGTTGCGTCGGCCTGGTCGACGCCGACGCCCTGGCAGAAGATCTGCATGCCGCCGCCGGTGCCGGTCGACTCGACGACGGGAGCCGGGCTGCCGGTGAGGCTGGCGAACTGCTCGGCCATCAGGGTCGAGTACGGGAACACGGTCGAGGAGCCGACGACGCGAATCTGTTCGCGCGATTGGGCCTGGGCGGCCGAGGCGACCAGTGCGACGGCTGCCGTCATCGTCGTGGCGATGAAGAGATTTTTCATGGTTCAAGAGCTCCGCTCATTGAGTGGTCGCGAATGCGAATGGCGAATCGCGGCAGGCGGTGTCGGCCGGGCCCATTCGGACCCCCACCGGCCGCTCGGCGCCGGCCGTGCGTTGCCGCCGGTCGGACGAGCCCCCGGCGGAACGTCGCGACCCTATCCGTGGGCGGCGATGGTTTTACGACAGTTGAGTTACGAAAATGTTACGGCGTTCTGCAGGGCCCGCACGGCCGGCATGCGCTCGTCGCCAGGCCCGGCTACTCGGCCGCCGCGCGCGCCCCTTCGGCCAGGGGCAGCAGCACGGTGAAACGGCTGCCGCGGCCGATCTCGCTGTCGATGATCAGCCGGCCACGATGGCGGCTGATGATGTGCTTGACGATGGCGAGGCCGAGGCCGGTGCCGCCCAGCGTACGCGAACGCGCGGTGTCGACGCGGAAGAAGCGCTCGGTGAGGCGCGGGATGTGCTCGCGCGGGATGCCGGGCCCGCGGTCGATCACGGCGATGGCGACCATCGGCCGGCGGCCGGAGCGGTCGACGCCGCCCTCGATACGCACCGGCTTGCCCTCGCCGCCATACTTGACCGCGTTGTCGACCAGGTTCTGGAAGACCTGGGCCAGCTGGTCCTCGTCGCCGGTGACCAGCGGCAGATCGGCGGGCAGGTCGATCTCGATCGGCGTGCGGCGCCTCTGGGCGGTGAGCTCCAGCGCCGTGGCGGTACGTTCGACGATGGCCGAAAGATTGATCGCGGCGGTCGGCGGCGTGTGCTCGTCCTGCTCGATGCGCGACAGCGACATCAGGTCGGCGACCAGCCGGTTCATGCGGTTGGCCTGGTCGGTCATGATGGCGAGAAAGCGCTCGCGTGCCTCCGGGTCGTCGCGTGCCGGGCCGCGCACGGTCTCCAGGAAGCCCATCAGGGCGGACAGCGGGGTACGCAGTTCGTGGCTGGCATTGGCGACGAAGTCGGAGCGCAGCTGGTCGTTGCGCTTCATCGCGGTGATGTCGTGAAAGGCGAGCAGCGCCACCGGCCCTTCGCCACCGCCATCCACGCCCGCCTCCTCCCGTTCGCCGTGCCTCCCGGTGCGGCGCGAGGTGTCGCCGAAAGTCTGGACGGAGACCTCGAAGACGCGCTCGACCGGCACCCGCTGCGTGAACTCGACGGCCTCGGCCCGACCGCCGGCGATCACCCGGTCGACGGCGCTCAACACCTCCGGGTGGCGTACCACGGCGGACAGATCGCGTCCCGCCATGTGATCGCCGAACAGACCGCGCGCGGCGCCGTTGACGCGCGCCACGGTGCGATCGGCATCGATCAGGATCAGCGGATCCTTGAGCGCGTTGAGGATGGCGTTGGCGTTGTCGAGCGCCCGCTGCCGCGCCCGGTCGCGCCGGCGCCAGGTGCGGAAGAGCTGGGTCAGCGAGAGCGCCAGGCGGCGGGCCCGCTCGCCGGTCATCTCCGGCGCCCGGGGCAGGGACGCCTCGGCGGATAGCGGGTCGAGCCCGGAGATGGCGGCGATATAGGCGTCGACCTTGGCCATGTCGGTGGCGTGAGTGGCCAATGCCGCGAACAGCGCAGCCCAGATGACGACGCCGGCCGTGAGCGCAAGGGCCGGGTGCAGGCCCGACCAGATGGCCAGCGCGGCCAGCCCGAGCAGGATGGGGGCGCTGACCAGCAGGGCGGTACCGGCGATTCGGGCGATGGAGAGGCGCGGCATCACGGCACCGGAGTCCTGGAGCGGTCCTGACCAGTTGTCGAACGGATCGGACCCGCTCCCGCAGGTGTCCGGAACGACCGGGAGCGGCAGCGGTCCACTTTATCGAAAATGGCGGCAGGCGCGGATTCGCGCAACCGGTTCATGAAACCTTCATCAGGACGGCGGGCAGGACCACGGGGCGCGAGGCGCGAGGTGCCCTGGCGGGCGCCGGCGCGTCAGTTCTCGTCATTCGCCTCGGCGAAGCGGGCGCTGACCTCGCCGACCACGCGGGCGGCGGTGGCCAGGGCGCCGGGGTCGAAGCCGGTCGACAGGTCGTCCATCGCCGCGACCAGCACCGCCTCGATCTCGGCGAAGCGCTTCTCGCCGGCGGCGGAGATCTCCAGCAGTGTCTCGCCGGCCGCGGCCGGCCCCCCGTTCCGGTGCACGAAGGCTTCGCGCTCCAGCCCGATGACGGCTGCCTCGACGCGCTGGCGCGGCAGCGGCCCGGTATCCGCCAGCTCGTCCAGGCTCTGCGGGCCGTCGGCGACCAGCGCGCGTAGCACGCACCAGTCGTCGCGAGTCTCCTCCGCGATACCCAGTGGGGCGGACTCGTCGAGCCGTCTCCGGGCGAGGAGCAGCGCCACGATCAGGTCGTAGAACGCCTCGCCTGCCGGGTGGCGGTGCTGTCCCTCGGTCGCCATGGCGCCGGCCGCCGCGCTAGCTGCCAGCCTCGCGCGCCGCCAGGGCGGCGGCGGTGACGATCTCGTTCACGGTGGCCCCCATCTGCACCACCTGCGCCGGCTTTTCCAATCCGATCAACAGCGGACCAAGCAGGTTCGCACCGCCCATCTTCTGCAACATCTTGGCGCCGATATTGGCGGCGTGCAGCGCCGGCATGATCAGCACGTTGGCGGCACCGGAGAGCCGGCAGAAGGGGTAGAGCTGATGCATCAGATTGGCGTCGAGCGCCACCTCGGCCGACATCTCGCCATCGTACTCGAAATCCAGGTTCATGCCGTCGAGCACCGCAACCGCGTCGCGCACGTGCTGCGCGCGCTCGCGCATGGGCTGACCGAAATTCGAGAAGGAGAGCAGCGCGATGCGCGGCTCGACCCCCATCTGGCGGACGACGCGAGCGGTCTCGATGGTGATGTCGACGAGTTCCGCCACGCTCGGCCGCTCGTGCACCGTGGTGTCGGCGACGAAGACCGTGCGGCCCCGGCTCATCAGGATCGACAGGCCGAACAGCACGTGGTCGGGCTTGCGGTCGAGCACGCGCTCGATGTCCTCGAAGCTGACCGAGAAGGAACGCGTCAGGCCGGTCACCATGGCGTCGGCGTCGCCCATCGCCACCATGCAGGCGGCGAACACGTTGCGGTTCTGGTTGACCATGCGCTGGGCGTCGCGCAGCAGCGTCCCCTGGCGCTGCAGGCGGCGGTAGACATAGTCGCGGTAGCGCTCGTTGTGCTTGCTCACCGCCGCGTTCTGGATCTCGATCGGTTCGATGCCTTCCAGGCCGAGCGCCTTCATGGAGTCCCGGATGCGCTCCTCGCGGCCGATCAGCACCGGTTCGCCATAGCCGGCGTTGCGGTAGGCGATGGCGGCGCGGATGGTGCGCTCCTCCTCGCCCTCGGCGAAGACCACGCGCTTGGGATTGTTGCGCACCTGCTGCAGCACGAATTGCAGGCTGTCGACCGTCGGGTCGAGGCGGGAGGACAGCTCCTCCCGATAGGCCAGCATGTCCTCGATCGGCCGGCCGGCGACGCCGCTGTCCATCGCCGCCTGGGCGACGGCCGAGGGCACGGCGGAGATCAGGCGCGGGTCGAAGGGCACGGGGATGATGTATTCCGGGCCGTAGCGCAGCCGCCGGCCGGAATAGGCGGCGTCCACCTCGTCGGGCACATCCTCGCGGGCCAGCGCCGCCAGGGCCTCCGCCGCGGCGATCTTCATGGCCTCGTTGATGGTGCTGGCCCGGACGTCCAGCGCGCCGCGGAAGATATAGGGGAAGCCCAGCACGTTGTTGACCTGGTTGGGATAGTCCGAGCGGCCGGTCGCGACGATGGCGTCGCGGCGCACCTCGGCCACCTCCTACGGCGTGATCTCCGGGTCCGGGTTGGCCAGCGCGAAGATGATCGGCTTGTCGGCCATCGAGGCCACCATCTCCGGCGTCACCGCGCCCTTGACCGACAGGCCGATGAAGACGTCCGTCCCCACCATCGCCTGCTCCAGGGTGCGGTGGTCGGTGGCCACGGCGTGGGCCGACTTCCACTGGTTCATGCCGACCTCCCGGCCCCGGTGGATCACGCCCTTGCTGTCGCACAGCAACACCTGGTCGGCCGGCAGGCCCATCGACTTGAACAGCTCCACGCAGGCGATCGCCGCGGCGCCGGCACCGTTGATCACCATGCGCACATCCGCCCAGTCGCGGCCGGTCAGG
This sequence comes from Azospirillaceae bacterium, assembly GCA_040226215.1. Lineage (GTDB taxonomy): Bacteria > Pseudomonadota > Alphaproteobacteria > DSM-16000 > Inquilinaceae > JAVKFF01. Next base: position 13,278 of record JAVKFF010000215.1, read on the forward strand.
TTCAGCGCGTTGATCAGGCCGGCCGCGGCGATGATCGCCGTGCCGTGCTGGTCGTCGTGGAAGACCGGGATGTCGAGCAGCTCGCGCAGCCGGGCCTCGATGACGAAGCAGACCGGCGCCTTGATGTCCTCGAGATTGATGCCGCCGAAGGTCTTGCCGAGGAAGCGCACGCAGTTGACGAACTCGTCGACATCGGCCGTGTCGACCTCGAGGTCGATGCCGTCGACATCGGCGAAGCGCTTGAACAGCACCGCCTTGCCCTCCATCACCGGCTTGGAGGCCAGCGCGCCGAGATCGCCCAGGCCCAGGACCGCGGTGCCGTTGGAGATCACCGCCACGAGATTGCCCTTGGCCGTGTAATCGTAGGCGGTGGCCGGGTCGGCATGGATGCGCAGACAGGGTGCGGCGACGCCCGGCGAATAGGCCAGGGCCAGATCGCGCTGCGTGGTCAGCGGCTTTGTCGGGGTGATTTCCAGCTTGCCGGGCCGGCCGGCGGCGTGAAGGGTTAGCGCTTCTTCGTCGAGCGATCTGGCCATCGGTCTCGGGGGTTCCTCTCGGGCGGTTCGCGCGCCCCCGCCATGCCCTTTGTCGCGGGCGGGACGCCTGCGCCGCCGGCGATCTCCGTGAACCCCGCGGCGGCCATTTCGACGCTAGTGGGCCGCACCCTACCGGCCACGTCAAGGCCGGGTTTCCAGCCAATTCCCGCCACGGAATGGTCAGGCTGGGAACGCTTCAAGACCCCACTCCTGCCATTTCACTTCCATATTATTGAATAAAGTATTGATCAGTATGCGGAACTATGCTTTCCTCATAGTCAGGCGCCACGGCGCTCAGGAGGTTGAAAGATGATCAAGCGGTTCGTGATTCTGGGAATCGTCGGTGCGGCCCTGGCGGCCTGCGGCACCAACCCGACCGATCGCGCCCTCTCCGGCGGCGCGCTGGGCGCGGCGGCCGGTGCCACCGGCGCGGCCCTGACCAATGGCAGCCCGGGAACGGGCGCGCTGATCGGCGCCGGCATCGGCGCGGCGGCCGGCGCGCTGACCAACAGCAACGACATCAATCTCGGCAATCCTGTCTGGCGCTAGGAGAAACGAGACAACACCCGCTCAACCCGAGCGACAAACGCCAGCATTCATCGTCGTCCGTCCGGCGCTTCCCCCCATCACGCACTCGTCGGGGACGATGAGGGACCGGCGGGGCCCCGAGCAACCGGGGCCCCGCCGTATTTCTTTCCGGCTCCCTCCAGCGCGCCCTTCCATCCCGCTCCTTCCCGCCGGCCCCTTCCGGCTTGTGCGACCGCCGACCCTCTGCTTTCGGCGGGTCGCGACGCAGGCGGGCTTGCCGGATGCCGGCGACCGCGACAAGTCTTGCGCGATGCCATGACCGCGCCCATCCGCCGGCGCGGAACCGCCCCGGAACCGCCTCCGCTGGAGCCATTGCCGCATGCCTCCCAGGACCGTCCTGTGCTGCCTCGCCTTCCTGCTGCCGGCCGCCTGTCAGGAAACGCCGGTGCCGAGCAGCCGCCATGTGCCGGCGGCCAGCGTCGCCTTGTCGACCACCATCGACTACACCCGGGCGGAGCGCGTGCCCGCCGACGCCGTCATGCTCACCGGGCCGGAGATCCGCGCGACCTTCGCGGGCGGCGGGGTCGAGGGGGTCAACGATGACGGCCTGATCTATCACGGCCGCTACGA
>JAVKFF010000216.1:0-17590 GCA_040226215.1 Azospirillaceae bacterium
TGCCCGCCGGCGGCGCGGGCAGGTATCGCGGCACGCTTCCCCGGCACGCTTCCCCGGCATGGGATCACCCAATGGTGAATGGGTTGTGAACATCCGGCAACCCAGCATCTTGGAGGAGGCTGGCATGATGCGCCGTTCGGGTGGCGGTGGCGCCGGCGGCGGGGGCCGTGGCGGGGTGGCGGGCGTGGCAATGGCCGTGGTGGAGGGAAAGCGCATGGACCAAGACCCCCGAGCGGCAGGGCGCCGCGGGGCCTGGGCCGGCTGGCGCCGCGCCGTGCCGCTTCTGGCGCTCGTCGCGATCGCCGTTCTGGCGGTCGTCTTCGGTCTGGGCGACCTCTTCTCCTTCGAGACGCTGCGGGAGCATCGCCACGGCCTCGTCGCCTTCGTGGAGGCCAACCTTGCCCTGTCGCTGGTCGGCTACCTCCTGATCTACACGGTGATCGCCGCCACGTCCCTTCCCGTGGCCTCGCTGGTCTCCGTTGTCGGCGGCTTCCTGTTCGGGCTGGTGCTTGGCAGCGTGCTCACCGTCCTGGCGGCGACGGCGGGTGCTACGCTGGTGTTCCTGGCCGCCCGCACCGCGCTTGCCGAGCCGCTGGCACGGCGCGCCGGCCCATGGCTGTCGCGCCTCGAAGCCGGCTTCAGGACGAATGCCGTGTCCTATCTGATCACCCTGCGGCTGATCCCGCTGCTGCCGTTCTGGCTGGTCAATCTCGTGCCGGCGCTGCTCGGCGTGCCGCTCCTGACCTATGTCGCCACCACCTTTGTCGGCATCATCCCCGGCACGATCGTCTATGTCGGTCTCGGCAACGGGCTGGGCGCGGCGCTGGAGATGGGCGAGGAGCCCGACCTGGGCATCATCTTCGCGCCGGAGATCCTGCTGCCGCTGGCCGGCCTCTGCGTGATCAGCCTGCTGCCGGTCGTCTTCCGGGCCTGGCGCCGGCGCCGCACGGCCGATCCGATGGACGACTAGCTACCCGCAGCGCGCCTGACCGGCATGGGCGGGCGCCGGCATGGGCAGGTGCTGGCATGGGCAGGTGCTGGCACCGGGACAGCTCTGGCGCGGACTTCGCGCTGTTCAGGGACCTGCCCGATGGGGTAGAAGGATCGCCTCCACCAGTTCAGCCCGAGTCGCAGCCGGGACCGACGATCGAAGGCATCCTGTCCATGCGCAGCCTTTCGGCGCGCCTCCTTGTCCTGACGATTTTCTTCGTGATGCTGTCGGAGGTGCTGATCTACACCCCCTCCATCGCGAACTTCCGCCTCACCTGGCTCAACGACCGGCTGGCCAATGCCCATCTCGCCGCGCTGGCCGTGGTCGCCTCGCCGGAAGGCATGGTGACGGCCGAGATGGAGCGCGAGCTCCTGGAGCATGTCGAGGCCGAGGTCATCGACATGGTGCGCGAGGGCGACGCCATCTACATGCTGGGCTCGGTCGAGATGATGGAGGACATCCCGGCCTTCGACCTCACCGACCCGTCGCCGATCCGCCTCGTGCTGGACGCCTTCGAATCGATGTTCTTCGGCGGGAACCGGCTGATTCTGGTTTCGGGGCTCAGCCCGCGCGACAACGAGACCTTCATCATGATGGTCATGGACGACAGCGCGCTGATGGAGGAGATGATCTACTTCTCCTGGCGCATTCTCGGTCTGTCGCTGGTCATCTCGTTCATCACCGCCGGGCTCGTCTTTCTCTCCCTGCGCTGGCTGCTGGTGCGGCCGATGACGCGGATGACCGACCGCATCATCGCCTTCCGGGACGACCCGGAGGATGCCACGACCATCGCCTCGCCGACAACGCGGCGGGACGAGCTGGGCGAGGCGGAGCGGGCGCTGCACGACATGCAGCTCGCGGTGCGCACGGCGCTCGCCCAGCAGCGCCGGCTGGCCGCGCTCGGCGGCGCGATGACCAAGATCAACCACGATCTGCGCAACATCCTGGCGACCGCGTCCCTGGTGTCGGAATCGCTGGCGGCGAGCGACGACCCCAAGGTGCGGCGGAGCGCGCCGCGGGTGCTGGAGGCGATCGACCGGGCGGTCGAACTGTGCCGCCAGACCCTCGCCTATACGCGCGAGGAGGGCATGCCCGTCGAGCGGGTCGAAACGCCGCTGGGCGAAGTCATCGACGAGGCCCGTGCCGAGGTTCTGGTGGCCATCGAGGGCGATACCATCGCCGACCGCGAACTGGTTAACGAGGTGCCGCCGGAGCTCGGCCTGCGTATCGACGCCCGGCAGATGACCCGGGTCTTCGCCAATATCTTCCGCAACGCCTTCGAGGCCGGCGCGATGGAGGTGCGGATCGGCGCGTCGAGCGAGGGCGGGGAGTGCGTGATCCGCATCGCCGACAACGGTCCCGGGATGCCGCCGCGCGCCCAGGAGCACATCTTCAAGCCCTTCGCCGGCTCGGCCCGGCCGGGGGGCACCGGCCTCGGCCTCGCCATCGCCCGCGAGATCGTGCTGGCCCATCGCGGCGAGCTCACGCTGCAGTCGACCGGTCCGATGGGCACCGTGTTCCTGATCCGCCTGCCGGTCTGACCGGAGGGACGCTCCAGCGCCGGTCGATGGCAATGCATGGGCCGATGCGTCGCTGACGGCTGCCCCGGCGACCGGGTCCGGCGCATCCTGCCGCCGCTTCGACCCGTCAGGAGGACGCCGCCATGGCCTGGGATCCCGCGCAGTACGGCCGGTTCGCCGGCCCCCGGCTGCAGCCGGGGCTCGACCTGATCGCCCGGCTGCCGGACGCGGTGCCCGGCCCCGTCGTCGACCTCGGTTGCGGCGATGGCGACCTCACCGCGCTGCTGGCCGCGCGCTTCGGCCGCGCCGAAGGGATCGACAGCGACCCGGCGATGCTGGCGGCGGCGCGCCAGCGCCATCCCGCGCTCGCGTTCGCGCCGATGGCGATCGAGGACTGGGTGGCGGCGGCGTCGGGCGATCACGGGCTGGTCTTCTCCAACGCCGCGCTTCACTGGGTGGAGGGTCATGAGCGGCTGTTCCCGGCGCTGCTGGAACGGCTGGCCCCGGGCGGCACGCTGGCCGTGCAGATGCCGCGCAGCATGGTGCTGCCCTCCCACCGTCTCCTGGCCGAGATCGCGGCGGAGCCGGAATGGGACGGCCGGGCCGGCATCCGCACCGACTGGGTCTGGGACCCTGAGCGCTATCACGACCTGCTGGCGCCGCTGACCGCGCGGCTGGAGATCTGGGAGACCGAGTATCTGCACGTGCTGACCGGCGCCGACGCGGTCTTCGAATGGGTCAAGGGCTCGGCCCTGACGGCAGTGCGCGCGGCCCTGGACGATGCGGCGTTCCGGCGCTTTTGCGCGCGTTATCGCGAGAGCTTGCGCGCGCTCTATCCGCGCCGGGCGGACGGTAGGACGCTCTACCCCTTCCGCCGCCTCTTCCTGCTCGCCTGTGGGTGAGGCGACGGCTCGGGATCGACGGCGGGATGCGAGGTCTCGTCGGCGGGACAGGTCGGAAGACGGTCGCCGGAGCCGATCGCCGGCAGATCGGTCGCCCTGGCGTCGCCGTCGGCCATGCCGTCAGCCGGTGCCTCATCCTCGGGCGGGTCGCCATCTTCCGACCCGGTCGGCGAAGCCGATGCGGGCAGGGGGGAGTCGACAACCACGCAACGCGCACGGTGGGCGATCTCGCCGATGGCCGCGCGCATCAGGCGGGCGGCGTTGCGCTGGTCGATGATGTCGAGGACCCGCACCACGTCCACCCTGAGGCGTCGGCCGATGCCGGGCGCCTCCTCGACATGGTAGCAGAACAGGCCATGGATGTAGCCGCCGCGCCGCAGCGTGACGATGCCCGCCTCCGCCGCGGGGCGTCCCAGATGCGCCAGTGCCATTGTCCGCCACGCCGCCAGGGTGAGGCTCGGGTCGCTGGCATGCAGCAGGGGGTATGCCTGGTCGATCCGGTCCTTGGTCAGCGGACCCGTCGTCCAGTTGATCGCCTCCGTCATGTGGGTGTCCAGGATGGCGTGGGTGAGGGCGGATGATGCGCCCGCCGCCCGCCGCGAACGTTGATCTGCATCAAGGAAATGCGGTGCTGGTCTGCGGCCGGCGGCGTGTCCGCGACGTCCTTGTCCATTGCACCGACCCCGCTCGCGACCGTAGAGTGGTGCCGGGATGCCTCGAGGAACGATAATGTCCAAACCGGAGATCACCGAGCGCCGGAAGCCGGTCGCGTCGCACGGCGGTCATCCCTGCGGCGCGTGTCCCGTGCGCAACCTGTCGGTATGCTCGGCGCTTAACGATGACGAACTGGCCGTGCTCGAGGAGATCGTCAGCAACCGGGACATTCCCGCCCATCAGATGATCTTCCAGGAGGGCGATGATGCCGGTGACCTGTTCAACGTGCTCGAGGGCGTGGTCACCCTCTACAAGCTGATGCCCGACGGCCGGCGTCAGATCACCGGCTTCCTGTTCAACGGCGACTTCATGGGGCTGTCGGTCAACGGCAAGTTCGCCTATTCGGCGGAGAGCGTGACGCCGGTGACCATGTGCCGCTTCCCGCGCCGCCGGCTCGACGGGTTGATGGAGCGCTTTCCGCATCTGCAGCGCCGCATGATGGGGCTGGCCTCCAACGAGCTCGCCGCGGCGCAGGACCAGATGCTGCTGCTCGGCCGCAAGTCGGCCAAGGAGAAGATCGCCTCCTTCCTGCTCACCCTGTCGCGCCGCGCCGCCCAGCGGGAGCAGCCCGACGACCCGGTCTTCCTGCCGATGAGCCGCGCGGATATCGGCGACTTCCTCGGCCTGACTACCGAGACGGTGAGCCGCACCTTCACCCATCTGAAGTCGAGCGGCGTGATCCGCCTGCTCGAGGGACACCGGGTGCACCTGGCCGACCGGGAGGCCCTGACCGACATCGCCGAAGGCCTGTGACGCACGCGCCTGCCGGCCGCCGCCGATGATCGTCCCGGGGCCGCTGAACGCGATCACCGACATCGCCGGCATCACCGTGGGCAATGCCGAGGATCGGCAGGTGTGGACCGGCGTGACCGTGCTGCTCTGCGAGCGGCCGCTGGTGGCGGCGGTCGACGTGCGCGGCGGTGCGCCTGGCGCGCGCGACACCGATCTGCTGGCGCCCGACAAGCTGGTCGAGGGCGTGGACGCGCTGGTGCTCGCCGGCGGCTCCGAGTTCGGCCTCGACGCGGCGGGCGAAGTCGTCACGCGGCTTTCCGCGCGTGGCCGCGGGCTGGCGATCGGTGCCAGGCCGGTGCCGATCGTGCCGGCGGCCATTCTCTTCGATCTGGCAAATGGCGGGGACAAGGACTGGGGGCTCGATCCGCCCTATCGTCGGCTCGCCGCGGCGGCGCTCGACAATGTCGGAGCGACCTTCGCGCTCGGCAATGCCGGGGCCGGCTACGGCGCCAAGGCGGCCGACTACAAGGGCGGGCTCGGCAGCGCCTCGGCACGGGACGGGGAGACCGGCATCACCGTCGGGGCGTTGATCGCCGCCAACCCCGTCGGTACCCCGGTGATGCCTGGCAGCGACAGCCTCTGGGCCTGGCCGTTCGAGCAGGCGGGAGAGCTGGGCGGCCAGCCCGCGCCCAGCCAGCCGGTGCCGCCCGATGCCGGCCTGGCGCTCGACAGTTCGCTGGCCAGGCCGCAGGCCAACACGGTGATCGGCGTGGTCGCCACCGACGCGGATCTCAGCAAGGCCGAGGCGCAGCGCCTGGCCGTCATGGCGCAGGACGGCTATGCCCGCGCCGTGCGGCCATCGCACACCGTGTTCGACGGCGACCTGCTGTTCGCGCTGGCCAGCGGCGCCCGGTCTCTGCCGGAACCACGCGCCCGCGCGCTCGCCCGGCTCGGTGCGATCGCCGCCGACGTGGTCACCCGCGCCTTCGCACGCGGCATCTACGAAGCCGAGACGCTGGGCCGCTACGTCGCCTACCGGGAGCGCCACGGCCACGCGCTGGGTCGGCGCTAGCGGGGTTCTCGGGACTTGCCAGCCACGCGCCGTGCGGCGCATCATCGCCCGCGACGGGCGGCCGGCGCACCGGCAGGCCGCGATAGCCAAAACGGACGGGGAGACGTGAAGACGATGACCGGATTGTATCGCAAGAGCCTGCTGGCGGCGGTTGCCGCAATCACGCTGGCCCCGGCGCTGGCCGGGGCCCAGATGACCGACCTGGTGGTCGGCGCGACGCTGGAGCCGCCCTCTCTCGACCCGACCACCACCGCCGCGGCGGCGGTCGACGAGGTGACCTATCACAACATCTTCGAGGGCCTGACCATGGTCAACGAGAACGGGGAGGTGATCCCCGGTCTCGCGGAGAGCTGGGACATCTCCGATGACGGTCTGACCTATACCTTCCACCTGCTGGACGGCGTCATGTTCGCCGACGGTACGGAGTTCGACGCCGAGGATGTGGTCTTCACCTTCGAGCGGCTGATCGGCGAGGAGTCGGTCTCCGCCAAGGCAAGCCTGTTCGCCGCCATCGAGAGCGTCGAGGCGGTCGACCCGCGAACCGTGCGGTTCACCCTGTCGCGCCAGGAAGGCCTGCTGCTGTTCAACCTCGGCGGCGGCGACGCGGCGGTGGTGAACGAGGAGTCGATCGACCAGATCGCCACCGACCCGATGGGCACCGGCCCCTACGTCATCGGCGACCGGGTGGAGGGCGACCGGCTGACCCTGGTGCGCAACCCGCATTACCGCGACCCCGACGGCGTCTACTTCGACACGGTCACCTTCCGCTACATCACCGATCCGGCGGCCCAGACCGCCGCGGTGCTGTCGGGCGACGTGCACTACTTCACCAATATCGGCGCACCGGAGAGCCTGGCCGCCTTCGAGGCGGACGACCGCTACGAGGTGGTGGTCGGCACCACCGAGGGCGAGACCGTGATGTCCGCCAACTGGCGCCGCGAGCCCTTCGACAACCCGCTGGTGCGCCAGGCCATCGCCCACGCCATCGACCGCCAGGGCATCGTCGATTCCGCCATGTTCGGCTACGGCATTCCGATCGGTACCCATTTCGCGCCGCACAACCCGGACTATCTCGATCTTACGGGCCTTTATCCCTACGATCCCGACCGGGCGCGGGAGCTGCTGGCGGAGGCCGGCTATCCCGACGGCTTCTCGACCACCTTCATCCTGCCACCGCCGACCTATTCGAGGCGCGGCGGCGAGGTGATCCAGGCCTATCTGGCGGAGGTCGGCATCGAGGCGGAGCTGATCCCGGTGGAATGGGCGCAGTGGCTGGAAGGTGCCTACGGCGCCAACGACTACGACCTGACCGTCGTCAGCCATACCGAGGCCAACGATATCGGCATCTACGCGCGCGGGCCGGAGGACTACTACTTCGGCTACGACAATGCCGAGTTCAACGCGGTGATCGAGGAGCTGGCCGGCGAGACCGACCCGGCGCGCCGCACCGAGCTGAACCACCAGGCGCAGCGGATGATCGGCGAGGATCTCGCCACCATCTTCCTCTTCCAGCTGCCGCAGCTCGGCGTCCGCGACGCCCGCCTGCAGGGCATCTGGGCGAACCGGCCGATCCAGGCGAACGATATCACCGGCGCCTACTGGGAAGAGTGATCCGGTCCTGGTCTGACCCGGCGGACGGGGAGGCTCGGCGGTGCTGAGCTTCCTCGCCCGCCGTTTTCTGACCCTGCTGCTGACGGCGCTCGCGGCCTCCCTGGTGATCTTCCTGGTGTTGGAGATCCTTCCAGGCGACCCGGCGCTGGTGCAGCTCGGCGTCGAGGCCGACCCGGCGGCGGTCGAGCGGCTGCGCGAGCAGCTCGGGCTCAACCAGCCCGCGCCGCTGCGCTATCTGGCCTGGCTCGGCCAGATCGTCAGCTTCGACCTCGGCGAGAGCTATGCCTACCGCATCCCGGTCGCCGGGCTGATCGCCGAGCGCTTCGCGGTCACCCTGCCGCTGGCGCTGCTCTCGCTCGGCCTGTCGACCGCCATCGCCATCCCGCTCGGCATGTTCGCCGCGGCCCGGCGCAACCGGGTCGGCGACTACGGCGTGATGACCTTCAGCCAGATCGGCATGGCGATCCCCAATTTCTGGATCGGCATCCTGCTGATCATCGCCTTCACCGTGCACCGCAGCTGGATCAGCACCAATTTCGTCGGCTGGGACCAGAGCTTCTGGGGCAGCCTCGAGGCGCTGCTTTTGCCGGCCGTGGCACTGGCGACGACGGAGGCGGCGATCCTCGCCCGGGTGGTCCGCTCCGCCGTGCTGGAGACCATGCGCGAGGACTATGTGCGCACCGCACGCGCCAAGGGCCTGTCGGGCCGCCAGGTGATGTTCCGTCACGTGCTGAGGAACGCGCTGGTGCCCATCGCCACCATCGTCGGCCTACAGTTCGCCTTCACCATCGCCGGCTCGATCGTCATCGAACAGGTCTTCACCCTGCCGGGCCTTGGCCGGCTGCTGATCCAGTCGATCGGCGGCCGCGACCTGATCGTCATCAAGAACGTCGTGGTGCTGATCGCCATCATGGTGGTGATGGTCAACTTCCTGGTCGACGCGCTCTACGCCGCCATCGACCCGCGGCCGAAGGACTGACGGGCGATGCTGGGGCGCATGGTGGGTCACAGGAGCTTCATGCTCGGCGCCGTGCTGGTCGGCATCCTGATCCTGGCCGGCGTCACCAGCCTCGTCTGGACGCCCTACGACGCGGCCCGGATGAATGTCGGCACGCCGTTCAGTCCGCCCAGCCTGGAGCACTGGCTGGGCACCGACCAGTTCGGCCGCGACATCCTCTCGCGGCTGATGCAGGGGGCGATGAACTCGATCACCGTCGGCCTCGTCGCCGTCGGCATCGGCCTCGTCTTCGGCGTGCCGCTCGGTCTCGTGGCGGCGGCCAAGGGCGGCTGGGTGGACGAGGGGCTGAGCCGCTTCGTCGACCTCACCTTCGCCTTCCCGGCGATCCTGACCGCGGTGATGATCACCGCCATCCTGGGGCCGGGCGCGGTCAACTCGATCCTGGCCATCGGCATCTTCAACATCGCCGTCTTCGCCCGGGTGTCGCGCGGCGCGGCGACCCAGGTCTACGGCCGGGAGTTTCCCAAGGCCGCCCTGGCGCTCGGCCGCTCGCGCCTCGACGTGGCGCTGCGCCACGTCCTGCCCAACATCTCCTCCGCCCTGATCGTGCAGGCGACGATCCAGTTCGCCATCGCCATCCTGGCCGAGGCGGCCTTGAGCTATCTCGGCTTCGGCACCCAGCCGCCGGCGCCGAGCTGGGGCAAGATGCTGCTCGACGCCCAGACCATGATCTGGGTCGACTGGACCCAGGCCCTGGCCCCCGGCATCGCCATCGCGCTCGCCGTGCTCGGCCTCAACCTGCTCGGCGACGGCCTGCGCGACGTCCTCGACCCGCGCCTCAGGGTGATGCGGGTGGGGTAGGGGGGAGTGGTGGATCTCTCCTTTTTCGGGATCAAATTTCATGAAACGCACGTTTTTAGATTGATCTGAGGATAATAATCCTATAGTCTCCTGTGCTTTGAGGAGATGCTCATGAAGAAGCGTGTCATACCAACTCCCAAGGGCATTCCCGCTCCCGCCAAAGGGCCTGTTGGCTCGATGGTTCCATTCGGGAAACCGAAAGGCAGGGGATCATCGCTCCTTGCCTTGAAGCGCGGACCAGGCGGCGTGTCACCTCGACCGTCGGGTGGTCGCGGATCGGCCAACACCACGCCCCACAATGCTCCGGGCGACAAGGCGAGGGCGTTGGCGAGGAACATCCTGGTCGACCGCCCTGTCGGTCCCGGCCACGACACCCGGCCTAACGACGTGATCGCCGTGAAAGCGGCCTTAGTCCGGGGTCGCCGCTACCGGGTCGACCCGTCGATCGGGCTGCACGGCCATCCCGACCAGGCCATGGTCGATGGTATCCGCTCGGTCCAGGCGGAGTTCGGGATTCCGGCGACCGGGATCGTGCGTCCGGGCGACAAGACCGAAGCGGCCCTCGTGTCGGACGCCAAGTTCCCAGGCGCCGAGCGGCGGACTGCACAGTTCGGCAACGCCGACCGGTGGGCTTTGGAGCAGTTTGGCGAGCAACTCGGCACGGCGCTGGGGATCGAGGAAAATCAGCCGGAAGCCGACCATGACGCAGTTCCCGAATCCAATCTGCAACCGGTCGATCCTGAGCTTCGGGCAGAGTGGAACCGAGCCTTGCGTGAATGGCTCGACAACATCGCTAATACCGACACACGGGTGGGGGCGATGCAGCGGCATCTGGACAGCCGTATTCGCGGCAACGGCTTCGACATCGATTACGCGGCATTGGCAGAGGCGTCCATCCCACCCCAAGGCATCGGCGCTACTTCCATCGCCAACGAGATTCAGTGGAACATTCTTCATGGTGAATTCGATCGCGCAGCAGAGCTTACACTGCCTTTCGAATCCACGAATGGTCTGTTTGGCAGCCGAAAGCCCGAGCCCGTCGGAAGACGCTTGGTGGGCCGGTGATGGGGCGGGTGCTCATGCTGGCGCTGGCGGCGGCACTTCTTCAGACCGGGCCCCTGTCCGCGCAGATGACGCCCAATGCGCCGGCGTCGCCCCTGCTCGATCTCATCTACGGAAATCCGGACCAGCCGTCGCTTCTGCAGTACGATCGTGACGTGGTCGGCTACCCGCAGGGCGCACAGCGCCTGGAAGGTGATGACCATATCGTCATCGCGTCGTTCAGTCTTGGAAGTCCCTTGATGTCCTTCATCGCCGAGGAGATGAACGCGCACAACGCACGAACATGGCCCACACTCAAGGTCGTCGACGTGATCTTCGGGCATTGGAGGATATCGTGGCCGGATGATCGATTTGTCGCGGTTCGGCCAGCTGAACTGGTTGAAGCCTTCGGCGGTATGGGCGGCGTGCCGCGTGATCATTTTCATCAGGTCCATGTCGATTGGCCCTGTGCGTTCACCAGGCGCTACGACAACGCCGGGAACCTCGTTGGCGGCATGATCGACCACGAGGACTACCTTCTAGAACCCGAACTGCGACGCTGTTTCCGCGACGGGGTGTTCGTGGTTCTCGGCCTCGATCAGGCGATGGTTGAGCGCTACACCGACGTTCCAGTCGAGGACGACCCCCGCTTCGCCGCCCTGGCGCTGCTTTATGGCGGCGTGATCGAGCCCGGCATGACGCGGGCGGAGGCCGAGGCGGTGCTGGGGCTCGGGCTCGGCGAGTAGGGATCAGCGATCGGCCGGGTCGGCGACGGCGTGAATGCGCGGGTCGGCCTGGACGGCCTGCCGCGTGAAGGCCGCTAGGGACTCGGCGGTGTCGGCGCCGATGGTCATGCGGGTCGGCACCTCGCGCAGCGTGATGCGCTGGATCGGGTCGGGCAGGTCCTCCAGGGTCAGGCGGACGAGGTCGACGGCGACCGGACAGGCCGCGCGGTCGGCGCCGCAGCGCGCCTCGGCCATCAGTTCCTCCAGCCAGGCCACGGTCTCCTCGACATGGGCGACGGGGGCGTAGTGGTCGGTCTCCACCGGCGCGCCGGCGACGATGTCGAAGCCGGTGGCCAGCGCCTGGGTCGTCACCTGCAGCAGCGGCGATTCCGGCCAGTAGCGGCCGTCGACGACCAGGACGAGGCCGCGCTCGATATCGCCCAGCCCGGTCGCCAGCAGGGCCTCGGGCGAGCCGGTGGCGGCCAGCATGTCGCGGAAGGCGTGGACGGCCAGGTTGTCGGCGATGCCGCCATCGTAGAGCCGGGCGACCGGCAGCCGGGCATTGGCGTAGCGGAAGGCGGCGCCCCGGATGCCGGCCTGGGCGAATAGCGGGTGCGTCTCGCCAACCAGCGCCGCCAGCCAGGCGGGGGTCGGACGCGGACAGCCGGCGGCATGAATGTCCAGCGTGATCGGCGTCGACAGGATCGGCAGGGCCGTCGTGGTGGTCAGCGCCGTCGCCAGCCGGGTCGGGGCGAGGTCGGAGCAGATCAGGTCGAAATGGCTCTGGGTGAAGGTGAAGACGTCGCCGCGCGCGAAGTCCGAGGCGACCAGGGCGACCAGCGGGGCACCGGTCCGGTCGAGGTCGGCGAAGGTCAGGCCCGCGAACAGCCACTCCTCCCACAGCGCCACTACGGCCTCGCCGGTACCGGCGAGACCGGGCAGGTGCGGCGCGCCGTGGAAGGGCGTGAAGCTGGCCAGCAGCAGGTCGGCGTCGGTGTCGCGGGCGAAGACGGTTTCCGGCAGGGCGAACAGCGCCTCGCGCCCGAAGGCGGCCCACACGATTGCTGGCACGCCCCCGCCGGAGGTGGCGACGATCAGGTCGACCTCGTCCAGCAGGTCGCCGCCGCCGGGCAGCGGGTGGCTGGCCAGGCCCTCCAGCGCGCCCAGCCCCATCGCGGCCGAGCGCAGCCCGCCGCCCGAGATCAGCACCGCCACGAAGACATCGCCCAGGCCGCGGGCCTCGGCGTGGCCGGCGAGGTCGTAGCCGGGGACGTGGTCCGCCGGCGCCGCCGCGAGGGGCAAGTTGTCGCTGCCCAGACTGCAGGCGGCGAACAGGGGGAGGAGCACGGTCGCCGCCCGGACCATCAACGCCCCCGCATCAGCCGCGCCCGCGCAGCAGGCGCTTGGCGGCCGAGGTGCGCAGGCGCACCGGCAGCAGGCCGCGGGCCAGCATGACCAGCTGGTTGCGCAGACCCGGCACGATCACCTCGCGCCCGTCCATCATGCCGCGCCAGCCGATGCGCGCCACGTGGTCGGCCTCCATCAGGGGAAGCACGCGGCCACCGAACAGCGCGGTGTCGCGCCCGCCGGCCTGGTCGATGAAGGGCGTGTCGACCGGGCCCGGGCAGAGGGCGGAGACGGTCACGCCGCTGCGCCGGACCTCGGCCTGCAGCGCCCGGGTGAAGGAGAGAACGAAGGCCTTCGAGGCGCCGTAGAGCGACATCAACGGGTTGGGCTGGGCGGCGGAGATGGAGGCGACGTTCAGGATTCTGCCTCCTCGGCCACGCGCCAGCATGCGCGGCAGCACCGCGCGGGTCAGGTGGCAGGTGGCGGCGATGTTGAGCGCGATCAGCCGCTCGATCACCGCCGGATCCTGCTCGTCATAGCGGCCGCACCAGCCGATGCCGGCGCAGTTCACCAGCACCGCCGGCGCGGCGGCGGTGTCGAGCCTGCCAATCAGGCGCGACAGGTCGTCGAAGCAGGCCAGATCGGCCGCCTCGTAGGCGATCTTCTGGTCCCTCCGCGGGATCGGCAGGCTGTTGGGCGCGCGCTCCAGCCCGGTCAGGATGAGGTCGTAGCCGGCCTCCGCGGCGATCCGTGCGAAGCCGGCGCCGATACCGCTGGTCGCCCAGGTGATGACGGCCAGGGGCCGCGCCTCGCCGCCTGACCCGGCCGGCATCGTCCTATTTCACGACGAAGTGCAGCGGCGCGTGGGTCAGCGGCCGGCAGCCGCGTTCCGTCACCGCCACCGTTTGGCCGCTGGACGCCGCCAGTCCGGCATCGCTGTCGAAGACGATGATGTGGATGAAATAGACCTGTCCCGGCGCCGCCAGCACGGGGTTGCCGTGGTAGAACATCGGCCAGTCCATCCAGTTGGGCGCGAAGACCGCCCCCATGGAATAGCCGCAGGCGTTGAGCCGGTGCGGCGCCAGGCCGGCCTGGTCCAGCACGCGGGCATGGGCGTCGAACACCTCGCCGATCGGCCGGCCCGGCACCAGGGCGGATTTCGCCGCCTCCAGCGCGTCGACCGCGGCGTCGTGCATGGCGATCTGCCGGGCCGGCGGCTTGCCGATCCGGATCGTGCGCATCAGGCAGGCGTGGTAGTGCCGGTAGGTGCCGGCGAACTCCAGGGTAAGCTGGTCCTCGGCATCGAGGTGGCGGCGGCCGGAATAGTAGCGGCACATCAGCGCGCCGGGACCGGAGCCGATGATGTGCTCGTTGGCGGGATCGTCGCCGCCGCCGCGCCAAACCGCACCCTGCAGCTCCGCCAGGATGTCGCCCTCGAAGGCGCCGGCATGGGTGGCCTGGACGGCCGCGTCATAGGCCTTGTCGGCGAGTGCGGCGGCGTGCTCCAGATAGGTGATCTCCGCCGTGCTCTTCACCAGGCGCAGCCGGCTGACCAGCTCCGAGGCGTCGGCGTGGCCGGCGAAACCGTCGAGGAAGTCGCGCAGGCGGAAGCCCAGCGCGGCGGGCAGGCCGTAGGCGTTCCACTCGACGCCGAGCCGGAGCCCGGCCAGCCCGTGCTCGCTGAGGATGGCGCGCAGATCGCCGGTGATCGGGTCGGCGCCGTCGGCGTCCACCCAGACGCGGACGTCCTCGATGACGCTGGTGAACGCCGCCTGCCGCCGGTCCGGCGCCCGGGTCAGCAGGGTCATGCCGCCATCGGCGGTCAGCACCAGGCACTGGAAATAGACATAGCCGAAGGTGTCGTAGCCGGTCAGGTAGTACATGCTCTCCTGCCGGAAGATCAGCAGGGCGTCGAGACCGGCCTCGGCCATCGCCGTCTGGGCGCGTGCACGTCTCGACTGCAATTCGGCGGGAGAGAAATGGATCGGCATCGCGGGGCGGGATGGGAACCTTCGTCGGCGCGGCTTCGGCGGAGTGTAGTCGATTACGACTTCGGCGCGAAGTCCGCGAGTGTCATTATCCTTATCGGCTCGGCGATGCCCGGCACACGCTGGTCGGCCAGGACGGCGATCGGCTCGCCGGCATGGGCCGCCGCCGCGGCGGAGAGGATCAGGGGAATACCCAGCGGCTTGCACAGCCCCTCCAGCCGGCTGGCCAGGTTGACGGTGGCGCCGATGGCCGTGAAGTCGAGGCGGTCGGGGGCGCCGATATTGCCGTAATCGACCGGCCCCAGATGCAGGGCGATGCCGATGGCCGGTGCCGGCTCGCCCGCCGCCTCGGCCTTCTGGCGATAGGCGGTGACGGAGCCCAGCGCCGAGCGCGCCGCCCGCACGGCCTGGCGCATGGCCTGGTCCGCGTCGCCGTCCTCGATCGGGAAGATGGCCAGGAGACCGTCGCCGATGAATTTCAGCACCTCGCCGCCAAAGGCGCGGATGGGCGCGGCCTGGCGCTCGAAATAGGCGTTGAGCAGGGCGACCACGCGGTCGGGCGGCAGGCGTTCGGACAGGGCGGTGAAGCCGCGCAGGTCGGAAACCCAGAGCACGGCCTCGATGCGCTCCCGGTGGCCGCGGGTGATCGCGCCCTCCAGCACCTTTCGGGCGCTGCGCCGGCCGAGATAGGTCTCCGCCAGCGTGACCAGCGCCCGCCGGCCGATCAGCGCCTCCAGCGGTCCCAGCAGGGCAGCCGCCATGGCGTCAGCCAGGGGATCCAGCGTCGCCGCGCCGGCGCCGTCGGCGTCGCAGGCCAGGCGCAGAACCTGCACCGAGCCGTCCGCCAGGGGGATGCGCCTGGTCACCGTGCGGTGGATGTCCGTGGCGGCGGTCGCGCCTGGCATCATGTCGTCGAGGCCGAGGGACAGCCGCTCCTCGGCCCCGTTTCGGGCCAGGGTCCAGCGCACCTCGCTGGTCATCAGCAGCGGGTTGGCGCTGCGCAGGGTCAGCGTCAGTTCCGCCGGCAACCGCGCCTCCCCGATGCCGTCTGCCCGCACGGCGGCGACCAGCCCGTCGACCAGCAGCGCCGGGTCGGCGAACTGCGTTCCCGGCCCCAGCGCCCAGCGCGACAGCGCCGGCCAGCCCCCGATCGACAGCGGCGGCACCATGTCGGTCTCGCGATCCATGGGGGCAGTCTAACGCCGCATACGGGCGCATCGACTTATTAAGTTGACTCTTACGTAAGTAACAGCTTACATATGAGCCATGGACGCGGCGCTGAAGGCCATGGCCGACCCGACGCGGCGGGCGATCCTCTCGCTGATCCTGGCGCGCGAGCGCACGGCCGGCGAGATCGCCAGCCATTTCGACGTGAGCCGGCCGGCCATCTCGCAACATCTGCGGGTGCTGCTGGAGGCCGGGCTGGCCGATGTCAGGCCGGAGGGCACGCGGCGCCTCTACCGTGCGAATGCCAGCGCCATCGCGGTGCTGCGGCAAGAGCTCGACGCCTTCTGGCGCACCAGCCTCGACCGGCTCAAGGCGGCCGTCGAAGCGGAAGTCCGGTCCAGCCGGCCGGACGGGATTGGAGGAGACGACGGATGAACGCTACCGGACAGCTGGAACACGAGGTCTATATCGAGGCACCGCAGCCCACGGTTTTCGCCTTTCTCACCGACCCGGAGAAGATGGTGAAGTGGATGGGCATCACCAGCGAGCTCGACCCGCGCGAGGGCGGTATCTACCGGGTGAACATCGACAACCGGCACATCGCGCGCGGCACCTATCAGGAGGTGCGGCCCAACGACCTGATCGTCTTCTCGTTCGGCTGGGAGGGGGAGGGCGGCCCGGTGCCGGCCGGCGCCTCCCGGGTCACCATAACGCTGGACGAGGCGCCGCCGGGCACCAAGGTCACGCTGGTGCATGACGGCCTGCCGGAGCCGGCGGTGGAACCGCACCGGGAAGGCTGGACGCATTACTGCGCCCGGCTCTGCGTTGCGGCGGCCGGCGGCGATCCGGGGCCCGATCCCAAGCGCATGTGAGCTCAGCCGGGCCGGCTCAGCTCGTACACCGCGACCGGCTCGGCGAAACCGCGCAGGGTGGTCTCGCCCGCCGGGGTGAAGCGGAACGGGCTGTCCTGATCATCACGCAGCCGGTCGACCACGGCCTGGCTGACCAGGATGTCGGTATGGCGATCCCGGTTCAGGGTCTCCAGCCGGGCGGCCAGGTTCACCGTGGCGCCAAGCGCGGTATAGTTCATGCGGTCCGAGGAGCCGACATTGCCGACGATCGCCTCCCCCCGATGGATGCCGATGCGGGTGCGCAGGCGCGGCTTTCCGCGCCGGTGCCAGCCCCGCGTCTCCCGCTCCGCCGCCTCGGCGATCTCGATCGCCGCCGCGCAGGCCTTGCGCGTGTGAGCCGTGGTGTCGGCCGGGGCGTTCCAGAAGGCCATGACGGCGTCGCCGATGTATTTGTCGATGGTCGCGTCATGGGCCAGCAGGATGGCGGTCACCACCTCGAAATAGCGGGACATGCGCCGCATCACCTCCTCGGGCTCGAGATCGGCCGACATGGCGGTGAAGTTCTCGATGTCCATGAACAGCACGGTGATGTCCCGCCTGGTGCCGCCCAGGCGCGGCGCGCTCGCCTGTTCCAGCAGTTGCTTGACCAGGGTCTTGGGCACGTAGACGGCAAAGGTGCGCAGGCTGCCGCGCATCTCCGCCATGGCCTGTTCCAGCCGCTCGATCTCGGCGATGCGCGAGGTCGTGCCCTCCGTGCCGTCGAGCTCGAACCGGCGGATGGCGTCGGCGCTGACCGCCAGGCGCTTCAGCGGGCGCGACAGGCCGCGCGCCACCAGCCACAGGAACGGTGTCGCGGCGAGGAGGATCAGCAGCGTGACCAGCACCGCGTCGTGCGTCATCCGGTCTATCTCGGCGGTCAGCGTGTCGCGGGGCAGGGCGACAAGCAGGAACTCGCCGGTCTCGTCGCCGAACTCGATTGGTGTCACATGGGCGAGCCAGGCCGTGTCACCGATGACGACCTCCTCTGTCGCACCGTCGGTGCCGACCGGCAGCGCGGCCGCCAGCGACGTCAGTGCCGCGTCGCTCAGCGGCGCGGCCGACAACCCGGCC
>JAVKFF010000217.1:0-19705 GCA_040226215.1 Azospirillaceae bacterium
AAGTGATCGCTCGGGAAGGTCCCGGAACCACGCCATCCCGACGGGGGCCGGGTCCAAATGCCCGTCCGGACGACCTGCATGTCCCTGCTGGGAAGCACGTAGTCCACCCGCAATCCGAAGCTGGACGTATCAGTCGGCTCAAGGCCCTCGACGGTTTCCTGATGACTCGGTGCATCAACCGCTGGAGGCGAGGGTGTTTCAGGAGCCGGTTGATGGCCTTGTCCACGTCGTTGCCCTTCTCGGGGGCGGCGTTCTGGTGGCCCAGGTTGTGGTGGTGGTCGGGTGGGTGGGGGGGGCGGGTGCGGCCCCCCCCCACGCCATCCCCATGATCCCTGACCGGCAACACGCATGCTTTCAGCCTACATCCTGGTGCCGGCGATCCTGAACGGCCTGATGTCCGGTGCGGTCTATGCCCTGATCGCCCTCGGGCTGACGCTGATCTACGGCGTGCTGCATATCATCAACTTCGCGCACGGGGCGCTCTTGATGGCGGCGATGTTCGCCGCCTATTTCGCCCACGAACTGCTCGGACTCGATCCCTATCTGGCCATCCTGCCCGTCACGGCCGCCTTCTTCGCCTTTGGCTACCTCCTGCAGCGCTTCGTCATCACGCCGTCCAGCCACGGCAAGGACGAGAACATCCTGCTGGTGACGCTGGGCATCTCGATCATCCTGGAGAATCTGGCGCTCGCCCTGTTCCAGGCGGACACGCGCACCATCGACACGCCATACGCCTTCGAGATCGTCGATATCGACATCGCCTTCCTGCCCCTGCCGCGGGTGATCGCCTTCTTTGCCGCGCTCGGCGTTGCCGTCGTGCTGTTCGCGATCATGCGCTTCACCGACCTTGGCCGGGCGATCCGGGCGGTCGCCAAGGAGAAGCGCGGCGCGGAACTCGTCGGCATCGACGTGAAGCACATCTACGCCATGACCTTCGGCCTCGGCATCGCCTGCGTGGCGATCGCCGCGTGCCTGCTGCTGCCGAACTACTACGTCAATCCGCAGGTCGGTACCGCCTTCGTGCTGGTGGCCTTCACCATCGTCGTTCTGGGCGGCATGGGATCGGTGACAGGAGCGCTGATCGGCGGTTTCATCATCGGCCTCGTGGAGAGTTTCGGCGGTCTCTATCTCGGCGAGAGCCTGGGCCAGATCGGCATCTTCCTGATCTTCATCGTCATGCTGCTGTTCCGGCCAAGCGGCCTGTTCGGCCAGCGGGTCTGAGGCGGCGATGCGCGGCTATCGGGCGATCATCGCGGTGGCGGTCATCCTGGCGCTGATCCCGCTGATCGTGACCTCCAATCTGTGGCTCAACATCGCCTTCACGGCGCTTCTGGCCTGCCTGCTGGGGCAGGGGTGGAACATCCTCGGTGGCTATGCCGGTCAGTTCTCCTTCGGCCATGCGGTCTTTTTCGGCACTGGCGCCTATGTCACCGCGATCGTGATGACGACGACCGGGATCAATCCGTGGGCGGCCTTCGTCCTCGGCATCGCTGGCGGCGCGCTTGTCGGCGCGGCGATCGGCTTCCTGGTCTTCCGCTACGGGCTGCGCGGCTCCTACTTCGCGCTGGTCACCCTGGCGTTCGCGGAGGTGTTCCGGGTGCTGGCCAATACCATGGCCATCACCGGCGGCGGCTCCGGCCTGGTCGTGTCGGGCCACTTGCGGCCGGAGCTCTTCCAGCAGACCAGCCGGCTCGGCGCCTACGCGGTGGCGGCGGCGCTGGTGGTCGGTGTGCTCTTTCTCACCCGGGCGCTGGAGAACAGCCGCACCGGCGCCTATTTCGTCGCCATCCGCGAGAACGAGGACGCCGCCCGGGCGCTCGGCGTCGACCCGTTCGGCTTCAAGCTGCGGGCGATCGTGCTGTCGGCGGCGATAACGGCGATGGGCGGGACGCTCTATGTCCAGGTCTTTCCCTATATCGACGCGCCGCTGATGTATGGGCCGCGCTATTCGGTGGAGGCACTGCTGGTGCCGATCATCGGCGGCATGGGCACGGTCTTCGGCCCGCTGCTGGGGGCGGTCGTACTGCACCTGCTGGCCGAGGCGGCAACCATGATCACCGGCGACATCGCCGGGCTGAACCTGGTGCTCTACGGCGTCGTGCTGGTGCTGATGGTGCGGTTCCTGCCGCGCGGCCTGATCGGACTGTTCGATCCCCGCGTGCCGAAGGCGCGTCTGCCGTTGCCGCGGATCGCGGGCAGGCGCCGACGGGAGGCCGGCGATGCTTGAGGTGCGCGGCCTGACAAAGCGCTTCGGCGGACTGCTCGCGGTCAGCGAGGCCACGCTCGACGTCGCCGAAGGGGAGATCGTCGGTCTGATCGGCCCCAACGGCGCCGGCAAGACCACGCTGTTCGCCATGGTCAGCGGCTTCCACAAGCCAGATGCCGGCAGTGTCCGCTTTTCAGGCGAAGAGATCGTCGGCCTCAGCCCGCATGAACTCGCCCGCCGCGGGCTGACCCGCACCTTCCAGATCGTCCAGCCCTTCGCCGGCGTCACGGTGCGGGAGAACATCGCCGTCGGCGCCCATCTGCGCCATCGCGGTCGGCGCGAGGCGCTGGCAGCGGCGGAGGCTGTGGCGGTGCGCGTGGGCATGCGCGAGATGCTCGACAACCCGGCCGACAGCCTGACGGTCGCCGGCCGCAAGCGGCTCGAGGTTGCCAAGGCGCTGGCGACAGAGCCGCGCCTCCTGCTGTTCGACGAGGTGCTGGCCGGTCTCAACCCGTCGGAGATCCGCGACATCCTGCCCCTGATCCGCTCGCTCAGGGACGGCGGCATCACCATCCTGATGATCGAGCATGTCATGCAGGCGGTAATGAGCCTGTGCGATCGCGCCTATGTGCTGAACAACGGCGCGGTCATCGCCGCCGGCGACACCCGCACGGTGGCCAGCGACCCGGCGGTGATCGAGGCCTATCTCGGACACGGGGCGGCCCAGCGCCTGCGGGCGGGACAGGTGGAGGCCGGCGCCGATGCTTGAGGTCAGCGGGCTGAGCGCGGGGTACGGCCGGACGCAAATCCTGCGCGAGGTCGAGATGTCGGTCGCGGCCGGCGAGATCATCGCCGTCCTGGGCGCGAACGGGACCGGCAAGACGACGCTCAACAACACGATCAGCGGTCTTCTGAAACCGACCGCCGGCAGCATCCGTTTCGAGGGCGAGCGCATTGACGGCGACCGTCCGGCGGCGATCGTTGCCAGGGGGTTGATCCAAGTGCCGGAGGGGAGGCGCATCTTTCCCAATCTCAGCGTGCGCGAGAACCTGGAACTGGGCAGCTATCGGCGTGGCCGGTCCGGGCGGGCGGCGAACCTGGAGAAGGTCTACGCCACGTTCCCGCGACTGCGCGAGCGAACGGGACAAACCGCCGGCACGCTGTCGGGGGGCGAGCAGCAGATGCTGGCCATCGGCCGCAGCCTGATGGCGGAGCCGCGCCTGCTGATCCTGGACGAGCCGTCCCTCGGTCTCTCGCCGCTGCTGGTGGAGGAGATGTTCGCGCTGATCCGCCAGATCAATGCCGACGGGCTGACGATCCTCCTCGTCGAGCAGAACGTGGTCCAGTCCCTGGACCTCGCCAATCGTGCCTACATCCTGGAGCAGGGCGCTTTCGCCCTGTCCGGGCCGGCCGGTGACCTGAAGCAGAATCCCGAGCTGAAGCGCGCCTATCTCGGGATGTGAGAGGAAGTGTTTTTTGATGCCCCATGATCTGAGATCGCGACTGCGGCAGAAGGAGATTCTCGTCGCGCCCGGCGTCTACGATGCGTTGACCGCAAGCCTGGCGGAGGCGGCGGGCTTCGAGGCTGTCTATCTGTCCGGCGCCGCCGTCTCCTACAGCCGGCTCGGTCGGCCGGATATCGGGCTCGCCACGGCAAGCGAGATGGCCGACACGCTGGCCTTGATCCGCGACCGCATCGACCTGCCGATCATCATCGACGCCGACACGGGCTTCGGCAACGCGCTGAACGCCCAGCGGACCTTGCGCACCTACGAGCGCGCCGGCGCCGCGGCGCTGCAATTCGAGGACCAGACCTATCCCAAGCGCTGCGGCCATCTGCGCGACAAGAGCCTGATCCCGGCCGCGGAGATGGCCGGCAAGATCGCCGCCTGCGTCGATGCAAGGCAAAGTGCCGACACGCTGGTCATCGCCAGGACGGACGCGATCGCCGTGGAAGGCTTCGCCGCGGCGATCGAACGGGCGGGCCGCTATCTGGAGGCCGGCGCGGATGTCCTTTTCGTCGAGGCGCCGACCGATCGCGCGCAGATGCAGAAGGTGGTGCAGGCGCTCGGCGACAGGGTGCCGCTGATGGCGAACATGGTGGAGGGGGGGCAGACGCCGCTTACCACCGCCACCGATCTGGAAGGGCTCGGCTACTCCCTGGTGATCTTTCCCGGAGGCATCGTGCGCGCCATCGCTCGCACGGCCCGGGACTACTACGCCTCGCTGAAATCCGCCGGGTCGAACGTACCGTTCCGCGAGCGCATGTTCGATTTCGAGGCCCTGAACCTGCTGCTCGGCACGCAGGAGATGCTGGAGGTTGGGGAACGCTATGCCGAGGGCGCTCAGGACCGGCCAAGCGGCCGCAAGGCGCGCATGGAGAAGTCGGCATGAGCCTCGATCCGGTCACGCTCGCCGTGCTCAAGGGCAGGCTGGAGCAGGTCGCCGACGAGATGGACGCAACGCTGTTTCGCAGCGCCTTCAACCCGATCATCGCCGAGGCACACGACGCCTGCCACGGCCTCTACCACGCCACCACCGGCGACACGCTGATCCAGGGCGGCACGGGGCTGCCGATCTTCGTCGGGGCCATGGCCTTCGCGGTGCGCGCGGTGATCGACAAGGTGGCGCGGGACGGCGGACTGAAGCCAGGCGACACCTACATCTTCAACGATCCCTATCTCGGCGGCACCCACCTCAACGATTTCCGGCTGGTGCGGCCGGTCTTTGTCGACGACCGCGTATTCTGCTGGCTGGCCTCGGTCGGACATTGGCTGGACGTTGGCGGCAACGTCCCCGGCAACTTCAACGCCAAGGCGACGGAGAGCTTCCAGGAAGGCTTTCGCATCCCGCCCGTCAAGCTGATCGACGACGGCGTCTACCGCCTGGACGTGGCCGACATCCTGCCGGCCAACAGCCGGGTGCCGGCCAGCAATCACGGCGACCTGAACGGGCAGATCAACGCGCTCGACCTCGGTGAGAAGCGGCTGGCGGCGCTGCTCGGCGAGTTCGGCGCGGCGACCATCGAGCAGGCGTTCGAGGCGCTTTCTGATCGGGCCGAGACGCTGATGCGCGAGAACATCCGTGCCCTGCCGGACGGCACCTACCGCTATGACGACTTTCTCGACAATGACGGGGTGACCGACGCGCCGCTGCCGATCTGCCTCGACCTGACCATCGACGGCGACCGCATGGTGCTGGATTTCAGCCGCTCGGCACCGCCCTGCTCCGGACCGCTGAACATCGCGCGCTCGACCGCGATCGCCTCGTGCTACGTGGCGCTCAAGCACGTGTTCACCGACGTGCCGGCCAATGCCGGCTGCCTGCGCCCGATCGAGTTCGTGGTGCCGGAGACGACGCTGCTCGGCGTCTCCGCGCCCAAGCCGGTCGGCGGCTACACCGAGACCATCCTCAGGGTCATCGACGTCGTTTTCGGCGCCTTCGCCCAGGTGGCCCCGGAGCGCGCGAACGGCTCGCCCTACGCCACCATCAATGCGCTGTCGCTGGCGGGATACCGCGAGAACGGCCAGCGCTGGGTGATGTTCAGCTTCTTCGGCGGCGGTCTCGGCGGCAATCCGGAAGGCGACGGCCTCAACCACGGCAACAACCCGATCTCGACCGCCACCATTCCGCCGGTGGAAATCCTGGAGGCCGCCTATCCGGTGATGTTCACAAGGTGGGCGCTGCGCACCGATGGTGGCGGGGCGGGAGAGCATCGCGGCGGCTGCGGTGCCATCTACGAGGTGGAGGCGCTGGACGAGCGGGGTGCCGATGTCTTCCTCCTGGGCGAGCGTGGCAAGTATCCGCCCTTCGGCGTCAACGGCGGCAAGTCCGCGGCGCTCAACCGGTTCTTCTATCCGGGACCGGATGGCGGTGAAGTGAACCCGCCGCTCGCCTCGAAAATCACGGATGTGAAGATCGTCCGGGGACAGCGCGTCAGGCTGGAGGCACCAGGCGGCGGCGGCTGGGGCGATCCCCGGCGCCGCGAATTCGCGGCCGTCGCGCGTGATGTCCGCCTCGGCTATGTCAGCCGGGAAGCGGCCGCCAGGGACTACGGCGTCTCGATTGGGCCGGATGGCGAGGTCGACCGGACGGCGACGGAAGCCCTGAGGCGCGAGGCCGCGGAATGAGCGTGACCGGGACGAAACCGCTCGACGCCACGATGATCGGCGTCGATGTCGGCGGCACCTATACCGATCTCTTCTTCTTCGACGACACGACTGGCCGCTTCGGCGTCGCCAAGGTGCCGTCGACGCGGGGGGACGAGGCGGTCGGCTTCCTGAACGGCCTAGCCGGCAATGCGGACCTCGCCGGCGTGAGGACGATCGTTCACGGCACCACGGTCGGCACCAACGCGCTCTTGGAACGCAAGGGCGCCAGGATCGGCGTCATCACCACGGCGGGCTTCCGCGACGTGCTGGAGATGCGTCGCCGCGACCGGCGCCAGACCTGGGGTCTGTGGGGCGACTTCCAGCCCATCGCCGCCCGCGACTTCCGGGTCGAGGTGCCGGAGCGCACGCTGGCCGACGGCACCATCCGCCAGGCGGTGGATACCGAGGCGGTGCGCCGGGCGGCGGCGGACCTCTTCGAACGCGGCGCCCAGGCCATTGCCATCATCTTCATCAACGCCTACGCCAATCCGGAGAACGAGATCGCGGCGGAAGAGGCTGTCCGGGCACTGAAGCCAGATGCCTATGTCGAACGCTCGAGCGCCATCCTGCCGGAGATCCGGGAGTTCGAGCGCGCCTCGACCACGGCGCTCAACGCCTATCTGCAGCCGCCGGTCGGATCCTACCTCTCCAAGCTGGAGGGGCGGCTGCGCGAGGAAGCCTTCGGCGGCCAGTTGCAGATCGTGCAGTCGAACGGCGGTGCGATGTCGGTGGAGATGGCTCGTCGGCTGCCGGTACGCACGGCGCTGTCCGGGCCGGCCGCCGGCGTCATCGCCGGAGCGGCGATCGCCCGGGCGGCGGGCTTCGCGAACGTCATCACCTGCGATCTCGGCGGCACGTCCTTCGACGTCTCCCTGATCGCCCGCGGCGAGACCGTGCTGGCGCCGCAATCGACCATCGATTTCGGCCTGGTGATCCGCGCGCCCATGGTCGAGATCACCACGATCGGCGCCGGCGGCGGCTCGATCGCCCATGTTGACCGCGGCGGCCTGCTGCAGGTCGGTCCGGAAAGCGCGGGTTCGGCGCCCGGACCGGCGTGCTACGGCCAGGGCGGCGAGCGGCCGACCCTGACCGACGCCAATGTGGTGCTGGGCCGTATCAACGCCGCGAAGCCCATCGGCGGCATGCTGGAGCGGCTGGACGAAGCCGCTGCCCGGGCGGCGATCGAACGCGAGGTCGCGAGACCGCTCCGCCTCGACGTCATGGCGGCTGCGGAGGCGATCGTCACCGTGGCCAATGCGAAGATGGCGGGCGCCATCCGCCTCGTCTCCATCGAGCGCGGGCACGACCCCGGCAAGTTCGTCGCCATGCCCTTCGGCGGTGGCGGCGCGCTGCACGCCAGCGCCCTGATCAAGGAGGTCGGCCTGGCCCGGGCGCTGGTGCCGCGCTTCCCGGGCATCACCAGTGCCATGGGCTGCGTCATCGCCGACATGCGCCACGACCGGGTGCAGACGCTGAACGAGATGCTGGACCAGGTCGACCTCGCGGCGCTCGACCGCCGCATGGTCGAGACGGCCGATGAGCTGACCGAGGTGGTGACGGCTTCCTCCGCCGTGTTCGAGCGCATCGACGTCACCTTCGAGCTCGACATGCACTATCTCGGCCAGACCCACACCATGGCGGTGCCGCTGCCGCTGACCATCGGCGAGGCCGGCACAGGTGTGAGCCGGGAGGGGGTCGTGAAGGCCTTCGAGGCTGCCTACCGGTCGAACTTCTCCAAGCTGCTGCCGGGCATTCCGGTGCGGATCGTCTCGCTGCGCACCGCCGCGATCGGAAGGCGGCCGCCCTTCGATCTCTCCGCGCTTCGACCTATGGCGGGCGTTCTCGAGGATGCCCGGACCGGCAGCCGCCCGGTGTGGTTCGACGGTGCCTGGCACGAAACCGCCATCTGGCGCCGGCTGGACCTGCCGGTGGGCGCGGTGATCGCGGGACCGGCGATCCTGGAGCAGCCGGACGCGACCATCGTCGTCGATCCCGACCTCGTCGCCAGGGTCGACGAACTCGGCAATTTGATCATCGGGCGGGACGCGGACTGATGGCCGATCTCACCAGCACCGGCCTGCTGATCGTCGACCTGCAGAACGACTTCATCCATCCCGACGGCGCCTATGCCCGGGGCGGGCAGGCTTCCGCCGAGATCGCCGCCCTGCCTGGCAGGATCAAGCCGCTGGCCGAGCGCCTGAGGGCGGCGGGCGGCTGGATCATCTCCACCCAGTTCACCCTGGTGCCTGGCAAGGGCGGGGCACCGCTCATCTCTCCGCATCTGAAGGCCATGCGGCCCTTCCTCGGTACCGGCGACTTCCAGCCCGGCTCCTGGGGGCACGCCCTGGTCGACGCGCTGCAGCCGGCCGACCTGACGGTCGAGAAGGTGGCCTACTCCGCCTTCTACATGACCCGGCTGGAGTGGCTGCTGCGCAAGTGCGGCATCGACCGGCTGGTGGTCTGCGGCATCGTCACCAATGGCGGCGTGGCCTCCACGGTGCGCGACGCGCATGTCCGCGACATCGAGGTCAGCGTGCTCGCCGATGGCTGCGCCGCCTTCGACCGTACCGTGCACGAAACGGCGATCGCGGCGCTGAGGCCGGTGGCCCGCATCGCCGGCATCGCCGAGATGGAGACGGAATGGACGATGGCGTAGGCGTCGCGCCCTATGGCGGCGAGGAGCCGCCGGTTTCGATCGACACCGTGATCGTCGGCGGCGGCGCCTGCGGGATGATCGCGGCGCTGGCGGCGTCGGAAGCGGGCGACAGCGTTCTGGTGCTGGAGCGCGACCCGGTCCCGCGCGGCAGCACCTCCCTGTCGGCGGGCCTGATCCCGGCGGCGGGAACGAAGCCGCAGCGTGCGAAGGGGATCGAGGACACGCCCGAACTGTTCGCGGCCGACATCCAGCGCAAGGCCCATGGCGAGGCCGACGACGCGATCGTCGACCTGGTGACGACGGAGTCTGGCCCGCTCGTCGACTGGCTCGTGGAACGCCATGACGTCCCGCTCACCCTGGTCGACGATTTCGACTATCCGGGCCACAGCCGGCGGCGGATGCACGGTATGCCGCGCCGGTCGGGGGCGGAGCTTCTCGACCATCTGCGCGGCGCGGTGGAAGGTACCGTAACTCTGCTGCTCTGCGACCGGCGGGTGGAGGTGCTGCATGTCGACACCGACGGCCGCGTGCGTATGGTCACCGCGGCCCTGCCGGACGGCAGCCGGGAAGCCGTCGGCTGCGGCCGGCTGATCCTCGCCTGCAACGGCTTCGGCGGGAACCGGGCGATGGTGCGCGAGCTGATGCCGGAGATCGCGGACGCCGTCTGGTTCGGCCATGACGGCAACCAGGGCGAGGCGATCCGCTGGGGCCGGGCATTGGGCGCGGAACTCCGGCATCTGGGCGCCTATCAGGGGCATGGTTCGGTCGCCAAGCCGCACGGCATCCTGATCTCCTGGGCGGTGATCGGCGAGGGCGGCATCCAGGTGAATTTCGACGCCAACCGCTTCTGGAACGAGGCGCAGGGCTATTCCGAGGCGGCCCGGCAGGTCCTGGCCCAGCCCGGCGGCATTGCCTGGGACATTTTCGACGATCGCATCGCCGGCATCGCCAGGCAGTTCGAGGATTTCCGGCAGGCCGAGGCGGCGGGAGCGATCGTCGCCGCCAACAGCATCGAGGCACTGGCCACGGCCTGTCAGCTGCCGCCCGCCTCCCTGGCGGCGACGGCTGCAGGCGTCGCCGGCATGAAGGCGGGGGCGGTCGCGGATCCGCTTGGCCGGGACTTCACCGGCGCGCCGCCACTCGTGGCCCCGTTTCGGGCGGTGCGGGTGACCGGCGCCCTGTTTCACACCCAAGGCGGACTTGCGATCGACCGGGACGCGCGTGTACGGCGTGCCGAGGGCGGTGTCTTCGCCAATCTGTACGCGGCCGGCGGTGCGGCTTGCGGTGTGTCGGGAAGCGGGGATGCCGGCTACCTGTCGGGCAACGGGCTTTTGACCGCCACGACGCTGGGCCGTGTGGCGGGACGGTCGCGGCGTTGGCTGGAATCCTGAGTGTGGATCAGCGCCGGCTGGGGCCGAAGATCAGCGTATTGCCGGCCTGCATGACGCGCGGCTGACGCTTGGAATCGAGCATCACCGCGCGTGCCTTGTCGGTGATCTCCACGCCACCACCGATCTCGTAGGGCAGGGCGAAGAGGTAGCCGGCCTCGACGCCTGCGGTCATCTCCTCGTCGGAGAGGTGAATGGTCGCTTGCAGGCCGAAGGCCGTCCGGCGAAGCGTCACCGGGCGCAGCAAGGTTGCATCCGGTTCGCGCCGCTGGATTACCACCATCGGGCAGCCCGAAGGCACCTGTTCCAGCAAGCGTCTTACCCTCTCAAGGGTGGCGGCTTCGCGGTCCATCTTTCCCCCAACACGAGTCCTCGTTGCTGCGACAACGTGGATCGAGACCGATAACCGGTTCCCCATTCCGGCAATCCGCCTGTTGGTGAGATGCTCAGCCCTGGCAACATTCGAGTCCATTTACGAAATGGTGACTCTCGATGCTCGCATCGGTAATCGGCCGAAGGTCAGTAGCCGCCGATGACGATATTTGTGTCAAATCCTCATTGAGTTCAACGCAACTTTTACTGGTATTGCGCGAGATCCCTCTCGACGGCTTTCGCATCCTGCAACAGGCCCTCGGCGATGCCGCCCGCCATGTCGCCGGGATAGATCTCCTCCGTGCCCGATTCGATCGCGTCGAGCGCGGCGTCGGCGACGATCTGGGGGTCCAGCTTCGGCGGCGGGAAATCCTTCTCCATCTCAGTGTCCATGACGCCGGGCATGACGGCCAGCACGTGCGTGCCCTGTTTTGCCAGGACGGCGCGGGCGGTCTGCGTCATCGAAAGACTGGCTGCCTTCGAGGCGGCGAGACCGCTGCGCAGCGGCAGGCTGACCCGGGCGAGGATGGACAGCATGTTGATGATGGCGCCGCCGCCATTGTGCGCCAGCACGGGCGCGAAGGCCCGGATCATCCGCAGCGTGCCGAAGTAGTTGCACTCCATATCGGCGCGCGCGGCCTCGAAGCCGTCAGGATCGAACAGGCTCTTCAAGTGATTGACGCCGGCATTGTTGATCAGCAGCTGGACGTCATCGGCATCCTTCGCGGCGGCGTCGACCGAGGCCTGGTTGGTGATGTCGAGCGCCATGATCTCGACCACGCCCGGATGGCGCTCTGCCAGATCCCTGATCGCCTCGGTGTCCCGCGCCGTGGCGTAGACCTTCCGGGCCCCGCGCCGGATCAGTGTCTCGACATATAGCCGGCCGAGGCCACGGCTGGTTCCGGTGACCAGGGCGGTACATCCGTTGATCTTCATGGCATGACTCCTGTTCTCGTTCGGTGCCGGTTCCGATGCCGGTGTTGGCGCCGGCACCAGCGGTGCGTCCGACAGCCAGTTCGGGTCGATGTCCGGCAGCGGGATCGCCTCGATCAGCCGTCTGGTATAGGGATGCCGCGGATCGGCGAAGACGCGTTCGCAGGGCCCTTCCTCGACGACCTCGCCATTCAGCATCACCACGACGCGGTCGCACAAGACGCGAACGACCGACAGGTCGTGGCTGATGAAGGCGAGCGTCAGCCCCATCTCGTCGCGCAGTCGGCGGAGCAGCGCCAGCACTTGCGCCTGGCTGGAGACGTCGAGGCCGGAGACGATCTCGTCGGCGACGATAATGTCGGGCGCCAGTGCGATCGCCCGGGCGATCCCCACCCGTTGGCGCTGACCGCCGGACAGTTCGTGCGGGAAGCGCGTGGCCAGCGTGTCGGAAAGGCCCACCCGGTCAAGCAGCCCCGCCACCGTCCGCCGTCTGTCCGCCGCTGATGATGGCAGTTCGCCTGC
Source organism: Azospirillaceae bacterium (assembly GCA_040226215.1). GTDB lineage: Bacteria > Pseudomonadota > Alphaproteobacteria > DSM-16000 > Inquilinaceae > JAVKFF01. Next base: position 12,229 of record JAVKFF010000217.1, read on the forward strand.
TGCCCGGAAGGGCTGCAGCAGGATGGTGCGAATGCGGTGGCGCGGATTGAGAGAGGATTGCGGATCCTGAAAGATGAACTGCGCGCGGCGACGCAGCGAGGCCAGATCGCGTTCCGGCGAGCCGGCGATGTCCGCGCCGTCGAAGGCGAGCGCGCCGCCGGTGGGCCGGTAGAGTCGTACCAGCGTCCGGCCGAGCGTGGTCTTTCCCGACCCGGACTCGCCGACGATGCCGACGGATTCACCCCTCGCGATGGTCAGGTCGATGCCCTTCAGGATCTCGATCCGCGGCGGCGGGTCCCAGAGCCGCCGGCGGCTGTTGTCCGGCAGCGCCAGCCGCAGGCCCCGCGCCGCGATCAGCGGTGGCTCCCTGCCTGTCATGGAGCCGACGTCGCGCCCGGGCGTCGGGCGTCCAGTTCAAGCGCCTCGCGCGCCAGGTCGGCGAGCAGCGCGGTCGGCACCGGTTGGAGCCGATCTCCCGGCCGGTCGTAACGCGGCGTGGCGGCGATGAGGGCGCGGGTGTAGGGGTGCGCCGGACGGGAAAATATCGCCTCCGCCGTGCCGTGCTCCAGAATGCGGCCGCCCTGGATCACCGAGACCTCGCCGCAGATTTTCGCCACCACGCCCAGATCGTGCGTGATGAAGAGGATGGCCGTGCCGTGTCTTGCCTGCATGTCGCGGATCAGCCGCAGGATCTGCCGTTGGACGGTGACGTCGAGCGCCGTCGTCGGTTCGTCGGCGACGATCAGCTTGGGCTCGCAGGCGAAGGCGGTAGCGATGAGCACGCGCTGGCGCATGCCGCCCGACAGTTCGTGCGGATAGCGCCGGGCGACCCGCTCCGGCTCGCGGATATGCACCCCGTCGAGCAGGTCCACCACCCGGGCCTGCACGGCCTTGTCCTTGAGGCCCAGATGCAGGCGCAGCACGTCGGCCACCTGCGCGCCGATCCGGCGCACGGGGTTCAACGCGGTCATCGGATCCTGGGGAATGAGGGAGATCTCCCGGCCCAGGAGCCGGCGGCGCTCCCGCTCCGACAATCGGATCATGTCGCGGCCGAGAAAGTCGATGCGACCCTCCGCGATCACCGCGCCGCCGGGCAGGATATCGAGCAGGGCGCGGCCGACCATCGACTTTCCGGCACCGCTCTCGCCGACCAGGCCGTGCACCTCGCCGACACCAATCTTGAGACCGACACCGCGCAGGATCGGCGTCGCTCGCCGCCTGTTGCCGATGGCGAGATGCAGGCCGCGGATGTCGAGCACCGGCGTCATCGCCGGAGCACCGGGTCGAGTGCCTGGCGCAAACCGTCGCCCAGCATGTTGAGGGCGATGACCACGACGATCAGCACGGCGACGGGGAAGGCCATCAGCCACCAGGCCTGATTGATCACCTGCCGGCCTTCGGCGATCATGCCGCCCCAGGTCGGGAAGTCGGAGGCCAGCGACAGGCCGACGAAGGAGAGGATCGCCTCGACGATGATGGCGATTCCCATCTCCAGGGTGAACAGCGTCAGCAGAAGCGGCAGCACGTTGGGCAGGATCTCGCCCGTCAGCGTGCGCCAGCGGCTGAGGCCGATGACCATGGCCGAGGCGATGTAGTCCTGCTCCCGCTGCACCATGACCTCGGCGCGCACGACGCGGGCGAACCGCGTCCAGTCGATCACGGCGATGGCGATGATGACCGAGTGCAGGCCGGCGCCGAGCACGGCGACCAGCACGATGGAGAGCAGCACCGGCGGGAAGGCCATCCAGATGTCGATCAGCCGTGAGACGATGGTGTCTATCCAGCGGCCATAGAAGCCGGCGAGCAGCCCGAGCGTGGTGCCGATCACCGCGGTGGCGGATGCGGCGATGACCGCGACGGTGACCGCGATCCGTGCGGCATGGATCAGCCGCGAAAGAATGTCGCGGCCGAGGCTGTCCGTGCCCAGCCAGAAGCCGGGCTCCGCGCCTTCCATCCAGAAGGGCGGCAGGTAGAAGAACAGCAGATCCTGGCGCAGCGGGTCGGCGGGCGCGAGCAGGTCGGCCAGCAGCGCGACGACGAGCAGAAGCAGGACGACCGTCCCGCCGATCACCACGCGGACATTGCCGAGAAGGGCGCGGATCGGGCTCGGCGCGGACTCCGCCCGGTCGATGGCCGCCGCCCGCTCAGCCACGGCGCAATCTCGGGTTGAGCATGGCGTAGGTCAGATCGATGGCGAGGTTGATCAGGATGAAGATCGCGGCAAAGGTCAGGATCAACCCCTGGAGCAGCGGCAGGTCGCGGTTGATGACGGCGTCGATCGCCATGTTGCCGATGCCCTGATAGGCGAAGATGCGCTCGATCAGCACGGTCCCGCCGACCAGGAAGGTCAGTTGCACCCCGGTCAACGTGACGGTGGGGATGGCGGCGTTGCGCAGGGCCTCGCCGACGATGATGCGGCCGCGCGACAGGCCCTTGACCCGGGCCATGCGGATGTAGTCCTGCGCCATCGCCTCCATCAGCGAGGCCTTGAGCACGCGGGTGATGATGGCGGCGAGCGGCAGGGCCAGGGCGGCGGCCGGCAGCAGGATGTGCCGCAGCAGTACCCCCAGCGTCGTGAAGTCGAGACGTAGGATCGATTCCAGAATCCAGAACTGCGTGGCCCAGTCGATGTCGAGTCGGGGGTCGATGCGGCCCGAAATCGGCAGACCCAGGCCGAGCACGACGATCGCCAGGATGAAGACGAGGCCCCAGAGGAAGTCGGGGATCGCCAGGAGAACGCCGTTGACCGCGTCGACGATCCATTCCGGCAGGCGGCGCGCACCGTAGACGCCGATCAGCGCCATCGCGGTGCCGAGCAGGATCGCCATCACGATGGCGACGAAGGCGAGTTCGAGGGTCGCCGGCAGGCGGCTGAACACCAGGGACAGGACGTCCTGGCGCAGCGAGATCGACGTGCCGAAATCGCCGCGCACCGCCGCGCCCAGCCAGACCAGGAACTGCTCGGCGATCGGTCGGTCCAGGCCGTAGAGCGCGCGCAGCCGGGCGATGTCCTCTTCGCCGGCTCCCGGCGGCAGCATCATGGCGATGGGATCGCCGGGAACGACCCGCAGCAGGATGAAGACGATGAGCGCGACCCCGAACAGGGTCGGGATGGTGAGGAGGAGCCGCCGGAGAATCTGCGCCCGGCTCACCGCCCGACCGTCCGGTCAGTCGTCACGACCGCTGGCATGACTGCTGCCCTGTCCGGGAACCAGCGCCCCCGCCGGTCAGGCGGGGCTCATGCGCTGCGGCAGCAGCATGCCCGTTGCGCTCGCCACCACGCTTACCTCCTGGCGATGGATGATCGGCTGGACGTATTGCAGCAGCGGGATGACGTAGCCTTCCTCGGCGATCAGCCGGTCGACCGCCTGCCAGCCGGCGATGCGCGTCGCTTCGTCCGGCTCGCCCCAGAGCGGCAGGATGGCGTTGAAGACGTCCTCGCCATCCCAGACCGAGTGCGGCGAGGGACCGAACATGGCGAAACCGGTCGAGGTCGACGGATCGCCGATGGCGTTGCCCCAGTTGTAGAAGGCCGCCGGCGCCAGTTCGTCGCGCGCGCGCAATTCGAAGTGCTGGGCGATTTCGTAGATCTCGATCTCCGCCTCGATGCCGACCTGGCGCCACATGCCGACGATGGCCTGGATCATCTCGTAGTCGCGGGGCTTGAAGCCGCGTGTGGTCTGGATAGTGAAACGGACGGGATTGTCGGTCGAATAGCCGCTGTCGGCCAGCAGCTGGCGCGCCAGGTCCGGGTCATGGCCGACCGTGATCGACGGGTCGTAGGCGTCGTATTCCGGCGTCTGCAACGTGTCGATCGGGATGCCGTAGCCGCGCAGCAGACGGTCGACGATGGCCTGCTTGTTGATGGCGTGATGGGCCGCCAGGCGGACATTGCGGTCCAGCATCACCCCGACATCGTTGAGGAAGATCATGGCGATGTCGGAGACCGGCACGGTCTGGCCTTCCAGCTCCGGCAGTTCTCGCAGGCGGTCGAACTCCTCGTAGGGGATCTCCAGCGTCACGTCCGAGGCGCCGGATTCGACCTCCGCCACCCGGCTCGTGGAATCGGGAACGAACTTGAAGATCACCGTCTCGTAGGCCGGCACGCCGCCCCAGTAGTCCGGGTTGGCGGTCAGGCGCAGGAAGGAATTGCGCTCGAACTGGTCGACCTTGTAGGGGCCCGAGCCGATGGGCGCGGCCTCGAAGCCTTCCGGCCCGACCTCCTCGAAATAGTGGCGCGGCAGGATGTAGCCGGTGAGGAAGGCCATCCACTTGAAGAGCGTCGGCTCGAACTCCAGCACGTCGGCGGTGATCTCGTTGCCGTCGACGGCGAAATTACCGATCTTCGACCAGACGAACTGGATCGGGTTGCCTGAGTTCGGATCGCCGGCGCGTTCCAGCGACCAGACCACGTCCTCGGGCGTGACCGGTACGCCGTCATGCCAGACCGCGCCCTCGCGCAGCGTCATGTGGACCCGGCTGCGGTCCTCGTTCCAGCCCCAGTCGGTCAGCAGGCCCGGTGTGAAGGAAAGGTCGGGATTCTGCGCGATATAGGGGTCGAAGACTGCCTGGTAGAGGGTCTGGATCGTCGGGTTGACGGCCGAGGCGCCGGTCGTCGGGTCCCAGGAGGGCAGGTTGACGTTGTAGGCGATCGTCACGGTGCCGCCCGCCTGGGCACGGGCGCCCGGCGGCAGAACCAGGGTGGGGAGCGCTGTGGCGCCGGCGAGACCGGCGGTGCCCGCCATGAAGGTGCGACGTTTGATCGGCATGGTTCTCTACTCCCGCGTGCAGCCTGTTGAGGGTGACCCTGTTCGGTCGTGTATGCGTTGTCGTTGCTTGGTCCCGACTGTCTATTCGGCGGCCTTGGGCGCGCTCTCCGGCCAGCGCGCCATCAGGGTGTTGGACGGCAGCGATTCGTCGACCAGCTTCCTGGCCGTTTCCACGCCGGCGACGGGCAGCCCCTTGGGGTCGAGCAGGCCAATCTGCACCAGGACGGAGGCCTGGTCCCAGTAGATGTGCTCGTTGTAGAGCTTGTCGCCGCGGAAGCGGATGATCCCGACCAGCGGGATCTCCACGTATTTCCCGGTCGGCGGGATGCCGGGCAGCATCCAGTCGATCTCGATGTCGTGGGTGAAGCAGAACAGCATCTCGTCGACGATGCGGTCGGCGCCGATGGTGCGGCTGATCGGGATCAGCTTCGTATCTTTCGGCGTCTTGGGAATGAAGTGGTTCTTGTAGAAGCGGTGAAGATCCTTGTAGCCGACGCCGCCGGTCATGGTGGGGATGTGGTTGACATAGGGCTCGGCCACCATGGTCGCCATGGTGGCGTCGACGTCCCGGGTCCCGAACTCGTACTCGCAGTGCTTGTCCCACAGCGCCGACAGGTTGTAGTGCGGCCCCATGACGCGCCGGAAGGCGGCGATCGACCGCGAATGCGCCATCAGCGCCGCGGGCTTGTCGTAGGCCGGCCGCTCGGGGCAGCTGAAGCCGTGATCGGCGCCCGGGTAGACATGAAGCTCGGCATTGTCCATGCCGGCGAGGCCGGCGTTGATCTCGGCCAGGATCTCCGGCGTCGACCACTTGTCCTTCTCGCCAAAATGCAGCACCAGCGGACAGGTGATGGCCTTGGCTTCGTCGACGTTCTTCTCGATCGCCACGCCGTAATAGCCCACCGCCGCGTCGACATCGGTGCGCGCGGCTGCCAGGAAGGCGAGGCGGCCGCCGAGACAGAAGCCGACCGTGCCGACCTTGCCGGTGCATTCGGGCATGGCGCGCAGATGGGCGATCGTCGCCGCGATGTCGGCGATGCCCTTGTCCTCGTCGAAGGCGCCGCGCAGCGCCATCGCCTTTTCGCGGTCCTTGCCGTCGTAGCCGAGCTGGACGCCCGGCTCGATCCGCCAGAACAGGTCCGGCGCGATCACCACATAGCCTTCCTCGGCGTAGTAGTCGGCGACGTCGCGGATGTGGCGGTTGACGCCGAAGATCTCCTGCAGGACGACGATGCCCGGTCCTGATCCGGCTTCCGGCAACGCCAGGTAGCCCTCGAAGCTGCCGCCATCCGCCGCCTTGATGCTGACCGTCTTGCCCGTCATGCCTGAATTCTCCCGTCGCTGATCCCTGTCGCGCCGACCTTGCGGGCGCGCTTCCCGCGGGTGGATGGCCGGCTGGCTGGTGCCGGTTCCGCCTTCAGCATTCTGCCCCGGATGGCGCGGCCGCGCCATCTCACGCTTCGGTGACGCCGAGAAGCGTATGGGGTTTAAGGTATAGTTTCAATCTTAAAACTCTGTTAACAATATCCTTTAAGTTCATGGGACCAACGACCCGGCGGGAGCGATGCGCAACCAGCGCGACAGAATGCACAATGGCGCTGCGCCACGCGCCACGGGCGGTGACGGCGACGGCTGGCACCTGGCCCGCGACGCACGCGAGCGGATGGTCGCCGACCTGGAGTTCAGCCTCGAGCACGCGATCCAAGCCTTCTATCGCTGGAAGTCGGAATGTCTGGCCGCCGTCGCCGATGGACGGCTTTCCGGCGACGACACGGCGATCCTGAACATTATCCGCATGAAGGACGAGCCCAAGCGGCTGTCGGAGGTCGCCCGGCTGCTGAACCGCACCGACACCGCCAACATCCAGTACGCCATCCGCAAGCTGGTGAAGCTGGGCCTGATCGAGAGCGAGGGCGGCCGGTCGCGAAAGCTGACGCGCTACCGGGTGACCGTGCGAGGGCGCGAGGTGACCGACGCCTATGCCGACATGCGCGCCTCCCTGCTGATGCCGATGATCGGCTCCATGGACATGGGGGCCGCGGATTTCGAGCGGGTCTCCCACTTCCTCGACCTGATGGCCAGCCTCTACAGCCAGTGCACACAGAAAGCGGCCGCCCGCGGGTATTGAGCCCGGGGCGGCCGCCATGCAACCGATATCCGCGGCGCGCTACTCGACCGTCAGCGGGATCGTCGCCAGCACCTCGCCCGTGTCCGACAGGCGGTAGCGGATCTCATACTCGCCTGATTGGGCCGGGGCGAAGATCTGCAGGGGCGAGCCCTGGCTGGCCCGCGTGCCGCGCTGCGCCTCGACCTCGGGACCGGAGCCGGCAGGCACGATCTCGATGAAGTCCTCGTAGCGGCCGGGACCTGTCCAGGTCACCTCGACCACGCCGCCAGCGGCGACGCTGGGCGCGCTTTCCAGGCTCACGCCCTCGACGCCCACGGTGACCGGTACGCTGGCGACCGTGCGGCCGCTCTGGGCCATGACGTAGCGCACCTCGTAGTCGCCCGCCTCGGCCGGCGCCTCGATCGACACTACCGAGCCCGTCCGCGTGCGGGCGTAGTCCGTGTAGGTGCCCTCCGGTGCGCCGGGCGCGACGATGGTGATGTAGTCGTTGTGATTGTCGGGGCCGACCCACTGGACATCGAAATCGGTGCCCGGCGGCACCGGGCCGTTGACGATGAGTTGGGCCGTGACCGGCGTCAGG
>JAVKFF010000218.1:0-3613 GCA_040226215.1 Azospirillaceae bacterium
TCCCACAGCATCATCCGGTGACGCAAGCGGAAAAGAGCATTTTTCGCAACGGGTCGGGCTGTGCGCGGTTCCCACCGACACGAGGGAATCAGATGACGCACGAAACGGCCCGACAACCGTCGGGACTCCGAACGATCTCGCGCATGTCGATCGCCACCGAGGCGGCGGCCGAGCGCTACACAGGCACCACGGAACAGCGGCTCGCCCGCATCCTGGCTGCCTTCAAGAGGGCTGCGCCGCATGTCGGGATCGCGGCTCACCTTCGGGAGACGATCGACCTGTTGTGGAGCTGGACCCAGCCGCAGGACTGGCGGGATGGAGCCCGTCCCATCGTCTGGCCATCCAATGCCTGCCTGTGTCACGAGCTCGGCATCACGGAAAGGCAGGTCCGCAACCGGCTTCGGGCATTGGAGCGCCGTGGCCTCATCGCAACGGTGGAGAGCCCGACGGGGCGGCGCTACGGCCGCCGCGGCGCGGACGGACAGATCGTCTTCGCCTACGGCTTCGACCTGTCCCCGCTTGCCGCCAGGCGCGCAGAATTCGAGGCCGTGGCCGAGGCTGCCACCGCCCAGCGGGAGGCCCGCGCTGCCTTCCGGAGGCGGTTGACCATCGCCCGGAAGGGGGTTGCGCAGATCCTGGAAGCGGCAACGGACGCCGAACTGCCAGATGCGGCCACCTGGGCCGACATTGAGCGCCGCGCCGGCGGGGTCGGCACCCCGGAAACGGATGCCGAACTGCAGCTCGCCGTCGCGACCCTGGAAGCATTGCAGACGGAAGCGGCCAGTGCCTTCGAGGCGGCATGCGCCGCCACCGAGCGCGAGCGCGAGGCGGATGCTTTTCCCGGTGATATTACCGGCGAGGGGGAAATCAGTTTCCGCCACATACAACTACAACCCCACCACCCATCGCAAAGCGATACAGGTAGCCTAAAGGCCCGGGACCGGCAGAGCGGCCGTAGCGCTTCCGGCCCGGGCAGGGACGCAAGCCGGGCACGCCAGAGCAGCGGCACCGACCAGGCCGAGCGGCGGCCGGTCAGTCCACAGCTGCTGGCCTTCGCGGTACCGGAACTGATCGCCGAGGGGGTCAGCGCCAGCAAGGCAGACTGGCGCGACATCGTCGGAGCGGCCGACCGGTTGAGACGCGGGCTCGGCATCAGCCAGGATGCCTGGGGCAGGGCCTGCCTCGTCATGGGCCGGGAGCGGGCCGCGGCGGCGGTCGCTGTGATCGTGTCCAAACGGTCGGACATCCGATCACCTGGCGGCTATCTTCGCGGCATGGTGGCCAAGGCGGAACGTGGCGAGCTCGATCTTGCCGCCAGCATCTACCAGGCGCGCGATCGCCGACAGGCCGACCCGACCGAACGGTCGGATCCACCGCCCCGCTGGCAGGGTCGAAAGCCACCGGTTCCGCCGATGTCATGACCCTGGGTTTCGTTTCCTGACGGAGTGGACCTATCATCAGGAGCGTAGAACCTTGCCCGGAGCGATTGTGTCCGAAGACGCACGAGTCGGCCGCCATGTCGCGGCGCGGTTGAGATTGGGTCGAATCCTGCGGGACCTGCGGCAATCCGACCTCGCGGAGCGGGTCGGTGTCCTGCCACAGCAGATCCACAAGTATGAGTCCGGCCTCAGTCGCATCACCATCGAGCGGCTCCACGCACTCGCCGATGCCCTCGGTGTCCCGATCGGCTTCTTTTTCGAGGGTTTGCACGACGCCGACGGTGCCGCCCGAGCTGCGTTTGCGGAACTGGAGACCTTGGTGCCAGAGGATACCAGCGCGGTGGGGACCACTCTGCTCTATCAGGAGATGCAGGACCTTTGCCGTGCCTTCAGCCGGATTCCCGTCCCCGAAGTCAGGCATCAGATCGTGTCGCTGGCCAGGACTTTGTCCGAAGATATGCCGCCGCCGCCGAAGGGGACAGGCCCGACAGAGCCAGCCCGGAAGGGGGAGGCAGAAGCGGGCACGAGCTGATCGGGCCCCGGCTCCCCAAAGGCTATCGGCGCGACGCGCGATAGACCCACGGCGCCACGAAGGCGCCCGCCCAGATTCCGGCTCGATCGACCCTGGCCGCGTGCTCCTCGTCAACATAGTCCGTGGAGTAGCGCCTATAGGCGAGCGCCCAGCCATTTCGGACCAACCAGGCGCCGAGGTCGACCGTCTCCAAGTGGCAGGTCGCGATGAACCGCCCATAGCGGTCTCGCGACTGCGTCTGGCACGAGACGACACGCGAACCAATCCGCGCATCGAGGGCCTGTGCGGCGCGGCGACCGCACGGCCAGGCTGCGCCGGCCGCAGTCTGGCATTGCTGCGATGCTTCGGGCGCGTCGATGCCGCTCAACCGGATCCGCTCACCGTGGATCTCCAGCGTATCGCCGTCGATCACACTGGCCCTGCCGGCCAATACCGGCCTGTCGCGCGCAGCGCCTGCAGGGAAGCTCCACAGGATCACGATCAGGACCAGGATTGGCCAGGCTGGTGCAGTCCTGCACTCTCCCCCCATGTTCTCGCTATGTACCGACCTCGCCGAGCAAGCCGCCGATCTGCTTCCCGCCGGACCCTGATCGCCCGGACCCATCGGCACGCCGTAGACATCCCGGTGCCTCGGCATGGCCTCGGCCCGGCGATCGACACCTACTATAGCTGGTGCGAGGCTCACCTGCCCGCAGACAGCTGGGCGGCCTTCCATCACAGCATCGAGCAGCCCGGATCCGCGCCCGCCGATCACCAGCGGTTCTGCTTCCTGGAGATCGAGCAGGCAAGAGCCTTTGCCGCCCGCTTCGATCTTCCTCTCAGCCTCGATACGGCTGGCGGACCAGGCTGAGCACGCCGGCGCCAACGCTCGCCACCTCCGGCGGCCGCGGTCGCTGTCTCATCCCCCTCTGTTGTGCGCTGGCCAGGCGCTTTTCGGGGCTGTCCAAGCTTCCCGAGGCGCTGTCCATTTCCGGTGTGCAGCTGTCCAGTGCGTTTGGCGGGCTGTCCACCAAAGATCTCCCGCCTGCTGAGCGTGCGGCGGTGCAGCACCAATTCCCCCATGGACGTGAGAGCCGCAGAAATCCTTGGGTCTCAGATTCAACCTAAGGTACACTCCGAGGTAGTTAAGTGAGGCAGGTACGGGATTTCGTATACGAAATCCCCGACGAAGGTGCCAAGACCTCCGGTTTCCGCCCCGTCGTCCCTGCGCTCCGCGGGACCGGCCTGCGGCCGGGCAGGGGCTATGGCCCCAGGAGCCAAGGCGGCAGAGCGGCGGCCGAGAACGGAGAGGCGGCGAGGGCACTGGCGTCCGGTCTACCGAAGGTGACGATCAGCGTCCGGCTCGACCCGGCGATCGCCGACGAGCTGCCGCGCGACAAGAAGGGCCGTGCCGCCTTCCTGCGCAATGCGATCAGTGCAGCAGTCACCGAGCGCCGTGTCCCAGCCCCTGAAGAGATCGAGCAGCTCCGGCGTCTGGTTCGCGAGCACCGGCCGATCGGCCAGAACATCAACCAGGTCGTGCACTCCATGCACTTCGCCCGCCAGGAAGGACGTTACGTCGAGGTCTCGCCCCAGCTTCAGAAGCTGGTCGACGAGGCCCTGGAGCAGGTGGCGGTCGCCCGCCGTGTCGTCGGCGTCTGGG
>JAVKFF010000219.1:0-3376 GCA_040226215.1 Azospirillaceae bacterium
CTTCGGAAATCGGATGCGCGCCCGTCCCGGCCCGCATGCGCCTGCGACGGGCCGGGACAGGGTGCAGCAGCGCGCCAACGTCGCCATCAGCCGGTCGAAGCCGGGCACATAGCTGGAATCCGGCGCGTACGTCGCCACCAGGTCGCGATACTGCTGCAGCACGGCCGTGCCGTTCAGGCCCTTGGCATCCATCTCCGAGGTCCAGTCGTCCCAGACGGCCTGGGCGGTCCGCTCGCGCCAGGCGGCCTGCTCGGCCGGGTCCAGATGCTGCACCGTCAGGTTCCCGGCGGCACGGATCTTCTCCACGGAGGCGTCGACCGCGGCATCGGTGACCTTCAGGAAGCGCGCCGGGATCTCACGGGAAACCTCGGCAATGATGCCTTTCACGTCGTCGGGCAGGCGGTCGTAGCTGGCCTTGTTGAAGGCCAGGGCGACGATGGCATAGATCCCCATGCGGCCCTGGTCGCCGGCGAACTTCGCAATGTCCTGCAGGCCGACCAGGGTGCTGACATCGAACGGCGCGGAGGTGAAGCCGTCCAGCGCGCCGCTCTTGAACGCCTGGACACCATCGCCCATGCCCATCGCGACCGGGGTGGCGCCCAGCATTTCCAGCGACTTGCCGATGCCCAGGGTGGCGCGCAGCCGCATGCCCTCCAGGTCCTTGGCGGCGGTCACCGACTTGCTGCTCCAGAGCGAGTTCTCGGTGGCCGTCAGGGCATAGAGCAGATGCATGTTGTTGGACTGCCATTCCGCGCGGAAGGCGTCGTTCGCGTCATAGAGCTCGGTGATCGCGCGGGCCGCCGCATCGGCCTTCTCGGTGATGTAGGGCTGCGTCACGCCGGACAGCGGCAGCATGTCGGGATTGTAGCCCGGCGCACCGGTGGCCAGGTCGGCCGCGCCCGACGACAGGCCGGGAAACACGTCGAGGGCGTTGAGCAGGGTCCCGCCGTAGTAGCGCTCGAACGTCACCCTGCCATCGGTGCGGCTGCTGACCTCGTCCATGAACCAGTCGTCGACCTGCACCCAGGTGAAGCTTTTCGGCAGATATGTCGCGTAGGTCAGTTTCACCGACTCGTCGGCCGCCACCTGGCCCGACAAGGCGATCGCGCCCATGGCAATCATCGCGCGGAACAGCGTTTTGCGGATCATCTTCACCCTCCCATAGCCTTCGTCGCCGGTCTGATGCCGCGACGGGAGGGAGGATAACCGCATTTTGTCTCATACGATACAATAAAGTATCACATGAGACAAAATGCGGTTGGTGCCACGCGCGCCGCCTGTGCCATGCTTGCCGCCTTGCCAACCGCCTTGCCCGGGAAGCGACGCGTGAACCTGTTTGATATCTGCGACCGGACGGTGATGCCGATTGCCTATCGGCTCGGCTTCATCATGAACGTCTATCGCGAGCCGATCATCCGCCAGTTCGAGGCGGAGTTCGGCCTGATCCGGCCGGAATGGACGATCCTGCTCTGCCTGGCGGAGCAGGACGGGCTGACCGCCCGCGACATCTGCGACATGACCGGCCTGCTGCGCAACGCGATCAGCCGCGGCGTCGCGCTGCTGGAGAAGAAGGGCCTGATCACCCGGCAGAGCGACCGGGCCGACGGGCGGCTGATGCGCCTGTCGATGACCGATGACGGGCAGGCGATCTTCGCCCGGATCGAGCCGATCCTGCAGGCGCGCGAGGCGGCGCTGCTGTCGGTGATCCCGGAGGCGGAGCGCGAGCGGTTCCGCGGCTATCTCGACCTGCTCTGCCGGCAGGTGCAGGAGATGGCGTAGGGGCGGCTGTCAGCAGGCCCCGTGCCGCACGGCGGGCTACATCTGCTCCAAAGTGAAGACCGACGCCTCGGCCCACGTCCGGAGGCAGGCCTTGCGACCCTCGATCGGCCCGCCTGCGAGGACGAGGTCGTGCAGGTCCAATACGCTTCGGCCCAGGCCAGAAGGGCTGCCTGAACCTGACTGGCCGTGGCGCGCCGCGCCGATGCGCTCTGCCAGCCAGTTCTTGCCGCAGCCGCTATTGCCCATGACGACCAGGCGCATCGAAGGATCGAGGTTCAGGTCGGCGCCATTTCAGCAGATTGCGGTCCAGGCCGGTGAGGCATCGCAGCACCCCGCCACCTCAAGGATCGGCACGCAATGAGACGAGGACCGCGGCAAGCACCACCGCGCCGCCGATGAATGTGGCGACATCGGGCACCTCCGTGAAGAGGATGAAAGCGAAAACCGGTGCAAGAGGGGTTTCCAGGGCACTCAGGAGGGCGGTCTGGCTTGCGGGAATCCGTTTGGCTCCCTCCGCCAGGGCGACAGATGCAATGGCGAACAGCAGGCCGAAGGCGGCGAGGATGACGGCCTCCGCACAATCCACTGCGAAGGGGCTTCCAAGAATCGCCGCCACGGGCAGCAAGAGAACCGATTGCAGCACCGCGGGTCCCGGCCCCGGCGTGTCCGGGAACTTTCGATAGATGACCATGATCGAGGCCATCGCGACGGTCATGCACAGGGCCAGCAAGTCGCCATCGAGATTGATCCGGCCGAGCGAGCCCGAAACGATGACCGCGACACCGGCAAGCGCGCCCACACAGCCCGCCATCGTCCGCGGCGACACCCTCTCCCCCATCGCCAGCCAGGCGAGCAGCGCTGCGAGGAGCGGCGAGACCGCATAGATCAGGGACACGTTGGCAATGCTCGTGAGCTTGAATGCCGGGATGAACGCTGCGGTCCCCAATGCGCCCACCACTCCGACCGCCCAGCCGCTGCCCCCCATGCCGAGAAAATTCCGGCGCACCGTCCCCCTGCCGATCGTCCAGGCTGTTGTGACAGCGCCGGCGAACAGGCCTCTCCAGAAAATCACCTCCCACGAACCCGCCTCGACCCCCTTGGTGAACAGTCCGGCCGTGCTGTAGGTCACGACCGAAATCATGAGAAGGATGACGCCGGTGCGACGGTCGGATCGGGGGGTCCGGTTCACACCCGTGCTGCCTGGCGGGGCCGGGGCATGGCGGTGGAGATCATGGGCATCGCTCCGGTTCCGAGGCCTGCCCGATCAGTCCGCGGTCGCGGGTCGGCCAAGCCCTGCGGTCAGCCGCGCATGACCACGTTCTATTTACGGCATGAAACCGGCCGTACCGCGCCGGTGCCTGGTTGAATTGTTGCAAACATAAGGGTATCCAAGACCTTGCGCATGCGAGAAGATCTCGCCCTATCTGTTAGAAAATCTCAGGTATTCCGCGATCGCCCGACCGCTCCCGCCCCTGAACGCGCTAAAGGCCTTCGAATCGGCCGCACGGCATCTCAGCTTCACGAGGGCGGCGGCCGAGCTGAACGTGACGCCGGCTGCGGTCAGCCACCAGGTCAAGGCGCTGGAGGAGCTGCTTGA
>JAVKFF010000220.1:0-3049 GCA_040226215.1 Azospirillaceae bacterium
GTCGTGCGGGCCGGACTGCGACTCCTGGAGGAGCATGAGGTCAAGCTGGCGGCGTTGCGTCGCGCCTTGATCGAAGGGGAGGAGAGCGGGATCAGCGATCGTTCGGTCGAGGACATCTTTGCCTCAGCCCGACAGCGACACGAAGCGGGAAATGGCTGAGGTCCGGCTCTCGAAAGCCGCTGCCGCAGATCTGGAGGAGATCGCTCTCTATGGCCTGAGGACCTTCGGTCAGGTCCAGGCAAGGCGCTATCAGCAAGGGATTGTGGCCCGGATTGCACGGATCGCCGAGACTCCGTTGCTCTACCCAAGCGTAGAGCATATCCGGCCAGGATATCGCCGCAGCGTCTACGAGAGTCACGTCATCTACTACCGGATCGACGAGGCTCGCGTGCTGGTCGTCCGCATCCTCGGCCGGCAGGATCTGGATCCCGGCTTGAACTGACGGTCGTTCCGTTCTCATCGCGATCACCGGATGGTTTGGGAAAGTCTGCCCGCCCTTGTGCGGAATTGACCGCGGCGCCTACTCTCCTGACGTCTGTCAGGCGCCGCGGAGACGGTGCGCAGGGAGGGACCCGCATGGATTTCAAGCCGATCTCGGCCGATTCCCACATCACCGAGCCGCCGGACTGCTACAGCCGCTTCATCGATCCGGCGTTCCGCGATCGCGCGCCCTATCTGGTGGAGGACGAGACGCGCGGCGCCGTCTACCTGATCCCCGGCCTGGAGGACCGCCCGATCCCGATGGGGCTGGTGGCGGCGGCCGGCAAGGACCCGGCGGAGCTGCGCATGGGCGGCGTGCGGTTCGCGGACATGTACCGCTCCGGCTGGGACCCGACCTGCCGCCTGGCGGACCAGGACCGCGACGGCGTGGCGGCCGAGATCCTCTATGCCTCGGTCGGCATGGTGCTCTGCGCCCACAAGGATCTCGACTATCGCCAGGCCTGCATGGAGGCCTACAACCGCTGGCTCCAGGAGTATTGCGCCGAGGCACCCGGCCGGCTGATCGGCATGGGCCAGGCCGCGGTGAAGGACCCGGCGGCGGGCGCGGCCGAACTGCACCGCATCAGGGAGATGGGCTTTCGCGGCGTGATGATGTCCGGCATGCCGGGCGCGGCCGATTTCGACGATCCGGGCTACGACCGGTTCTGGTCGACGGCGGTGGAACTGGACCTGCCGCTCGCCTTCCACATCCTCACCGGGCCGAATGACGGCTTCAAGACGCGCGGCCCCCGCATCAACGCCTTCCAGTCGATCATCCGCGGCTGCCAGGACGTGCTGGGCACCCTGATCTTCTCCGGCGTGTTCGAGCGCCATCCTGGCCTGAAGGTCTGCTGCGTGGAGGCCGATGCCGGCTGGGTGCCGCATTTCATGTACCGCATGGACCATGCCTACAAGCGCCACCGCTACTGGATGAAGTGCCAGGAGCTGGCGCGGCTGCCGTCGGAATATTTCGCCGAGAACATCTACCTGACGTTCCAGGACGACTGGTCGGCCTTCCGGGTGACCGACATGCTGAACGTCCGGCGGCTGATGTGGGCGAACGACTTCCCGCATTCCGACGCGACCTGGCCCTGGTCGCAGGAGATCCTGGCCGAGCATACCCGCGACCTCGACCCGGAGCGGAAGCGGTGGATCCTGCGCGACAATTGCGCGGAGCTGTTCAAGCTGGACCTGGACAAGCCTGTTTCGCAGGCGGGGAGGCACTGACATGGCCTATGACCTGAAGATCGCGGGCGGCACCATCGTCGACGGCACCGGCCGCCCCGGCTGGCAGGGCGATGTCGGCATCGCCGGCGGCCGGGTGGTGGCGCTCGGCCGCGCGCCGGAGGAGGCGCAGGCGACCATCGACGCCGCGGGCCGGGTGGTCTGCCCCGGCTTCGTCGACGTCCATACCCATTACGACGCCCAGATCCTGTGGGACCGCATGGCCTCGATCTCGCCCTGGCATGGCGTGACCACGGTGGTGATCGGCAATTGCGGCTTCGGCGTCGCGCCGACCCGGCCCGAGCATCGCGACATGGTCATGCGCACCCTGGAGAAGGTCGAGGGGATGAGCTTCGAGGCGCTGGAGGCGGGGCTGGGCAGCGACTGGCCCTTCACCTCCTTTCCGGACTATCTCGACCTGCTCGACCGCCAGGGCATGGCGGTGAATGTCGGCGTGCTGTTCGGGCATACGCCGCTGCGCCTCAACGTGATGGGCGAGGCCGCGGTGGAGCGCCCGGCCAATGCCGACGAGGTGGCCGCGATGGCCCGCCTGGCGCGGGAAGCGGGCGAGGCCGGTGCGCTGGGCTTCGCGACCAGCCATGCCGCCACTCATCACGGCTTCGGCGGCAAGCCGGTGCCCAGCCGCTTCGCCACGGTCGACGAGATCGCCGACCTGGTTGGCGCGATGAAGCAGGCCGGGCGGGGCCTGATGCAGGCCACTGTCGGCCGCACCCTGTTCCACGACCAGTTCCGCCGGATCGCCGAAGAGCATGACGTGACGGTGACCTGGACGGCGCTGCTGGCGGGCCTGTCCGGCCCCGGCTCGCACCGCCGGCACCTGGACCTGACCGCGGCGGAGCAGCGTGACGGCCTGCGCATCGTGCCGCAGGTCGCCTGCCGGCCGCTGATGTTCGACTTCGATTTCAACGAGCCCTTTCCCTTCGAGGTGCGGCAGCTGTTCAAGGCGACGATGGCGACCGACCGCGCCGGCCGGCGCGGGATCTATGCCGACCCTGCGTTCCGCGAGGCGTTCCGGGCCGACACGGCGGCCGGGCAGAAGAACCCGCTGTCGGGCTGGGCGGAGCGTGCGGTGATCTCGATGGCGCCGCAGGATCCCGGGATCGAGGAGCGGCCGCTGGCGGCGGTGGCGGCGGAGCGCGGGGTGGCGCCGCTCGACCTGGCGCTCGACATGTCGCTGGACAGCGATTTCGGCGCCCGCTTCCGCTTCCCGATCATGAACCACGACCAGGCGGAGGTCGCCGAGTTGCTGGCCGACCCGCATTGCGTGATCGCCCTGTCCGATGCGGGCGCACATGCCAGCCAGCTCTGCGATGCCTGCTATTCG
>JAVKFF010000221.1:0-17638 GCA_040226215.1 Azospirillaceae bacterium
CGGCGCGGCGGTTTGCTTTCTGTGGCCCTGTCCCGAGGGTTGCCCCTGCCGGGCGTTACCCGGCACCGTGTTCCCGTGGAGCCCGGACTTTCCTCCCCCGCGCCGTCCCCGAAGGAACGGCACGACAGCGGCCGTCCGGCCATCTGACCCGGCCGGCTAGATGCGCCCTTCGGCGAGGGAGATCAAGCCCCGCATCGCGCGGGGCCATTCAGGTGCTGGTTGTACGCTGCTCGATCAGGCGGGGCCGGCGCAGCACGATGATGCCCACGCCGATAACGGTGGCGACGCCACCGACTACCCGGTTCCAGGTCAGCGCCTCCCCCAGGATGAGCATGGAGAAGGCGACGCCGAACATCGGCACCAGCAGCGTCCAGGGCATGACGAGGTTGATCGGATGCCGGCGCAGCAGCACGAGCCAGATCGAGTAGCACAGCACGACGACGATCAGCACGTTGTAGACGATGGCGCCATAGGCCTCCCAGCTGGCGGTGAGCAGCGCGTCGAGCTGGAAATCGCCGATGATGAGGGCGATCACGGCGAGCTGCGGCGCCGCCATCAGCGCCATCCAGCCGTTCAGCGTGATGTGGTCGACATCGGTCATGTTCTTCATCTGCACGTTGGCCACCGCCCAGAGCAGCGCCGCGGCGATGATCATCATCACGCCCCATACGGGCGATTCCTCCTCCGGCGCGCCAACCAGAACGGCGACGCCGGCGATGGCGATGACCATGCCCAGTCCCCGCCGCCAGCCCAGCTTGTCGCCGAACAGCAGCGCGGCCAGCAGGGCCGAGAACGGCACCTGGATCTGGATCGAGATGGCCGCGATCGAGCTGTCGATGGCGCGGATGCCGATTGCCATCAGCGAGAAGTGCGCCACGCCGAGGGTCAGCGAGAGCGCGAACAGACGGCCGAGCGCCTGGCGGGGCACGGGGCGCCAGGGCAGCAGCACCAGCGCCACCAGGGCGAAACGCAGCGCCATGAACATCACCGGCGGGATCTCGGTGACGCCGATCTTGGAGATCGGAAAGTTCAGGCCGAACAGCATCATGACGAGCAGGATGCGCAGCGTGTCGGTGAGGGGCATGGGGTCCCTTCGGCGGGATAGGTGAGTAGTCCTGACCCTAACGGGCGGGACCCGGGCTGATAAGGGGCCGGCACTGCAGGGGAGCATTGTCCGGCGGGGGACGGGCGTGCCGGAGCGGCAATCGCTGGCCTGGATGCCGGGTCGCATCCAGCCCAGCCATGGCAAGCCGCCCTACCCGTCCATGAGCAGCCGGACCCGGTCCGGGGCGATGTCGAGCCGTACCTCCCGGCCCAGCGGCAGGGTCATCCGGTCCGCACCGTGAGCGCACGGCACGTCGACGGCGACCGGCACGCCGAGGTCGGCGCAATGGTCGGCGACGAGATCGGCGAAACCGAAAGGGAAGTCCTCGCCCTCCTGCGAGATGCGCTCCGGCTCGCCGATCATCAGGCCGGCGATGCCCTCGAGCTTGCCGGCCTGGCGCAGCTGCCACAGCATCCGGTCGACCGCGTAGAGCGCTTCGTCGACATCCTCGAGGAAGAGAATGGCGCCGGCCGTGTCGATCTCGTTCCAGACGCCCATCGCATGGGTCAGCAGCGAGAGATTGCCGCCGACCAGCGGTCCGCGGGCCTGCCCCGGCACCAGGCATCGCGCCTGCCCCATCAGGCGGTCGACCAGGGGCTGGATGTCTCCGTCCGTCAGCAGGGCGACGAGGAGGTCGGGCCCGGTGACGCAGCGCGGATCGTCGAAATCCTTGAGGATCGGGCCGTGCCAGGCGTGGCCGCCGGTGCGGCGGCGGATCGCCGACAACAGCGCCGTGATGTCGGAATAGCCGATCAGCGGCTTCGGGTTGGCGGCGATCAGGGACCAGTCGAGGCGGTCGATCAGGCGCTGCGATCCGTAGCCGCCGCGGGCGCACAGGATCGCCCTGACCTCGGGATCGGCATAGGCCGCCATCAGTGCGGCCGACCGCGACTCGTCATCGCCCGCCATGCGTCCCCAGCGCAGCCGGTTCTGATCCGATATCCGCACTTCGAAGCCACGCCCTCGCAGGGCCGCTGCCGCCCGCTGCAGCCGATCGGGTTCCAGCCAGTCCGCCGGCGAGACGACGGCGATGGTGTCGCCGGGGACGAGCGGGCGGAATTGCGGGTGCATGCCGGCCGGTGTCAGAGACCGAGCGGCTGAGTCGCCTGGGCGAGCCAGGCGCGTTCGTCCTCGTCGAGGCCCTCGGCGAGCGTCTCGTAGACCCGGGCGTGATAGGCGTCCAGCCAGGCGATCTCCTCGGCATCCAGCAGGGACGGCTCGATCAGGGTGAGGTCGATCGGCGCCAGCGTGATCGTCTCGAATTCGAGGAACGCCTTGTCGGTGTCCTTCAGCGCCTCGCAGGGTCGCACGACGATCAGGTTCTCGATGCGAATACCATAGGCGCCGGTCTTGTAGTAGCCGGGCTCGTTGGACATGATCATGCCCGGCAGCAGGGCCACGTCATTGGGCATCTTGGAGATGCGTGCCGGCCCCTCGTGGACCCCGAGATAGCTGCCGACGCCGTGCCCCGTGCCGTGATCGTAGTCGAGCCCCGCCTGCCACAGGGCCCGGCGCGCCAGCACGTCGAGCTGGGCGCCATTGGTGCCCTTGGGGAAGCGCGTGGTGGCCAGCGCAATGTGCCCCTTGAGCACGCGGGTGAAGGCCTCCTTCGCCTCCGCCGGCGGCTCGCCGATCGCCACGGTGCGGGTGATGTCGGTGGTGCCGTCGAGATACTGGCCGCCGCTGTCGATGAGGTAGAGCTCGCCCGCTTGCAGCTTCCGGTCCGTCTCCGGCGTCACGCGGTAGTGCACGATGGCGCCGTTGGGGCCCGAGCCGGAGATCGCCGAGAAGCTGTCGGTGCGGAAGTTCTCCTCCTTCGCCCGCAACTCTTTCAGGTGCCGCGCGGCGTCGATCTCGCTTACCCCGCCCGCCGGCGCCGTCTGCGTCACCCATTTCAGGAAACGGAAGATGGCGGCACCATCGCGGCGATGGGCCCGCCGCGCCCCCTCGATCTCCGTCTCGTTCTTGCAGGCCTTTGGCAGGACGCAAGGGTCGGTCTCCTCGACGATCGTCGCGCCGGCGGCGTCAAGGCGTCCGAACACCCAGGCGTTGACCCGCGTGGGATCGACCTCGACCGTCTGCCCCGACATTCCGTCGAGCGCCGCGGAGAAATCCTCCGGCGTTGCCAGGGCCACCTGGTTGCCGAGATGCGCCGGCAGATCGGCGCCGATCTTGGCCGGGTCGACGAACCAGGTGACCGTGCCGTCGCGCCGGAGAATGGCGTAGGAGACGGTGAAGGGCGTTTCCTCGGTATCGCCGCCACGGATGTTGAGCAGCCAGGCGATGGACTCCGGCGCCGCGATCACCGCGGCATCGGAGCCGCGGCCCGCGATCGCCTCGGCGAGACGGGCCTGCTTGTCCGATGCCGCCTCGCCGGCGAATTCGAAGGCATGGGGCACGGCCGGGGCGCGGGGCGGGGCTGGCCTGTCCGCCCAGGCCCGATCGACGGGGTTGTCGACGGCCGCGACCAGTGTCGCGCCCGCCTTGGCCAGCGCCTCCTCCGCCCGCGTCACCCAGCTGACCGTGGGCACGCGGGGGTCGTAGCCGATCGACCAGCCAGGGTGCACCTTGCTGGCCAGCCAGTCGACCGGCGGCTCCTCCACCAGGTGATGATAGGCGTAGAGCGCTCCCGGCACCTGATCGCGCACCTGCAGCGTGTAGCGGCCGTCTACGAAGATCGCAGCCTCGTCCGGCAGCACCACGACCACGCCCGCCGACCCGCCGAAGCCGGTGAGCCAGGCGATGCGCCTGGCGCACTCCGGCACGTATTCCGTCAGGTGCTCGTCATCCATCGGGATGATGAAACCGTCGAGCGCGGCGCCATCCGCACCGGCACTACGCATCGCCGAGCGTACCGCCCGGAGACGCCGTTCCGCCTCCTCCACCGCAAGAATCATGGGAGCCCTTCGTTTCCGTGTCCAGATCGTCGGTCCTGATCGTCGGCCCCGGTCGGGGCGAAGCTGAAGCTAGGCCCGCAGAAGGCGCTGCGCAAGACGGCCCGCTTCCTGCCAAGCCCGGGCCAGTCGCCATGCGCATGCTGCAACGCAGCACGGAAGTCTTTTGCGATTTATTTCGAACGGTTGCGATTATCTTTGGGATCGGTCGGCATTGTGGGCAACCGCGTGTCGGCCGAAACGGATGCCGGCGCTTTTCCTACCTCCTCCTCCCCGATCCAAGGAATGCGCCGGGATCTGGCGGCGGCGGACACGGCCACACGCCGTGGACCGCCGTTCGCCGACACCGTTGGCCAACGCACCACCGTCACCTCCGGGGACGGGGCAACGCCGAGGCCAGCGGCTTCAACGACAAACGAATATGGTTGGGAGCAACCGCCTATCAGCAACGGACCGGCCGCCCGCTCGGGGCGACAGCCGGCGATTGAAGGTGTCGAAGGAGACAGACGATGACGCTGATGGCTCTCTTTTCCCGAGGCTACAATGCCTATCTTTCGCGTCGGAACGAGCGGCTGCGCATCATGCAGACCCGGATGGAACTGCAGCGGCTGACCGACGATCAGCTGGCCGATATCGGCCTGACGCGCGGCCGCATCGCCTATGCCGCGCAGCACGGCCTGCCGGCGGCACGCAAGTTCTACGGCGACCCCCAGACCGCCTGCTGATTCAACGCGGCAGGTGGCGGGCTCGTCACAGGCGACGCCTGGGCCGCCGAAGGACGAGCGTCGACCAGACGCCGATCCTGACCCGGGATTCCAGCACCAGGCCCTGCGCCCGGTGGGCGGTCAGCACCATGGCCTCCTGCCGGGTGAGCAGGCCAGACAACACGGCCCGCCCACCCGGAGACAGGTGACGCGCCAGGGCCGGTGCCATGGTCACCAGCGGTCGGGCGAGGATGTTCGCGACGATCAGGTCGTAGGGTGCGCCGCCCGCCACGGCCGGATGGCGATAGCCGTCGGCCAATACCACTCGGACCCGGTCCGCGACACCGTTGACCCGCGCGTTGATGCGCGCCACCCGCACCGACTCCCCGTCGATATCGCTTGCCAAAACCTGGACACCCCACAGCTTCGCGGCGGCGAACGCCAGAATGCCCGTGCCGCTGCCGACGTCCAGGACGCCGGGCCGATGCTGCCGCCTCGACAGCCGATCGAGTGCCAGGAGGCAGCCTGCCGTGGTCGGATGCTCGCCCGATCCGAAGGCGGTCGCGGCGTCGATCACGAGATCGATCTGCCCCGGCGCGCCCTGCTCGAGGTGACTGCCGTGGATGCGAAAGCGGCCGACACTGAAGGCGGGAAAGGCCTCGAAACTCGCCTTCAGCCAGTCGGTGGGTGGCAGGACCTCGACACGCAGCGGTGGTGCCGGAATGCCGGCCGCGGCCGCCAGGATGGCGACGTGATCGGCAATTCCATCCTCGTCGGGCGGCTGCGGCAGGAAGATCTCGACGGTCCAGAATCTCCCCTCTTCCACCTCGAAAGTCGAAACGCTGGTGAACAATTCCGACAGCCCCGCCTCGAAAATCGACATGGCTTTGGCGGGCACATCGACGGCCACGCGCCAGGTCGGGCTTGGCTTGGTCGGTACGGTGCTGGAATGCGGCATGGTGTGGCGGGCTCGAAGGACGGAGTACAAACCGCAGCCATGCCCCAGGGCGGACGGCCGGTCAATCGCTCAGCGCGCCCCGCTGGCGACGCTACCCGGTGCCGTGCTCACCGGCACCCACCGGTTGATCTTCCTCAACGCGGCGGGTTCGCCGGAAGGCTAGTGAGACCGGGTTCGCGAACCTCACCGAACCCCATCTGGAGCATGCCGTGGCAAAACGCATCGTCATCATCGACGGACACCCCGACCAGGATCCCGGCCACCTCGTTCCGGCGCTCTGCCAGGCCTATCGGGATGGCGCGGTCGGAGGCGGTCACACCGTCGATCTGCTGCGCATCGCGGATATGGAGTTCCCCCTTCTGCGCACCAGCAAGGAATTCCTGAGCGGAACGCCACCGGCCGCGATTGCCGCCGCGCAGTCGGCCATCCGACAGGCCGACCATCTGCTGATCGCCTATCCGCTCTGGCTGGGCAGCATGCCGGCTCTCCTCAAGGGTTTCATGGAGCAGACCTTCCGCCCCGGCTTCGCCTTCTCCTACGAGTCGAAGGGCTGGCCCAAGAAGGGACTCAAGGGGCGCTCGGCCCGGGTGGTCGTCACCATGGGCATGCCGGCGCTCGCCTACCGCCTGTTCTTCCGGGCGCATAGCCTGAAAAGCCTGGAGCGCAACATCCTCAAATTCTGCGGCATCGGACCGGTGCGCGAAACGCTGATCGGCATGGTGGAGGGCGCGTCGTCCGGCAAGCGTGACGCCTGGTTCAAGACCATGCGTCGGCTCGGCGGCACGGCGCGCTGAGCGATCTACCCCTCACCCCGAACGTGACAGCGAGCGCCTCCGGTCACGCCGCCCGGTCCGACGGCTGGGGCGACCCGCTTCCGGGTGTCGCCATCGCCGCCACGCTGGCGAAACGCGCGAAAGCCTCGACCGCCTCGCGGGTCATGGTGCGCACGATGGTGCGTGCCGGCAGGATGTCGCGGACATTGCCGGCGCTTTCACCGGCGGTCAGGCAGGTTTCCTCGATGTCGCCCTCGAAGTCGCGCGTGGGCAGTATGGCCGACTGGCAGGGCAGCGCCACGCGCTCGCCGTTCCGCAGGACGGTTCCGGCCGACCGGCTCGTGTGCCTTGCCATCGCCTCGTCATCCTGCTCCAGCGCCCGGCGCAGGCCGCCATTGACGATCGCCCGCATCGGCCGGCCCGGCCACTCCGGACCGTAGACGGTGGTGCGCACGGAATCGCCGACGTCGGCCGCGACGACACGCGCCTTGTAGGCCGAGTGCGCATTGGCCTCGATGCTGGCAAGGAAACGTGTGCCGCACCAGACCGCATCCGCCCCAAGAACCAGGGCGGCGGCCATCGTTGTGCCGTCGACGATTCCCCCGGCCGCGATCAGCGGCAGATCGGGCAGCAGGCGCCGCAGGCGGGGAAACAGCGTCATCGTCGCAGCTTCCGACCGGTTGTGGCCGCCGGCTTCCGCGCCCTGCACGATCAGCGCCTCGGCACCGAGGTCGACCGCGCGGCGCGCCTCGGCGACGGAACCCACCTGCATCCAGAAGCGCACCTTCGCCGCCTTCAGACGCGCGATCTGCCCGCCGCCGGGCGGGCTCCAGAAGAAGATCGCGACCTCGACCTTCTCCTCCACCAAAACGTCGACATGGCCGTCGGTCGCGAAGTCGCCGATCAGGTCGACGCCGATCGGCCGCCGGGTCAGCGAGCGCGTGCGGTGGATGAGGTCGCGCAGGCCTTCCGGTCCGTTGACGTCGCAGGCGATGGTGCCGAACCCGCCCGCCTCGGCGACGGCGGCGGCGAGTTCCGGCCGGGCGATCATCGCCATGCCGGCATTGATGATCGGCGTCGTGAGCCCGAGCGTGCGGGTGATGCGGGTGGAGAACGGTGCTTGCATGGCATCCTCGTCGCGGAGGGACGACTTCGAGGGGAAACCCCTGTCCGCCTGGCGGCAGTCTTGGCCGGGACCGGTCGCCGGCCCCGCCCCTTCCTTGCTCCCGCCTCGAGATGCCGGCTGTGATGAAACGCACAAACGGAATAAATCCGTGATCGGATATGAATTGCCCGCGAGAAGCGCCGCGTTACTTCGCCGAGCCCCCGGAGCTTGGCGGTGGACGGGTGCGTGGCGCCGCTGGCCTCGGCGCCGCGCGACGTCAGCCCCCGACGGCGTTCTGCAGCGTGCTGAGAAGCGCGTCGATCGATCCGCCATTGCGCTGGATGATCGAGGCGTACTCGTTGCGCTGTGTCGCTCCCTGGCTGACCCCTTCGATGACGACGTCGAGAATCTGGAACGAGCCGCCGCCATAGTCGCGCACCCGCCAATCGACCGCGACGGACGGTGCGCCGCCGCCTCGGTTGATGCGCGTGCTGACGATCACGTCGCTATCCCCGTCGGTACGACTGCCCTGCACCTCGAATGTCTCGCCGGTGTAGTCGTGAAAGCGCCGGGTGTAGGTTCGGACAACCCACTCCGTAAACAACTCGATAAAGCGGACCTGTTGCGCCTCGGTCGCCCGACGCCAGTTCGGTCCGAGCACGAAACGCCCGATCACCGGCATGTCGAAACTACGGGTGAAGAGTGGCCGGAAGTCGCCCAATGCCTGGTCGAAGGTTGGATCGGTCCGAAGCGTGCTGATCACGCCTTCGCCGAGATCGGCCATGAAAGCCTCGGCGCCGGCCTGGTCACCGGCGGCATTCGCGGGTGGCGCGGTCCAGACGAGCAACAGTGCCATCACGGCGGCGGTGCGGGATATCAGTCGCAGCATTCTGTTCGATCCTCAGCGGTGGTGAGCCTTGCAGGGGCCTTGGCTACTCGAACGTGAAGTCGTCGGCGCTCGGCACGCTGCCGCCGGACGGCTCGTAGCCTTCCGGTAAGCCACCCTCCAGGATCACGCGGCCGCCGAGACCGCCGCCACCCTGGTCGTTGATCTCCAGCTGGCGAAGCTGCCGATAGGCGGCGCGCAGGGCGGCATAGTAGTCGAGCGACGAAGCGCGCAGTTCGTCGATGGCCTCGTCATTGCGGGAGCGGGCATCGAGCACGGAGAGACCGGTCCGCACATAGCCGAGCCATTCCAGGTCGAGATCGGCCAGCACGTAGGTCAGCGGATCGGCGAGGTTGTCGACGATCAGGCCGGCCGTGTCCCGTGTGTTCGACGGTCCGAGCAGCGGCAAGACCAGATACGGTCCGTCGGGAACGCCCCAGACGGCGAGCGTCTGTCCGAAATCCTCGTTCTCGTACGGGATACCGCCGTCATTGTAGTTGGCGATGTCGATAACGCCTCCGAGCCCGAGCGTGGTGTTAACAAGGAAGCGGGCAGTGGCGTCCGAAGCGCCGTCGAGATCGCCCTGCAACAGCTGGTTGCCGATGATTACCGGCGAATTCAGGTTGCGCAGCACATTCGTCACGCCCTCCCGGACCTCCGGCGGCAGGGCGGCGACGTAGAGTTCCGCGGCCGGGCCGATGAGGTAGTCGTCGACCGCGAGGTTGACGTCGAAGATGACGCGGTTGATGTCCTCGAGCGGGTCATTGAAATCTGTTTCCGCGTGCGGCACGGAATCGCCTGCACCCACCACGGCGGCGCCGTCATCGGCACCTGGTGCGGCAAAATCCTGCGCCGAGGGAATGTCGCCCGAGGCCTGCGCGAGCGACACATTGTCCGGCGGCTCCTGCCCCCCGGCCGGACCGCCTTGCGTGCAGGCGCCGATCAGCGACGCTGTGAGCGCGAGCAGAATGATGCGGCCGCCACGCGACCGGCGCTGCGCTTCTCGCGGCGCGATGCGCGCAAAGGCGTCCTCGTTCATGGCCATGCTGATCCGATCCCCCGGTCGACTGCGTGTGCTCGGAGATTGAGCGAGACTCGGGACTCCTACCACGAATACGGTCGAGTGTGAGCTACCCCTGAAACGCGGCGAGATTGGGCCGGCGGTGTGGTCAGAGAGGGTCAATATACCCAAAACCTATAAACATATCTTTATATATACTTGCCATTCGGATCGAGCCGGGTATCATCCGCCAACCTGCTACTGGCCAGACCCGATCCCGGGACGTTTGCGATGGACGATATTCTCAACGGCCTGAAGGCCGCTGCCGAACCGACGCGACTGCGCATCCTGGTGCTGTGCGCGCATGGTGAGCTGTCGGTGAGCGATCTCACGCAGATTCTCGGCCAGAGCCAGCCGCGGGTCTCGCGGCATCTCAAGCTGCTGTGCGATGCCGGGCTGCTGCAGCGCTCTCGCGAGGGCACCTTCGCCTATTTCAGACTGGCGGAGGCGGGCGCCGGCGCGGAACTGGCGCAAACCCTGGCCGACCTGGTACCCGACGACGACCCGCAGGTCGCGATCGACCTGACCCGACTGGAAGCGATCAAGGAAGGCCGTGCCGAGCGCGCTGCCGCCTATTTCCGGACCAACGCGGCGCGCTGGGACGAGATCCGGCGTCTGCACATCGACGATGAGAAGGTCGAGGCGACGATCCTGGAAATGCTGCCCGAAGGACCGATCGGTTCGCTTGTCGACCTTGGCACCGGAACCGGCCGCATGATGGTGATCACCGCCGACCGCGCGGCGCGTGCGACCGGCGTCGACTGGTCGCGCGAGATGCTGACCGTGGCCCGCTCGAACCTCGACCGGCACGATCTCCGGCAGTGCCAGGTGCGCCAGGGAGACATCACCGCGCTCGCCATGCCTTCGGCTAGCGTCTCGGTCGCGATCATGCACCAGGTGCTGCACTACCTGGAGGAGCCGGGCGCGGCGATCGCCGAGGCCGCCCGCATCCTGGAGGCGGGCGGCACCCTTCTGGTCGCCGATTTCGCCCGCCACAACCTCGACACCCTGCGGGAAGAGCACGCCCACCGCTGGCTCGGTTTCGAGCCAAGAACGGTCGAGGGCTGGCTGAGAGATGCCGGCTTCGGGAAGATCCGCCGCCGGGAACTGCCCGGAGACATGCTCACCGTCGTGATCTACGTGGCCGAGAAGGAAGCAAGTGCCTCGGTAACCCCGATCTCAAGCCGCGGCACAAACGCACAAGCCAAGGGAGCAGCATGATGCGCGACAACGCCTCGCCAACGGACCCGCGGGAGCCAGTCGTCAGTTTCGAGTTCTTTCCGCCCAAGACTCCGAAGATGGAGGAGTCGCTGATGGCTACTGTGGCGCGCCTTGCGCCGCTGCAGCCGCGCTTCGTCTCGGTAACCTATGGCGCCGGTGGCTCGACGCGCGAAAAGACGCTCGAAACCATCCTGCGCATCCATGACGAGACCGAGGTCCAGGCCGCCGCGCATTTGACCTGCGTCGGCGCTCCCCGGCACGAGATCGACGAGATCGCCGCGACCTATTGGCAGCGCGGCGTCCGCCATATCGTGGCACTGCGCGGCGACGCGCCGGACAGCGACGGCTACCGCCCGCATGCGAATGGCTACGCCTATGCCAACGACCTCGTGGCCGGCCTGCGGCGCATCGCCGATTTCGAGATCTCGGTCGCCGCCTATCCCGAGACGCATCCGGAGGCGCGCGACCTCGAGACCGATCTGGACAATCTCAAGGCCAAGCTGGACGCGGGCGCCACGCGGGCGATCACCCAGTTCTTCTTCGAGCCGGAGATGTTCCTGCGCTTCCGTGACCGGGCCGCCGCGGCAGGGATCACCGCTCCACTGGTGCCGGGCATCCTGCCGATCACCAATTTCGGCCGCGCCGTCTCCTTCGCGAAGAGTTGCGGGGCCACGATTCCCGAGCAGTACCACACGCTGTTCGCCGATCTCGACGAGGAGCCCGACACGCGCAACCTGATCGCCGCCACGGTCGCGGTCGACCTGTGCCAGACGCTGCGGGCGGAAGGCGTAGACGAGTTCCATTTCTACACGCTCAACCGCGCCGAACTGACCCTGGCCATCTGCCGCATGCTGGGTATTACCGCGCCCGCCCGTATGGCCGCCTAGGAGATCCCCCCGGTCGGTCGAAACCGACACATGGGTTGAAACTCTCTGCATACGTTAGTATGCGTGCTCCCTGCTCATTCTTTACGAGTGGTGGGCATTCATGCGCGTTGCGTTCCTGTTGTTGCTGGTACTGCTGTACCAGACACCGGCGCTGTCACCGGCACGGGCCGACCAGATCATCGACGGCGCGCTGGGCTTCGCCGTCACGGACATGGTGGCGACGGCGGAGGTCTCGGACAGTTGCATGGCGACTGGCGCGATCCAGCCCGACGCCCGGAACGTCCGCTACGCCGTGGTGCCGATCCACGCCCGCGACCCGGCGGGCGCCGTCCTCGATGCGGAGATCCTGGCCGCGGGCACGTCTATCCTCGACACCCTCTTGGCCCTCTACTGCTTTCACGATCCGGCCGATCCCTTCGCCGGACTCGTCGCCTTCGACGATGACGGCGGCAGCGGCCTGCTGTCCTGGCTGTCGCCGGGGCGCAATATTCACCTGGCGCCCGACCGCACCTACCATCTTGTCATAGCCCCATTCGACCCGGCATCGATCGGCTTCGGTCAGTTTCAGTTGCGTCTGGGCGAGGGCGTCTTCCCGGGATACTCGCCCACGGAAGGGGCAGTCCTCCCTTCGATCGATCCCTCCATCATCCGGGAGGTGGTGCACCAGCCGCTGCTCTCCGCTTCCGTGGAGGGCACCTCCCTCGCCATCTTCGAGGCGATCGAGGCCAGCCTCTCCAATCGTCCCGGCCCGTTCCAACCGTTCCTCCGGGAAATCTCCTTCCAGGAGATCTCTAGCGACCCGGCCCTGCCCTTCGAGCTGGGCGGCACGCAATACTGGGCGGGCTTCAGCCATCAGGTCGACGACCGCTTCATCCTCGGCCTCGCCGGCGGCTACGAGGAGAACCATCACACCGTGGCGGGCGGCCTCGCATTCGGCGATGGCCGCGGCACGTCGGTGCTGGCGTTCGGCGCGGTACGGCCGGACCGCCACAGCCTGGTTTCCGGCCTCATCGGCTACGGCGCGTTCGAGTACGACCTGTTCACGGCCGGTGGGTTAAGGGAAGTCAGCTATGATGGCGACCGTGTGTTCGGCGCGGTGAGCGCGACCTACAACGTCGCCGCGCTTGGCGGGCGGCGCCTCTTCCTGCGGGGCGAGGCAGGGCTCGCGCACGAGCGTCTGGACGGCGCTGTCGACAATCTCGACACCGCCGTGCCCCCGACCACGGTGGACGCCACCTGGGCCGTGGCGGAACTGCGCTATCACGACGAGGTCGCCATGCCCTTCCGGCTCGGCACCGCGCGTCCCTGGACCACCCTGGCGGCAGTCTGGCACCCTTCGGACCTGCTCGATCTCGAGACCGGCGCCAACCGGGACTGGAGCCTGCGCATCGGCGGCGGCACCTCGATTGCCCACACGCCCTGGCTGTCCACCACGATCAGCGGCGGCACCGACTATCGCGGCGGCGATCCGGAGCTGCGCACCCGGGCCTGGGCGTCCTTCGAGATCCGTTGGCATATCGCCTGGTAGTCGTCTGTCAACGGCTGTACCAGAAGCGCTGCGGCCCGGTATCCAGGTGCACGAATCGGCCACGCCAGTAGATCCCCAGCCCGCCTTGAACCTGCACGGCACGCGCGAAATTTGCCAGGATGTGGATGCCGTAGCCCTGGACCGAGATGTCGATCGCCCGGGCGCGGACATGGTAGCTGTTCACCGCCGCACCCTCCGATATCAACGCCTGGTTCGTGGCCTCCGTCCGGTAGGCGGAGTGCACGTTGATCGTCGGCTGGTGGCCCCGGGCGATAAGATAGCGGCGGTCCATCCGCCAGACGAGGTCAAGCACGTCGATGTCCATGATCGCGGCTTCATCGGCATGATGGTCGCGCAGGAACCAGTCGAGTGCCGCCAATGCGTCGAGCAGGTAGCGGCGACCGTCGTGATATTCGCCATCGAACCGTTCGCCGGTGTGAAGGTTGTAGAGTTTCAGGCTGCGCGGCGCGCCGCCCCCGCCCTCCTGTGCGTGGCTGGGGTGCAGGGAGATGGCCGGCAGGCAGGCCAGACCCGCGAGGACCCGCCGCCGCGATGCCAGCCCGCCCTTCATGCGCTTCCCGCGACCGCGGAGGTTGCCAAGGGACCTTCTCCTCGCCAGATTGATGCCCGTTCGACCATCCGATATCGTATCAACCGCCCAGGATTGCCATGCCCCGCCGATCAGCCGTCGTCGCAACGCTGTTTATTGCCGGTCTCAACCTGGCACCTGCGGATGCGTCGGCAGAATGCACCGATCCGGCGGGACCGGGGGTCGACTGGCGGCGTTGCTATCTGGATGGCCTCGACCTGACCGACAGCGATCTCAGCGACGCCCAGCTGCGCGACACGTCGTTCCAGCGCGCGATCCTCGACGGCAGCGACTTCACGGGCGCCGACGCCTACCGCTCGCGTTTCGTCTCGGCCTCGATGATCGAGGTCGATCTCACCGGCGCCAATCTGCAATCGGCCGACCTGACCCGCGCGGACCTGACCAACGCGCTCCTGGTGGACGCCAACCTCACCAGCGCCCGCTTCGTCAACGCCATCCTGGTCGGGGCCGATCTGACGGGCGCCGACCTGAACCGCGCGGTACTGCGCAACGCGGACCTCACGGGCGCCACCTGGATCAATGGCGAAACGGTCTGCGGCCCCAATTCGATCGGCCGCTGCCACTGACCCTGATATCGGTCGGCCGGACGCTTCGGAGCAGGCCCAACCGACCGACAGTCGCTCCGGCATCTACTCCGGCGTCGCGGCGCGCTCAGCCATCGCCGGCGGCCAGGTCCCGCAGGCCGCTTCCGGTCAATCTGTAGGGTCGCCAGTCCGCCATGTCGCGGAAGCCGATGCGGTCGTAGAAGTCGCGGGCCGGGTTCCAGTCGAGCACCGCCAGATCCAACCGCCGGCCGCCGGCTTCGAGGCATTTGCGCGCGATCCGGGCAACCAGGCGCAGGCCGATGCCATGCCCCCGCGCGCCGTCCGTCACATAGAGGTCCTCCAGGTAGAAGCCCGGCCTTCCCTCCCAGGTCGAGAAATTCCGGAAAAAGAGCGCGAAGCCGACGGGCTGGCCGTCGAGCTCGGCGATCAGGGCATCGAACACCTTTTCGGCGCCCCAGCCGAAGCGTCGCAGATCGGCAGCCGTGGTCGACACGGCATCGGGTTCGCGTTCGAAGACCGCCAGGTCGCGGATGAAGTCCAGCATCGTCTCGGCATCGTCGGGGCCGGCATCGCGGATCACTATTTCAGCCATCGCTCACGTCACGCTTCTGGAGAATTCGGCGTTTGATGGCGGAATTTGCCCCGCTGGACAATGTTCGATCCCGCCAATGCGGAATATTTCCCGGATTTCCTTGGATTCCTGGCGTCTTCCACCTAGACAGGAACGACCGCTTACCGAGGGGTCGAGGTCGGTTCCCTGATGGCACACCAGTTGGCGCCGCATTCCCTGCAAGCGCGGATTCTCGTGCGCCTGCGCCGCTTCACCCGCAACGAACACCTGATCCTCGCCCTCCTGGCGATCGTGGTCGGCGCCATCGTCGGCGGTGCGGAGATCGCCTTCCGCTGGGCGTTGCAGGGCGTACAGTTCTTTGGATTCGGTTCCGGCACCGACTACCTGGCGAGCTGGGTGATCAACCTGCCCTGGTGGCAGATCGTCGCCGTCCCGACTGTGGGCGGCCTGGTCGTCGGCCTGATGGTCCGCTTTCTCGTCCCCGGACGCCGGCCGCAGGCCGTGGCGCACGTGATCGAGGCGAGCGCGATACGCAACGGCCGGATGTCGCTGTGGACCGGCCTGACCGCCGCCTCGGTGTCTGCCGTGTCGATCGGCGCCGGCGCCTCGGTTGGCCGCGAAGGACCGGTTGTGCATCTCGGCGCCACGCTCGCCTCCTGGGTCGGGCAGCGCCTCGACCTGACGGCCACGATCATCCGCACCCTGCTCGGCTGCGGCGTCGCCGCGGCAATCGCGGCGGCCTTCAACGCGCCGATCGCCGGCGTCTTCTTCGCGCTCGAGGTGGTGGTCGGCCATTACGCGCTCAGCGCCTTCGCGCCGATCGTCATGGCCTCGGTCATCGGCACCATGATCAGCCGCCTCTACTACGGCAACTTTCCCGCCTTCGTGCTGCCGGAGAGCTACTCGATCGCCTCCTTCTGGGAGTTCCCAGCCTTCGTGCTTCTCGGCATCGCCTCGGCCTTCATCGCCACCACCTTCATGTACGCCACCATGCTGGCCGAGGACGGTTTCGAGCGCACCCGCCTGCCGCGTGTGCTGCGTCCGGCCCTGGCCGGTCTCCTCGTCGGACTGGTGGCGCTCGAACTGCCCCATGTGCTGGGCGTCGGCTACGAGACCACCGACCTCGCCCTGCGCGAGGCCTTCGCGCTCGACACCGTCCTGCTGCTGCTGGCCGCGAAACTCGTGCTCACCGCGCTGTGCGTCGGCGGCGGCTTCGGCGGCGGCGTCTTCAGCCCCTCCATCTTCCTCGGCGCCATGACCGGCGCTTCCTTCGGCATCATCGCCACCTCGGTCTTCCCCGATCTCAGCTCCGGCCACGGCGCCTACACGCTGATCGGCATGGGCGCGGTGGCCGGCGCGGTTCTGGGCTCGCCGATCTCGACCATCCTCATCGTTTTCGAGATGACCGGCGACTACGAACTCACCGTCGCGGTGATGCTGGCGGTCGTCACCGCCTCCATCGTCACCGAGCAGTTCGTCGGCCACAGCTTCTTCACCTGGCAGCTCGACCGGCGCGGCATCGCCGTCAAGGGCGCACGGGAGAACCGCCTGATCGCCGAGCGCCGGGTCGGCGCCGTGATGAAACGCGACCATGCCGTCGTGCCGCCCGAGATGCCGGCATCGGACGTTGCCGAGAAGCTGCGCCACGCCCGCTATGGCGAGGTCTTCGTCCTCGATCCCGAGGAGCGTCTGATCGGCGTCATCACCATCGCCGACCTCGCCCATGCGGAGGACATCCATTCCGGCTGCACGGCGCGCGACGTCGCACGCACCAATCCGCCGCTGCTGCTGCTGTCCGACAGCATCGCCCGGGCGATGACGCTGATGCAGGAGACCGGCGAGAGCCACATCCCGGTCGTCGAGGATCGGGAGACCCGCCGCGTCGCCGGCTTCGTGCACGAGCACGACGTGTTGCTCGCCTATCACCGCGCCCTGCTAGAGGCACGGGCGGAAGAGCGCGGCGAGATCAAGGGCGTGCGCCGGCGCAAGCCACGCGGCGGGTCCGGAGGCGCCGGGTCGCCCAAGAGCTGACGCGACGGCTGACGTCACCGCGCCGTTTTCGCCACCCCGCCCTTCGCCCTGACCCGACCGGCTGCTATATGAAGGAGCATGGTCAAGCTCACCTTCGATTCCCACGCCGACCCGCTGGCGGACCCGCTCGCCGACCCGGCGGAAGCGCCCCAGGCTGATCGGTTTCCCTACCTCGCCGGGCTAAACGAGAGCCAGCGCCAGGCGGTGGAGGCGCTGGATGGCCCGGTGCTGGTGCTGGCTGGCGCGGGCACCGGCAAGACCCGGGTCCTGACCACCCGGCTTGCCCACCTGCTCACCACCCGCAAGGCAATGCCCTACCAGATCCTCGCCGTCACCTTCACCAACAAGGCGGCGCGCGAGATGAAGGACCGGGTGATGGATTTGACCGGCGCCCCGGTGGAGGGCTGGTGGCTGGGCACCTTCCACGCGCTGGCGGCCCGCATCCTGCGCCGCCATGCCGAACTCCTCGGCCTCAAGTCCAACTTCACCATCCTCGACGCCGACGACCAGCTCCGCCTCGTCAAGCAGCTCCTCGAAGCCGCCGAGATCGACGCCAAGCGCTGGCCGGCCCGCCTCGTCCACTCGGTCATCGAGCGCTGGAAGGACCGCGGCCTGACGCCCGACAAGTTGAAGCCGGCCGATGCCGGGGACATCGCAGGCGGCCGCATGGTCGAGCTCTACAAGGCCTATCAGGAGCGCCTGAAGTCGCTGAATGCCTGCGACTTCGGCGACCTGCTGCTGCACAATCTGACGCTCTTCA
>JAVKFF010000222.1:0-13502 GCA_040226215.1 Azospirillaceae bacterium
GTCTTCGTCGTCGTCGACCGGTTCTTCGTGTCCGTCGTCGTCTTCGTCGTCATCCTCGTCCGCGTCGCTGTCGGCATCGGAGTCGTCATCCTCATCCGCGTCGCCGTCGGCGTCTGAGTCGGCGTCGTCATCCTCGTCCGCATCGCTGTCGGCGTCTGAGTCGGCGTCGTCATCCTCGTCCGCGTCGCTGTCGGCTTCGGAGTCGGCGTCGTCATCCTCGTCCGCGTCGCTGTCGGCGTCTGAGTCGGCGTCCTCGTCCGCATCGGCATCAGCGTCCGCATCCGCATCAGCATCGGCGTCGGCATCGGCGTCGGCATCAGCGTCCGCATCGGCGTCCGCATCGGCATCGGCATCGGCATCAGCGTCCGCATCGTCATCATCGTCGTCGTCACCCTCATCATTGAGAGTGATGTCGAAGTCTGGAACGATGAACGGAACCTCGATGACCGCCGTTTCCGGCTGGTTCACCAGGCGGTTCTGCAGCTGCAGCCCACCGGCCAGCTGGGCCATGGCGTCTTCACCGACGAAGAACTCGGCGATGTCGCCATTGTAGAAGGTCAATGCGGAAATACTGGCACCGACGAGCAGCGCCTTGCGGATGTTCTTCATCTTCCCCCCTCAAGCCCGCCCCGATGCCGGAAGGCATTCGAACGTTCGGCTCTCGCGTTGCCGTGCCGGCCGGACGGTGCCTCCGCTGAAGGCGGGCGGACACCGGGCTGCGCGACGTCAATTCATCACATGCCTACATGTCCGTGATCGCCACCGCCGTCGCAAGGCGCGGTCCGGCGGGCGCGGCGAAGGTCGTTGGGGGTTTGAAACCGGAATGAGAATTCTGCGGCGCTATTCCACCGGACATCGGAATGATGTTCGCCGATAACACCAAATGAGAGAACTTCCCGCTCGGAACCGATAACGTTGGCAGGGGTCTACTTTAGACGCAGAATCCGGCCGCTCGGGAAGTAACCTCTCACATTTCGGTGTCGCATGACGGGAATCTAGGATTAATTTCCCTTTTCCAGACGACTCACGGCCACCCCTTCGCAATTTGAAACGCCTTCTGAGGTGGATTCGCGCCGCATCTTGCCGCTGGTATTTGCATCATACGCGAGCGACACACCTATTTGGAGAATACCCCGATCCGGTCGGGCTGCAGGTCCGCCACGGGCACGCTCCATGAAGGGCCACGGGCACGCTCCATGATGGTACGTCAGCGACGCCCGGGACGGCACACGGCGACACCGCCGGCAAGAGCCCGGACCATGCGGCGCTGCGCCCGGCCAGAGAACCTGCATCCGGGGCATCGGCAAGAGCCCTCGCGGTGCCATGGACGATCACCCGCTGAAACGGATTCCGTTCAAGCTGACCCCGGAACTGGCTGATCCTGGACCAGGCTGATCCCGGAAGCGGAGGCGAGGGTGCCGGCACGCGCATGCCCGTGGCCGGAGCGCACCACCGATATCCTCGACCAGAGTGCATGCCGCGTCCGCCGGCCCGGCGGACGCGGCGCGCGACTCAGACAAGCAGCTCGGGCACGCCGGTCAGGCACGCAGATCGGGCACGCAGATCGGGCACGCAGATCGGGGCAGACACGAATGGAGGGAGTGCAGCCGGAAAGAGGGCGCCGGCTCGCCTGCCAAGCGCGGGGCGATCCGGTCGCGTTCGCGACTAGTTGTTGGAGACCGAACCGATCGGGCCGTCGACGATGGTACCCGGCGCCGGCGTGTTCACCAGGCGGTTGCGCAACATCGAGGCGGCAGGATCGGGCACGATGAAGGAGATCATGAGCAGGTCGTTGGTCGTGACCGTCGGGGAGTCATCCACCCCCAGTTCGGTGATACCCCGGGCGCCTGCCGGTGCGGCGAGCATCGCGGCAAGCGCGACTCCGATGAGAACTCCACCGACCCTTCGCATCCTCAGATCTCCCAACTCATGCAATTTGCAATACCTGACACGCAATCGTCACGGACAGAATTCTCCCAACGATTAAGTCGCAGGGAATTGAATCGCGCAAAAGAAGAAATCGCAACGGCGAATCCGGCCGTGGCTCCATCATCATTAACCAAAGAGATGATAATCGGCCATTACCATTAACCAAAGACCTATTTTCTCACGTCCAATGACAAGCGTGAGAGATGTAGAACATCTGTAAGGAGAACCAGGACTCCCGCCACGGGCGATCTCGGCTGTCATTTTTCGGCAATGACGGCGCAAAACACTCCTTTCGATTGCCTGGTAGTGGAGTCTTGATACCGCAGGCTGGATATCAAAAGGACATCTATTCCCGGTTTCAGCGACCGTTATCTTTACACCATCATCCATTTTGTCTTGGGGGGAAGACAAATGAACCGAAAGCTGCTTCTCGCGGCTGCCTTCGCCGCAGCCACTTTCAGTACCCATGGCGCATCGGCCCAGGTTCTCCTGGATCCGGCCGATGAGTGCTTCTGGGCCGGCGAACGCGGCGAATACGATCTTCAGGAAGTCTTCTGCACCCAGCGGCTGGCTTCCAGCCTGCCGGCGGACGTGACGGCCATTGCCTATAACAATAGGGGCAACGCGCTGCAGAATCTTGGCCTGCTTGAGGATGCACTCGCCGACTACACCGCAGCCCTGGATCTGCAGCCGCGCTATGCGGTCGCCCTGTCCAACCGCGGATCGGCCTTTGACCAGCTGGGTCAGTACGAGAATGCGATCGCCGACTACACCTCGGCGATCGAGTTCGACGACACCCGGCCGGAGGCCTTCTTCAATCGGGCGAACACCTATTTCCGCATCGGCCAGTATCAGAACGCGGTGTCCGACTACTCGGTCGTCGCCTCGATGCTGCCGGCTGACGGCGAGGTCTATGCCTATCGCGGGTTCGCCAATGCCCGTCTCGGCAATGCTGACGCGGCGATCGAGGACTTCGAGGCCGCCGCGGCCAACAACTACAACGTCACCGCAATTCAGCAGGTCCTGGCGGAGTCAGGATTCTTCACTGGCGTGATCACGGGCAGCCTCGACCAGGCGACGCGATCCGCCATCGAACGCTGGGTCGCCTCCGGGGCGATGTAGCGTCGCCGGGCCACTTGCTTTCCCCCCGATCGCGCATGGCCCGGTCGCTCAACGACAACAAGAATCTTTAGCTCCTAGACTCAAGGGCCGGCTTCGGCCGGCCCACTTTCTCTAGATTCTTCTTGTAATGAGAAGAAAAATGCGAAGATTCCCGACAGTTGAGCGACCGCCGCACACGCAATCGGGGGAAAGACCTGCGGCCAAGTCCACCTTCCTGGGTGGAATGGACTGGACGAGACACCGGTTTCACTACGCCGGGTTCGACGGTTGGGCTTCGACCAATGATGAGTCCTGACCTCATCATCAACTCCCAATCCGTTGAATTATCGAGTGAATAGCAATGCATGAACGTCCACACCAAATGCGTGAACATGACCACGCGTTTTTGGATTCTCTTGTGTATGGCCAGAATTCTCGGATCGATTTACATTCGTCGATGTTGTGAAATCGCTGGCTGAGGTATTCACTCACATCATCACGTTGACACGGCGGGGTTGAGTGCTCGCCGTCTCGTTGGGGGGAAGAGGAATGAGCACGTACGAGAGCGATATCGAAGAAGGCCCGAACCCGGTGGACGTCCATGTCGGCCACCGGATTCGCCTGCGCCGCAAGATGCTCGGCTTCTCGCAGGAGAAGCTGGGCGAGTCCGTGGGCCTGTCGTTTCAGCAGGTCCAGAAGTACGAGAAGGGGACCAACCGGGTCGGGGCCGGCAAGCTCTGGCGCTTCGCCGCGACCCTCGGCGTCCCGGTCGGCTTCTTCTTCGAAGGGGCCAGCGATTCCGAGTTCGGGGGGGCTCGGGTCGCTGAGCCTCGGGTCACGGACGTCTACGATCCGCACATCGATGCCGAGACCCTCGACCTGGTCGAGGCCTACTACAGCATCAACGATGAGCGTGTCCGAACACGTTTCGTTTCGCTACTTCGGTCGGTCGCGGAATCGGCTGACGAGATTTAGCGTTATCATTGGCGCATGCGCGATTACCGATTCCTGTTCTTAGGTAACTATCGCGCTGCGCTAATGCTCGTGAGACGATTCCTTATCGGGTAAGGTTCTCATGTCATGTTTCAACTACGCCCCATATCCCGTCCGGAAATAAGCCAATTCCTGTCCGCCTACAGCGAAAAGCTGGCGGCGAACGGGAACTGCATCCTGCGCCGGGACGAGTACGGTCTGGAGGCTGTCGAGGCCCTGCCGGAATTCGATCGCCTGTTCACGCACTGGAACGCGATTGGATCGGCCGACAACCTGCCCCGGTTGGCGCAGTTCGACTCCTTGCTCGAATACGATGACGGACTCCTGAAGCACGTCATCAACGTCACCGCCGTGGACCCGGCGGATTACTACTACGAGCGCTACGACTCCCTGTCCCGCCGCGACGGCCAGGATCTGACCGGCAAGCCGCTGGGCAGTCACCCTGACAAGGTTCTGGCCGAGAGCGTGATGGTGGACTACGCCACCTCCGCCCAGCTGCGCCGCGCCTCCTTCATGGAGGTGTCGATCGGCACCGGCGGCGTCTCCCGGCGTTTCGCCCGGCTCCTGCTGCCGGTGCGTGACGGCGCGGGCAAGCGGGCCAGCCATCTGATCGCCGCGGTGCGTCTCGAGGAATGCTCGGTCGACCGTCTGGTGCCACCGTTCCATTTCCCGAAGAGGAACAAGAGCGGCGCCCTGGCCGGCGCGGACATGCCGACGGCCAATGACACCCGCCCTGCCCTCAATCCGGACATCTTCGACAAGCTCGACGACACTGCGCTTCTCGAGCAATTCCTGACCCAGGTCTTCCCGCGCATCGATCCACGCTCGACCGCCACGCGGCTGATCCAGACCTTCGGCAGCCTGGCGGAGGTGATCAACGCCGATCCGCACCGCCTGGCGGAGGTCGGCCAACTTTCCTTCGCCACCATCGCCCAGATGAAGGCGGCGGGCGAGATGGCGACCCGGATCATCGGCCGCGAACTGGTCGATCGGCCGCTGCTCAACAATATCGACCAGTTGGTCGACTACTGCCGGGCACGTCTGGCCCGCCGGCCGACGGAGGCGGTTCGCGTGCTCTATGTCGACCGCAAGCTGAACCTGATCGCCGACGAGGAAGTGGCGCGCGGTTCCGGCGGCTTCGTGAACATCGAGCCGCGCGAGGTGATCAAGCGGGCGCTGATCCACGAGGCGGGCGGCATCATCCTGGTGCACAACCACCCCTCCGGCGATCCGACACCCTCCTCGCAGGATATCGAGATCACCATGGCCATCCGACGGGCGGCCAATGCGGTGGAGATGGAGGTGCACGACCACCTGATCGTCACCCGCGACGACTACACCAGCTTGAAGCGGCTCGGTTTCCTGCGGAAGAATGCCGGTGGGCGCTGACCCGGTTCGCTGCGCCCGCCCTACCCTGCTGCCCGCCCTGCCCAATGACGAAACCCTCCGGTCACGTACGCGACCGGAGGGTTCTTCGTTCTGGAAATGACGCCGGCGAACCGGCGGATGATGGACGTCAGGCGGTCAGGCCACCTCGACCCGCTGACGGTCGATGCGGTCGGCAATCGCCTGGCCGTGATCCTTCAGCATCGCCGCGAAATTGGCGTCGAGCTCGAGATCCCGGTTGCTGCGCAGGAAGGCGAGGTCAAGCGCCATCTGCAACTCCGCCTCCTCACGGCTGAGCGGCGTCAGGAACAGGTCGAAGCGCGGCAGGCCGGGGATCATGAAGTTGCGGGCGAACGGGTCGATGCTGGCATAGCCGTAGCTGTAGACCGGAAGCCGGCTCTTGGCGATGCTCGGCAGCGAGAAACCGAAATAGTGGTCGGGCTCCCACTGGTCCATGGCCACGCAGCGCAGCAGCCGGCTCAGGCACCAGGAGAAGGAGCGGCCGCGATATTCCGAGGCCACGAACATCGAGCCGTCGAACACCAGCGTCCCGCCGATATCGGCTTCCTTTTCGCAGATGGCGACGTCGAGCGGCTCGTGAACCTTGATCTTCGGGCCGTACCAAAGCGAGTAGTCGGAGCAGAGCTGCTTCAGGCTGCTCGTCTCGACCTTGCGCGCGCAGATGAACGCCGCCGTGACGTCGCCGGCATCGCGGAAGCGGATCCAGAAACTGTTTTCCGGCGTCAGGTGATGCAGGTCCTCGTCGAATTCGGGATTGCCCATACGCTTTCCCTGGACGCCGAACGATGCAAGCTTATAACCCTTCATGCTCGGCCGGATCTCCACGGAGACGCCGGCGCGGCGGACGATGTCCGTGATCTCGTTGGCCAACTGGATTGCAGACATTCAAAACCTCCAAATGTGCGCGCGTCTCATAGCGGAAGAAATTCCTCAGGTCCGGCACTACAACCCATTGTACAAGGGACTCCGCACAGGTAGAGGATTTCTTTCAAGTGGACTCGCCATTCGCTAACAAAAGCAGGCAAAATTAACTTATGAATATGTCTGGTGGCGAGTCTTTATCGGGATAATTGTATCCAAAAAGGGAAATCCGATGTCCGAGACAGTGCTCTTCGGCCTCGATCTGATCCAGCTGATCGTGATCCTGGGCTGCCCGGTCCTCTTATTGTTGGCAATTTGGTTGGGGATTACCGCCCGTAGCGATTGAGTCGAAAGACCCTCAATCGAGCGGAGCGCCGACCGGCTCGATCAGCGCCGGCTCGTCGACCCGGGAGTTGCCCACGGCCCGGCCGACCGGCCTGGCCACCAGCTTCACGACCGGGCCGGCGTCGATCACCGCCTGGCGCCCTTCCGGACCACCGGTCAGCCAGCGCTCGTGCTGCGCCGGCGTCAGGATGACCGGCATGCGGTCGTGCAGCTGCGCGATATAGGCATCGGCCGCCCGCGTCAGAATGGTGAAGCTGAGATGGGGCTGCTCGCCCTCGCGCTCGCGCCACTGCTCCCAGAGCCCGGCA
Organism: Azospirillaceae bacterium; assembly: GCA_040226215.1. Lineage (GTDB taxonomy): Bacteria > Pseudomonadota > Alphaproteobacteria > DSM-16000 > Inquilinaceae > JAVKFF01. The sequence continues at coordinate 6,945 of JAVKFF010000222.1, forward strand.
ATGGCGAACAGGCCCTCGTCCGGCAAGGTGATCCGGAAGGGCTGCTTGGTGCCGTCGTCCTGCTTGCGCCATTCGTAGAAGCCGTCCGCCGGCACCAGGCAGGGCCGCTTGGCGAAGGCGCTGCGGAAGGCCGGCTTTTCGGCCACCGTCTCCGACCGGGCGTTGATCATGCGGCTGCCCACCGACCGGTCCTTCGCCCAGGCGGGCACCAGCCCCCAGTGCATGGTCACCAGGTGTCGCGCGCCGTCCCGGCCGATGGCCGCCACCGAGACGTCCTGGGTCGGCGCCACGTTGTAGCGCGGACGCAGGTTAGGGCGTTCGTCGATGCCGAAGAACTCGGCGACGGCGTTGACGTGCTTGGTGATGGTGAAGCGGCTGCACATGGTCCCTCTCCGCGGTGGGCCGGTCGGGCACGGGTTTGCGGTGTGCTCCGGGGGCGTTCTCCGATTGACCGCGGGGCAACAGGACCCGATGTTAGGTTCACGGGTGGCCGCCCCGCCACTGCCTGCCGGCGGCACCGGGTTGCCCTCTATCAGCCAGACCCGAAATCCAACACGAGTTCCGATCTATGGCCAAATTTGGTGTGGGACAAGCCGTACCTCGGACTGAAGACCCACGTCTTCTGACCGGCGGCGGACGCTATACCGACGATATGCATTTCGACGGCCAGGCCTTCGCCTATTTCGTGCGCTCCCCCGTCGCCATGGCGGCGATCACCGAGATCGACGTCGAGGAGGCGCGCGGCGCCCCAGGCGTGATCGGCGTCGTCACCGGCGCGGACCTGGCTGCCGCCGGGATCGACGGCACCCGCGCCTATTTCGAGGTCAGCACACGGGACGGACGGCCCATGGTCAATCCGGACCGGCCCAACCTCGCGATCGACCGGGTGCGCCATGTCGGCGACCCGGTGGTGATGATCGTGGCCGAGAGCCTCGACGCCGCCAAGGACGCCGCCGACCTGGTCGTGATCGACTACGAGGCGGAAGAAGCGGTGGTCGACCCGGGCGCCGCCATCGCCGACGGTGCGCCGCGGGTCTGGCCGGAGGCCGAGCGCAACATCGCCTTCGACTGGGAGATGGGCGACGCGGAGGAGACCGAGGCGGTGTTCGCCAGGGCCGCCCGCGTCGTCGACCTCGACCTCGTCAACAACCGGGTCATCGCCAATTCCATGGAAGGGCGGGCCTGCGCGGCACTCCACGACCCGGAGACCGGGCGCTACACCTTCTACGTTTCCAGCCAGGGCGCCCACAACCAGCGCGACCGCCTGGCCAAGGACATGCTGCACCTAGACCCGGCTGACATGCGGGTGATCACCGGCGATGTCGGCGGCGGCTTCGGGATGAAGATCTTCATCTACCCGGAATACGCCACCGTCCTCTACGCCGCCAAGGCGCTCGGCCGGCCTGTCAAGTGGGCGGCCGAGCGCTCGGAGGGCTTCGTCAGCGACGACCACGGCCGCGACCACCTCTCCACCGTGTCGCTGGCGCTCGACGCCGACAACCGCATGCTCGCCCTCAAGGTCGACACGCTGTCGAACATGGGCGCCTATCTCTCCAATTTCGGGCCCTTCGTGGCGACCAGGGCCGGCTGTCACATGCTGCCCGGCCTCTACCGCCTGCAGCAGGTTTACGCCCGGGTGCGCGGCGTCTTCACCAACACGGCGCCGGTCGACGCCTATCGCGGCGCCGGCCGGCCGGAAGCGGCCTACATCATCGAGCGCATCGTCGACAAGGCGGCGCGGGAGATCGGCATCAGCCCGGCGGAGCTGCGTCGCCTCAACTTCATCCCGCCCGCGGCCATGCCCTTCCGCACGGCCACCGGCGACGTCTACGATTCCGGCGAGTTCGCCCGCAACATGGACGACGCCATGCGCCATGCCGACTGGGCGGGCTTCGAGGCGCGCCGGCGCGAGGCCCAGGCCCGCGGCAGGCTGCGCGGCATCGGTCTTGCCACCTATGTCGAGGCCTGCGGCGGCGGCGGGCCGGAGAACGCCTCCGTCACCGTGTCGGGCGATGGCGCCATCCGGGTGACCGTCGGCACCCAGACCAACGGCCAGGGGCACGAGACCGCCTACAAGCAGCTGGTCGCCGAGGCCCTCGGCGTCGCCCCGGAGGTGATCACCGTCATCCAGGGCGACACCGACGCCATGCCGACCGGCAGCGGCACCGGCGGGTCGCGCTCCATCCCGGTCGGCGGCGCCTCGGTGCAGGACGCCTCGCTGAAGGTACAGGAAAAGGCGCGCCAGCACGCCGCCGAGATGATGGAGGCGGCCGCGGCTGATATCGAGTTCGCCGAGGGCGTGTTCCGCATCGTCGGCACCGACCGCGCGGTCACCCTGGCCGATATCGCCCGCGACCGGGGCGAGGAGATCGCCTTCCGCGAGGACGGCACCTTCAAGCCGCCGGCGGCCACTTTCCCCAACGGCGCCCATGTCTGCGAGCTGGAGATCGATGTCGAGACCGGCATGGTGGCGATCGCGAAGTACACCGTGGTCGACGATTTCGGCACGGTGCTCAATCCCCTCATGCTCGAGGGCCAGGTCCATGGCGGCGTCGCCCAGGGCATCGGCCAGGCGCTGCTGGAGCACACCGCCTACGATCCGGAAAGCGGCCAGCTCGTCTCCGGCTCCTTCATGGACTACACCATGCCGCGGGCGGACAACCTGCCCTTCGTCGACTTCCACTACAACGTCATCCCCTGCACCACCAATCCGCTGGGGGTGAAGGGCGCGGGGGAGGCAGGCGCCATCGGCGCCCCGCCGGCGGTGATCAACGCGCTGGTCGACGCCCTCGCCGGCCACGGTGTCGACCATGTCGACATGCCGGCAACGGCGGAGTCCCTCTGGCGGCTGATCCAAGACCGCCGCGCGGCGGCCTGACGGTGGCGCCCGCCGCGGCGTCCAGTCCCCGGCTGCTGCCGGAGGGGACCATCGCCCGCCTGATCGCGATCGCCCGCGAGGCCGGCGCCGCGGCGATGGCCCATTTCGGCGACAGCCGCTCCACCGCGAAGACCGACGGCAGCCCGGTCACGCAGGCCGACACCGCCGCCGAGCGCGTCGTCGAGGCCGGCATCGCGGCTCTCGGCCTCGGCCATCCGATTGTCGCCGAGGAGGCATCGGCGGCCGGCGGCCCTCCCGTCATCGACGCCGGCCGGCCCTTCTGGCTCGTGGACCCGCTCGACGGCACCCGCCAGTTCGTGGCGGGCGTGCCGGAGTTCACCGTCAACATCGCGCTCGTCGCCGACCGGCGCCCCGCGCTGGGGAGCATCGTCGCGCCCGCCCTCGGCGAGGCCTATTGGGGTGGCGACGGTCTCGGCGCCTGGCACGATCCCGGATCCGGCGCCCGCGCCATCGCTGTGCGCCCGCCCCCCTCCGCCGGCATCACCTTGCTGGCCAGCCGCAGTCATCGCCGTCCGGGCGACGACGCCGATCGCCTCGCCGGCCATGTTGTGGCCGCGCACCGGCGCATGGGCAGTTCGCTCAAGCTCTGCCTGATCGCCGCGGGCGAGGCCGATCTCTACATCCGTCACGGCCGCACCATGGAATGGGACACCGCCGCCGGCCACGCCATTCTGGAGGCCGCCGGCGGCAGACTGCGGGCATTGGACGGCGGACGCTTCGCCTATGGCAAGCCCGGCTTCGTCAATCCCGGCTTCGTCGCCGACAGCGGCGCGGTGGAGGTCTGCCCGGTCTGACGCGCGACGCCCGGACCGAGCTAGCATGAAATAGCGCATCGGCGAAGTGACTCGGAAAGATTGCGGCCGGATGGTAAGTTTTCACTTCTTCATCCGAGGGCTGCAATGATGCTTTTTGTGAAACGGAGATGGGCAATTCGTATCGTTGAAAGGGTTGTGCCCGACATCAAGAGCCGAGAAGCGACAGCCCTGATCGAACTCGTAGTCACGGGAATGAAACAACTGCGTCAGATGATGCGATCTGTCGGGGGCAAGCTTGAGTGGGGCGACATCGCAATCATGTCGGCAATAGTGATGGAAACTAATTCAACTGCACATTCAGAACTAGCAAGTAGACTTCATATCTCGTGCGATGATGCAGAAGATGCATGCATCTCATTGGGACTCGAGGCAAGGCAGTTGGCTGTTGAATTAGGCAAGGATTACCTTCTCAATGCAGAGCTTTCTGCGCTTCGCAACGAAATTGTAGGTGGCTACTAGGTGCAAACGCTGACCTAGAATGATGCTCTAGGATTTGCCCGTGAAAGGCTGACTGTGTGAGAGCGGCTGAGGTCAGATCGCCAGCCGGCGCCGCAACTCCGCTACCAGCGCCTGGATCTCCTGTGCCGCGGCGCTCTGCCGTCCCTCCTCGGTCACCGCCCTGCCCTCCATCAGGGCGGCGGCGAAGCCGACGCGATTGCCAAGCGTCGCGTCCATCACCGCAACGTCCAGTTCGGCCAGCTTCTCGCGCGCCAGGTCGACCAGCCGGGCGCGCGGCGGCACCCGGTTGAGGACGACCAGCACCTCCCGCCCCTCCGCCCGGGCAAGGTCCAGCGTCGGCTTTGTGGCCCAGATGTCCATCGGGCTCGGCTGCACCGGGACGATGACGATGTCGGCCTCGCGCACCGCCAGCTTCGCCTCGGTCTCGGCATGCGGCGGGCTGTCGATCAGGATCAGATCGAAGTCGCGGCGCAGCTTGTCGACCTCGCTGGCGGTACGCCAGCCGCCGGCCTGCCGATGCTCAGGCGGCTGTCCCCCGCGCAACGCCGCCCAGGCGGAAAGGCTGCCCTGCGGGTCGATGTCGAGCACCGCCACCCTCAGGCCGGCCTCGCCGAAGCCGACGGCGAGATGGGCGGTCAGTGTCGTCTTGCCCGCTCCGCCCTTCTGCTGCGCGATGGTGATGACCCGCGCGGCCATGTCGCCTCCCGGTTGATGCTGCACTGCACAACCAGAACACGATGATCCGTCATCCGCAAGCGCTAACACAGCCGCACCGATCGGTTACCACCGCCAAAGGCGGCAGCCACCGCTTGCGTTCGCGCCACGGCGTGCTATCCCCTCGCGGCACCGGGACCCGGCGTCCACCGCCACCTGGACGGGCTGGCCCAACCCGTCTGCATGATAGTGACAACGGCACGAGTCGAGGCATGAGCGATACCCGCATCGCCGGCATCACCGAGGCGAGCCTGGCCGAGGCGGCGGCGATCCTGCGCGCCGGCGGCCTTGTCGCCTTCCCGACGGAGACCGTCTACGGCCTGGGCGCGGACGCCACCAGCGACGAGGCGGTCGCGCGCATCTTCGAGGCCAAGGCGAGACCGCGTTTCAATCCGCTGATCGTCCACGTCGCCGACCGGTCGATGGCCGAACGATATGTCCGTTTCGGCGACCGCGCCGCAACGCTCGCCGAGCAGTACTGGCCAGGTCCGCTGACGCTGGTGCTGCCGCGCCGGCCCGACTGTCCGCTCTCGCTGCTGGTCAGCGCCGGCCTCGACAGCGTCGCCATCCGGGTGCCGGGCAGTACCGCCGCCCGCCGGCTGATCGCGCTGACGGGTCGGCCGATCGCCGCGCCCAGCGCCAACGCCTCCGGCCGCATCAGCCCAACCACTGCCCAGCACGTGCTGGCGGAACTCGGCGGCCGGGTGCCGCTGATCCTGGCCGGTGGCCGCAGCGAGATCGGCCTGGAGAGCACCGTGCTCGACCTCACCGGCGAGACGCCCCGCCTGCTGCGCCCCGGAGGCGTCACGCGGGTGGAGATCGAGGCCATCATCGGTCCTGTCGCGGCACCGGAAGCAGGCGGCCCCCTCGCCTCGCCAGGCATGTTGAGGAGCCACTACGCCCCGGCGCGACCGGTGCGCCTGGATGCCGCCGCGCCGGAACCGGGGGAGGCGTTTCTCGCCTTCGGTCCTCAGCTGAAGGGCCACGAACCCCAGCTCAATCTCAGCGAGACCGGCAGCCTGCACGAGGCGGCGGCCAACCTGTTCGCCATGCTGCGCGCTCTCGACAGGGAGGATGTCCGGTCCATCGCCGTCGCACCGATCCCCGAGGAGGGGTTGGGCGAGGCGATCAACGACCGCCTGCGCCGCGCCGCCTCACCGCGGGGCGCGGCCTGAGGCGGGGCTTCTGCCGGACGCCGCCGGCGGCTAGAGTCCGCTGCTCGACCATCAGGCCGCCGAACCCGAGGAGAACCCGACGATGAGCGCATATGCCGCCCCGGTCCGCGACATGGTCTTCGCGCTCGACGAACTGGCCGGCCTGAAACGGCTGGCCACCCTGCCCGGCTACGAGGAGGCGACGGAAGACCTGGTGCGGGCGGTACTGGCGGAGGCTGGGCGCTTCGCCGGTGATGTCTTCGCTCCCACCAACAGCGCCGGCGACCGCACGCCGGCCGCCCTGGAAAACGGGGTGGTGCGCACCTCGCCCGGCTTCCGGGACGCCTACCGGCACTATGTCGAGGCCGGCTGGAACGCCATGCCCTTCGAGCCCGAGCATGGCGGCCAGGGCCTGACCTGGTCTGTCACCATGTCGGTGCTGGAGATGCTCAACAGCTCCAATATGGAGCTCAGACTCTTCACGATCCTGAAATTCGGCGCGGTGGAGGCGATCGCC
>JAVKFF010000223.1:0-3345 GCA_040226215.1 Azospirillaceae bacterium
GGGCTGGGGCCGCTGGGTTTCATCCTGATCGTCATGGCGCTGATCTTCCTGATGGGGATGTTCTTCGAATCCATCGCCATCATCCTGATCACCACGCCGATCCTGCTGCCCACCATGATCGCGCTCGACATCGACCTGATCTGGTACGGCGTGCTGCTGATGATCAACCTGGAACTGGCGATGATCACCCCGCCGGTCGGCATGAACCTGTTCGTCATCAAGGGCATCACCGACGCCCCGATCGCCGAGGTGATCCGCGGCGCCGCCCCCTATGTCGGCCTGATGCTCCTGGGCCTGGGCCTGCTGATCCTGCTGCCGGGGCTGGCCACCTGGCTGCCCTATTCGGCGGGGTTCGGGCGGTAGGCATCCAGGCCGTCATCGGGCCGGGCGGCCGAAAGCGCTCAACCGAGTCCCTCGACGCCGACCAGGCGCGCGGAGCTGCAGGCGTCCCTGACGCCCTTGAGGCCCTGGTAGGTTGCGCCGTTGTAGAACGATTCCCAGGCTTCGACCGAGGGGAATTCCAGCAGGACGATCCGGCGCGGCTCCCAATCGCCCTCGTAGACTTTGTGGGCCCCGCCCCGCGCCAGGTATCTGGCGCCGGCCGCTTCCAGGGCAGGCTTCACGCCCGCCATGAATTCCTGGTACCGGCCCGGGTCACGGATATCGACATCGAAAATCACATAGGCAGCCATCGCGATCCCCGGTCCGTTGCTGTCGAATGCCGATCCTGTCAGCGGAGAGCCTGGTCTGGCTCATGTCAAGTCGCCTGATTGCCGGCTGCCCTGCCCGGCGGGGTTCAGACGGCAGCGCGGTCAGCCCGACATTCTCGCCGCATTCTGTTCGAGCCGACGGGCGCGTTCGCGCACGGCCGTACTCACGGACTCATGAATGGAGGCAGGAAAGTCATTCGGGAGGCGGGCTTCCACCGTTTGAAGCGCAGCTTCGACCTGCCGTTCGATATCGGACATCGCCTCCCGAACCAGCTGCCCGGCCATTCCCGCCCTGGCGCCCGTTTGAATGAAATGTCGCCCGGCGATGTCGTCGATGCGGTAGCGGTTCCTGTCGCCGACGGCCATGGCAAGCTTCATCTGCTTGCGCTGAATCTGCCCCTTGTCGAGGCTCGGCTGCGCGGTGAGCACATCATAGAAAGGGGTCAGGCGGTACCTGCCCCCCGGTGTCAGGAAGATCGAGACATTCTTTGCATGGCCGTCGGTCGCGCCGATCAGCCAGAAAACGATCTGGGCCCTGAGGAAGGCCATCTGGTCTGCGTCGGGTTGGTCGCTTCCCTTCAACAGGGCAACGATGTCCGGAATGCCCGGCCCTCCCTGGTTCTGATACTTGAGTGTCGGCGGCACAGACAGCGCCTGGCAGCAATCCTCCTGCGGGAGGCGGAGCAATCGGCCGTCACGCGCCCATCTGCGGTCGAAGCGCTCGACTACGAGGACTTTCTGCCCGTCGAAAACCTCCACCACCGCCTCGTTTACCTGAAGGCCGAAGGCTTTCAGGACCTGCAGGCAATAGAATTCGTTCTCCACGCTGTTGGACAGATCGACCCCGTCGGGAAGCTGACCTGTCTGCGGCTTGAGAATGTGCGTTGTTGGCGTCGTGCCGGCTGGTTTGAACCAGCGCCCCTGGTAGTGGAGCAACGCGGTCTTTTCCTGTACGCCGGCGACGGAGATCCGGAAAGCATCGTCTTCATCGAGACCGAGTGGCGCACGTGCCAGATTGCGCAGCATTGCGCCAATGGCCCGTTCGTCGATGGGCTCGCCTTCGATCTTGCCGGCGCTGCGGACGATGTCGTCATCGGGCAGCGGCTCCGGAAGAAACTGCAATGCACCGACACAGTCCCGTCCAATTGCGGCAAGGAGGCTATAGGCGTCCGTGCCGGCCGCGCCAACATGCCGGGCGATGCGTATTCGCAGCGCATCGGAATCGGGGAGGAGATTCTCGAATACAGCGGCAACAGGCGCGCCGATGTAGCGATCCTCGCGGAGGGGCAAGGAGAGCGACACGGGCAGCGCGTGCTCCCAGGCCAACCAGTCCCGGTCATAGGTGAAGTCGATCGCACCGCTGCCTGCGCGACTGAGGCGCCCGACAAGCCTGTTGTTGAGATACACATTGAGAGGGATGCGGGTACGGCGACGCGGCATCAGAAGACGTCCTCGATGTCGGCGGACGATCCCTTGCCACGCGGTTTCACCTCTATTTCGAGATCGATCGCCGCAAGCAGGTCGAAAATAGTGGCGATCCTGGTTGCGCCTTGCCCGCCTTCGATTTTCGAGAGTGTTTCCTGCCAAATTCCGGCCCTCGCCCCAAGCTGGGTTTGGGTGAGACCGGTGTTCCGGCGCGCCCGGCGGAGGATAGCTCCAAGCTGTTTGGGCGTGCGTGCAATGTGGCTCATGGCATCATATCCTGCTGCAGCAAAATATAGAATCTAGATCATAAATTTCCAGTATGATAATTGGCTCATATTTTTATAATATATAGAATGGATCATAAATCAGAAATATGTCATCTGGCTCATGAAGCCCCACTTCCGCACGCGGGATCCGGCGTGCCGCCCGGAAATCTGTGGCGGCATATCAGGTCGGGCTCAGTCGCCTATTCCCCCAGATGCAGCACGCGCGCCAGCGCGGCGAGGGTGGCGGAGATCTCCTGCGGGCCGCAGGTGGCGGCGACGAAGCGGTCGGGGCGCAGGATCGCCACCCCCTTCTCTTCCCCCGCGAACCAGCGCTTGAGGGCCATGCCCGGGTCGCCGACCAGGATGGTGTCCGGCGCGGGCCCGGCCGGGCCGGCGCCGAACTCCACCTCCGAGCGCACCACCAGGGCGCGGCCGTCCAGCCGCTGCCAGATCCGGCGCGCGGCTGCATCCATGTAGGGGCCGGGGTCGGAGGCACAGGCGAGGATCGCGAAATGCGGGCAGATCGCGTCGTCGAGGCACAGCAGGCTGCCGTCGTCGCGCTGCGATCTTCGCCGATCTTCTCCATCTCGCCGCAGCCGCAGGGGCAGGCCCGGCTCTCCGGCTCGATCACCCGCTCGATGCGCGGCAGCTCCGCCGGCAGGCGGCCAAGGTTGCGCCGCGGGGGTTTCGACCTGGCGCGTGCCGGCCTGGCGTCGGTGGCGGCCTCGACCTCCGCGACGGCGGTCTCCAGATCCTCGAACAGCAGGGCGCGCAGGTCGGGGGCGAAGCGTTCCGCCTACTTGCCGTACAGCGCCTTCTGGAACTCCTTCACCAGATGCTCCAGCCGCGCGTTCAACGCGCTGAGCTCGGTAGCTGCTTCCTGCAGTCCGGCTTGCTGTGCCTGCAGATCGGCTTGCCGCGCACGCAGGGCATCGCGGTCGGCC
>JAVKFF010000224.1:0-9118 GCA_040226215.1 Azospirillaceae bacterium
TCTCGACACGGGCGGCACGATCGCGCCGGCCGCCACCGTCGGCCTCGCCACGGGCCAGGCGCTGCTGGGCGGCGGCGGCGCCATCGACCTTTTCGACGGTTTCGACCTGTTCACCTTCCAGGCGGGCGGCGGCCGGCCGGAGATCAGCTTCGGCGCGGTGGCGCCCGGTGTCGACAGCCTGCAGCCCGACCATGTCGCGCTGGCCGACCAGTCCATCCTGATCGGCCTCAGTTTCACCGGCGGCAACAACGCGATATCCGGCAACGGCGTGACGACGGTGAGGCTGATCGATCTGGCGATCCGCGAACCGACGGGCGACGCCGGCGGCGCCGGCGATGCCGGTGCCCATGGCGACGGCATCCACATCACCGACAGCAGCGACATCCGGATCGACCGGCTCGTCTTCAGCGAGGAGACCGGCGGCTTCGACACCGGCGACGGCATCGACATCCGGCGATCGAGCGATGTCAGCATCACCGACAGTTTCATCGACGACGCCGACCGCACCGGCATCCGCCTCGTCGACGTGGCCGATTTCCACATCGATACGGTGGAGATCGAGAATGCCCATCTCATCGGCGTGCTGCTCTGGCGCACCGACAGCGCCGGCGTGGGCACCAACACGGTCAACGCCCTGACCGTGGACAGAACCGACCGCGAGGACGGCATCCGCATCATCGACTATGCCCATATCACCTTCACCGACACAACGATCCTGGCCGTGGCGGACGGCAATGCCGGGGGCTGGGACACGGCGGCGGCGGCGATTCGCTTCCGCCACGTCGCCGCCAGCGGCGTCGCGGGATCGACCGGCATCTCCTTCGACGGGCTGACCGTTGCCAACGATGATGGCCAGGGCACGACCGGTCACATGAGCGCGGCGATCCGCGGCCAGGGTGGTGCGAACAGCGCCATCACCGTGCGCAATGCCGACATCGCCGGCGCCGCCGCCGTGATCGTGCGGGAGGCGGGCAGCCTTGCCTTCACCGACAGCGGCAGCGATGCCGGAAACACCGCCAGCGGCCACGTCTCGACCTGCATTGGTGGCGGCATCGCCGGACCGATCGTCTTCAACGTGGCCGGGCCGGGAACCTTCTCCTGCCCGTAAGTCTCCGGGTTCGGGATCGCGCTCCTGGCATGCCCTGATCGCTACCCGCCGCAGCCGAGGCGATTCAGGGCGACATATCATTTGGTTAATGGCTCTCGGCGAGAATCCACTGGAGAAAATCAGGTTATAATATTGAAAAACATAACTACTCGGAAATTTTACCGACTCGCCTTGCGCGTGAACTGATTAACCATTGTATTCTTTCTTTCGTATGTATTATTCGAAACCTCTGAGCCTGCCCGACACCGGTTCCCAAGCGGCCTGGCGCGGGCAGATGGGGGACTCGCAACCGACAGGGTATTGGCATGGCACATTCTTGCGTGACGACTTCGGCATTCTTCTCCACGCGGCGTATCGCCCTTCTTGCCTCGACGGCACTGGCGCTCGGGCCCGGTGTCGCGCTCGCCGACGGCTGGGAACCCTATGTCCGGGGATCCGTCGGTCCGACGGAGTTCGGGCGCGAGAATGTGGATGTCGATCTCAATGGCTCCGTCTTCCTCCCCGTCTGGCAGAACGAGACGCAGATGGTCTATGTCGACATCCGCGGCCAGGCGCGCAATGACGACGCGACCGCGGAGCTCGGCATCGCCTATCGCGAGATGGTCGACGAGAACATGATCGTCGGCGTCGGTGCCCACTACCAGTTGCACAACTCGCAGTTCCAGAACACGTTCGAACGCTTCGTCATCGAGGGCGAGGTGATGACGCTGGAATGGGATGCGCGCCTGCGAGGCTACATCCCCCTTACCTCGGACGATGAAGAGTTCGTGCCGGAACTCTCCGAGCTCGTGAATGTCGGCAGCACCCCGCGCGTGCTGCCGGGGCTCGAAGCGCCGATGTACGGCATCGACGGCGAGATCGGCCGCCGCTTCTGGGTGTCCGAGGACGGGTCCGAGGAGGTTCGCGCCTTCGCCGGCGGCTTCTATTTCGCCCATCCGGACTACGACAACAGCCTCGCCGGGCCGGAAGGCCGGGTCGAATACCGGATCTACGATCCCGAATGGCTGACCCCGGGCTCGCGGATGGAGTTCATGGTCGAGGGCAGCTGGGACGACGTGCGCGAGGACCAGTGGCGCGGCCTCGTCACGATGCAAATCCCGCTCCAGGCGATCTACAGCACGTCGGATGGGGAGATGGGCCCGCCGACCGGGCTGTCACGGCGCATGCTCGACGTCGCCCCCCGCGACACCTTCACCACCCAGACCCGCCTCGGCGTCGCGGGCCGGGACGACCTGCCGGCCTTCTTCGCCGATGGCACGCCGATCGAACAACTCATCTTCGTCGATGAGGGCGGCAGCGGTGACATGTCGGGCCTGTCTCCGGAAAATGCAGCGAACGACGCCGACTTCAACTTGTTCGCCGGCGATCCGAACACGCTGATCGTCGCCTTGGGGCAGAACGGTCTGATCACCACGGATAATATGTCCTACGAGATCACCGGGCAGCACGTGTTCGTCCTTGGTGGCGGGTCCGACGCGTTCATCGCGACGCCCGATTTCAACTTCAACTACACCGCGCCGGGTACCCGGCCGACATTCAACGTGTTCGACGTCAACGTTCACACCAATGAGACCAGCGTCATCGACATCACGGGGAACAACGTCACGCTCCAGGGGGTCTCGCTGACCGGAGGGTTCAACGGCGTTCACGCGGTCGGGGCGAGCAACCTTACCTTGCGGGACATCATCTTCAGCGACGCACTGGCAACCATCAACAATGCCGGACTCGTTGGTGACGATCTGAGTATCGCCGATGGCATCTTCATCGATGGCGGCGACAACATCGTCATCGACGGCTACGTGTACAATGGCGGCCCCAACAATGTCGGCGGCAATCGTGAGGGCGACGCCCTGGATGTGCGCAACGCGAGCAACGTGACCATCAACAATGTCACGATCAGCGATGTCAACCGAACCGGCATTCTTCTTGGCGGAGTGACCGGCTTCTCGATCAGCAACGTCACGATCACCAATGCCGAGGACGGCTTTGTCGGCCCCGACGCCGGCATCTACGGTACCGCCACCGCACTTGGCATCGGCATCTTCAATTCCGATGGCGGCGCGCTTGGCGGCGGCATCACCAATCTGACCATCAACGGTGTCGGGCAGACCGTCGGAACCACCAGTGATGCCGTTGTTCTTTCCGCGACCGACAACGTGACGATCAGCAACTTCTCGATCGCCAATGTCGGCCGGAACGGGATCGCCATCATTGGCGACTCCGATGGCATCGCCATCATGAACGGCACGATCTCCAACACTTCCTTCAAGACGACCGAGGACAAGACCGGGGGCATATCGATCCGTGGTTTCGGGAATGCCAGCGATATCACCATTTCTTCCGTGACGGTCACCGACTCGGCGAAGGATGGCATTCGCATCGATGGCGCCACCGATGTGATGTTGAACGACATCACGGTCATGGACATCAGCGGTTTCAACGGCTTCAACATCGTCAGCAGCGATCAGGTGACCATCAGCAACTTCACCGTCGACAATGTCGGGCTGTCCGGTGTGAACCTGTTCGATACGACCAATGTGACCGTATCGAATGGCACCATCAGCAACTTCGAGAATCTCGCGAATGCCAGCGATTTCGGCGGCGTGAGGATCCAGGGTGGAGACAACATCGCTCTGGCCGACCTGGTCATCGCCAATCAGGGCGCCAACTCCTCCAATGGCATCGTGTTCAACGCCACCGGCGCGGGAACCATCGGTATCAGCATGACGAATATCGCCATCAGCGGCGTTGATTTCGGCTTGCGGTTCCGCGGCGGTGGCGCGGTGACCTACGACTTCGCGCCCGGCAGCAACGCGACGGTCGCCTCGAACACCCTCGACACCTGTCTCGCCGTGGCCCCCAACATAACCGGTGATCTGACGGTGAATGGCGCGCCCATCGGTGCTCCGCCCGCCTGCCCCTAGGTCCCTGCCGGCACGCACAAGCGAAGAACCCGGGAGATCGCTCTCCCGGGTTCTTTCGTTCGTCCACCGGCAGATGGACTGACAGCCTGCAGGATGCGAGCGGGGGCGGCCCCGGTCAGGCCGCCGCTTGCGCCGCCTTCGCGCCGCCGATCACCAGCCCCTCGCCATCCGCCGAGACGGACACCGTATCGCCGTCGGCGATGCGGCCTTCCAGGATCATGGTGGCCAGCGGGTTCTGCAGGTGCTTCTGGATCACCCTCTTCAGCGGCCGGGCGCCGTAGACCGTGTCGTAGCCCTGGTCGCCGAGCCAAGCCTTGGCCTTCTCGTCCAGCGCCAGGGTGATGTGCCGGTCGGCCAGCAGGCGCTCCAGATGGCCCAGCTGGATGTCGACGATCGCCGTCATGTTCTCGCGTGAGAGCTTGTCGAAGACGATGATCTCGTCGAGCCGGTTGACGAATTCCGGCCGGAAGTGCGAGCGCACCGCCATCATCACCTTCTCCTTGGCGACGAAATCGCCGGAGATTTCGGCCGCCGCCAGGTGTTCCGACCCCAGGTTCGAGGTCATCACGATCAGCGTGTTGCGGAAGTCGACCGTGCGGCCCTGACCGTCGGTCAGCCTGCCGTCGTCGAGCACCTGGAGAAGCACGTTGAAGACGTCCGGATGGGCCTTCTCCACCTCGTCGAAGAGAATCACCTGATAGGGTCGGCGGCGCACCGCCTCGGTCAGCGCCCCGCCCTCCTCATAGCCGACATAGCCGGGCGGCGCGCCGATCAGCCGGGCGACCGCGTGCTTCTCCATGTATTCCGACATGTCGATGCGCACCATCGCCGTCTCGTCGTCGAACAGGAAGGCCGCCAGGGCCTTGGTCAGCTCCGTCTTGCCGACGCCGGTGGGGCCGAGGAACATGAACGAGCCGATCGGCCGGTTGGGATCCTGCAGGCCGGCGCGCGCCCGGCGCACCGCCTGGGAAACCGCGCGCACCGCCTCGTCCTGGCCCACCACGCGCCGATGCAGGCCCTCCTCCATGCGCAGCAGCTTCTCGCGCTCGCCCTCCATCATCTTGTCCACCGGGATGCCCGTCCAGCGGGAGACGACGCCGGCAATGTCCTCCGGCGCCACCTCCTCCTTCACCATGGCGGTGGCGGAGACCTGCTCGGCCTCCTTCAGCTTGGCCTCGAGCTCCGGGATCGACTGGTAGGCGAGCTCGCCGGCCCGGGTCCAGTCGCCCTTGCGCTGGGCGTCCTCAAGCTCGTGGCGCGCGTGCTCCAGCTTCTCCTTCAGCTTCTGGCCGGCCGAGAGCTTCTCCTTCTCCGCCTCCCAGGCGGCGGTCAGCTCGGCCGAGCGCTGCTCGAGTTCGGCGAGTTCGCGCTCGAGCTTCTCCAGCCGGTCTCTGGAGGCCTGGTCGCTCTCCTTCTTCAGCGCCTCGCGCTCGATCTTCAGCTGGATCACCCGGCGGTCGATCTCGTCCACCTCCTCGGGCTTCGAATCCACCTCCATGCGCAGCCGGCTCGCCGCCTCGTCGACCAGGTCGATGGCCTTGTCGGGCAGGAAGCGGTCGGTGATGTAGCGGTTGGAGAGGGTGGCGGCCGAGACGATGGCGGAGTCCATGATCCTGACACCGTGATGCAGCTCGTACTTCTCCTTCAGCCCGCGCAGGATGGAGACGGTCTCCTCGACCGACGGCTCGTCCACGAAGACCGGCTGGAAGCGCCGCGCCAGCGCCGGGTCCTTCTCCACGTGCTTGCGGTACTCGTCCAGCGTCGTGGCGCCGATGCAGTGCAACTCGCCGCGCGCCAGCGCCGGCTTCAGCATGTTGGAGGCGTCCATGGCGCCGTCCGCCTTGCCGGCCCCGACCAGGGTGTGCATCTCGTCGATGAACAGCACCACCTCGCCGGCGGCGGCGGAAATCTCCGACAGCACGGCCTTCAGGCGCTCCTCGAACTCGCCGCGATATTTCGCACCGGCGATCAGCGCGCCCATGTCGAGGGCCAGCAGGCGCTTGTTCTTCAGGCTTTCTGGCACGTCGCCCTTGACGATGCGGAGCGCCATGCCCTCGGCAATGGCGGTCTTGCCGACGCCGGGTTCGCCGATCAGGACGGGATTGTTCTTGGTCCGCCGGGACAGCACCTGCATGGTGCGGCGGATCTCCTCGTCCCGGCCGATGACCGGGTCGAGCTTGCCCTCGCGCGCCGCCTCGGTCAGGTCGCGGGCGTATTTCTTCAGGGCGTCATAGCCCTGCTCGGCGCTGGCGGTGTCGGCGGTGCGGCCCTTGCGCAGCTCGTTGATGGCGCCGTTCAGCGCCTGGGCGTTCACGCCCGCATCGCTCAAGGCCTTCTCCGGCGCCGTGCCCTTGGCCATGGCCAGCGCCAGCAAGAGGCGCTCGGCGGAGACGTAGCTATCCCCCGCCTTCTTGGCGACCTGCTCGGCCTGTTCGAAGACCTGCGCCAGCTCGCGCCCCAGATAGACCTGGGCGTTACCGCCCTCGACCTTGGGCAGCTTGTCCAGCGCCAGTTCCACGGCCGCGAGGGCGCGCTTCGGGTCGCCGCCGGCGCGCCGGATCAGATTGGCCGCCAGCCCCTCCTCGTCATCCAGCAGCACCTTCAGCAGGTGCTCGGGCTGCAACTGCTGGTGCCCCTGGCGCAGGGCCAGGGTCTGGGCGGCCTGCACGAACCCACGCGACCGCTCGGTATACTTCTCGAAATCCATGTGCTTCTCGCTCTCCGCTATGTCCGGCCGCCCTCTATGGAGGCACGGCGACGGCTCTCGATCCACGATTGTGCGATCCGGGAGGATCGGCGTGTATGTGGGCGCTCAACCGCTCCCTGCCAAGCGGGCGCATACCCGAATTGACCTCGATCATCCCGGAGCCGGCGCCGGGCCATACCGGCGTTGACAAGCCGCAGGACCTTGCTTCCTATGCCTCGTCATGGACCTCGGCACGCTTCGCGACATCGTCACCTATCCGGTCAAGGGCCTGAACGGACGCTCGGCCGACAGCGCGACCGTGCAAATCGGCCAGGCGCTGGCCGGCGACCGGCGCTTTGCCATCGCGCACAAGGCCAGCCGCTTCGACCCGCTCGATCCCGAATGGCAGCCGAAAAGCCAGTTCGTCGTGCTGATGCGCCATGAGCGCCTGGCCCAGCTTACCAGCACGTTCGATACGCAAACGGGTGTCCTGACGCTCAGCCGCGGCAATCGCCAGGTGGCGCGTGGCGACATCACCAGGCCGCTCGGCCGCGACGTGATCGACCAGTTCCTGTCCGCCTTCCTGGCCACGGAGTCGCGCGGCGTGGCGCGCATCGTCGAAGGGCCGGCGACCGGCTTTCCCGACCGGCCGAAGCCCTTCCTGTCGATCATCAACCGCACCACCTGCCGCGATATCGAGCGGGTAGCCAGGGCGCCGGTCGACCCGGCCCGCTTCCGCGGCAACCTGATCGTGGAGACCGGGCATCCCTGGGCCGAGTTCGGATGGGTGGGACAGGAGATCGCCATCGGCGAGGTCCGCCTGCGCATCGAGGAGCGCATCGAGCGCTGCCCCGCCACCCAGGTGAACCCGGCGACCGCGGCGCGCGACCTGAACGTGCCGAAGATCCTGCTGGACGGTTTCGGACACATGTGCTGCGGCGTGATGGCCACCGTCTCCGCTCCGGGCAGGCTGGAGGCGGGCGCGGCCATCAGGCTCGTCTGACCGCCGCGTTCAGCGCTCCCGGTCCGCTCCCGCACCGCCTTCGTTGCCGTCCGCGCCGCTGCCGTCATGGGTGTCCGCTGTGCTGACATTGTCCGGCGCGATGGTCGCCTGCCCGCGCAGCTGCGCCTCCCATTCCTCCATCATCTCGCGCACCCGCGCCACATAGGGCGCGTTCTGGTGCATCGGCGTTTCGATGTCGTAGAGGTCGGCGAGTTCGACCATGGAGGCCCGGTCGACGCGTTCGAACTCGGCGGCGAAGCGTTGGGCCTGGTCGCACGGCAGGCCCATCGCCTGCAGCGCCGAACGGCCGGCACGCAGCGAGCTGTCATAGGTCTCGCGGATGATGTCGCGGCAGCCGACCGACCACAGCTCATAGACATGCTCTCGGTCGATCGCCCGCGCGATCACGTGCACATGCGGATGGGCCTTCACCACGTAGCGGACCAGCGCCGTCAGCTGCTCCTTGCCGTCGATGGCAGCGACGAACAGCTTTGCCTCCTCGATACCGGCGGCGTGCAGCAGGTCGGGCCTGGTGGCGTCGCCGTAATAGGCGCGCAGGCCGTAGGCGCGGAGCATGCGGAGCTGGGCGTCGCTGTAGTCGACCACGGTGCAGGTGAAGCCGGCGGCGCGCATCATGCGGTTGACGATGCCACCGAAACGGCCGTGCCCGGCGATGATCACCGCGCCCCTCTGGTCGATGGGTTCCGCCTCGCGCGACTGCACCGCCGCGAAGCGCGGTGCGATCAGCCGCTCATAGGCGATGAACAAGGCCGGCGTCAGCAGCATCGACAGGGCGACGATGAGCGACAGCCTGGCGGCGAGATCGGCCGGAAGCACCGCGGTCGTGAGCGCGAAGCTGATCAGCACGAAACCGAATTCGCCGGCCTGTGCCAGGCCGAGCGCGAACAGCCAGCGATCCGCGCCGCGCAGCCGGAACAGCCAGGCAAGGACCAGCAGCACGCCGGCCTTCAGCGCCATCAGGCCGATGGTCAGCGCGAGGATGCTGGCCGCGTTCTCGAACAGCAGGTCGAACGGAATCGCCGCCCCGACGGTCATGAAGAACAGGCCGAGCAGCAGGCCGCGGAACGGGTCGATATCTGATTCGAGCTCGTGCCGGTAGTCGCTGTTGGCCAGCACGACGCCGGCGATGAAGGTGCCCAGCGCCGGCGACAGGCCGACCAGCGACATCAGCAGCGCGATGGTGATGACGATCAAGAGCGCCGTCGCGGTGAAGAGCTCGCGCAGACGGGCGACGGCGATGAACCGGAACAGGGGCGCGGTCAGGAAATTTCCAGCGACGATGACCAGGCTGACCGCGGCGATGGTGATCAGCGCGGTCTGCCATCCGGGCAGGCCGTCGACCAGGCTGATCCCGCCATGTCCCGCCTCCCCGCCGC